>CAWJBZ010000008.1:0-80263 GCA_963841325.1 uncultured Candidatus Saccharibacteria bacterium | reverse complement strand
GTTTATGTCCTCTTCTTGGGCTGCCAGTTTCTCGTATTGCTGACGTTCCCGAGTGATCGGCATTGTGCCAGACACGTATCGAGGCGAGCCAGTCCTGGCTCGCCTTCTTTTATTCATGTGCTGGTAATAGCGCCGCCTCTTCATGGACTCTTGCGCCGACCGGCGTATACTAATGCCTCGTACAGGAATATCAGGCTATCTTTACGATCAGTCGCCCTTCACCCAGGAGCGATCACAACCATGTTCCGCACTTCAATCCGGCAGTCCATACTGGACCGCATGCACACCCTGGAGCAAATCGACGCCCAGGACCGCACGGACAATACACCGCGCCTGCAGCGGCTGCGCCAGATCCCGCCCGACACCGGCCGGTTCCTGGGCATGCTCACTGCCGGCGCGCGGCCCGAGGGAGCCTGTCTCGAAATCGGCACGAGCGCGGGCTACTCGACGCTGTGGCTGGCGCTGGCCTGTGAGGCGTTCAGGCAGCCCTCACCACGTTCGAAGTCCTGCCCGAAAAGGCCCGCCTTGCGCGCGAAACCTTCCGGCTGACGCAAATGGAAGCGACCGTGACGCTGGTCGAAGGCGATGCCCGCCCGCACCTCGCGCAGAAATCGACCAGGTCGCCTTCTGCTTCCTGGATGCCGAGAAGGAGATCTTATTGCCGACTGTTACAAGCTGGTGGTCCCGAAGCTTGTGGCAGGCGGCCTGCTGGTCGCCGATAATGCGATCAACCACCGGAGAAATACGGGTTTTTTTGTTATGGTCAAGACCATAATAGTGAGCCACCTCGTGCCATAGGGTGTGACGGATTTGTTCTTTAAGTTCGGGTAAGGTATTAACAAATAAACAAATCGGATTTTTAAAAATCGTAATCTTATCTGGTAACAATTTGGTAGTTCCTTGGCGTTTTATTAGTGGAACTCCTTCATATAAGCCAAATAATGTTTGGTCACGGCGAAGTGCTAATCTTACCCTTTGTTCGGGAGAAGGATCATTTTCATATAGTATTGCGACGTTTTCCAGACGCTTTAGGTGATTCTTAGGAAGAGTAGCTATCGCCTCATTAATCAATATCTGGAATTGCTCATCGCTTATACTAACCATTAATGACTAATTCCCTATCGATTTCAGAATTTCAGGGTAAATAGCTTTTGTAATATCATCTATTTCTTTTCTGAGGTGTGGAAATGGCACACCCTCACGAGCTGTAACTCCCTCAAAAACCCAGAAGACACGCTCACTATAACCCCAACCGCAGGCCGGTGGCATGCCATATTCAAGCATTTCCACAAAATCAATATCTAGCATCATGGCCTCCTGGTCACCGGCATTACGCAATTGTTGTTGTTCAATAAAACGGTTTAATTGGTCTATGGGGTTATTTAGTTCTGAAAAACCATTGCCAAGTTCAGAACCAGCAATAATTGCTTGGAAGCGCTGCACACAATCTGGTAGATCGGGATTAGATTTTGCTAATGGGCTAATAATTACTGGTGAATTGATTAGCCAGATTGGTCCAGCAATATCCTTTCTGATATTTTTCCAAAGTTTATCAATTCCTCTTGCTTTACTTTCAGTCTTTTCAACCTCAAGTTTATGATCTGTTAACGCTTTTTTTACTTCCTCTATAGTACAGGTGTGGATGTCCAATCCGTAATGTTCACGGATCGCTCCAGAGTAATCCAGTTGTCCCCAGTCTTTGTTCAGGTCAACATTAAACGACCCGATTTTAAATTGGAGTTTACCAAATACTTTTTCAATAACATAGCGATACATATCTGTCATAAATCGCATGCCATCTTGCCAGTCAGCATATGCCCAGTACCATTCCATGGCTATATGCTCGGGCAAATGTTCATCTGAATAGTTCTCGTTTCTAAAACGCGGACCGATATCAAATACTTTCTCATAACCGCCACCAAGCAATTTCTTTAATGGTAGTTCATGGCTGATACGTAAATAAAAATCCTGATCGAGCGCATCCATATGGGTGATGAATGGGGTTGCATCAGCACCCCCGGTAGTATGTTCCAGTACCGGGGTATTGATTTCAATAAAATCATGATCAGTAAGATATTGCCGGGTAGCCTGCCAAAAGTTACTTCGGCGGACAAAACGGTCGCGTATGTTTTGGTTTACGCTCATATCAATGTAGCGACGCCGTAATCGTTCTTCTTTATTAGTAAAACCGTCGTGAGTAGTTGGTAGAGGTCGAAGTGATTTGGTTAATAGTCGCAACTTATTGACCTCGATGGATATTTCATCAGTCTGGGTTTTTATAACATGACCGGTTGCTTCTACGAAATCTCCATTATCAAGAAGTGATAATTGCTCAAAACCAAGCTGGTTGTTCTCCGCTTTTAATTCTGGCATTTTATCTGCAACTAGAAATAATTGCAGAGAGCCGCTCATATCTTTAATAACTATGAAGGCTATTTTGCCGAACTTACGAATGTTATTGATGCGCCCGGTAACGCTGACTTCTTGATTCTGTAATTCGTTAAATTTATCTTTTATCTCTAATAATGTATGCGAACGGTGACTATTTGCTGGGTATGGGTTAATGCCCAGCTTTTGTAGTTCCGCCAGCTTTCTAAGACGTTCGTCACGAAGTTCTTTTAGTGTTGCCATAGCATCAACAAGTATACCTAATTATATGCTTATCAACCTAGCATTATTTTTCAAAAAAGTTTTAGATTAAGTTGACTGTTTAGGTTATGTCGGTAATTTTATAGGTAGCGGTTTCGACTGGGGTTTTAATTTCTACTTTTTCACCTACAGTCTTACCTAGAAGCGCTCTGCCAATTGGTGACTCATCAGATATTTTACCGTCTAATGGATCAGCTTCTACTGTACCAACAATTCGAAATTCTCGAGCTAAATTAGCATTACCCTTTAGTTTAACAAGCGAGCCGAGTTGAACTTTACTTCCGCTCCTTGGTGATTCAATTATCACTAGATTTTGTAAGATATGTTCTACTTCATTAATCCGAGCTTCATTTTTATCCTGTTCCTGGCGGGCCGATTGGTATTCAGCGTTTTCCGCTAAATCACCAAACTCACGGGCAGCTTTAATGCGCTCAGCAATCTGGCTACGTTCCTTCATTAGCTTAGTTAACTCGTCATTGAGCTCTTGAACTCCGTCTTTAGTTAGTCGAAACATTTTTCTAAACATAATGGTTCAACACTCCTTTGACTTACTGCATTCCTTTGTGCAGGATATTTATCGGATTAGCGTACTTTAAATATTCAAAGCAGTTAATAAATTCAAAAGTTCGTCTTTACCTAACTGTTTGGTTGTATTACTGGTACGCGCTTTCCATTCATAGAATCCTCCAGCAACAGTTTTGTCACTTATAACAACCCTGTGTGGTATACCTATGAGGTCGGCATCGGCGAATTTTTCGCCTGGCCGTATATTACGGTTATCATATAATAGCGAAATATTAGCCTGTGTCAATACAGAATACAACTTATCGGCTTGTTTCTTTACTACCTCGCTGTCACCCAGAGACGCTAAGTAGACTTTGGCCGGCGCGATACTCTCTGGCCAAACTAAACCTTTGTCATCAGCGAAGTGTTCGGCAATCACTCCCAGAAGTCGACTAATCCCGACACCGTATGATCCTAAAATTACCGGTCTATCGGTGCCATCTTTATCCATAAAGAATAGTCCCAGTTGTTTGCTTTTAGTATCCCCAAAACTGAAGATATTACCAACCTCAGCGGCTTTATGTTTTTCTAGTTTTGATTTAATCAGACCTAGCTGGTTTATAACTTCATCTGAGTAAACATCTTCGTTAACAGCCAGTTTTTGATCATGGTCAAGGTAAATAACGTCTTCACCGGCATCAGTTATTGTTTGAAATTCATGGCTAAACTGCGTAAAGGCGCCGCCGGAAGCAAATGTAACAAATGTAATATCTCCCAAACCAACTTGCTTAAAGATGCTTAGGTAAGCCTTGGTGACTTGATCGTAAATCTTTTGGTGTTCCTCTAAGTTGCGGGAATATGAATAAAGATCCTTCATTAAAAATTCACGACTTCTTAATATGCCGCTTTTTGCCCGCAGTTCATTCCGTAGTTTTGTTTGAAATTGATAAACACTAAAGGGTAAATCACGATAACTTGAGATATAAGTTTTCATCATTTCGGTAATTTGTTCTTCATGGGACCAACCAAATCCAACTTCTGTACCATTTTTAAGTTTTGATTTAAACCAGATATCTACTTTTTTATCATCCCAACGACCAGTTTTTTCCCATAAGTCTTGGCGTTGGAGGCTGGTCATCAGAATCTCCTGCCCTCCAATTGCATTCATCTCCTTACGAACAATATTCTTGATATTTTCAATAACTTGTAAACCAAGCGGTAGATAAGCGTAAACACCGGCCATTTCTTTATAGATAAAACCAGCCTTAATTAAGAGTTGTGCATTTTTAGCGGTCTCATCTGCAGGAATGGTTTTACTGGTTTTGGTAAATAATTCAGTAAGTTTCATGTTTGATTACACTCTTTCGTTAACCTGCATGTATTGTATACCGTTAGGCCTCATAGTTTCGAGAGTAGTTAATTTTCTATCGACCGGCGATTATAAATAAACTAATGAAAGCCACCCCGTTTTTAATCGCATGGAGGGTGATACCGGCCCATAAATTACCGGTTTTTTCCCGTAGGAACACTAGAACCATAGATAGTATGAAGGTATCGAGAGCTCCTATCCATAGCAGGCCGGCAGTCCCGCCTTCGGCTAAATGAGCTGCCCCAAAAAGTACACTGACTACTAGTGCAGCTGATATTTTGGGAAGCCATCTTCTTAACCCAGTATATAAAAAACCACGAGTAGCAATTTCTTCAGCAAATGGCGGTATCAGTACTAGGCCTATAAAAGCCAATAACAAAGGTAATATGCCATGCACAGAACTGTATCCTATTTGCTGTGCCTGATTAATATTTAGGGACGGTATTATCAAGCTAATAATGCCAACAGCGATGATATATAAAAGATAATATGGAATCGTAGCTAAAACGCCATAAACTATGTGTCGAATTTTTGGCTTTTTCAATCCGATAGTTGACCATTGCCAGTGGAGCCTTTTTATCAGCCAGGCAACGCCAACCACAATCAAGCCGTCAGCTATCAACCCATAGAAGAATTGAGCTTCAACTGAATTAGTTAACCAACTGTTAGTCCGAGATACCGACCAATGATGTAGTGCTGGATAAATACTTAGGATTAGTCCGCCAATAATCTCCGCGCCATAAAACAGTATTACGGTGGCTAATAACGCTAGTAGTGCAATTTGCCACTGTTTTTGAGGTTTATGGGCTACGTCTGTGACGGCCGGCAGATTAGAAGAATCTTTTGACATCAGCAAATGTAATTAGTATGACAAGCAACATTAGAAATGCAAAACCAGTAGCATTAATAATTTCTTCTCGCTGTGGATTCAATGGTTTCTTAATTGCCCGGGTTAACAATATCAGCCATAAACGACCTCCATCCAAAGCTGGTATTGGCAAGATGTTCATGATTGCCAGCACTAAAGATAAAACAGCGACGATCATTAAAATAAATTTAAACCCGAGAAGACTACCGTATTTGAAGACAAAGAAAATTCCAACTGGACCAACTACTTGCGAAGTAGCTTCAGTTTGACCAGCCTGCCGAGCGGCAGTATTGCCAGTCAGCCCACCGGCAACGATACTAGCCAGACCAGCAATTGCTTTACCTAGGCCCTCAAAAGTTAAAACGGTAAATTGCTTAATTAAACCGGCAGCGACAATCGGAGCTGACCAAGTTGAGCGAACAATATTCAATCCTTTTTGGTTCTGATAAACACTTACCCCTAAATAACCGATTTGTTTGCCAGCCGCTTCAGCTTGTTGGACTTGAGCAACACTACGCAGGGTGACTGTTTTATAGATTATCGGGTTATTGTCACTAGTACGGTAAGCTATCTCTATTGTCTGTCCAGCATATTGTCGGGTAAGTTTTGGTAGCGTATTAGCATTATTTATATTAGTCAGATGTGCCGATGTGCCTAATGCCACAATAATATCGTTAGTTTTTAGCCCGGCGGTGGCTGCCGGTGAATTTGACTCGACGGTAGAGGTTGCAATGTCAGTTACTTCCCGTTGGACATATACAGCATCTTGTTTGACGATAAATTGGTTGTTTACCAGTTGAGGCATACCGATAAGCGCCAAGAGAGTTAATAGCAGATAAGCCGTGACTAGATTCATTATTACTCCGGCGGCCATGATTTTGGTTTTAGTAGCTACGCTGGCAGCTCCAAAACTGCCGGGTTCAGTATCAGTGTCGTGTTCACCTTTTAGTTTTACGAATCCGCCAAGTGGTAATAAGTTAATGGTAAAATCCCAACCTTTTTTGGTCCGTTTTTTAAATAACCTTGGCGGGAAGCCTATACCAAATTCTTCAACCGTTACTCCACCTCTTCGAGCCATAATAAAATGTCCGAACTCGTGTACCACGACAAGACTAAGAAATAAGATAAGACCAATTATTAGTATGAAAGTTGACATAATCTCTTGGTGTACCTCAGCAAAATTATCATACCCATTAAGATTTTTAGCGATTCTTCGGGCTAAACAATAATATTATCAACTGAGAATTTGATTGAATAAACATTACTACGCGCCAAATCTCCTGTGACGTTTAGCGTAGTTGTCTAGGGCAATTTGTAGGTCATGCTCATTAAAGTCTGGCCAATTTGTCTTAGTAAAAGCAAGTTCGCTATAAGCAGCTTCCCATAACATAAAGTTACTTAAGCGCTGCTCTCCAGAAGTACGGATAATTAAATCTGGTGGTGGAACATCAGGCGCATAGAGATGATGGGTAATCAACTCGGGGGTGATATCTTCTGGGTCAATTCCTGACGCGGCAATCCGCTTCACGGCATCGATAATTTCTTGCTGCCCGCCATAATCCAGGCACAGCAGTAATGTGCCTCGAGTATTATTTTTGGTAAGATCTTCGGCATGTAAAATAGCTCTTACCATTGCGGCACCGAATTTCAATTTCGATCCAATAACACGAACCCGGATACCTTTTTTATGAAGATCTTTAATCTCATGTTTCAATACCCAACTGAGCAACTTCATAAGATCGTGCACTTCACCTTTTTCACGCTGCCAGTTCTCATTTGAAAAAACATAGGCGGTGAGGTACTTCACGCCACATTTTAAAGCAGCATCGGAGATAGTTTTAAAATTTAAGTAACCTTGTTTGTGTCCTTCAGCTACTGTTAAGCCATGTTCTCTTGCCCATCTTCGATTACCATCAAGAATGAACCCTAAATGGGTTGGAATGCTAGAATTTGCAGCGTGTGTTGTCATTATCCCCTCAATTTACCTAATTAAGTTATTAAACGCTCATGATTTCTTGTTCTTTTGTTTTGGTGACTGATTCTACTTCGGTTCGCGATTTATTCATAGCTTCATCAACCTGTCGTTCTAAGCGTATTGCATCATCTTCACCAAGTTGTTTATTCTTTTTGGTCTCGTCAAGTAGATTAATCGCTTCGTGACGAACATTTCGTAGGGCAATCATACATTCTTCTTGTTTTTGATTAATCAATTTGGTTAGTTCGCGTCGGCGATCTTCAGTGAGTGGAGGAATGGGTACACGTACCACCCGACCGTCGTCAGTCGGATTAAGTCCCAAAGTTTGATTGTCTCGAATGGCATTAGCAATCACTTTAAGATTATTCGGATCAAATGGCGTAATCTGTAATAATTGTCCTTCGGGGGCTGAAATTGAGGCAACTTGATTCAATGGAAGCTGCGTACCGTAGACTTCTACCATAACCCCGTCAAGCATATTAGGATGGGCCCTACCAGTTCGGATCTTCTTTATTTCATCTTGAAAGTGGGCTGCTGTACTGTGTAGCTTGTCTTGGGTATTGTTAATAAATTGTATTGGGTTCATGGTGATCTCTTCCTTAAGCCATCTCACCTAATGCCAAACGGGCAAAACGACGGATGACAATGTTCTCTCCTAAACGAGCTATATGTTCTTTGACGTAATCACCAACTGTTTGATCTGGATTTTTTACGAACGGTTGGTCGAGTAGGCAACGTTCAGCAAAATATTTATTTACTTGTCCTTCAACAATCTTTTTTACTATATCGGCCGGTTTGTTACCAGCTTGAGCAGTTTCAGTAAACTCAGCGGTTACCTTTTCGCGAACGGCTAACGGTACTTCCCGGCTACTGACATATTCCGGGCTACTAGCGGCAATATGCATGGCGATATCTTTCACTAAATTAGTAAACAGCTCATTGCGAGCCACAAAATCCGTCTCGCAATTAACTTCTACCAAAACTCCGATCCGGTTATCGTGATTATAAGTGCCAATAAGACCTGCCCGGGCCTCGCGTTCGCTGCGCTTTTCGGCTTTAGTTAGGCCTTCTTTACGCATTGCTGCTAGGGCTTTGTCAAAATTACCGTTAGTTTCTTCTAGTGCTAGTTTGGCATCAGTTAATCCAACACCAGTCAAATCTTTGAGTCTTTTTACTAACGCAATATCTACTGCCATAGTTTCTCCATATTTACTATTATGCCACGATTTTATCTTCAGTTTTTTTAGCTTTCAATTTACCTTCTAAGATAGCTGACTTAAAATAATCAGCCATCAGTTGCAAAGTTTTTATAGCATCATCATTGCAAGGTATAGGATAATTAACCAGATCCGGGTCAGCATTAGTGTCAACAATGGCCACAATTGGCAATTTCATCTTGCGAGCTTCACGAACAGCGTTGGCATCATGAACAATATCAAAAATTACTACTACTCCAGGATGCCCATTCATTTCCTTAATACCACCGTATAGGACATTCATTTGGTCTATCTCTTCTTGGAACCGTTGGACTTCCAGTTTGCTGTATTTATTGGCTAGTTCGCCAGTTGCCATTCGTGATTCTAGATCTTTCAAATGTTTCACTCGAGCTCCGATGGTATTCCAATTGGTCAACATACCACCTAGCCAGCGTTTAGTAATGTAAGGCATTTTAGTTTCCTCGGCTAATTTTTGGACAATTTCCTGAGCTTGCCTCTTAGTACCTACAAATAATATCTGTTTACTGTTGGCTGAAGTTTGAGCTAGAAAAGCTAGTGCCTCTTGTATCTTTTCTACTGTTTTTGTCAGATCTATAATATGGGCTCCATTACGTTTACCATAAATATATTGGGCCATTTTAGGATGCCAACGACTGGTTTTATGACCAAAATACGCACCAGCTTCCAGTAATTTTTTAATATCTACATCTGTAGACATGTTCTAAATCCTTTCTCTTCAACTGAGTGCTTCACGGCGTCTTCACAACAAGACCGTAAAGAGGATGAATTCTCAATTTGATTAATAAATATCTCTAGGATCATAACAGATGTAAAACCTATTTGCAAACGACTACGGTTGTTCAATGCACTGTCAGGCTGATTAGTTTAACAACTTCTAACGGTCAATAATATATTAAATAAACTATCTTAGATTTAGCAGGTTTAGCTTTTTTACTTTGACAATTTAAATTAAAACAGATACAATCTCCGTCGTTATGAAGAAAGATTTGCATCCCAATAATTACCGTCCAGTAGTATTTCAAGACTTGAATAACCAGACTACCTACCTTATGAAGTCAACGGTAGATACTACTGAGACTATTGCTCTAAACGGTGTTACCTACCCTTTGGTAAAAGTTCATATAAGCAGTAGCTCACATCCTTTTTTCACCGGCGAAGAACGAATTATTGACATTGAGGGCCGAGTGGATAAATTCAAGGCCCGAGCAGCCGCTGGAGAAGCGGCGCGTAAAACACGAATTGTCAGTGCTAAAAAGAAAGCTTCACGTCGAGCTGCTCGTAGCCAAAAAGTGGCAGCCAAGAAAACTCCTGACAGTAAGAATCGCTAGTTTATTAAGTTTATGACCGCTGTTTTATTTCAGTGTTGTCTATTTACTTATATAATTTAAATTAAAGACTATGGACCAGAAAGAACAAATTTTACGCGCTGAGCTTACTGAGTTAGAGGCTCGTTTACAAAATCCACAGATTTTCAGCGATAAAAGTTATCCTAGACTAGCTAAGCGACGAAGCGAGTTAGAGCACACTATGACGATGTTTGATGAACGTCATCGTCTTCAAGGCGACATTATATCAACCGAGGCAATGAAGAATAGTAATGATATTGAGCTTCAACAAATGGTGGCGGCTGAATTAGAAGATCTTAACTCCAAGCTTAGAGAGAATGAGGAAAAACTGATTGCGGTATTGACACCACAAGATCCAAATAACGATCGGGATGTTATCATGGAAATTCGGGCTGCGGCCGGCGGGGATGAGGCAAGTATATTTGCCGGTGATCTATACCGGATGTATATCCGTTGGGCTGAAAGACATAATTACACTATCGAATTGATTAGTGAATCGGCAAATGAAGTCGGTGGTTTTAAAGAAATTATATTCAGCGTACATGGTGTGGATACTTATAGACATTTAAAGTTTGAAGCCGGAGTTCATCGGGTACAGCGAGTGCCGGTCACCGAGAGCCAAGGTCGTATTCATACGTCAACTGTTACTGTTGCTGTCTTACCTGAAGCTGAAGAGTCAGATGTGGTAATTAACCCTAGTGATCTACGTATAGATGTTTACCGTTCGTCGGGGCATGGTGGTCAAAGTGTTAATACTACTGATTCTGCAGTCCGTATAACTTATCTACCGACGGGCATGGTAGTGACTTGTCAAGATGAAAAATCGCAAGTTAAAAACAAAGATCGGGCGATGAGTGTGCTTCGATCACGTTTACTCCAGTTTAAACTCGAGGAAGAGCAAAAACATCTTTCTGATGCCCGAAAAAAGTTGATCGGATCTGGAGATCGTAGCGAAAAAATACGTACCTATAATTTTCCACAAGATCGAATCACTGATCACCGGATTGGTTATTCACGCAGCAATATCTCTAGTGCATTAAATGGTGAGATTGATGATTTACTGGATAAACTACAGGCTTATGAATATGAACTCATCACTCACGATCAATAAATGGCTCACCGAATCAACCAATAAGTTGAAACGGGTCGGTATAGCTACTGCCAGGTTAGATTGTTTGGTGTTATTAGAGGACACCATTAGTATCAACCGCAGCTTAATACTGGCTCATCCTGAGTACCTCTTACAAACAAAAGTCTTGAAGCAACTTAACGACCAAATTGCCCGGCGCCAGCTGCACGAACCGTTATCATATATTCGTGGTAAAGCTGAGTTTTATGGTCGGGAATTTCAAATCGATCACCGAGTGCTCGAACCGCGGCCAGAATCTGAGACCATCATAGATCTTCTAAAGCAGCTACCCCCATCAAATAAGATAATTATTACAGATATTGGTACCGGTTCAGGGGCACTAGCAATTACTGTAAAGCTTGAATTTCCCAAAACCCAAGTTATAGCAACAGATATTGATCCGGGTTGTTTAAAGCTGGCTCGGATCAACGCTCAAAAACTGCACACCGTAATTCGATTCCAGTTAGGTGATTTACTGTACCCTTTAACTAAGATTAACTTTCAACAATTAATTGTGTTATGCAATCTTCCTTATGTGCCGAATAATTTTCAAATTAATCCGGCAGCACTACGGGAACCACGTCAAGCTATTTTCGGGGGGCAAGATGGTTTAGATATTTATCGAAGACTCTTCTTGCAGTTACTGGGTTTTAATAACCTACCGGTAATTGTTCTGACCGAATCTCTTCCGTCTCAACACCTAGTTTTGTCAGCTATCGCTAAAGAGTCTAATTACAGATTACAAAAATCTGAGGGCTTTATTCAGCAGTTTAGTAATATTTAACTGTTTGGTTCCGCACCTAGAGTAACGTTAACGTGGATGGTTTTACTGCTTCTAACTACCGTTAAATTAACTTTTTGTCCAACTTGATCTTGGTCAATAATAGCAGCTAAACTATTGTCTTGATTGATGGTAGTATTATCGACTTTAGTGATGATATCACCCGCTTTTAAACCGGCCTTATCGGCTGGTCCACCGGAAATGATTGGGTTTTGACCAATTACACTCTCTGGTGGAATCCAGGCTCCACTATCTACGCCAAGATTATATTGTTGGGCCACATCATTAGTAATTGGCACATAATAGACACCGATATATGGCTGTTGCAATTTTCCAGTATTTTCTACCTGCTGGATAAGTCCCTTGACGTCATTGACGGGAATCGCAAACCCGATATTCTGGGCACTACTAGCCAAAGCGGTGTTAATGCCGATAACTTGACCATTCATGTTGACAAGGGGACCGCCAGAGTTTCCTTCGTTAATGGCAGCATCTGTCTGAAAGAGATCTTCTAGATTCTCACTTGCCTGCCCGCTACTTGAATCACTGGCTTGGACGCTTCGGCCATATCCCGAAATAATGCCAGAAGTAACGGTATTCTGGAACTGGCCAAGGGCATTGCCAATTGCCACTACTGCATCGCCAACCTGGACTGTTGAGGAATTACCCAAGACAGCTGGTACTAAAGTTTGGCCTTCCAGGTTATTAATTTTTAGGAAGGCGATATCTAGGCTACTATTAGTACTAGTTTCGCCCAAAACGGATACATCAGTCAGTTCTGTTCCGTTTGAAAGAGTAATACTAACATTGGTAGTTCCCTGAGGTACAACATGGCGGTTAGTTATCACCAGTCCACCAGATGTCAAAATAATACCTGTACCGGCGCTTTCTTCGGTTTGCGGTAAACCAAGCTCGAAAAGACCGCTGGAATTTTGAGATGAAGTTGAAGTCACGTTAACCGATACCACGCTTGGCCCGACCGATTTAGCAATACTACTAATCAGTTCACCCTGACTGGTAACCACTTCTTTTTGGGGACTTAAAGTTCCATTTATTACTTCATTAGAGTTATTAGTATGTACCCCTGCCCCCAGCCAACCAGCAGCAAAACCGACTAAACCGCTAATGATAATCCCTACCAGAATGGTAATGGTGGTTTTGGTAAACTTGAGCTTCAGATCAGGTAATTTGGGTCTTAGCCAAGCAATGGCTGGCAGTCGATCCAGAACAGGTAGAGTTGATTTCGAACTGACTGTATACTCTTTAGCAGAATTTTGTCGATTATCTACACTGCTTGGTTCGTTTGTTTGTGCCATGAGTAGACTCCTTCTTAGACAACTTTATTAACCCAATCGGAGAACGCCAATATAACAATTAATCCAGCAATCATAATAAACAAAAATTGTCGGCGTAGACCAACACTCAATCGGTTGGTGTGGTCAAAGTAGTACAACACCGCTAATCCATAACCGACTAAACTGAGTATTAGCGTAGGCTGAGCAATAATACCGTAGAACAACAACCAATGACCCAAAATCCAGACTAGTGCTGCACCAAAGTAAGCCCATAAATAAGCTAGTAATTTAGCATAGGGTTCGTCAAATTCATCAAAGAAATGCCGGGCGGTCACATAACAAATAATTCCGGTAATAAAAATCAAGCCGTAGAGTGGACCGGCTGACCAGACTAAAAATAGCGCCATTAAACCGCATAGTTGACCAATCATAGCCTGTGTGGCAACCATAAAGGTGCCTATGGCCGGTTTTATCACCAATAACCAAGCAGCATATAGTCCAGCCCATAATAACTGCAAATAACCACTAGAGCTGTTAGCCATAAACAGCACCGCTGATAGCCCAACCATAATATCAACAGCATTAGCTCTAATAATGGCTGGCCAAAATCGGGGTCTTACCGCAAACATACGCCACTTACTTAACAAAACAAGACTTAGAGCTAGCTGAACAAAACCACCCTGTAACCGAACCAACGCTAAGGTAATTAATGGCAACAATAAAATTAGTCCTAAATGAAGCAAGTAGGAGAAACCTCTAGCCGGTTTAATCTTGTCCACCATTAATATGGCCATAACGTTAGTCTATTATAAGGTTAACGAATATTTTTTGCATATTTATTGAGATGAGAATATTAAAAAAAAATATTTTAAGCAATGGTATTTATATATTAGTATTATATGGTTAGTAATATCCTATCTATGGCTGATGTTTGTTAAAATGGTTGAGTTCGTTGGTGAATTATGGCATTTAGTCTACAATGATAAAATCGCCATGCAAAATAATACAGATATAGGTTTGGGTAGTTCGTCTACGTCTACACCTAATATGCCACACAATATATTTAAACCTAAACGACATCATTCTAGAGTAATCGATATTCTATCGACATTCTTTGTAATCGTAGTGGCCCTAGTACTTGCATTATTACTTATCACTTTTGTTTTTCAATCTTATCAGGTTGACGGTCCAAGCATGGAAAACACTTTACAAAATAACGATCGATTGATCGTTTGGAAGGTACCACGAACCTTGGCTCGCCTTACCGGCCATCCTTATGTACCAAATCGTGGTGATATCATTGTTTTTAACGAGAGCGGTTTAGCGGCCTATGGTCAAGTCAACACCAAACAACTGGTTAAACGAGTTATTGGCTTACCAGGTGATCGTGTAATTATTAAAAACGGAAGTATTACGATATACAACAAACAACATCCTAACGGCTTTGATCCAGATACTACCTTACCTTATGGGAAGGTCCATCCGCTTCCCTTTACCGCTGGTAATATTGATATAACTCTAGGTAAAAACCAGGTTTTTGTTTGTGGAGACAATCGTACCGATTCACTTGATTCGCGTATTTTTGGTCCGGTTAATCTTAATCAAATCGTTGGCAAATTAGTATTACGCATCTATCCATTTAATACTGTCGAGGCATTTTAACATATAAGAGGTTTATAGCCGGCTTAACTGATTAACTTGATGATTCGTTCTAGTTCTTGATCTGATTTAAAAGTAATTTCCAATTTTCCGCCACGAGCGGTCCGACGGATATAAACAGGTGTATGAAAACGCTTACTGAGTACTTTGGTCAGTGGTGTTTCGGTCCGAACACGTTGCTGTACGGTGGTTTCATCTTTAAACCCAGCTTTAACACTAATCCCATAGCGTTCAGTTTGCCTGACTGACCAACCGTACTTAATTATATTATTTAATAAAATGATCTGTTTATCTGGATAATTTTTTAAGCCCAGGATTGTTCGAGCGTGACCCTCAGTAATTTTTTCTTCTACTAGAGCATCTCGAACAGTTGGCGGTAAATTTAGTAAACGAGCGGTGTTCATAACCGTTGATGAAGCTTTCCCGAGTCGTTTAGCAATATCTTCATAGGGTAAGTTAAATTGTTGGTGAAGACGTTCTATAGAAACGGCTTGTTCCAATGGTGCCAAATCGACACGTTGAACATTCTCTATTAAGGAAACTTCCAGTTGTTCTAGTTCTTTAAGAGTTCTGACAATAACTGGTAAAGTAGTTAGTTTAGCTATTTGAGCAGCTTTCCACCGCCGTTCACCGGCAACAATTCGATACTTATCATCTTTAGTTGGTACTACGACTAGTGGCAATAAAATGCCATGGGTTTTTATTGAATCAGCTAGTTCCTTTAGGGCGGTCTCGTCAAAACGTTGACGTGGTTGCCCCTCGCGAGGAATTAATCGATTAATTGCAACCTTTTGCACTCGTTCATCTTCACTGACTAATAGTGAGGTATCAAAGTTCTGAGGGATTAGGGTATCAAAACCACGACCCAGTCCTCTAAGTTTTGGTGTCATATTATTGTCCTATCTTTTACGCGACTATGCACTTCTTTGGCTAATTTTTTATAAGCTCTGGCACCTTTACTCCACTTATCATAGTCGGCAATTGATTTACCATAACTTGGTGCTTCGGCTAATCGGATATTGCGAGGTATAACCACTTTAAATACTTTATCACCAAAATGCTTTTCAACTTCTTGTTTTACTTGATTAGACAACATTGTGCGACTATCATACATGGTTACTACTACGCCCAGTAACTCTAGTTTGGGATTAAGTCCTTGCCTCACCATCTGAACCACCTGCAATAACTGACCCAAGCCCTCAAGAGCATAGTACTCAGCCTGTACCGGAATAAGTAAACTATTGGCAGCGGTTAACGCATTAATAGTTAGCAGACCCAGTGCTGGTGGACAGTCTATCAGAATATAGTCATAATCAGCTGTGGTTAAAACCTGCTTTAATGTCTTTTCCCGTTCAGGATGATCAACCAACTCAATTTCCAGAGCAGCAAGTTGACCATCTGTCGGCAATAAGTATAACTGAGGCGAAACCTTAGTAAGTACATCTTTAAAATTGGCATTACCTAGCAATACTTCATAAATACCGGGCTGATCATCAACTTTTTGGACACCAAGTCCGTTGGTGGTATTTGATTGAGGATCAAGATCAACTACCAGTACGGAGTGACCCTGTTTAGCTAAATAAGCTGCCACATTAATAGCGGTAGTGGTTTTACCTACCCCACCCTTTTGGTTTAATACTGCTATACTATGACTCACCTTTTTGTCTAAATCCTTATATTCAGATTACCACTGATCAGCTGTCGCGTAAACAAAAGCATAGTTAGCTACACAAGGTAATTATTAGAAGTTACTCTTATAGGTTAAGACGATATCGCCAACCCCTGTTGTGCCTGATGGTGGTGCTTGTAGGTGTAGTCTTAAGGTAGCTACGCCGCCAGCCGTCCAGGTACCGGTAGTAATAGCACAAGCTGTAGGCGCATTAGTCCCGCCAGCTCCAGAAGTTACCCAACCGGTTGCTGTTGGTGTCAAGGTACAGGTATTCCAGTTAGTAACAGCTGCTCCACTAGTATCAAGTAAAGTACCAACGACCGCTCCGTTAGAAGTGCTGCTTAGATTTACGTCTACCGTTAATGGATCACTAGAAGCCCAGGCACTAAAATTAGATGGAATGGGTATTTGGACGACAATGTCATATGTTTGGTTAGTGCTTTGAGCGGTTGTCCATTGGTAGTAATTTTCCTTTTGAGTGCTGTCATAACCAGCAGTCATGGTACCTACATCGCTGGAAGCACCACCGTTATCTAATACCGCTCCGGCGTATTCAGCCGTAAGAACTAACTTTATGGTGTGTTGAGCGGTACCATACGTTGTAATCCCACTTGAGGTAGATATGGCAACTCCATTGGTTGTATTCCCAATAATAATCTGCATGTTCGATGTATCTGCACTTAATAGAGCTGTTCCAGCGGCATTTTGTATCTGGAACGCCATAGTGGAGTTAGAGTTCCCTTGAAAAATAACCGGGTTAGTAATAATCCCCCCCAGTTGGGTTTGGCCAATGTTGTACGGCTGCAGACTGGAGCCAATCACTAACTGGACATCGTCTAGGTAGAAGGTTACCGCTGTCGTACCGGAACTACCAATCTCAATGGTTGGGGCGCCGCCAGCGGCATAAGTACAGTAGTATTCCTGGAAGCCAGTGGTACTTAATGTGTTGGAGTTTAAGGTACAGTTGTTGGTTCCGCCATTTAAGGAAGCCTGCAGTGTGGTAAAGGCAGTAGTACCTTCAGCCCAGAAGGATAAGGTATAGGTAGCTGCTCCTAAGGTAGATATATAGGTACTGTCTGTAGCCCCGGAGTTGGCAGTGGTACCGGTAGTGACCGTTAGGTCAGACTGGCCGTCATAGACCGTACTCTTACTGGAGTTCTGGGCAATGGTAGCGCCGGTACCGGTGGCACTCCAGTTGGTAGTACCAGTTTCAAAGCCAGAGTTACTGATTAAGTTAGTAGTACTGGCATTGATTAACTGAACAGCATCAACGTAGAAGGTTAAAGCCGTAGTACCACTACTGCCAATACTAATGGCTGAAGTAGTACCTGAGGTTGTATAGGTACAGTAATAGTTAGTAAAGGCACTGGTACTGACTGAGTTTGAGTTGAGGGTACAGTTATTAGTCCCAGGTGTAGCACTGAATGAGGCTTCCAGGGTCGAGAAAGCGGTAGCGGCTTTAGCCCAGAAGGATAACACATAAGTTCCGGTTGGTAGAACATTATTAAAGCTGGTTACTTTAGCGCCAACATTAGCTGTGGTACTAACCGTAATAGCTAAGCTACCGCTACCACTATAGACATAGGTCGGTAGAGTATTCTGAGTGATCGAGGCACCGGTGCCAACCGCAGTCCATCCAGTAGTACTGGTACTTCCTTCAAAGTCACCGTTAACTAATAAGTTGTCACTGCCGGTGGTGACCAGTGGTATACCCAAATTATTGTCAACTGTTAAGGCATTGGTACCGGCACCGGCGTTCTGAACCAAAGCAATATCATTAACAATTTCTGTGGAGTCAGTTAGAGCACCGGTAACCTGAACGGCCGGAGTAGAGGTATTAACACCTAATATGGCAGTACCGGTACTGTTTTGAACTTGGAAAGCGGTAGTTGAGTTAGTGGCATCTTCAAATGTTACGCTACCATTAGCAGTCAAAGATTTATTGGATAATATGGTTGTATTTTGATTTAGATTAATATTTGTCGCATTACTTGTACCTATATTTAGAGCAACTGCCGTAGGAGTATCTAATAATGGTGTTAATACGGATGTACTACCTTGTAATATTCCTGCTATTCCTGTCCCATTAATATTATAATTACCAACTTGGGGAGTGCCGGGAGTCCCACTTTGTAGTTGGACACCATTTCCTGATCCCATTAAGAATCCGCAACCGCTGCTACTTTGCAAACAGACGGTGCCAACCGTACCGCCAGTATCTGGTATGGTAATTGTATCTGTACCGGTTAGAGTTGAAGCAAAACTTAGCGTTCCAACATAACCACTATTAGTTGCGGATAACTGGCCAGCTTGAAAGGAGTATGGTGTAGCAGTAAGAAGTAGTCGTGGGCTCATTTCAGTGTCCCAAGATGGAGAGCTTCCAGTACCACCAATTCGCATAGTTAACCAGAGTTGCTGATTCCAGTTCATATTTGTCGGGAACTGGTAAGGTGATCCTCCAAGATTAACCGTCAGGTACCCATTAACAACCTGCACTCCAGTTGAGGCGCTGACAAGATAATCTTCATACCAAAGACACGATGAATCACCGGTACAGCTTCCCTGACTTGAACCTGAAGAGCTCGATGAGTTATATAACTTAAACTCAACATTGTAGGTGCCATCGTTAGCAATACTCCCCGAGCTGTTTTCCAATCTAGCTTGAAAATTAATAGTACTTGAGGTAACAGCGTCAGTTTTGTGTGGCGAAATACAAGTTATAAAAATTGCCCAGGCAAAAACAGCAAACACCCCTAGAATACATAATCTAAGGGTACGTCCAAACAGTTCCGCTTTTTGCGATGTTTGTGTATTCATTTTTGGTTTAGTTTTTGTGTTTGTGACTTTTATGTTTATTTGTCACATGCGGGACAATGATACTTTTTATTCTTATCTCGTAATTAAAATTATCCTCTTACGACCAGTGTTATGCAAGATCAATCGAATAAAATAATTATCCGTAATTACAGATGACATTTACGATAAAAATATCATTTTTGTAATGATTAGCCCATACATGCGCAAATTACATCTTATTTTTAGTGGTACTAACAACAATGAATAATTACTAAATTTTATTAATATTAGTTACTTATCCACAACCGATCATCACTTTTAGGTACAGATATTTATTAATAATTAATCTGTGGTCGATTTGGTTTAATAATAAAATTTTTACTTATCATTTATTCGCATCTATTTAAAATATCTATAATAAATACACAACTAAAAAGTATTAATTTTTATGTATGTTTATTTTTATTTAACCTTGGGTGAGGCCAAAAGTTTAATCAAAGAGATTACGCTAAATATCAACAAGTTACGTTATGTGTGATATAAATGGCTCGAGAATAATGCCATTCTTCAGAAATTAGATTAACTTTTTATTCGTATTTTTGTATTAATTTTACATTTTGGTACCTCCTGCATACGGCCGATTTGCTATCTAGGAAGTAATCATTTATATCTGCAATTATCTTCTTGTTGTTTTGTTTGTAATTGATATCTATCACGCAATAATAAATTGCTTTTTTAAATATTATTATTCTGGGATCTAATTAAAGCAAACACCCTCGGGACAATAATCTCTGAGGGTGTGTGCAAATAGTTCCGCTTTTTATGATTTTTGTATGCACGTTTTGTGGTTTTAAAATGTGTATATTAATTTTAAAACCATTTTTTCTATTTGGATTAAACTCAGAATTACATCTAAGTTAATCCTGTAGCAATTATGCTATTGTTAACAGATAGCATCAATACTTAATTGAATAAATAATTGGTTACATTAAATTGGATAAAAAAACTAATTTTAATAGCTAAATCATTGTATAAATTATTACAATTACAGTATCACCCTTGACGTATTTATAAATAAACAGTAGAAAGCTATCCGAATATTGTTTTTGTAGGTAGTTATATTAACTACAGGGCTCAAAAGTCCATTTAGTTATCCACAAACATTTGCGAGATTTGTATTACATAAATCAATAAACAAAAAATTATTATTAGGTAATTTTAGTAATTTTCAGATTAGTTAGACGCTGACGATGACCATGTATTTTATGTACTCGTTTTTTAGCTTTATAGCGGATTGAAGTTACTTTATCTGCCATAACCATAGGTTCAATCACTTGCGCTGTTACCGTAGATGTTAATACCTGAGGTGAACCAACTTCAATTTTCTCTTCATCAATAACTAATAGAGGTATAAACGTAAGTGTATTGTCATCTGATTTAATTAGTTCAACATTAAAAGTTTCACCTTCGTGGACTAAATACTGTTTACCGCCAGCTTCAATTACAGCTTTTTTCATGGAATAATTAACTTTCTGTTAGCAAGAATTAGATTACCATCAGATACTATCAGATAAGGCTATATCTGTAAATAGTGTGTGGTTTTTAATCAACAACATGATCTTGTGTCTTACACTAACATTACTTATCAGGATTTAGATTCAGTGTTCTTTTGAATGATAATCTGTAACTTGACGCCCTCAATATTTACTTCATTCTGAAAACCTTCAGGGATATTACCTGTTTGATCTAATTCGGAAGCTAATGTTTCTGCTTTGATCGTATGAGTATGCTCGTTAACCGCTTTTTCGAGTTCTTTATCGGTTGTAATCAACCACAACTTTATTCGATCATCTACGTTTAAGCCGGCTTCTTTTCGAGTATTTTGGACAAATCGAATTATCTCTCTGGTCATTCCCTCTCGTTTTAGCTCTGGGGTAACATCAGTGTTAATTTCAACTTCTTTGCCCCAATTAACCTGTTTGACGTTTAATTCTTCTGCAATAACGTCTTTATACTGTTCGGGTAACTTAAGAACTATGGCTTTAGATAGCGGCTGCCTTACCTTAATCCCGGCTTCAGCCCGCTTCGCTAATCCTATAGCAATAGATTGCCTGGCTTGAGCCATTTCATTTAGTAATTGTTTATTAATAACACCTGCTTCAGGCCAGTCGCTTAAATGAACTGATTTTGGCAGATCGGTTTCTTGAACCAGGTCTTGCCAGATATAATCCACTAGAAACGGCGCAAAAGGTGCTAAAAGCTGGCAGAGTCTAATAAGAGTAAAGAATAGCGTTTCATAAGCATCGTGTTTATCTTTATCGTCCTCACCCTTCCAGAAACGGCGGCGTGATCGACGGACAAACCAATTACTAGTGTCGTCCAGAAGATCGTACAACGGACGGGTCGCTTTATCGAGATGATATCCGTCCATAGCCTTTGTGACATCTTTAGTAACCTCGTTTAACCGAGATATCATCCATTGATCGAGAACATTGCTGCTTTTAGGTTCAGTTAACTTCTTAAGTGGGGTCCAGTGGTCAACATTAGCGTAGAGTTTATAAAAATTATAGCTGTTAAAAAGTGTCATAAATATTTTTCGTTGAACGTCTCTTAAGTAATCAACACTAAAACGGACATCTTCTCCGTTAACTACCGGACTGCTGGCCAAAAAGAATCGAAGAGTATCTACTCCGTATTGATTAAATACTTCGTCCATCGGGGCATAATTTTTCTTTCTTTTTGATAGTTTTTCTCCGTCAGCCGCCACGATCCATCCACTACAGATAACATTTTTAAAAGCTGGTTTATTGAATAGTGCCGTAGCCAGTACGTGCAAGGTATAAAACCAACCCCTGGTTTGATCGGTTGCTTCGGCAATAAAGGTTGCCGGAAATCGTTTTAACCATTCTGCGCTGTTTTCAAACGGGTAATGATCCTGAGCATAAGGCATCGATCCCGATTCAAACCAACAATCAAAAACTTCAGATATTCTTCGGGCTAATTTGCCATTTTCAGTTGTAATTATTACATTATCAACAAATGGTCTGTGGAGGTCTCCGATGGCATCCGGATTGATCGCTTTCTCTTTCAGCTCCTTAACACTGCCAATAACCGTAACTTCCCCGTCTTCGGTTACCCAAACCGGTAGCGGTGCTCCCCAAAAACGGTTACGACTGATCGACCAATCTCGGACATTTTCCAGCCACTTACCAAATCGACCATCTCTAACATGCTTAGGAACCCAATTAATTTGCTGGTTATTTTTAACCAGTTCGGATTGCTCAGAAGTAACTTTTACCATCCATGAATCAGTTGCGTAATATAAAAGTGGTGTATCACAGCGCCAACAGAATGGATAGGTGTGCCTGATAGTTTCGACGGCATAAATATTGTTTTGATGGGCTAGATATTCAATAATTTTTTCATCAGCTTTTTTAAAGAAAAGTCCTTCTATTTCTGTGGGTAGGCCGATATCATTCTTAACACGGCCAAATTCATCGACCGTAATCAGTATTGGTAAATGATGTTCCTTGCCGAAAGCCAGGTCATCTTCCCCGTAAGCTGGAGCAACATGCAATACACCGGTTCCATCTTCTACGCTGACAAATTCCGCCGACCATACTCGGTATAAATTATCAACATCGGGATATTCTTTAAGATTAGTTAATTTAAAAGGAGGCCGGTAGCGTAATCCAACTAATTCACTGCCCTTTAATTCTTTAACGATACGGTAATTATCAACATTAAGGCTATTAAGGCAGTCTCGAGCCACTACGACCGTTTCTAATTGGTTATTGTCGTCTTTAAGCTCTACATAGACATAATTAGTTTCAGGATTAACGGCAATCGCCGCATTACCAGGTAAACTCCACGGAGTAGTGGTCCAGCCGAGTAAGGAAGCGTCCTGATCAATGAGTTTAAATTTTATAAATAAGCTGGGATCTTCAACATTGTCCCGATAACCCTGGTTAAGTTCAAAGTTGCTGAGCGGTGTGGCACAGCGCGGGCAATACGGTGTTGATCGAAAATCCTTATAGACCAAACCCTTGTCATAAATGGTTTTAAACACCCACCAAACACTTTCAATGTAATCCTGATCAAGTGTGGCATAAGTCTTAGAATAATCCGCCCAGCGACCTACCCTTTGAAACATCTGCTCCCAGATGTCTTTGAACTGAAACACCGATTCCCGACACTCAGTATTAAATCGATCAATTCCATAGGCTACAATGTCTTGCTTTCCCTTAAAACCGTGCTTCTTTTCTATGGCATATTCAACCGGTAAGCCGTGAGTGTCCCAGCCAATGCGACGTGGTACATAATAACCGCGCATTGTCTTATAGCGGGTAACTGTGTCTTTTATGGTAGTTTGGAGAAAATGACCATAATGAGGATAACCGTTGGCAAATGGAGGACCGTCATAGAAACTAAATAATTCTTTACCCTGACGAATTTCCAGACTTTTCAGAAAAGTCTTATCTTTCTCCCATTTTTTCAGCATTTTTTCTTCTATTTCAGCTAAAAAATGCTTTTTTGGATTGGTCACTCTAACTCCTTAATATAAAAAAACTTCTCTTAATTACTGGAGCCCATTTTAATTGTGGGCGGTACCATCCAGTTTCTAAAAGAAGTGTTACCTTTTAGCTTTTACTTATGGCTATTACGGGCTCCCCGTCAGGTTTTACTATAGTACTTCGACTGGTTCTTCCTGCTGCTAGCGGTTGTTAGCCGCTTCTTCACTGTACTTTTAAGGTGAAACGCTTTACTCAATTATCCGCTCGTACTATACCCCATGAATAGAATTATCGCAACCCGAGAGCCTCAGTTATTAGCTACCAGAAAAGGTATAATAAGCAATCTCATCCATTAACGGTAAGGTGTCACCTTCCCAAGATTTTATTACTGAACCATCATCTCGTAAAATTAAGATTGCCGGGTAACGCATAATGTCATAGAGGGTTGCCGTGGCGTAACCATCACGAGTATTAACATCTACTATTTCTAGTCGATCTGAATCATGACGGGCTTGAAAATCATGAATAAAGGTTTCCACACTTCTGGCTTCTTCAGAGCTTGGTCGGTAAAGAATAAGCACTTTCATTGCGTAAAGTTTAGCATATATATTCGTATCTGGTCACGTAATTTACTAACCTGTTTTGTATCTTAATCAAACTGTCCGGTATCCAGCTAATATTATACTTGATTAATTTTTATTCAGTCTTTAACTACAACCGGTGGTTGACCCGCATGCCATACAGACATAACAGCTACCAGATCGCTGTGTTTGATTACCGCAGTTATTACAAAGTGGGGCTGAATTATCTTTTGGAATTGTTTTAGTAATTTTTTGGCTAGAGAAGTTGGTAATTTCAGTATTTTCTTTAACGTTGTTTGTGACTGGCATAATTGAGTTTATTAGAATCGTTTGGTCACTGGTAATGCCTTTCAGTTCAGCTGATCTTTCTTCAACTTCTATCAACTGACCAGTTAGTGATCGGTCATCAGTTAATAAAGTGGTTTGTTGTTCGGGCATATCATCTAGTGATGCTAATCCAAGTTCTAGACGGTCATCAAATGACAGATAATCGATAGCAAGACGTCGACAGATATAATCAGTAATCGAACTAGCGGTCCGGATCTCTTCGTCATCAGTGATACCAGATGGAGCAAAACCAGTACTCATTAATGTTCTAACATAACTTTTTAGGGGTACGCCATATTGCAAGCCATGACTTACGGCAATAGCAAATGAGTCCATTAGACCCGATAATGTGGACCCTTGTTTTGAGACGCTGATAAATAACTCACCGGGTGTGCCATCGTCATATTCACCAACAGTAAAGTAACCCTTCAGATCAGCGATACGGAATTTGTAGGTCTTACTATTACGACGTCTGGGTAGTGCACGACGTATGGCACCTTTTACTACAATGCGTCCGTCAGTCGATGATGCTGTCGTCAAATCAGTATTTGATATCTCCACGGCTTGATTGTTATCTTCCTTTTTAGCCATAGTTAACGGTTGAGCAAGTTTACAGTTGTCACGATAAATGGCAACTGCTTTTAGGCCCATTTTCCAGGCATCAATATGCAACTGTTCAACTTCTTCCACCGTAACATTTTCCGGCATATTAACGGTTTTACTGATAGCCCCGGATAGAAACGGCTGAACAGCAGCCATCATTTTAACGTGTCCTTGATAATGAATGGCATTATCACCCATTGAACAAGCAAAAACTGGTTTATGCTCTTTCTTAAGATGTGGCGCCCCAAGGATAGTTTTCTCGGTATCTATATAATTCACAATATCTTCAACCTGTGTCGACGAATAGTCCAAAGCGTTAAGGGCACGAGGAACAGTATGATTAACGATATTCATAGTACCGCCACCAACTAATTTTTTAAGTTTAACTAGGCCGAGGTCTGGTTCGATACCGGTAGTGTCACAATCCATCATTAAACCAATTGTGCCAGTAGGGGCTAGTAGACTAACTTGTGAATTACGAACACCATATCGTTGGCTATACTCTACTACTTCATCCCAGACACTAGCCGCAGCACTTAATAGCTCTTCGGATACTAAACCGGCATCGATATGTGATACTTCCTCTCGATGCATTTGAAGCACATTAAGCATTGCTTCACGATCTCTAAGATAGCCAGCAAATGGACCAACCATCCGGGCAATCTTGGCGCTGGTGGTATAGGCATGGCCAGTCATAAGCGCTGTGATAGCCGCTGCTTGAGCACGACCTTCGTCAGAATCATATGGTAGGCCCTGGGCCATTAAGAGAGCGCCAAGGTTAGCATAACCAAGGCCGAGTTCTCTAAAGGCTCGTGCATTCTTAGTCATTTTTTCGGTCGGATACTCCGAGTAACCAACCAATATTTCTTGAGCAGTGATTACTAGTTCAATGGTATGTTTAAATGCTTCGATATCAAATGAATTATCTTCTTTTAAATAGGCTAATAAATTAATACTGGCTAGATTACAGGCTGAGTTATCTAGGTGCATATATTCACTGCAGGGATTACTAGCATTAATTCTGCCGGCATTTGGTACGGTATGCCATTTATTAATGGTGGTATCAAACTGCATTCCGGGATCAGCACATTCATGAGCAGCTTCAGATATCTGATTAAAAAGTTGTTTAGCTTTAACTGTTTTCACCACTTTACCAGTGGTCACTTCTCGTAAAGCCCAGTCCTGATCATCAATTACGGCTTGCATAAAATCGTCAGTTACCCGGACCGAGTTATTGGCATTTTGATACTGCACGCTAAAAAAGTCTTTGCCATCTAAAGTCATATCAAATCCAGCTGCTTCCAAAACCCGAGCTTTACGCTCTTCAATTGCTTTGCACCAGATGAATTCTTCAATATCTGGATGATCCACATTTAAAATCACCATTTTAGCGGCGCGCCGGGTGTTCGAAGCGTATATACCGTTGGCCGATAACAGATGATCATCTTCCACTTCAATATCGTATGTTTCAGCAACTTCAGTTGAAGTTACTGATTCTAAAGTTAACTGGACACATGTCGATATTTCTTTAGCATAAGCAGCGACAGCGGTTTCAGGATGAGCGGTAAGTGTTGCTACGGCTCTGTAGCCGCTCGTTTCATTCGTAGCTCCCAGCGTTCGCTCCACTAGATGGTAACTACCTCTCTGCTGTATGCGCGATACAAACTCGTTAAAAAGTGACGGGCGGTAGCCCCAACCTTTATCAGCCCCTGGAGAAGGTATATATGATAGCTGAGCTTTGGCAGAGTATGGCAAAATATACTGCACCAAGCGATCTATGAACGTATATCCAACAACGTTAAGGCGGTAAAGAGTCTGCCAGTTACCTTTTGCCTGGCGCGACAATTTAAGCTTGGAAGGTACGCCGAGACTTAACAATAAACGTTGCAAATCTATCAAGAAAGTACGGTCAATGGACGAGATGCTCCACCCACCACGTTGTCGATATGTGCCGTCGGCATCGATTAGACCAGCAACAAAGGCAGCACGGATTCCTGGTTCTGCACAAAAGAGCGAGGACGGGAATACTAAATTACCAGCTTTACCTTTTGCTAAATTATTAACTACTAAGAAATCAACTAAACGCTTACGAGTAAATCCTAACACTTGATATGTCAAGAAATCTTCGAGAACTATTGGGCGCCCACCGAAAAGCTGCTTACAATAGTCACTGAATCTTTTGGCAGAGGCTTGCCCGGCATTATCCTTACAGAAGGCTACTCTTAGCCGATATGGATAAACGGTCCTCAATTCGGTATCACCGTAAGTTAAACCAATTACATAAGCTAACCGTTCGTCAAGTTCTTCAGGGAATGTCATTTCAATCGTGGTGGTAGCATTTTTAGGGTCAACCTTTCTTGGAGGCCTGAGAAATATCCGTTCTCCCTCAACAGCCGGTTCTATTAAGGCATAGAGGGCATCGCCAGGCAGAAAAGTCTCAATAGGCTTTACCGAGAAACGACCACTATACGTATCCCAATATGCAAATTTGTGTCCAGCTGTCACTTCGACTTCATAGCCTTCATTTGTCCTGACTCGGTAACACTGCTTTCGTCCATTTGCCATAAAATCTACAACAGATTTCGGCCCATGGTGGGTTAAGACTAGATCATTTATTCTTAGCTGTTCTATAGGCCTCTGACCGGTAGGTGTGGCAACTAATGTCCCCTCTTTATAACATTTTCCGCCACTCTTGATGGCACCAGCAGAAGAATCTGCACCCCGCATAAAGCTTAACGGTCCTGAAGCGGTACCGGCACTTTTATGCAATCTTTCGTTTGATGAACGCAATGGACTAAGGTTAATTCCCGCCCCAGATCCACCTTTGAAGATCATTCCTTCTTCCGCATACCAATTCAAAATAGACTGCATAGTATCTTCAATACTTAAAATAAAACAAGCACTTGCTTGTTGATGTCGACCCGGAGCACCAATATTAAACCAGACTGGAGAGTTAAAGGCAGCTTTCTGAGTTGCTAATACATATTTAAGTTCTTCACGAAAATCCTCGGCTTCAGTATTAGACTCAAAATATCCTTCTTGAATACCTTGTCGAGTGATAGTATCTACAACCCTGTCTATTAATACCTTGAGTGATGATTCTCGTTCAGCTGTTCCAGGTGTTCCAGTAAAGTATTTCTGAGCCACAATATTAATTGCATTGAGCGACCAGGTGTTTGGAAATTCTACCCCTTGTTGCTCAAAAACAGGTTGATTGATTAACGGATTTATAATAATTGAGTCACGCTTGACCCATTTTAGCTGGCTATATGCCTTGGTTTGGGGGCGAGTAAAGTATCGCCCAATTCTTAGGCTAGTGGTTTGACTCATATTTTCCTCACTTTTATTTAACTTAATTTGTTTAATGTTTGTTTAGAGTTCCTCCTACCAGTTGCTCTCGTATACTGGTGGCTGAAGCTCCCTATGAGTTTTATAAATATTATAAAACCCTTAGGGAACAGTCAAGATCAGTGCTTCTTGACTAAATGCTTGTTTCTTCGTTGTTGCCTTATATTTGATAGCTCCTTTTCAAATCCAGTTATATCTTTAAAGTGTCTGTATACACTAGCAAATCGGACATAAGCTACTTCATTCAATAAGGCAAGACGATTCATAACCAGTTCACCAATAGCTGAACTTCTTATTTCTGATTCCCCGCTGGCATAAAGATAATCTTCAATGTCCGCAACTAATCTTTCTAGTTGAACACTGCTAATTGAGGTTTTTTCACTAGCTTTATTTAGTCCGGTAAGTAATTTTTCACGATTAAATAACTCCCGTTTGCCATCGCTTTTAATTACCACCAGTTGCGGGCGTTCAATTCTTTCATAGGTAGTAAATCGATAATTACAAGCCGTACAGACTCGCCGTCGACGAATAGATTGCCCCTCAGCAACATCACGTGATTCAATTACTTTTGTGTCATCATGCTGACAACGATTGCATTTCACTGATTATCTCCTTTATATATAAATCATAATGTACTAGCATATCTGTTCCATATATAGTGCTCTAACACTCTATGCTACCTATACCTATAGCGTTTTGCAAATAAAATATGGTGTAATTTATAGTACATGATTTTCTATTTTTCTTCTTTGGAATTGTCTTTTTTGGCTTTCTTTGTTTTGTAATGTCTCAACCTTCTTAAAAATGATGGCTCTTCAGGCGCTTCATCCCCAACATCATTACTGGTTACCGCTTGATTATCTTCATTATCAGGCTCATCTTTATCGGTAGTCCAGATATTAGCCATTGGTTCATGTTCGTCTTCAAGATTAAAGCCAGATGATGTGGTTTTATTTTTTTCTTCAAGTGACATATCTAAGTTTGAGATCTCGGTTTCTTCGTCTCGAGATATCCCTGTTGTTGATTCATCCGTTACGCTTGTTACTGGTTCAGGTTCTTCAATTTCCTCAACACCTTGTCTTGACTGAGCAACAGATTGGCGGTTAGTAAAATATGATGCTTCGAAACCGGTTGCAACAACTGTAACAATAACTTCGCCTTCCAATTCTGGATTGATAGTGGCACCAAATATAATATTGGCGTCCGGATCAGCGGCATTGGTTATTGTCTCGGCCGCGGCATTTATTTCATGCATAGTTAAATCGTTACCACCGATAACGTTAAACAATATACCGCGCGCGCCATCTATTGATATTTCTAATAATGGCGATTCGATGGCCTGTTGAGCAGCTACTACGGCACGATTTTCTCCACTTGCTCGTCCGATACCCATTAACGCCGAACCAGCATTACTCATCACTGTTTTAACGTCTGCAAAGTCTAGATTTATCAACCCATGAACAGTAATTAGATCAGAGATTCCCTGTACTCCTTGACGCAAGACATCATCAGCTACCTTAAATGCTTCTAATAATGGCGTTTGGCGATCAATGGTTTGTAATAAACGATCATTTGGTATAACTATCAAAGTGTCAACTGATCGACGCAGTTTATCAATGGCTACTTCGGCGTTACGTCGTCGCTTCTCTCCCTCAAATGCGAAGGGCTTAGTCGCAAAACCTACCACTAATGCGCCTTGATCTCGAGCCGCTTGGGCAACAATATAACCCGCCCCACTACCAGTTCCACCTCCTGCCCCTAAGGTGATAAAAGCCATATCGGCATTAGTCATTTCTTTTCTAATGTCTTCCAATGATTCTTCGGCAGCTTGTTCACCTATAACTGGATCTGCACCAGCCCCTAAGCCTTTGGTAGTCTCCTTACCAATATGTAGTTTTACGTCGGCTTTTGAATTATGAAGCGCTTGAGCATCAGTATTGATTGATATATATTCCACTCCATCAATACCCGCTTCAACCATACGATTAATGGCTGCTCCGCCTGCTCCACCTACTCCTACAACTTTAATTTTTGCGAACGTTTCTATAGCTGGTTCTATTACTTGCGGCATGAATTCCCTCTACTCATAAATTGTACTTTCGTAGTATACGCTAGCTATTTTGTCAGTTCAATAAATTATACAGACTAATTTTTAATGTTTAATTATTGTATTCAGTTAAAATTAAGCCGAGTTATTATTCTAATTACGACGAAAACGATGTAATATTGTATCAACCATTCCCATCGCACCATCAATTGACAGTTTAGAAGTATTTAACGTTGAATCTGGTAATAGCAGCATATCCAGTAACATTAAACCAATTGCTGTTGTATATGATACATCGTCTACTATGTCAACTAGCCCTGAAATGGGTTGTAATCTTCCGATTCTAGCTGCTAATTGTAGCTTTTCCTTAGCAAAATCAGCTATACCGGGTAATTTAGCAGTACCACCAGTTAATACAACACCGCCAGGTAATTTTCTAGATCGTCTTATCTTATGTAACTCTTTATCAACATACTCAAAAAGTTCATCAACTCTTGCTTCAGTTATCATCATTATGTCATCTATAGAAAAGTTATAGTGAGTACTCCCGACCATTAAAGTTGCTGTGGATTTCTTTCTTTCACCAAGACAGGCATGTTCTACTTTAACTCGTTCAGCAATATCTAGATCAGTTTTAAGTCCAATGGCTAAGTCATTAGTAATATAAGATCCACCAACTCCAATAACGGCTATATGTTGTACTTCGCCGTCTTCTACGACTATTAAATTAGTAGTACTTGATCCAATATCTAGTAATACGGTACCAGCTTCCTTTTGTTGTCGACTTAAGACTGCCTCAGCTGAAGCTAGACTTGAAACGGTGTGGTGATTGGGAATAATACCGGCTTTTTCCAAAGTCAAATCCAAATTACGTATGTTAGGAGTAGCTGCGGTTACGATATGAGCATCGACTTCTAAACGCACCCCACGCATACCGACTGGATCCTTAATACCATATTGCCCATCCAAACTGTAATTCTTTGCAAAAAACTGAACAATTTCCCTATTTGGTGGGAAGTTAACAACTGTTGCTGCTTCTTCAACCCGCTGACGATCTTGTGGTGTTATCTCGCTATTTGCAGCACTTACTGCAATAACCCCCTTGGAATCTAATCCGCCTACATGAATACCGTTAACGTTTACCGTTGCCCGGCTAATATGTACTCCTGAGATACGTTCCGCTTCGGTTAATGCCTGGGTGATTGCTTCAGTAGTATCATCTACATGAACCACTACACCTTTACGCATGCCGATGTTTGGCGCTGACCCATGACCTATAATCGATAACTTACCACCTCCATTAGGGTCCAACATCCCAACTACACAACGAACCGTGCTAGTACCAACATCTAGACCAACAAAATGATTAACATTAGAATCGCGCATCAGGTGTAGTATAACGCTTATATCTCTGTTAGAGCAAGCCTATGCAGAAGAGTTATATCTTTGTAAGGATTTCTGCAGCTTCTTTAAGTATAAGTATTGTGTGTTCAAAGTGTGCTGACCATGATCCATCAACAGTTTTAATTGTCCAACCATCATCGGCTATATAAACCTGTTCGTTTCCCAAAGTGATCATTGGCTCTATAGCAATTGTCATTCCTGCCGTTAACCATGGTCCGGTATTTTTTTGTCCATAATTTGGGATATTAGGATCTTCATGAAGTTGGTGACCAACACCATGCCCAACCAAATCTCGCACAATACCATATTTACATGGTCTAACGACAGATTCAACAGCGGCACCAATATCCCCGACTCGAATTTTATCGTGAACAATGTTTATTGCTGCATATAAAGATTGTTTAGTAATTTGAAGTAGTTTAACATATTCTTTTTTTTGAGGATGACCGACTATTACGCTTATTGCACTATCGGTAACCATGCCTTTATAAGTCACCCCAAAATCAAGTCCAACTATATCTCCTTCGGCAAGCAATCGCTTCAGGCTTGGTATTCCATGTACTACTTCATCATTAATTGAAATACAAATTACATCTGGAAAGCCTTGATAGCCTAAAAAGCTCGGCTTACCGCCCAAACTTTTTAGTTCAGTTGCCGCAATATTAGCTAGTTCTTTTGTCGATATTCCAGAAATACAACTCTTAGATACAACCCTTAGGACAGTAGCCAGCATTTGACCGCTTTCTCTCATTGCGGCAATTTCAGCTGACGTTTTAATCTTTGTTGTCATTTTGAGAAATGTTTAATTCTTTTACCTGTTTCCAGATTGAATCATGAACAGCTTGCGGTGTTTGGTTGGCATCAATATCATACACCGGCAAACCTTGTTCCTTAAAAAGTTGAATTATAGGGTAGGTGACGGAGTCATATTCTTTAAATCGATAATCAATAGCTTCAGCTGAGTCATCAATACGGTTTCGAGCTTGTAATCTTTGATGAGCAGTATCTGGAAGTATAACTAGGTTGAATACTGCTTCAATCTGCAATCTATTTTCTTCGGTTTGTTTCAGTAACCATTTTGCTTGAGTAGTGGTTCGTGGAAATCCATCTAGTACAAGTTCTTCTTTTAGATTAATTAGATCAAATATTTTGTCCATAATATTAATTAATTCTTCATCGCTTAAAAGTTTACCCTGAAGCATTTCACGACGTCGTTTACCGGTTACCAGTATTCTTAATAACTCACCAACCGAAAGCCACATAAATCCGTTATTATCCGCAAATAAGCTACCTTGCAAACTCTTACCGCTTCCGGTAGTACCCATTAGTATTATCATTTTGCAAGCCTTTTTTTGGCAATCCGCGATATTAAAGAACCATCGGTTTGACCGATAGTTTGTTGCTTTACCTGGTTAATAACAGCTCCTAAAGAAGTTAGATCTTGAGCATTTAGTTCTTTAATAGTCTTATCGACCAATTGCTCTACTGCTTCTTCACTTAATTGAGTGGGTAGATATTTTTCAATAATTGATTTTTCCGTAAGCTCCATATTGGCTCGGTTATTATCTCCACCCTGCTTGTATAAATCCGCGCTTTCCTGACGTTTACTAGCTTCTTTTTTTAATATAACTATTAAATCGTCATTTGACATTGCCTGATCGCGACTTCTATTGGCAACTTTAACATTTAAAATCGCACTTTTAATGCTTCGAAGAGTGTTAACTGTAAGTTTGTCACCCCCGAGTAAAGCAATTTTTAGATCTTGATTAATCTTTTCCTCAAGCATTAGATAGATGATTATTTCTGACCAAGTTTTATTTTCTTCAACTTAGTTAACTTGTATTCTTGACGAAGTATAGCTCTCACCCGCCGCTCTCGTTTACTCATTGGTTTTTCAAAATATTGACCACGCTTAACTGAAGTAACAACACCTGATTGTTGAACTTTCCGATTAAATCTGCGTAATAGATTTTCAACTGATTCTTTAGAGTCTTTTCGAGTAACCTGTATCATGGGTAATAATTGTACCTTTAGAGGAGTTATTTTACAAGAAGATTAAGGTGTAAATGCTTTCTTTTGGCTAGTACGTTGTGATTTTAGCACTATACTTTGTAATTCTTTAAAAATTGGAAATTGTTTATTGGTATAGTAAACTTTCGTATTCCCTTGCTTTTCAGAAATCAAAAAACCAACTTTTTCTAATCTTTTTAATTCTCTTTGAATATTCCCAGCATCTTCTTTAATCAGCTTTGCTAGACCTCGTACGTGTGTCTTGAAATCAGGGTATTTTGCATAAATTACAATAATCTTGCGCCTGACCCTGGATGTAATAAAGATATCTAGCATAACTATATTATCCTTCACAACGTAGACAAATTTATATAGCCCCTCTTGTTGCCTTTTTTATAATAATGCCTCCGCGAATATACTGCAAGTTAGTTATATACTAATAACTGTCAGATGTCTTATTATTACGTTTGGGTTAGGTCTAAGCAATACCGCAGTAACAATGCTCTAACTTATGAGTTTGGCGGTAAGCTTGTTATTGGAACAATTGTAGAAGTACCGCTTCGTCAACAAAATGTTATTGGTATAGTAGTCAAATCTGTCCGGCGACCAAATTTTGCTACTAAACCGATTATTACGGTTTTTGATATTCCGCCTCTACCTCTAACTTCACTTATATTGGCATCATGGATACAGCAATATTATCCTTCACCCATAGGTGTTATAACTCAACTATTCCTACCCAGCAAGATAAACCAAACAATACCAAATGAATCAGTTAATACAATTGAAGATCTGGGAGCTGGTAAGTATCAAAAACTACCGCCATTAACCAGAGAACAACGCCAAGCACTAAATATTATCAAAAAACCTGATACTTATCTAGTTCATGGCCGAACGGGTAGCGGAAAAACCAGATTATATATCGAGTTAGCTAAACAGACGTTAAGTAACCAAAGATCAGTCTTAATTCTTAGTCCTGAAATTGGTTTAACTTCACAATTAGCTGATAATTTTAGGAAAATATTTGGTAATCGGGTGATTGTCTTTCATTCTCAACTTACCCCAAAAGAACATGAAACTGCTTGGCGTTCTGTGTTAAAGGCCCAATTACCGGTTATATTAATTGGACCACGATCAGCATTATTCAGTCCGATAAGTAATCTCGGGTTAATCGTGGTTGATGAGTCGCATGATCAAGCATACAAACAGGAACAGCCCCCTTATTATCAAGCTGCCAGGGTTGCTTCACAATTAAGTCAAATTCATAAGGCTATATTGATTTTCGGTTCAGCCACGCCTTCTGTCAGCGACTATTATTTGGCTACTCAAAAGATGAAGACAATTGTCCAACTTGAACATTTAGCTTTGCCACGTAATCTTAAACAAATGATCACTGTAATAGACTTAAAAGATCGGGAACAATTTTCTAGAGCATCTCACCTGTCCACAGTCTTAATCCAAGCAATTAACCGAAGTCTAAAGAGAAATGAGCAGTCACTTTTATTTTTAAATCGACGCGGCACGGCACGAGTTACGCTTTGCCAAAAATGCGGTTGGCAGGCATTTTGCACGCACTGTAATCTACCTTTAGTTTTTCATGGCGATACTTACCGTCTACGGTGTCATGTTTGTGGTTATCAACAAGCTCCGGTAACTTCTTGTCCACTATGCGGCAATACTGAAGTTGCTCTACATGGCTTTGGTACTAAAGCCATTGTCGAAGAAGTGCAGCATATTTTCCCAAATGCCCGGGTTATGCGTTTTGACACCGATAATAAAAAACTGGATAGATTGGAGAATCAATACCAACACATTCTGGATGGTGATGTAGATATATTAATTGGTACTCAAGTATTAGCAAAAGGTCTTGATTTACCAAAATTAAGTACTTTGGGTATTATTTCAGCAGATACTAGTTTGCTTTTACCGGATTATACGGCGCAAGAACGAACCTATCAATTACTCACTCAGGTACTTGGTCGTATTGGCCGTGGGCATATTGATAGTCAAGCAATTATTCAAACCTATCACCCTGATAGTCTTTTGTTGCAATCAATACTACAAAATGATTGGGTAGGCTTTTACAACAATGAGATTCATGAACGCCAGCAATACTTTTTCCCTCCGTTCTGTCATATCTTAAAACTAACTTGCCGCCGAGCAACAGCTAGTAGCGCCGAGCGAGCTGTAAATGTTATAAAAAATACATTGTTGTCAATGAAATTATCAATTCAGGTTGAAGGTCCAGCTCCGGCTTATTACGAGAAAATAGGTAATAAATATCAATGGCAATTAGTAATCAAAGCCCGTCAACGCAGTGAACTATTAAATGCTATTTTACAACTTCCTTCAGGTGGTTGGAGTTATGATCTTGATCCGACTAATTTACTCTAGATTATTTATGAATGATTCCATTCAATCTGTTAATAATATATACTACTTGCTGAAATGACTATTACCGAACAAAATCTTATTGCTTTACCTAATCCAAATTTACGTAAAATATCGCACCGAGTTGGAATTATTACTCCGGTAATATTGAAAATAATTAATGATATGAAAACGGCAACAATCAGTTGGGATAGAAGTCGAGATCATGAGGTTGGAGTAGCAATGGCTGCTATTCAAATCAACCAATTATATAAGATTATTGTTGTTCGAAATAACTATGATAGTAAAGAGGATCTCTCATTTTCAACTTTTATTAATCCAATTATCACAAAATTCGAGGGTAATATAGAGGAGGATTTCGAGGGATGTTTAAGCGTTAAGGATATCTATGGTAAAGTACCTCGTTATATGAAAGTAAGAGTAAAAGCGATCGACGAGCATGGTCGTAGCTTTCGGGTAACTGCTGAGGGGTTCTTAGCCAGGATTTTCCAACATGAAATTGATCATACTAAAGGGGTGCTCTTTATAGATCATATTAAAGATAAACCGGATGCTTTTTATAAATTAATGGACGATGGCACTCTGGAACAGCTTGACTATGAAAAGTCCGTCCGAAAGAATAAAACACTGTGGGGCAAATAGATTGAATAAAAAACTTGGTCCAACGATATTTTTCGGTAGTGGTCCGTTGGCTGCTAAAAGTTTAAGCCTGCTGATGCCAGATATTGAGTTTGAAGCCATTATTACCAAACCAGCAACGGTTGAAACCATGAAAGCTTTGGCTGCTAAAATTCCGGTATTTGCTGTTCAAGATAAGCAGGCCCTGGATCAATTAATTAAAGATCATCATTTCAAGAGTATTTTTGCGATACTTATTGATTTCGGTATCATAGTTAGTCAAGCAACTATCGATCATTTTTCGCTTGGCATTATAAATTGTCATTTTAGTTTACTTCCGGAGTGGCGAGGTGCCGACCCAATTTCCTACGCTATTCTTAGCGGCCAAAAACAAACTGGGGTCAGCTTAATGTTGTTAGTCGAACGAATGGACGAAGGTCCTTTATTGGCCCAGGCTCGTTACGATATCCCTGTTAATATAACCACACCTGTATTAACTACTGCTTTGACGCAATTGAGTGTGGCCACACTTAAGACAATTTTACCTCTATATTTACAGCATCAAGTCACTCCTATTTCTCAAGAAGTTGGGAAAATAATTGGTAATAAGACCCCTTCTTATTCTCGTAAATTAACCAAAGAGGATGGCATTATCCAATGGACTAAGCCGGCAATTCAGTTAGAAAGAGAAATCCGGGCATTTATTGAATGGCCTAAAAGCCGTTGTTGGTTGGCTAATCGAGAAGTCATAATAACTCAAGCTAGAGTTAACAGTAAACAGGGTAAACCTGGTGATGTTTATCTTAAAGGTCAGCAGTTATTGATTTATTGTGGAGACGAGTCGTTAGAGATCCTGCGAGTTAAACCAATCGGCAAACCAGAGATGTCGGTTAAGGCATTTTTAGCTGGTTATCGACAGTTTTTATAGCTAATAATTATTCGGGCTGAGGGGGTTGACTTGTTCCTGTGGCGCTATTTTGGATAGTCGCTAGTATTTGCGGTGCGGTTTGAGCAACTTCGTCCTTCAATTTAGCAAATTCATCAGCAACTATCTCTTTATAATTCGGGAAGTTCGTCTCTAACCAGTGAAAGGCTCCAGCATCATCCTGAGCATTAAAGTAGCGCTCGAATTCATCAAGCTGTTCATTAGTCATTAAATCGGCCAACCGCATACCAACTCGCATTTCTAGTGTCTCATAAATATGTTTTAACAGACTGGATTTGTCTTCTGGCGGTATACCGCCTAAACCTAGTTCTTCAAGTAGGTTGTTATCTATTCTGAGAGGTGTATTTGGAGCATCCGCCATATTTGCCATTATATCATTAGAGTTGGCGAGTTACTGTTTCGCGACGAATGAATTCTAAGCGGTCGCCTTCATGTAATAAAATGCGATGGTTGGTTTTTAAATTTACACCACACATTTCTCCCTCCACGACTTCTTTAGTATCTGTCGGGCCTCGTTTAAAGTTTAATACCTCTACTTCCGCTAATTTATCATCACCGCGCCAAATAGTTGCTAGGGCTGGTAAAGTAAGCTTGCCTTTGGTGACTTCTCCGCCACAGATAATTTGTGTTTTTGTAGTATTAAATACCGCTCGGACAATCAACCTGCCTAATTCTGTCTCGACAATTTCCGGACGAAGTAAAGCGCTAAGTTCAGTCCGAACATCATCAATCAACTCATATATGACATCAAATAATCGAACTCCAATATCCTGACGACCAGCTTGTTGTTTAATGTTACTGGGCATAACTACATTGAAACCATAGATGATGGCTTTACTGGAATGGGCGATATACAGATCATTTTCGGTGATAGAACCGATACCGGAACCGACAATCCGAACCATTACTTCTTCGGTTTCAAGAGATTTCAAGCTATCAACAACTGATGTTAAGGATCCTTGAGTATCAGCTTTAATAATAATGTTAAACATATTAGTTTCATCACTGCGCTTGATCATATGTAATAATTCACTACCAGTAACACTCTGTGTTCGATTTACTTGAGATCTACCAAGAGCAGCCGCTTCCGCAATCGTTCGTGCTTGTTTTTCATCTTGAGCTACTGAAAATTCTTCACCAAACTCCGGTAATACTTTAAAGCCTGTCATAATAACGGGCATTGACGGAGTAGCTTCAGAAAGTGGCTTGCCTTCTGTTGTTTCTAGATTACGTAGTTTAGCATAAGTAGCTCCAGCTACTACGAAATCTCCCTTTCGTAATGTACCGGCTTCAATAAGCCCCTGGGCAATCGGCCCTCGTCCCTGTTCTACATGAGACTCGATTATCAAACCACGAGCCGGAACATCAATATCAGCGCGCAGATTATCGACATCCGCCACCAGTAATATCATGTCAAGCAATTCTTTTATCCCTTGACCAGTTTTAGCACTCATCTCCAGAGCAATGGTATCCCCTCCCCATTCTTCAATAATTAATTTTTGCTCTGATAGTTGTTGTTTAACGCGGTTAGGATCAGCGCCAGTTTTATCAACCTTATTAATCGCGACAATGATCCGCACTCCAGCTTTGCGTGCAAACCGGATAGCTTCAATAGTTTGCGGTTTAATGCCATCATCGGCAGCAATCACAATGATAGCAATATCGGTAAGATGAGCACCGTGTTCACGGATAGCGGCAAACGCTTCATGGCCCGGTGTATCAAGAAAAGTAATTTGACGACCGTTATGCTCCACCTGATAAGCCGAAATGTGCTGAGTAATTCCACCGGCTTCGCGCTTAGCCACACTAGTGTTACGAATGATATCAAGTAAAGATGTTTTACCGTGATCGACATGTCCCATTACTGCTACCACAGGTGGTCGAGGTATGGCTTTATCGCTGATGGTCTTTATCCGATTCAACACCGGTGTTTCAGTTTTAGTAAATTTTTGTAAGCTGACATCGAGACCTAATTCAGCAACGATGATTTGAGCTGTATCAAAATCAATTTGCTCATTAATGGTTACCATCACACCGTTTTTCATTAGTTCAGTAATCAAACGACTAACCGGAATCATTAGTTTGTTAGCTAAGGTACCGACTGTGATCATGTCTTCAATTTCGATTGTGGTCATGATTGTGGTGGTGTTCCTTTCTAAACCTACTGTGATTTTGGTAATAATCTTAAATGATACGGTAAAACGGTGCTAGTTTGACTACTTTTTAGTGTTGGTATCTTTAAGACTCAGAGCAATCTTCCGACCATCTTTATCTATATCTAACACTTTAAATTTCTTCTTTTCGTTTAATTTAAACAGTTGTTCTGGATCAACAGCTTCACTTTCCCCCATTTCCGAAACATGCACCAAGGCCTCGACCGAAGGACTAAGTTGAACAAAAGCGCCAAACGGAGTAATACGGGTAATTTTACCCTCTACAATGCCGCCCTTTTTAAAAGCTTTGATTTCCGCTAGCCAAGGATCCTCTGACATTTGCTTCAGACTAAGAGAAAGGCGATCTTTATTGATAGTAATTATTTTAGTCTTAATTCGGTCACCAATTTTAATATAATTACGGGGGTTATCGACTCTTTCCCAGGATATCTCAGATATATGAATTAAACCTTCAATTCCATCAACATTCACAAAAGCGCCAAAGTCAATCACTCCAGTGACCACTCCCTCTACCACATCACCAACTTTCAGTTCGGCAAATCGACTCTGCATATCATCTTTAATTGCCTCTTTTTCGGAAAATATCAATTTGTTGTCCTTTCGACTAACATCCAGAATCCGCACCCGTAATGGTTTGTTAACTAAAGCATTTAGCTTTTGTAAAATTTCATCCTTATCAGCACCCGAAACTCGAGGATAGTGGCCAGTAGCTAATTGAGATACCGGTAAAAATCCTCTGATACCCTCCAATTCAACCAGTAAACCTCCTCGATTAGCATCATGAGGTACAACTTCGGTAATTTCCTGGGCGTCAAAGATTCGCTGCAATTCATCCCAGCCGCGGTCTTTAACCGCTCGCTTCATACTCAAGAGCGCGTAACCTTCTTCCATTTCCGGGTCAATAACACTGACCGTTATTTTCTCGCCGACTTCTAGTTGAGGGCTATGACTAATTTCTCGTCGTAATACCACACCGGTACCGTTTGGGCCGAGATCGACCCAGACTTCGTGTTTCTTGACAGATGTAATCGTACCTTCAACCACGCTACCGGCTGTCAGGCACTCAACTGTGCTGTTTTTCAGCAACTCATCCATTGTTATAGTAGTGTCTTTGGACATTTAGACACTCAATGCCTCCTAAATATATTATTCCGCTTTAGATAGACTCAATCACTCACAATAACTAGCTTGGTCTTGTCCACAACGTTATCAGCATTATACCTGTTTAGACCCTTGTGGTAAAGAGATGACCACGAACCTATGTTAAACTTAAATAAGCATGTTTGCAGGGGTAGATATCGGCGGCTCGAAAACGCTCGTAGCGGCACTTGATGACAGCGGTGTTATCGCTGAAAAGGCTCATTTTAAAACATCTAAAGATTACCAATCATTTTTAGAAGAGCTAAAAAATACCGTTGCTTCATTCCGGACGACTGATTATAGAGCTGGGTGCATTGCGGTGCCGGGTAAAGTTAACCGGAATCGTGGCATTGGAGAGTATTTTGGTAATTTACCTTGGCATAATGTACCCATACAGGCTGATGCCGAAAAAATATTTCACTGTCCAATCATAATTGAAAACGATGCTAATCTTGGGGCACTTTCCGAATCAATGCTTCGCCCCAAGGATAAACGACTACTCTATGTAACCATTAGTACCGGGATTGGCACTGGGTTTATTATTAATCGAACAATAGATCCTGAACTTGCCGATAGCGAGGGCGGCCATATGGTGCTCGAGTATCATGGGAAACGAATACCATGGGAAGATTTTGCTTCTGGACGGGCAATCGTTGAACGTTTCGGTAAAAAAGCTAAAGAAATAACTGATGAAAAAATTTGGCGACGGATTGCTTATGATTTAGCTTTAGGTTTTTTCGAGTTAATAGCCATTACTCAACCAGATATAGTCATTGTTGGCGGTAGTGTTGGTAACTATTTTGACCGCTTCAAAGCTTATTTACTAGATGAACTCAAGCGATTCGATAACCCATTAGTGACAATCCCACAACTCCAAGAAGCCATACGACCGGAAGAAGCGGTAATATATGGTTGTTACGATTTAGCCTACAAACATTATGGAACAAATAATTAATCAGTTACAAAACCGCTATCCAACACTTAACTACAAAGAAGGAGCTACATTTTATTGGTCACCCAAAACAAATGATGTTTTCTACAACACTAAGTCTGATGAGCCAACTTCAATCTGGTCATTATTACATGAAACTAGTCATGCCTTGCTGGGACATACCACTTATAAGTCTGATTTTGAGCTTTTACGTCTAGAGGTTGCCGCCTGGGAAAAAGCCAAAGCAATTGCCAGAGAGCTCGGTATCACAATTGACGAAAATCATATTCAAGATTGTTTAGATACTTACAGGGATTGGTTATATGCTCGAAGTATCTGTCCATACTGTAATAATAAAAGTCTGCAACAATCAGACCTAAAACATTATCAATGTTTTAACTGCCATGCTGTTTGGAGAGTTACCCCTTCTCGTTTTTGTCGGGCTTATCGTTCAACTAAACGCACCAAACAACCTTCGACGCTGTTATTCTTCGAGCCACAAATTAAACACCAATCCAAACAAGAAAAAGTAAAAAAATAAAGTCCCCAAGAAAATGAGGACTTTATCTAGTTATATTTTAACTATCTATTATTAGTGTTAAGCGATTTTCTTAGAGCGACGCGAGATACGACCACCACGGGCACCGGCAATCCGAGCCAACTCACGATTTTTGTAAAAGCCACCTGTGTGACCCTTACGACCACCAACTGCACCGATCTTTGCATAAAAATCAGCGCCGTATTTTGCTTTGTTAGTTGCAGCAGCAGCTTTGCCGCCAGCTTTTGTTCCAGCCATTTTAATAACCTCCCTTATATTACTTATCCGATATAGATACATAAAAGGGCTTCGATTTTACGAAACCCTCGGTAATCTTCTTTCGGAACTATGCTTATGATAGCATGCTATTATGCTCATGTCAAACTTATTTATTCGTACTTATATACTTGATACAACTAAACAGAGGTAATTGATTTTAGATTATTAGCAGACTATAATAGAGAGTGCCAATTAACGGAGGTTAACAACTATGGCAAAAGCCAAAACTTATACAATAGAACGAGGTCGAGACTCAGGAACGGGTAGATTTGTCACAATACCCTATGCCCTAAAACATCCAACAAAAACCGAAGTTGAAACTATTCACATTAAGAAGAAAGGGTAAAAATTATGGACTCAGTAGATAAGCCAAAATATAAGATTGGTCAGAATGTCATATTCAAATATGGTTCGGGAAAAGCCATGGGAAAAATTAAAAGTGCAATTTCCTCCAACGAGGCAAGAAAATGGCTATACGTTATATCTAACCCACAAAATCCTGGAAATCTATATATTCCTCAAAGCGATATTATTAATATAGTTTAAATTCTCAACCTTAAACTACTTTAGCCTAATTATTTGTACTAACTATGTAGGTGTGCATTTATTCGTTTACAGATGATAGATTAAGAATAAGTTTGTTTACAGAGAGTTTCTAAATACTAAAAGAAAAGCCTCCTATTCGGAGGCATTTCTTATAATTTGGCACCGTGCTATTTTCCCAGGGGTGAACCCCAAGTATTGTAGCCGCTGCGAGGCTTAACTGCTGTGTTCGGCATGGGAACAGGTGTTTCCCTCGCGCCATGGGCACCAAGTACGGAATTCATTTACTCAACGGCTTTCGTTTAGTAATACCGTCGTAACCAATGCTGTATTTGATGCCTATATTGTAAAAGTAAGCTTTGACAAACGGGTGCTTGGTATGCACCAATAACTAGTCAATCGCTCTCTGATCCAAACATCAAAATGATATTGAATCAGAAATCGTAAAAAGTCAATGGGACTATTAGTACGCTTCGGCTCCATACGTTACCGCACTTCCACCTTGCGCCTATCAACCTGATCGTCTTTCAGGGTCCTCATGGGGAAATCTAATCTTGAGGCTAGTTTCGCGCTTAATATGCTTTCAGCGCTTATCTATTCCGCACATAGCTACCCAGCAATGCCGTTGGTACGACAACTGGTACACCAGCGGTGCGTCCATTCGGGTCCTCTCGTACTACGAATAGATCCTCTCAAATTTCCTATCGTCCACAGCGGATATAAACCGAACTGTCTCACGCGTGTAATTCCATCATTACTGATGGCACGGACTATATCTTCATCCTTAATCAAAGTTTTATTAGTTAAGGAGCTGACATTTGATGGATTTATCCATCTCACCTTACGTTTAGTAACTAGCTAAACCTAGGGATCAGTCTCTACGGGATCAACCCCGTTAAAATAAACGGAGGCTTACCCTCGGTATTACCCCTGAAGCGTTCGATATGCTCCAGTCGGGTTTCACCGATTTTAGTCAGTTTATTGTTCTTCATATTACTATGAAGCAACGCAATGTTATTTACGTTCTGAACCCAGCTCACGTACCTCTTTAACCGGCGAACAGCCGGACCCTTGGGACCTTCTCCAGCCCCAGGATGAGATGAGCCGACATCGTACTTAAATCCATAATTTCGTATGGCGTAGACTATATCTTCTTCCTGTTATCTGGGTTTAGGTTTGATATTACAAACCTTACCCATAGACTTTTTTCAGAACAGGAGGTGGCGTATTATCCTGGGAATTGAGTTCATTCTCCAGAATCTCGTTTTTCAACTCAGTCGTTACGGGGTCATTGATCAACTTTCAATACTGATCTTAGACTTCCCACGGTATTACCCTTACTCCAAAATTATTCACAGAAGTGGTTGGGTTTCACCGTTATAAGCCACGTTTTTAGTGCAGAATTACTTCTACAGCACCCCAATGTTAAGGTGCCAAACAGCGCCGTCTATGTGAACTATTGGGCGCTATAAGCCTGTTATCCCCGGGGTAACTTTTATCCGAAAGCGCTGCCGATACCACATTCATGTGCGAATGCACGGACAGCGGAAAACTTACTCCGACTTTCGTCCCTGCTTGGGTCGTCGCCCTCACAGTCAAGCTGGCTTATGCGTATACACTATCGATTCGATTTCCATCCGAACCTAGCCAACCTTTGAACGCCTCCGATACTCTTTAGGCAAAATGTTAACCAATGCACCAAACTTATAATAAAAGTTTGGTAAAACATGATGCTGAACGGTCTCATAAAAATGCTCAGCATGCGGTCCTACAGCCATTAGCTGTAAACCGTCTTGTTGTTTTCGTATTGATGTTTCTATGCCGAAATTATTTAACAAAGCTTTCTGTAGAGAAGTAATTTCTCTGTGATTAAAGCATTGTGTATTTAATATTACTGCTCGATGCCATTTGGATTTAGACGAACCATCATCCATAAACCAAACTGCTAACGCTAGTGGCGAAAGCCAGCGCCTTATTTGTAAAGGTACACGCTTTCGACCATTTTCATCGTAAAACTGTTTTGCATAGAAACGGAATTGACCAAAACTAAGTGTCTGAAAACCATAATTTTCATACCTAGTGTTGTTGATAGATTTGAATTTACTTTGGGGTAAAGTTCTTACCCAATTTTTAAATTGTTCATACAACCAATCCACATAAGCGGCTTGCTTTATAGAGTGCTCGATTTTTAATCGATACGTTTGACCGTTGTTCTGTGTTTCCATGTGGCCATCACCTAAAAGTGTGCCTACTAATATGGATCGTTGCTTTTCAGTAAGTTTAAGTAAATACTTTTGACTTTCTATCTCTGTACTTCTCATTGGTACCTGCTTTCTTTCACAGGTCTCGTAGTCGCCTACAAGATCAGACTATATCTTCCCTGAAAATATTCAGGGTTTGGCGTGTAGTCGTTGAGGATCTCCTTATATAAACAAAGGATTTCCTGCTGATTGTCCGCACTACTCTGATTTTTACTGATGTCTATTTATATGACATCGAGTACAGGTAGATTCTCGGATGTTCCAGCATATAGCCAAATACGCCCCCTGCTGACTTCGGAGAATGTCAGCGTTAAGGCAACCGCCCCAGTTAAACTACCCGCCAGACACTATCCTCAAACCGGATAACGGTCTGAGTAAGAATAAGATCATAACAAGGGTGGTATTTCACTGGTGACTTCACCGAGGCTAGCGCCTCAGCTTCATAGTCTCCCACCTATGCTACACATGTTATAACCCAACTCAATGTCAAGTTGTAGTAAAGCTCCACGGGGTCTTTTCGTCCTGCTGCGGACAGACGGCATCTTTACCGTCAATGCACTTTCACCGAGCTCTTCGTCGAGACAGTACCCATGTCATTACGCCATTCGTGCGGGTCAGAACTTCATTTACTATGTAAGTTCGTTTGGTTGTTACAATACCACGAATTTAGTATCCTCTATATCGCTATAGAGATCGGACTATATCTTCTCCCCGACAGTATCGGGGGCATGGCATGTAGTCTCTGAGGGTTTCCACTTTTTAGTGGATCTTCCCTGCTGATTGTCTGCACTGAATCAATTATCACCAATTTAAATTAAATCGGTATGTTCAGATACTCAGATGTTCCAGCATATAGCCATGTTACGCACACATTTACACGGATCGCTTATCTGTTCACCAATTCCTGGTGCACGCACCTCACGATGCGTTCAGGCAAGTTCCCTTACCTGACAAGGAATTTCGCTACCTTAGGACGGTTCCTATATGTTAACTGCATGTTTCCATGCAGAGCGGACTATATCATCTCACTATCGTGAGCTTGGCGTATAGTCTCTGAGGATTTCCCATATCTTAAGACTTAGGGATCTTTCCTGCTGATTGTCTCTATCTAATACTTTTTAAACCGCTCAGCTTATTCTTTCAAATTACTGTTTGGGTGTATTAGCTTAATGAGAGTTTCCAGCATATAGCCAAGTTTTACAACTACTGTATTGTCAATAGTTACCGCCGCCGTTCACTGGGGCTTCAGTTCAAGCCGTAAAGCTCTCTCCTTAACCTTCCAGCACCGGGCAGGCGTCAGCCCCTATACATCCACTTTCGTGTTAGCAGAGACCTATGTTTTTGGTAAACAGTTGCATGGGTTCTTTAGCTGTGACCTCCACGAGGGAGGTAGGCCTTATTCCGAAGTTACGGCCGCTTGTTTGCCGAGTTCCTTGACGAAGAATCACTCGTACACTTTGGTCTTCTCGACCTGAGCACCTGTGTCGGTTTGCGGTACGGATAGCATCATACATGCGTTCGGACGCTTTTCTTGTCAGCACTTTAACCAGAATCCAACCAAAAGGTCGTTTCATTAGTAGGCATTTTTCCTACTTAGACGGGCATAACCATGAGCCCGCTCCGGCTAATATGCCGCGCACGCCGAACAATATAACACTAGTACGGGAATATTAACCCGTTGTCCATCGCTTACGCTACGCGCCTCAGCTTAGGACCGACTAACCCTGGGACGATAATCGTGGCCCAGGAAACCTTGCTCTTTCAGTGGGCAGGATTCTCACCTGCCTTATGGTTACTCATTCCAGCATTCTCACTTGATACCGCTCCACCGTATCTCACGACACGACTTCAGTGCAATATCAACGCTCCTCTACCACTCCTGATAAATCAGAAGTTCACATCTTCGGTAATACACTTAGCCCCGTTACATTTTCCGCGCAGGGTCTCTTGACGAGTGAGCTATTACGCACTCTTTAAATGAGTGGCTGCTTCTAAGCCAACATCCTCGTTGTTTAAGAAACCCCACCTCGTTTTCCACTTAGTGTATATTTAGGGACCTTAGATGGTGATTTGGGCTGTTTCCCTTTTGAGCGACGAGCTTAGCCCCGCCGTTCTAACTGCTGTAATTACACCGACCGTATTCGTAGTTTGTCAAGGGTGAGTACTCTCACGAGCCTCATTCCGAAACAGAGCTCTACCCCAGTCGATTACTGTACAACGCTAGCCCTAAAGCTATTTCGAGGAGAACCAGCTATCTCCAAGTTCGATTGGCATTTCACCTCTAACCACAGATCATCCGGGCGTGTTGCAGCTCGCTACGGTTCGGCCCTTCACGCAGTTTTACCTGCGCTTCAGCCTGCCCATGGTTAGGTCACCTGGTTTCGGGTCTACTCACTAGTACTCGGTCGCCCTATTCAGGCTCGCTTTCACTACGTCTCCGCCAAATGGCTTAGACTCGCACTAGTAAGTAACTCGCTGGATCGTTCTACAAAAAGCACGCCGTCACCGGACAAGCCGGCTCCGACTCCTTGTACGCACACAATTTCAGGATCTATTTCACTCCCCTCCCGGGGTTCTTTTCGCCTTTCCCTCACGGTACTTGTTCACTATCGATCGTAAGATATATTTAGCCTTGGGAGGTGGACCTTCCAGCTTCAATCAGGGTTTCACGTGTCCCGACCTACTCGACATATAAATGATAAGGTTTGCGATCCTTGGCATACCAGGCTATCACTGTCTTTGGCGCAGCTTTCCAGCTGCTTCTGCTCGTTTCGCAAATTTCTTACCTTATGTGAACTAATGGTAGTATTCACTCCCAATCCCGACTCTTCCATAAATAGAAGTTTCGGGACTGGTTATTTATATGTCACAACCCCTTAATAACATTCGTCTACCAACTTATTCACCTGAATTAACAGATGAAAGTCATTAAAGTTTGGGCTCTTCCGGGTTCGCTCGCCACTACTACCGGAATCATTGGTTATTTTCTCTTCCACAGGGTACTAAGATGTTTCAGTTCCCCTGGTTCCCGCTCCTAAATCCTATATATTCAGATCTAAGGCCATTGGACATGACTCCAATGAGGTTTCCCCATTCGGATATCTTCGGATCAAAGCTTGTTTGGCAGCTCCCCGAAGCTTTTCGCAGCTCGTCGCGTCCTTCGTCGGTATCTTACGTCAAGGCATTCTTTGTGCGCGCTTGAGTAACTTTTTACGTTATGCAATTGACTAGTTATTGGTAATTACCAATAGCCGTTTGTCATAGTAGACTCCGCTATAAGCTGAGTCCACTTAATTGCTTTTCTCTTGTACCAAATTGTTAAGTTGCGAACACAAGTAAACCACTCTAATAAATGGAAAAACTTGAGTTCAGGCATAAAACTTGGCGGTTTAGAGCATGAAGTTTCCATGTCCAAACTCAAGCAGCTTAATAATAGCAACAAAAACAGGGGCGGTCAAGCCAAGAGTGTAGCTACATTTGCTACGTTTTTATCTCTGTATAAAAATGGTGGAGAAACGGGGATTCGAACCCCGGACCCCCTGCATGCAAAGCAGGTACTCTAGCCAACTGAGCTATTGCCCCGTATCGATTAGCAAATGGATAAAGTTTGTATACATTAGCTACAAAGATCTATACCCATTAACAAATGGTGGGGCTATGTGGACTTGAACCACAGACCTCGTCATTATCAGTGACGCGCTCTGACCAACTGAGCTATAGCCCCTTGGTAAATTACCGCTGTATTCTACCTAAAATTCAGGCTAAAAACAATGGCATGAGCTTCTAGACTCTACGTCACAGTAATAAAAAAGCGCCTCTCGCAGGGGCGCCCTTTTATTCAGCTTAAAAACTGAGTAGTGCCATCAACGTCAATCATAACTATACAGTTCTGATGTCTTGTCCATTAAAAACGGAGATATACATTGTCAGTACTGAATTCACAATGTATCAAGATCGACCTAGCTCGCTGACAATTACTTGTCTAGCAGCTAGTACTCCCTAGAAAGGAGGTAATCCATCCGCACGTTCCCGTACGGATACCTTGTTACGACTTAACCCCAATCATCACCCCTACCTTAGGCCGAGGCTAGTTCGAACGTCAGGTATTGGTGACTTTCATGGTTTGACGGGCGGTGTGTACAAAACCCGGGAACGTATTCACGGTAGTGTGCTGACCTACCATTACTAGCGATTCCAGCTTCATGCAGGCGAGTTTCAGCCTACAATCCGAATTGGGACCGGCTTTGATGGGATTTGCTCCATCTTGCGACTTGGCTGCCCTTTGTACCGGCCATTGTAGCGTGTTTGTAGCCCCAGGCGTAAGGGAAATACTGACCTGACATCATCCCCTCCTTCCTCCCTGTTACCAGGGCAGTCTAGCTAGAAAAATTCAACTAGCTATAAGGGTTGCGCTCGTTGAGGGACTTAACCCTACATCTCACGACACGAGCTGACGACGGCCATGCATCACCTGTCACCTGATTCCCGTAAGGGCACTCTCTCCTTTCGGAGAAATTCCAGGGATGTCAAGCCTGGGTAAGGTTCTTCGCTTACCATCGAATTAAACAACACGCTCCACCGCTTGTGCGGGTCCCCGTCAATTCCTTTATGTTTTAGTCTTGCGACCGTACTCCACAGGCGGGATGCTTAACGCGTTAGCTTCACTACTAGAAGGGTCGATTCTTCTAACAGCTAGCATCCATAGTTTACAGCGTGGACTACCGGGGTATCTAATCCCGTTTGCTCCCCACGCTTTCGTGCCTGAGTGTCAGGAACGAGCCAGTACCCTGCTTACGCCATCGGTGTTCCTCCCAATATCTACGGATTTCACTCCTACACTGAGAATTCCAGGTACCTCTCTCGCCCTCTAGCTTGGTAGTTTTGGTAATGTGAATGTGGTTGAGCCACACGCTTTCACTACCAACTTTCCATGCCACCTACGCAACTCTTTACGCCCAGTAATTCCGGATAACGCTTGGATCCTCCGTATGACCGCGGCTGCTGGCACGGAGTTAGCAGATCCTTATTCCTCTGTTACTGTCATAATCGTCACAGAGAAAAGCAGTTTACAACCCGAAGGCCTTCATCCTGCACGCGGCGTTGCTCCATCAGGCTTGCGCCCATTGTGGAAAATTCCCTACTGCTGCCTCCCGTAGGAGTCTGGGCCGTTCTCAGTCCCAGTCTGGCTGGTCATCCTCTCAGACCAGCTACCGATCGTCGCCTTGGTAAGCCATTACCTCACCAACTAGCTAATCGGACGCGGGCCGTTCCTAAAGCGCCGAAGCTTTACTCCGTAGAGCATATGCGGCATTAGCCACCCTTTCGGGCAGTTATTCCTCACTTTAGGGTACGTTCCTACGCGTTACTCAGCCGTCCGCCGCTCGCCGTCAGGGTGCAAGCACCCCACGCTGCCGCTCGACTTGCATGTATTAAGCACGCCGCCAGCGTTCATCCTGAGCCAGGATCAAACTCTCCAAAAAGATTTTGACATGTCAATGACATGCTCAAAACGAACTGACGTTGATTTGCACTAATCAATTTTTAAGGAACTTTTCGGGGAACAATAACTAACCCCAAAAAGGCTCAATCTATACTACGCTTAACAAAAGCATATTGTCAAGATAGTAATGACATAACTAATTGTAACGATTACAATAGCACTATTATATCTGTATTAAGCCTTGATGGCATCAATTACTAGTTCGTCTAATTCAGGGATTTCCGACTTGTCAACGAGGGCCAGTGAGACAACCGTATCGTTGTCGTTGAGGCGCATAATCCGAACTCCTTGAGTTGCCCGACCTAACCGTGGTATACCTTTCATCCCTAATCTGATTGTTTGACCTTGACTAGTAATAATAATAACCTCTTGGGTATTGTCTTCGCTCAATGTTTTAACTCCAATTAACTCACCGGTTTTATTGTTCACTACTGCTGAACGAATACCAACTCCACCGCGGGCATGACGGGTAAATTGAGAAACTTTGGTCTGTTTACCAAAGCCATACTTACTGATTACAAATATACTAGAACCCTCTTCAACAATATCCATACCAATAACGTGGTCATCGGCACGTAACCGAATACCTCTTACTCCTCGAGACACTCGACCCATAGGCCGTACTTCGCGTTCATGAAATCGGATTGCTTGGCCTTGGGAAGTAGAAATAAGGACTTCGTTATCCCCGGTGGTTATCCGTATCCACCGCAACTCATCGCCTTCGTCAAGGTTAATGGCAATCAAACCATTACTACGAACATTTTGATACTGGCTGAACGGGGTCTTCTTAACTACTCCGCGTTGGGTACACATGAATAAATTACCACCATTAGTCTGTTTACTAACATTAATGACAGCACTAACCGTTTCGGCTGGTTGAAGCTGAAGAATATTAACTAGAGCGATGCCTTTGGCGCTTAACAAGGCAGCCGGTACCTCGTAAGTCTTGAGCCGAAACACTCTTCCCCTATTAGTGAAAAACAACAAGAAGTCGTGAGTACTGGCATAAACTACCTTTTCAATGACATCTTCTTCGCGGGTAATCATCCCCCGACGACCTTTACCACCCCTGCCTTGCTTTTTATATTCGGCAATCTGACTACGCTTGATATAGTTAGCCGCTGTTAAGGTTACCACCACCTGTTCATCGGCTATCAAATCCTCATCACTTAGTTGCCCGAGCTCCTGGGGAACGATTTTCGTTCTCCGTTCATCGCCGTATTGTTTCTTAAGTTCCAGTAGCTCAGTTTTAATTATTTTACTGATCTTTGTTTCATCCGCCAGGATCGCTTCCAGTTCTCCAATCAATCTGACTAGATCGGTTAGTTCATCTTCGACTTTCTTACGCTCTAGACCAGCCAGTGTTCGAAGTTGCATGGCTAGTATGGCTTTAGCTTGGATCTCGCTTAAGTTAAACCGTTTTATCAGGTTAACTTGAGCTTCATCAGCCGTCTCGCTTGCTCGAATAGTATTAATAACTTCATCAATGTGATCAAGAGCAGTTTTAAGGCCTTCTAGAATATGAGCTCTTTCCTTAGCTTTCCGAAGTTCAAATTCGGTGCGACGACGGACGACAATGTGTCGATGTTTAATATGCTCTTGAATAATGTCTTGGAGGCCAAGGACACGAGGCTGTATACCATCAATTAGAGCCATCATATTATAGTGAAAACTAGTTTGAAGAGGAGTTTGTTTATAAAGCTGGTTAAGTAGTTTTTTAGGATAAGCATCTTTTTTCAGATCAATCACAATATGTACGTTACCTCTGGCGCTTTCGTCACGTAAATCAGCAATACCGGATAGTCTCTTTTCTTTCACTAGATCGGCAATTTTAATCATTAAACTTTCTTTGTTTAGGGCATATGGAATTTCACTAATGACAATTTGGTTACGACCTTTTTTGGTTTCAACTACTTCAGCTACGCCACGCACCACTACACCGCCGCGACCAACCGCATAAGCTGAACGGATAGAGTCTTTGCCGTAAACGATACCCCCGGTTGGGAAGTCCGGACCTCTAACAAACTTTAATAAATCATCCAATGTTACATCAGTATGTTCAATTTGGTAGATTGTTGCGTCAACTAGCTCACCCAGATTATGCGGTGGTATATTGGTCGCCATTCCGACTGCTATGCCGACCTGACCATTTAGCAATAGATTGGGTAATTTTGCTGGTAATACTGATGGTTCTTGTAGTCTTCCGTCGTAGTTGTCTCGGAAATCGACGGTATCTTTATCAATATCTGCCAGTAGCTCTTCGGCTATGCGATGCATCCTAGCTTCGGTATAACGCATGGCTGCCGGCGGATCGCCATCCATCGACCCAAAGTTACCTTGCCCATCCACTAAGCGATAGCGCATGGACCAGGGCTGAGCTAAACGCACCATAGCATCGTAAATAGCCACATCACCATGAGGATGGTAATCCCCCATTACCGCACCTACCACATTAGCGCTTTTACGGTGCTTGGCTGATGCCCTAAGCCCGTCACGATTCATAGTGTATAAAATACGTCGATGGACCGGTTTAAGGCCGTCACGCACGTCCGGTAGTGCTCTATCAATGATCACGCTCATGGAGTATCTTAAATAACTATCCTCCATGACGTTTTCTACCATCTGGTGTTCAACAATGCGTGAATGATCTTGGCTGGTAGTTAGTAATTCATCTTCCGCCGCTAAATTATCGATTTTAGGTGGATCATTATTATCCATAATTAAATGTCCAGATCTTTCACGAATTTTGCATTGGTTTGAATAAAGTTTTTACGTAGTTCAACTTCAGTACCCATCAATTTATTAAATATGGCGTCGGCTTTTTCGGCATCGGCAATTTTTACTTGCACCAAAACACGTTTTTCAGGATTCATAGTTGTTTCAAACAACTGTTCGGCGTCCATTTCTCCCAGGCCTTTATAGCGTTTTTGTTCGATAAACCCGGCTTGCCTATAACGTTCTTCTTCAGAATTAATCTTCAAACCTTCGGTTTCGCGAGCAGCAATGGCTTCGTTTAATACTTTACCTAATTCAGATTCATCATAGACATAGGTACTAGTCTTGCGACCAGGCTTAACTAGTTCGAACAGCGGTGGTTTAGCTAAGTAGATATGACCAGCATCAACAATCGGTTGCATATAACGGAAGAAAAAAGTTAGTAATAAAGTACTGATGTGCGAACCGTCAACGTCAGCATCAGTCATTATAATTACGCGGTCGTAGCGTAAGGTATTAGCATCAAATGATTCTTCAATACCAACACCCAATGCTTTGATAAGACTTAGAATTTCATTATTGGCCAACATTTTATCAAGACGCGCTCGTTCGACATTCAAGACTTTACCCCTTAACGGTAAAATGGCTTGGGTTCGGCTATCTCGCCCACTTTTAGCTGAACCGCCCGCAGAATCACCTTCAACTAAAAATAACTCAGACTCTCCAGGGTTTTTACTTGAACAATCTGCTAACTTACCTGGCATACTGGCACTATCAAGTACGCCTTTGCGAATTATATTCTCCCGAGCAGCTCGGGCAGCCTTACGTGCCCTGGCCGCCAGTAGGGCTTTGCCTACAATTTTCCTAGAAATCGCCGGGTGTTCTTCTAAATAATAGGAAAAATACTCGCTTAATACTTGTTCAACATAACCGCGTACTTCCGGATTACCTAGTTTACTCTTTGTCTGACCCTCAAATTGAGGGTTAGTTAGCTTGACAAGCACAACGGCTGTTAAACCTTCACGACAATCTTCGCCTGAAAGGTTTTCTTCTTTTTCCTTTAATAAGCCGGCTTGCCGAGCATGATCATTAATCACGCGGGTTAGAGCTGCCCGAAAACCGGTTAAGTGCGATCCCCCGTCAGGATTAAATACATTATTCGCAAAAGTTTTAATAGTCTCGGTAAATGCGTCCGTATATTGCAGGGCAATTTCGACCTGAGTACCATCAATGGTTTTGTCTACATAAAAGACATCTTCATCAACAAGTTCCTTGCCGACGTTCAAATGCTTAACATACGATTTGATACCTCCCTCGAAATAAAAGCTGTAACGATCGCCAGTCCGTTCATCTTCTATCGACGTTAATACACCTTTCGTGAGATAGGCTGAATGACGCAAGTGATCGAGAATGGTCGGGTAATGAAATTCTGTCGTTTCAAAAATCGATGCGTCTGGATAAAAAGTGATTTCGGTACCAGTTTGATCAGTTTTACCAATAATTTTAAGTTCAGTCTTCGGTATACCAAGTGCATATTCCTGACGATAAATATTGCCATTTTGGCTAACTGTTACTGTCAAATGGGTAGACAATGCGTTAACTACACTAACCCCCACACCATGCAACCCACCCGATACTTTGTAACCACCGCCACCAAATTTACTACCGGCGTGTAGCATGGTTAGAGCCGTTTCAACGCCACTTTTGCCTGTTTTGGGGTGCTTGCCGGTCGGGATACCTCGGCCGTTATCAGAAACACTGACACTTCCATCAGCTAATAACCTTACAATTACCCGTGTTGCATAACCAGCTAGAGCTTCGTCGATACTATTATCGATAATTTCCCAGACTAAATGGTGTAAACCCTCAATGCCAGTACTGCCAACAAACATACCTGGACGACGGCGAACTGGATCCAAGCCTTCCAGAACTTGGATCTGATCCGCTCCATATATATCATCTTTGTATTTCGTCACTATTAACAAACCTTTATCATCTAGATTTTAGTTTCCACCCGTTAACTTAATTATATTCGATTATGCTATAAATAACAACCCATTGGTAGCCTATTTGTAAGATGTTTTAGCCTAGACAGGAACACGCTGTTGCTTGGTTTTGTGGATAAAGAAATTGGAACTTTATCTGATGAATATTACGTTGTTAGCTATTACCTGAGGTGCAATTCACCTTCTTGGTCGATAAAAATCGTGTCTGATTCACTATTTTTTTCAGTCTTTTCAGATTTGGATAATAAATCCCGAGAAGTACCATTGTTGTCTGAATTGTTTGATTTAGTATTGGTAACATTATTGACTCGATTAATAGTTACTGTTTTATTGTCCGGGTTAGTATCACTTTTTTGCTCATTTTTAGATTGAGCATCCAGATTCTGTCGTAATTGACCCGCCAATAGATCAACTTCGCCTTTATCTAAGGAACTACTCGATATATTCTTGGTCCCTGAAGTACTATCTGGAGTTGACTTAGCTTTGGCTGGAGTGGTTAATGGCTGATGTTGACTTTGTTGATGAATTAAAGGATTTTGTTTGGTCTGGCGTTTGGCTAACCATTCATCAAGAAAACTAGAGCCACTTTTAGGAGGTGTTCTTTGCGCCCCATCTGCTCCTGACATTGAAGAATTAATATCTGTAGGCAAAGGTTCACCGAATGAGGTTGGCTGTGTACTCCATGGTGAACTATTGATATTCTTATCAAATGGGCTAGTGGCATATTGTGATCGTATTGGTTCAGCCTTAGTTTCCATTCTGGCAAATATTTCCTCTTCGACTTTTGATTTTGGTTGCCCATATTTAGCTGCCGATAACTGTTTTAATGCTTCGGCTAATCGCAAGTTCGGTGTGCCTAGTGGAGGCATTGTGGCCATACTAAACGGCTGCGTGGGTACGCCTTCAATCATCGTTCGAACAATGGTATTGAAGTTTGGCAACCGCAATAGATCAGATTCTTCAAATGACGGATGAAAATACTTATCTAAGGCTTCAGCATCGCGGTCACCAACTCGAAACGCAATAGTTGTTCCTATATTTCCAAAAATAGCATCACGTATCTCTTCAGTTAATTGTGTCGAGAACTGGTTGGCGACGATTAAATTTAGGTGATATTTGCGGGCTTCCGACATGATTGTTGCAAATGAATCTGTCGAGAAATTCTGAAACTCATCAACAAATAGACCAAAATCATGACGTTCGCTTTCGGGTAAATTGGCGCGGCTCATGGCAGCTGCCTGGAACTTCATAATGAACACCATTCCCAGTAATTTAGAGTTCAATTCCCCTGTTCTTCCCTTGCTTAAATTCACTAGAAGTATTTTTTTGTTATCCATGATGTCTCGCAAATCAAAAGCGCTTTTACTTTGTCCAATGATGTTGCGCATCATTTCGTTAGACAAAAAAGCTCCAAATTTACTTATAAACCAACTAACAACATCACCAAATTCATTTGAACGTTGGGATTGTGGCATTTCTTTTTCCCAAAATTCTTTGACATTGCGATCAGTTACGTACTGCAATTTCTGTTGGACAAATTTAGGATCTCTAAATAACTTAGGAATGTCGACAAAGGTTCCACCTTGAGGATCAGCCATAACTGTTAATGCGGCATTACGGAATAGATGTTCATACCGCGGTCCCATTATACCTTGATGATTGGGGTCATACAGTTTGTATAGCATGTTTAGGGCTTCCTGTATTAGAAAGTCCTTCTGATCAGGAGTAACAAATTCAAAGATGTTTAACCCCATTGGATAAGCCATCTCAGCTGGTGAAAAATAAATAATATCTTCTGTTCTCTCTCGTGGGACCATTGCCAGTAATCTCTCAACGGTATCACCGTGCGGATCAACAAAGGCAAAACCATCTCCATTTAACATATCTTGAAGGGCTAGATTTTCTAGAAACGTCGACTTACCGGTGCCGGTTTGTCCTACGACATACATATGTCTCTGCCTATCTTGTAGAGCAATACGAACCGGCTTTTTCGAACCCCTAAACACATTGTAACCAAGCAATAAACCGTTTACGGGAATATTACGTGGAGCATCGACCTGTTTTGATTCCTGTCGCCTCAATTGAGAAGTTGGTATGCTACGTTGATCAGGAAAATGGAATAATGTCGCCAGTTCAACTGAGTTAAGAACCATACCTTTTTTGTGTTGAGGAAATAACCTTAATAAATAATCATTAATAAGCGTATCGGTATGATCTGCTTGGATAAATTTAAAACCGTTTTTACCGGGGGCATCGAATAAGTTAAAAGATGCAGTGATGTTAGCTAAAACGGCTTGGGTACGTTGGGCAACATTTGACGATACAACTACCCGGATAAGTGTTTCATAACCTTGATAACGTGTTTTGTCGTCAACCGAATCAAGAATTGCCTGGTCAAGATTAGATAGTTCTGGTCTTTTGTCATTTTTATCAGCGCCATCATTTTCGGGGGGCTTAACTAAGGCTTGAACGATTTGTTTCCCTAACGAGGCGGCTCCTTGTAAATTACTTGTATTTTGTTTCCCTTTACGGATATCACTGGCCATTGATCCAGCCGTTTGTCGCCATTTTGCATCTGTTGCTCTTATCAGGATCTGAATCGTAGCCCCGTCTTCTTTATCCAATGTTGATAATGCATTAAGGATGGCCTGCATAGTGTCTCTTTTAAGTTCCTGATAGGTAGCTATCGGATAAGCGTAAGGTTTCTTTAAAACGAATTCACCACCCATAACTGCATTAATTTTCCCAACGCGATTAAAGATATTGTGTTCAGCAGTTTCTTCAACTTGAGCTGTAGAATATGCACTAATTATTGCTTGTTTTACAACATCTACAAGCGCAATAGGGACCATCGCATAGAAATATACCAGTCCTTGACTACCAACGATTTCAAAGGCGAAGTGTCTCTGTCCATATAACTTATTTTTCAGTCCCTTTTGGTAAGTACTAGCGATAATGTTGTAAATAATTTGTCCTTTTGAAATGTTTTCATCGATGAGATCTCGGATATCTCGCCCATTAGATTCAATATCTTCACTCATTGGTGGAAGATGAATTAATAATGGTACGAGCTTTAATGCTCGCTCATAATTTTTCTTTTCACGAATACTACGGAAATACCAAAAAGTCAGCGGCAAAACTATCATGCTTAATAAGATAATCAATATAACTATGACGATTATTAGTGTGGTCATCGGCTAGTTCTCGGGTACTTTAACATCCTTGTTATAGCGCTTTTTCAGATAATCTGCCCGGAGTAGTATCAATGCTCGATTTTTGTTATACGGATCCGTTTTAAAGGTATCCATAATTTTTTTAGCAGCTTCAACCCACTCTTTTTCTATTAAATCAGAATCATTAGCTATCTGAGGGGTAACTGGTGTTACTGATTGGGCCTGTTTAAGGCTATCATTCTCTGTCAATGTTTGGGGTATTGGTTCTTTTTGTCCAGTATCCATAGTTAAAGCGGTGGCTGGCACTGGCACTTGCCACCAGTTTACTGGATTTTGTTGACTAGACGTCATATCAGGCTTCTTGTAGCCATAATCTTGGGGTTCCATACCTTATTACAGTATACAACCTCAGTTGTATACTCTCTAGTTCTATGTTAAGTCGGTCTGATTTTATTTTTTGTTATATAAGTTAAATATAGATAAAGAACCACCATAAGCGGCACTATCGTCAGCACATCTCGCAAACTGAGTTGACCTATAGACTGCATGAGCAACAAAAACACCAATAATATTGTTAGAAATATAGTCAATCGTCTTTGTGAGCTGTGAGAAATTAAAAAGAATACGGCAAATAGCTTAGTTAGAGCCAATACTAAGATATAAATTGATAAGGCAATCAGTATACAACCTACGATGACCACAAAAGAATTACTATTCCCCGGATTTACCAAACTAAAATAGCTAATATCCGATATTAAAAGCAGCGCTATTAACCCAACCGTTCGTTTCCTGTGTGTTTTGTGGTTCATACTTGTCCTTTGTACAGCATAACAATATCGCTACCCACTTTATACAGTGTGGGTAGCGATTGAAGTAAACTTGTTCAGGCGATAAATCCGCTCTTAGTTTAATTATTTAGCGCTTATCGCCTAGAACATTTGACTGACCGCTCTTGTAGCCTAGTGTGGCTACTAAAGAGCGTTGGCGGTTGGACCGATTTGTAAGTATTTTTATTTTTGACTTACATATTAGATATTACTATAAATCTTTGTTTATGTCAATATGCTAATGTTATGTTTTTTATATTATTTTTTAAATAATTTGTTTTTATTAAATATAAAGTTATGCACAGATTTCGATAATCGGCTCTAAATACTATTGACAGTTATATAAGCATTTTATTAAGATGTGCATAGCACTTTGAATAAAAAAAGTGCTCAAAAACAAAAACGTCAAACAATACGAACAACGGCTACTCGCAGGCCGTTGTTCTTTATATGTTTTAAGACAATTATTGTTTATTGACTTTTACAATAAAAAAGATTGACCATAATAATGACTTCCGGTTTATATAAAGCTAGATATTCAATCCGTTAGTAAGCTTTTTTAGCTATTTGGTTGACCCCTGTTAAAATATCTGTTAGACTAGAATTCGTATTTTGTCTGTTAATATCTAATGAAGGAGACTATTTTATCAGCAAGACGACTCGTCTGAATGGTGCGATACAAGCTCTAGAGCTCAGGGTGGTTGATGAGGATGGGAGGCAGTTGGGTGTTCTAACAAAACAAGAAGCGCTAAAGTTGGCTGAAGAACGTGAGTTAGATCTAGTCGAAATATCACCTGATGCAAAACCACCAGTTGCTAAGATAACTGATTGGGGTAAGTACAATTATCAACGTACCAAACAGCTACAACGCAACAAAAGAAATACTCGATCGTTAGACATGAAACAAATGCGTTTTGGTCTTAAGATCGGTGAACATGACTTAAGTATCAAGCTTGGTAAAGTTACTCAATTCCTGGTAGAAGGTCATAAAGTTAGAATGACTATTGTCTACCACGGACGTGAGTTAGCCCATAAAGACCTCGGATTCAAGCTAGCAGATAAAATTATTACAGATTTTGGTGATAAAATAATTGTCGATCAAACACCTCAGTTCATGGGTAAACAATTAAATTTCGTAATCAGAAGTAATCCTGCATTACACCGATCACCATCTGAGAAAATCTAAGTTAAACCAGTCATAGAAAGGAAGAATCAAAATGCCTAAATTAAAGACCCATAGCGGTACTAAAGATCGCGTTAGAGTTACTAAGAACGGTAAAATCCGAGTAGGTCATCCAAATTTAAATCACTTTTTGCAAAAGAAAAGTGGTAGCCGTAAGCGAAGTCTTCGCGGTTTAATTACGGTCTCTGGCCATCGATCTGTAAATATTAAGAAACGGTTAGGAGTATAGCTATGCATGTAAAACGCGGAGTAGCAAGTCACAGACGGCATCTACATATCAGAACCGCCACTAAGGGCATGACACATCCTAATCGAGCCAGCATCAAACGTGGAAGACAAACAATTACCAAAGCATTACAGTTTGCGTATCGTGATCGTCGTAATCGTAAACGTACTTTTCGCCAATTATGGAATGCGCGCATTAATGCAGCGGCTCGTCAACACAATACTACTTATAGTAAGCTTATCGCTTCACTTAAGGCAGCTAATATCTCTTTGGATCGTAAAATACTCAGTGAGTTAGCCGTCAACGAACCAAAAGCTTTTGAAGCGGTTTTAAAAGCTGCGAAAAAATAGTAATTCGATATTTTATATTAATTAAAAACCCTCAAAAAGAGGGTTTTTAATGGTCAGATTAGCTGTAAGCCGGGTTCTGTATAAACTATTGAAGTTTATTGCTAGTCATCTATCTAGTCGTAATGTTGCCATTACGATCAAGCGGTTCATTGAATAGCTATCCTAGCGGGAAACTAACTTTTAATGTATGGATAGCTTCCTTGCAACAGGTAGGGTTTACCATTCAATAATGTCACCATTATTGACTGTGGGCTCTTGCCCCGCTCGTTTCACCCTTTCCTTGCATTATACTTTTGATTTCGCTACAAGAGCAAAAACGAAAGCATATTGCATATGGTGGTTTGGTTTCTGTGGCACTTTCCCTAGGGTTACCCCTGGTTGCAGTTAGCAACTACCTTTCCCTGCGTTGCCCGGACTTTCCTCGTATGTATTTAATACATACGTAACTAGCCGTTAATCTGGCTTACTTTATTATATCACTTTCTAAGGTATTCGTCATCTGTTAATGGTATCAACAAGTTCATTTTCAATTAATACAGTTCCGTTAGGTATTCAAAAAACTATATTATAAGACCCGGAGAAGTGCTATCCTTAAGCTTTTCGTCTAAAGCTCGGTTAACGGCGGCATCCGCTAGCTTATTTAGTTCTCTTGGTACCTGCGTGAATGTCACACGCTTAAACTGAGCGCATAGTTGTTTAATTGCATTGTGTATTGGCCATAAGTCACGATTTTTAACTTTGAATATACCTTTCATTTGGTTAACTACCAGTAGGCTGTCCATATATACTAAAACCTCTTTGGCGCCGAGATTTTTGGCTTCTTCAAGTGCAAGTTTTAGGGCTGTATACTCCGCTTGATTGTTGGTTGTGATTCCTAGATAAATACCCCTATTAATTAACTGGTTGTTGTGGTCGTCAAAGATAACATAACCACTGGCTGACGGGCCAGGATTCCCACGCGAGCCTCCATCGGTATAAAGTATTGCTTTATCTACTTTCTGCAATACTTCAATAGACTTGACTGGAGCATTGGCAGAGAAAGTAAAATGAATAAATTTGATGGGTGTTTGCCAAGTCACATCTCGGCCATAATATTCCTGACATATATTAAGAATTTCTCCTTTTGTAGTGAATCCTTTATGTTCTTTTAGGTCATCTTGAGTAATATCCTTAAGGCGTTTTTGAATGATATTATCAATTGTTGCCACCCCTATATCTACCCAAGTCTTAGGATCACGAGAATTAACCTTATCTACTAGGACTACTTGGTCGTTAACAGCTAAATCTTTATCATCAAAAAGACGCCAGGTACTACTTGTTAGCCCTTTTAAGATAGATTCGGCTAAATTATGGTTCAGTTTAAGTTTTTTCATCTTATAATACATGGTCGCGCTGGCGTGATTACTTTTGAACCAGACTTTAACAGTTTACTACAAGCTATCCGTGAAAGCTGGGATCCTGTGGAGTTTAAGCAAAAAACTGAGCCATTGTTAGTTATCGGAACCCCTAAAACCGATTACAATGAGAATAAGGGGGACGATTATGAATACTAAAAAAGTAATGATCACGGTTCATAAGGGCTCAGCGCTACATACTCAACTCACGGGACAAATTATTAAGAATTTACAGAAAGCTGAGGTTGCCGAGCTACTGGCAGATCTTATGCTGGAATTACAAAATGTTGATCAGAATGCCCCTGATGCGGAGTTAAACGCAACTTCCATTTTAGACAGTGACGGGAGACGAATTGAGCTAGTTAATGGTCCTACGGCGACTCGTACAATCATCAAGGAGTAGCTATTTGAACCTCATTAGCAATATACAAAGCGACTATTGGCATGGTCTTACAAGATATAGATGGACCAATTTATGCCAATAACTAACAAAGTTTATGAGTATCAAACATTTGTAGAATGGATAGCAACTCCGGGTATGTTCAGGCGACCTAACACTCAGAAGGCGTTAGCCAAGAAGCTGGGGGTTGACGCCGCAACTTTATCGGACTGGAAGAAGGAAGATGATTTTTGGGCACAGGTTAGTCAACAACTTAGGCTTTGGAGCCGAGGCCGAACACCTGATGTAATAGAAGCATTGTATCAACACGCTAAAGCTACAGGCAGCCCGAGTGCTGTAAAGCTCTGGCTTGAGACGTTTGATACCGACTTATCTAAGAACATACAGCGGGATCCTGTCGAAGCATTACTGGAGCAGTTCGGGCTAATGGCAAACGGACGAATAATAATCGATGACAAAGCAATACCCACTTCAGATATAAAATCCCAAGAGACCCCCGAGCATTAGTAATAGACCTGCTATTAGGCTAGATACTTTTTGTCTAGCTGTTTTTTGATCTTATCTGCCAGCTTAGCGATCAGGACTATCTGTTGCTCGCTCCCCGAGCCATCTTTGTAGGTTATTGTGACGTGAGGCTCGACCTTCTTGCCACCCATAGCGGCGCCAGCCACCGCGCCAATGCCACCAGCTAATACGGCCCCCGCAACTGCGCCACCGGGTGATAGTGATCTCTGATTAACCTCATAACCAACCTCAGTTTTCGTGATCTGGTCCTTGCTGATAAATCGTTTCTTGAACTGGCCGAGCTTAATGCCTTTACCATGCAGCTCTAGCCGTTGCTTTCCCGGCTTCGGGTCGTTTGGATCAGTCCCCATGTAGAAGACTGCAAAGTTGTTGGTGTTTACCATTGATATATACATATTGCCTCCTTTAGGCGCTTATTATTTTGGGTTGTCCCATAATATAGACTCGAAATTTCCCTGGCTCATAGTAGTTAGGTCGGAAGTAATCGGCTTGATAGTAGCATAGACACCATCCCGTTGGGGCACTTTCGTTAAGCTTATGGGAGCAACTATTATTTGGTAATACGTGCTGTTTTAAGGCGTCTTTGAGGGGAAAAAGTTTTGCTAGCCAACTTTTTACAACTGCCGCAACAGTCGCTATTGACAGTTACACTAACGCCTTTAACGCCACCCATTTTGGCATAATTGTATAATTCCATGTCACAAGAGGATTGCTTGAGCTTTAAACAATCTTTACCTGATTCATGCATAAAAAGCGCTTGAGCAAAGTAAACCATTCCAAGCATATTGAAGTCTTGCTCCTTCATATATATCAGGGTAAGCTGACCAGCGACACCCCATAAAACATCCCGCCTGCTGGGACCTCTGCCAAACTTGGGCATCCACTTTTCTGTTAGGTCATCCTCGACGGTTTTATAAAGCCCCTCGTAATTTTCGGTGCAAGACTGAAGATGTCTTTCTAATTCATTTTCGACTGCTTGCTGTTGATAAATTTTTTCGATTCGTTTTGCGCCACCTGCATCAACCACTACTTTCTTCCTTGACTCAGGGTCTGTGCGTACCAGATATGTGTGCTGGCAAAACGGGCAATTACCCTTACGCCCGGGGAATTTTGGCAATTGCTTATGACAGTGTGGGCAGAGTGCTAAGTCGGTTGTTTTCGTGGCCACCGGGACGACTTGTTGTTGCTGGGCTCTTTTCTTGTTGTTGAAAAACCCCATCCTACTGCCCACCAAAGTAAATATAAGTTTCAAAGTATGCAGCAGACTCTGTGGTTACACCATAATCATAGGCGTTGCCGAGATTGTAAAAGCTTATGGTAATCTGGTCCCCATTAACTGCCTCTACCCAAGCTGAAAAGCCACTACTACCTGCACCATGTGTATTCGCTGGGTTAATTGCAACCGAGTGTACTTTCGGTGTGGTTCCCGTTGGGATACCGACCGCCTGTGCGTCAGCGGGCCAGTCCTTTGCGTCACCGGTTGAGCCAATACCCCAAGTTGGCATATTGCCGTAAGCCTCGTTCACTTTCCATGCTGTGTAGCTGGTACTCTCCCGATTATCCATGCCCCAGGTATCAATGATGGTATCTGCTGGCGCATCGGCCCATTTTACGGGGTAAGTATCCGGGTACTGCTGTAGCAGTGTTTTGGGCGGAGACGCAACTACTGGCTGTGTGGTAGACGGTGTGGTTGGGATCGTTACTGGGCTTGTAGCGGTTGCTTTGGTTGTATTTGTATTCTGAGCATTTGTTTTCGTCGTTATGGTGGACTGTGGCAGTGTGGCTGAAGCGGAGTTTGTATTCTGTGAAGTTGCAATGCTCGTTGCGGTAGGCTTAGCAACCAAAGGCTTTGTAGGTGACGAGTTCGGCAATGCGTAGACAAGTGACATGATGCCACCGGCATATAGAGCTAGCAGAACACTTACAGCACCTAAGCGAAATATTTTGCTACGTTCCACTTCGACCCAAACATACCACAGTGTGAATAATGGCAGAGCTGGTATAACGATAAGTATGCCCCACCAATGCTTGTACCAAGATTTATTAAGACGCTGAGTACTTGTGCTCATTTTTGCCTTTCCGTCCATGCTTTTAGTGCCTGACGGGGAACAAAAATTGAGCTAGCCGCCAAGCGACAACTTTCGTTGCCCATAACCGTTTCCAGTTATGACCCCATCAGAGATGCCTGAACGACTAGCTCAGCGCTTCTGATGGGGATTTATGGCCATGCCTTTCGCAAATTGCTACTCAGTTTAGGTCATACCAAATTGTTATAACGCTATTAGGCGTTGTGCTGATTATACCAGAGCGGAGTTAGTCGGTGTTAGAATGTTGGCATGGATGAGAACGTGACCGAAATTGACATCACAAAGCTCAGATACGCCCTATATGCACGAAAGTCTACTGATGATATGCAACGCCAAGTGCGGTCAATTGGCGACCAAATTACCGAATGCGAAGATTTAGCTACAAGAATGGGGCTCCGTCTTGTAAGGCCTTACATCAAAGAAACAAAATCCGCCAAGAAGCCGGGGCAACGACCTCTTTTTAGTAAACTTCTTGCAGACCTGCGACAGGGCAAGATTGATGGCATCCTTGCTTGGCATCCAGATCGCCTAGCAAGAAACATGAAAGAAGGCGGCGAGTTAATTGATCTAATCGATGAAAAGGTTGTTAAAGACCTCAAGTTTGTCACCCACCACTTCACAAACGACGCTAATGGCAAGATGCTACTGGGTATGGCGTTTGTTTTATCGAAGCATTACTCAGACGATCTGTCGCAAAAAGTAACTCGCGGGATGCGTCAGGGCTTCAAGGAAGGTAAATCATCTGGTTCGCCGAAGCATGGTTACGTTCGTACCGAGGACGGAATCTATAAGCCCGATAGCAATAATTTTGCGCTTATATGTGAGGCGTGGCAAATGCGCAAAGAAGGTATGGGCATGCGAGATATCGCTGATTATATGAATTCTAAAGGCTATGCCCGAATTATTAAAGATAGGGGCTCCAAAAACTACGGCAAAAAAATACCAATGAGCCATCAGATATTGAGTGAGCGGGTATTCAACAATCCTTTCTACTACGGGATGCTGATCCAGGCAAATAATCAGGTTGATCTGAGAACAATCTATGACTTTGAGCCAGCGGTTAGTGAAGAAGATTACAATGAGGTCCAACGGTTATCCCGTGCAAGACTTTCACCTTTCATAAGGAAAAGACGCGATACATTTTTCCCACTACATAGCGGCATGGTTAGGTGCGCAATATGCAACCATAGCATGACACCCGGTGCCTCGAAAGGTCGGGATAAAAAATACTTGTATTACCGTTGCACGAATAAAAATTGTGAACGGAAAAAGAAGGGTATTCGTGCAAACATAGTGTTTAACTACATATATGAATTATTGAAAGATGGCGTGGAATTGGGTGAAAAAGACTATGAGTACTACCACGAACATCTTACTGCACTATCTGGAAAGCAGCATGTTAGTCTCAGGACCGAGCTCAATAACAAACAGGCAGCACTGAAGGCAACCAATCGTCAGCGTAAAGAGATAGGTCTGGCAATTGTTAAATATGATAAAAACTCGACCGTATGGAAGTTTAACGATATCGAATTAACTCGCCTCGATAAAGATGCCGAAGATCTGACTTCCCAAATAGATGAGCTCAATAAGCTGATTACAGATCCCGAGCAGGAGCTTTTAAGCATTGATCAGTTTTTGAACCTAGCCAAAAACGCTGGTGCTAAGGTGAAAGCGGCTAACAAAGTCGGCAAAGACCACATTTGCAGAATAATCTTTTTGAACCTCATTGTTGACGAGGAAAAAGTGGTTGATTTACACCTTACAAAGGCCTTCTCGAAGCTTGCCGAAAAGCAAGCTGTCCGTCATGGTCGGGGTGACAGGACTTGAACCTGCGACCTCACGGCCCCCAGCCGTACGCGCTAGCCAACTGCGCTACACCCCGCCATTCCCAAACGATTGTTAATATTTAACATCATCTGATAATTAAATCTAAATTAATGGTTAAAATGGGGTGTATTTTTTCGATTTTCATGTATAGCCTTATCTAAACAATTAATAATCACAAGTATGGATTATTTTATCCGCCAATGTGGCCGGGAGAGTTGGCATGATTAACCCGCGATGCGCCAGGTGGGTGCCCGCATTTGGTAGCCACAGCTGCCAAACATTAAGGCTCCCTAATGATTACATGTTCAGGTAATCATTAGCCTAGCACTCCCGACCAATTTCCATTATAACTCACTTAAATTAAGTGAAGTTATCTTATCTATCGGTATATATGAGTCCAAAATATTTCAGAGCAGATATTGTAAAACAAAATGATCTATATTTAAGAGCAACCCCCCAAAACCACTTAATAGTACTAAAGCAAAGATTACTATTAATCCGAAAGGTTCTATTTGGCTGAGTAGCTGTTGAACTGGTTCCGGGGCAAATGCATATAAAACTCTTGATCCATCTAGAGGCGGAATCGGTACTAAATTAAAGATAAAAAGTAAGACATTCAGTTGCACAAATAATTCTAAAGCGTTAACCATAAATGAATTATTTATTAATATACGTACTAAAACCGCACCAATTATTGCTAATACGAGATTCGATACCGGACCAGCTACAGCAATAAGAGCAGCACCAAATTCAGCAAATTTGACACGTCCAGGGTTAAATGGCACTGGACGAGCAGCTAAAATTGGAAATTTAAACAGTACCAATGTAATAATTGGCAATAAAATCGTCGCAAAGGGATCAATATGCCTTAATGGATTAAGGCTAATTCGACCTTCTTCAGATGCTGTTGGATCACCGAGCTTAAGCCCAACATAGGCATGTAATGACTCGTGAATCGATATAGCAATCAGGAGTGAAATAATAATAATGATGATGTCGGTGAATGTTAGCCCAGAAATCATACTAGCTACCAGTATATCAGCCGCTAGTCTAGTTATAATTGACTTATATCTGGAAAATGACTACAATGACACCTTAAGTATTTAAGGTCATTAAGGATCATTTCATGCAAAAATGCGATATCACTGGGAAAGGTAAACAATTCGGCAACAATGTTAGCTTTTCCCAACGCCACACTAAGAAGGTTTGGAAACCGAATTTACAGAGTAAGACAGTAGTTGTTGAGGGCAAGAAGTTAAAGTTAAAACTTAGCACTCAAGCAATGCGTACCATGAAGAGAAAAGGGCTACTAAACACTCTGTAGATTATTGTTCCTCTTTAAAGAGATTCATTAATTTAGTAAATTCTATAACCATTCACAATAATTAGCTGCGAGCTAATACAATTAGTTGCACGGCATCGCTTAGGGGTTCTCCTGGCTTAAGGTGTAATTTGGTGATAGTTTCCTTTGGTTCCATGCCCATATTCTTTAATGCCTGCTCTAGAGACTGCTGTACTACTGCATAATGTATGGCTTTATCTGCATAGTGAGTAGGTACAACTAATTTAGGTTCTATTTTTTTAAGTAATTGGAGTGCACCAGTTGAATCAAGAGTATAGCCATTGCCTCCAACTGGCACAAACATTACGTCTACCATACCTATAGTTTCTAGTTGATCATCATTTATATCTGGGTAAATATGGCCTGTTATTAAATAGTTTATTTCGGTAAATACTATCTTGTACATGGTTGCTAGACGCGAGTTTGGTTCGTCTAAATGACTTTGCGCTGCAATACCTGTTATCGACATACCGGACATCTCGTATTCGCCCGGCTGGTCGATAAGTAATTTTGGCTCGAAGTTTAATTCTTGGTGTTGCCCCGTAAAAACCACAATGTCATCTTTCTTAGAGATAGACTTAAGACCTAACTCTGATAGATTGTCGTCAATAACAACTCGAGCGTTTTTGGTAGTGAACACCACACAATTAGCGCCGTAGTATTGTATATCCATATAAAACCGCTTTAGGTGCTCTCTAACAATCCTCGGCTATCGATAACCGTTTGCTTTTTTGAAGATATAATATTAGTTATAAATCTATCTTTTATCTGTTGACGATACCTAAAATCCTCTAAGCTCATAACCGTATAACGTAACTCCTTACCTTCTCTTTCTTCTAATTCGTTCACAAATTTTTGGACGGCGTGCGCGTTTGTATTACCAACGATAAGCAAGTCTATCCCTGGAGTTTCGTCTCGTGTAAATTGCCCGGTATACAATAAGAGATCAACATTACCAAGTGATTTCATATCATCTTGACGCCCATTTTTAGTGTTTTCTTTGTTCGTTTTTTGGTTATTTGTGCCAAAAATAGCTTTTAAGGGATCGTAGTATTCATATTTTTGATTCACTTCGTAATACAAACGATTATTGGTGGTTTCTGAGATAATAATCCCTATATTTAGTAGATTAGATAATTCACGTCTGACTGAGTTTATTTGCTCGCTAATTTTGCGTGTTATTTCCCTAACATAAAATGATCGATTTGGGTTGCTCAGAAAAAGCTGTAATAACTTCAATCTCGTTTTAGACCCGAGTAATTGTTCAATCATGATTTCATTGTAACAAAAGAGTGTTGGTTTAGTAATATCAATTGTTCAAAAACGTTGTTACAAGGTCTACAATATCTTCGAAATTATATCCGGTAGAAAACCATTGAATACTTTTATTTCGCCTAAACCATACTCGCTGCTTTTTGGCTAAATTTAGAGTGTCTTGAATAATTTTGTTACGTAGTTCTGGATAGGTATTTGATCCTTCAAAATAGTCTCGCCATTCTCGGTAACCAACACTTTTCATCGGTTCAATATCCCAACCGTATAAGCTAACTAGATGGCTTACTTCTTCCTCTAAACCAGCTGCTAGTATTTTATTTACTCGACGTACTATATTGGATTTTAAAGTCACTTTAGGTGCTTGAAGCCCAATAATAATAGTTTGTGGTCTCAGAGGACTTTTTGGGGGAAGAAAGCCGTTTGTTTCAATTAAACGAATAACTCGACGCTTATTATTAATGTCAATTAAATCAGTGCTTAATCCTAAATTTTCAATCTTCTGTAGTAGTTCCGATAAATTCAGCTGATTTAGTTGGTGTCGATATTTAGTCGATGGGGGTGGTAAAAATTTATAATTAAATAGCACACTATTGATATATAATCCGCTACCACCAACTAAAATTGATTGCTTATGTCGTTCTTTAATATCTTCAATGGTGTTAGTTGCTAATGTCTGAAATTTTTTAGCATTAAAGCCACTGAGTGGATTGGCAATATCAAGTAAATGATGTGGTATTTCAAGTCGGTCATCAGAAGTTGGTTTAGAAGTTCCAATATCAAATCCTTTGTAGATTGTCATAGAATCAGCACAAATAATTTCACCATTGAACCGTTTAGCTAGCTTAATGGCTAATGAGGATTTCCCGCTAGCTGTTTCACCAACAATTGCAATAAGGGGTGTATCTTTAGGTTTCATATCTTTAGATGTTGTTCATCTCAACCGGCCACCAGAGAAGATTTTTTATATCTACATAGTAATCGTCACTAACCTTAACACCATCAGCCTCAAGCATGGCTTTGTGACCACGACGACCACCTGGATAACCCAAGGCTAGACCGCCCTGTTTATTAACTACTCGTTGCCACGGTAGGCTTGGATTACCAAAATGCGCTATTCCACCTACAATACGTCCTGCTCTAGCGTTACCACACAATGCTGCTAGTTGCCCATAAGTCATCACTTGACCTGGTGGGATTAATGACACTAGTGTTTCTACCCGTTCTCGAAAATTTGGTTCGAACAGATATGGTTCAAGCATAACTAATTATAGAGAGGTTTTAGTAACCCGTGATTTAGCTTCATTAGCAACTGTTTTGAGAAACTCATCGATGGTTTTTCCGGAATGATGTTCACTTACTTCTAGGTCTTTGCGTACCCGTGGCAATAGCCCACCCCCAGCAATTTCTTTATCCCCTATTACCACGGTGTATGGCACTTTCATTAGTTCAGCTGAACGAATTTTTTTGCCAACAGATTCATTTGAATTATCAACTACCAAGCGTAATCCAAGTTTAACTGCTTGCTCCAAAATATTGTTGGCAAAATTTGTAGTTGCTTCCTCTTGATTAACAGTAATGAGACGAATCTGTTCAGGTGCTAGCCAGACTGGAAATTTTCCAGTTGTGTGCTCTATATATACGCCCAAAAATCGCTCTATCGATCCTAGTAGCACGCAGTGAATCATAACTGGACGCTGTTGGCTACTATCTTCTGCGGTATATTCTAGTTGAAATCTTTCGGGTTGAACAAAATCCAATTGAATAGTAGCGATTTGGTGTTCACGTCCGATGGCATCAGTAGCCATGAAATCAATTTTAGGCCCATAAAAAGCTGCTTCTCCAATAACTTCATAGAATTCTAGCTTATTATGATCAGCTAAATTATGAATGATCGATTGTGCCTCATCCCATAATTTCTGTTCTCCTAAATATTTATCACTTTTGTCGCGGTAGCTTAAGCGCGCTCGTAAGCTCATACCAAGTATGCTATATAAAGTTTTAATATCGGAGATTAGATTGTTTACTACAGCATCTAGCTGGTCGGGCCGACAATAGGCATGACTATCATCTTGTGATATGGAACGTACGCGCATTAAACCACCCAGCTCTCCGCTTTTTTCATCACGATAAACAGTTGTTGTCTCAAAATATTTTATAGGTAAATCCCGATAGCTACGAGGTTGTGAAGCATAAATTTGGTTATGGTGTGGGCAGTTCATTGGTTTTAGGGCAAAATGATCAGAGGTTACTTGGCTTTCTACTAGAAATAGCTCATCACCAAACTTATCCCAGTGTCCTGATATCTTATACAGCTCTGTTTTAGTAATATGTGGGATTGATACTCTTTGAAACCCAGACGCTATACGTAGCGATTCAACAAAATTAGTTAGTTCCTGACGTAATATTGTCCCTCTGGGTGTAAATAGGGGCAGTCCTGATCCCACCAGATCTGAAAATATAAACAAATCAAGTTCTTTACCAATCTTACGATGGTCACGTTGTTTTGCTTCTTCTAGCATTTTAAGATATCGGCTAAGTTCATCTTCACTGGTAAAGCCCGCACCATAAATACGTTGCATTTGAGCGTTAGTATCCTTACCACGCCAATAAGCACCCGAGACGCGCAGTAGTTTAAATGCCCCTACTCGACCGGCACTATTAACATGTGGGCCTCGACAAAGATCAGTAAAATCAGCACATTTATAAAATGACACGGTCTCTACTTTGCTTTCGTCACCAGCTTGTACTCCAATTTCTTCGGCGTCTAATTCTTTCGCTGCAGTGGTACCGGATCGCTTTAGGTCATTAAGAAGCTCTTCTTTATATGGTTGTAAATTTTCTTTGGCCCAGTTGATCGCATCATCTATAGATTTATCAAACTGTTCGAAAGGCGCATCTGAATCAATGATTTTTTTCATTTCAGCTTCAATTTTATGCAAATCTTCTTCGGATAATTTGGTGCTGCCAAAATCAACATCATAATAAAATCCGTTTTCTACAACCGGACCAACTCCAAATTTCGCATCTGGCCAAAGGTGTTGAATTGCAGCCGCCATAATGTGGGCGAGGCTATGCCGCATAACGTGAAGTTCTTGATTATCTTCCGCCATCATTATCTCCTTTATTACTGTGGTATCTAAAAAGACGCGCAGGATTAAATACGCTCGCACGATATTCAATCTAACGCGTCTCGGGTCCCGTGTTCCGGTTTATTTTACGACTTAGGCTTTTGCCTTCATTGAAACTACCGAAACATAAATCAGGATGGTTCCACCGGACTTCCTTGTGATCAACTAATGTATCACGCAAGGCACTTATACTAATACGTTAACGCACGTATAGTTTCCCACGGAACTCAACGGTTGGTGAAGCCGTTTCACCGTTCATCGGCGATTATAACACATCGCAAAACTTCACCTACACATTAATATAATGTAGTTGGTATAATATGGCTAGTACAATTATATTGTTATTTATACATCTCTTCTGTGGAAAAAATTAATTTACACCATATATGATGTTGGTGCCATATAATATAAATTTGTATTTGCTAAGTCTACAATACTCTGGATATTAATTAGTTTTGATCTTCTCAATAATTCAATATATCTTTATAATCTAACTACGGCTAGAACATGTAGATTAGGAGCGGGCACGTAGCTCAGTTGGCTAGAGCGCATTCTTGACGTGAATGAGGTTTCGGGGGTTCGAGCCCCTCCGTGCCCACCATTAACTTACCATTTCCTATACTGATTAGTTTACTTTGAAAATGCTTGTTGTATCTGTAATTAATACTTACTTTGCTCCAGTGGGTAATTGACTAATGGTCTCTACTGTGCTAAATTAATCAGGTTAAACAGGGGGTTTTGGTGAGTACCACTAATATTAGTGCTCTTGAGTCTTTTCAATTGTTTTACGAAGAACTAGCTTTCCCGCAACGTATTAGAAAAGTAAGACGGGCAAGAACGAACAAATCTTAACTGAATATCAACAATAACCACCTCAGGAAATATTTTTTCTTGGGGTGGTTTTAGGTTATACCCTATTTATAGTTATTTTTTCCACTAGCATTTTAAACACCCGTATGACAATATGTTGATATGGTATGTATATATTGCGGGAATAATACTCATGTCACTAATTCCCGGTTACAAAAACAATCTAATAAGGTGTGGCGCAGACGTCAGTGTCTAGTTTGTCGAGCCGTATTCAGCACATTAGAGCAAAACGTATACGAAAACAGCTTGGCATTCCAAGATAAGATGTCGCACATTATGCCGTTTAACCGCGACAAACTATATTTAAGTATATATAGTTCCTGCAAGCATCGCCCTAACGCCATTACTGATGCTTCCGCATTAACAGAAACCGCGCTTAGTAAACTAATAAAAAGTCAAAAATCTAGTCAAGGTCTAGTTTTAAGAGATAACCTGGTTAAGATTGTCAGTGAAACCCTTAAGCAATTTGATGATGTTGCTTACGTTCACTATGGGGCTTTTCACGGATTATGAACGGTATCGATTTGCCCAGATTTACCAACATCTACGACAGCCTTCTCGGTAACATCAAAGCCCAGATAATGGCCAAAGGCTAATCGTGTTTGCGAGTAAATAGCTGCAAATGAGTTATAGATAACTGTCGTAAATGGCAAATATACCCATTGAATCACCATAAAGAAAGTGCGGCGGTGCTTATAGCGCTCTGGTTTAGGTGGCAGCGTCTTCAAGCACAAGTACAGCATCGCTAGAATGGTGATCAAAACAACGGTTTGGATTCGACTAATGATAAACGGTAACTGGTTAGCGGCTAGATTGTGGGGATGAAACAACACCGGCACAAAACCTCCACATAAAGTCAAGATTGGTCCTACTGCCCAAGTGACGTGTCCTTCTGTAAGACGGAAAGTTTTAGCTATTAAATCAGGTTTTGAAACTTTATTTTTCTTAAAGTAACCTTGGTTGATAACATAAGCGATATCAGAAGCACCATATGTCCATCGTCGAAGTTGTATAAATTGCGCTTTTAATGTCTTCCTGTAGGTGTTTGATAACACAGCATCCTGATAAATTGGCACATGTAAAGGATAAACGATGTAATGTCCATCAAATCGGAAGTAAGAACGCCAAAACTGATGCCCATCTTCTACGATAGTACGAGTACTCCAAAAATCAGTCTGAATTAGTGACGCCATACCTTGTGCGTGTGATGAAAAATTACGCATGGCATGAGGACGCATTGCCAATACTACGTTAAATATAGAGTTCCCGGTTGCCACTACTCGCATTGGAGCTGGTGCATCCCATATATTATTGGTATACATAGAAATTGGTTGGAAAGCTGCCCTCACTGGATCGGGACATAAAACGTATGCATAGCTTAGACAAGCTAAATATTCCTTATCTGGACGATTATCGGCATCTAGAGTAGTCACAATAACTCGCAGTGGATCAATATGATGATTCTCTAAATATCGTTTAAGTTCATGGCCGGCATAAGTGGTATTACCCCCCTTACCGATCGTTTCCCCGTATATATTCTTAGGGTGCTTAATGGCTACTGCATAATAGAAGCGGTCTTTATAGATCTCCACCAGTTCTTTGGCTTGTTGCTCTACGACGGGACCCCCACGTTCTTCATAAGCTAAAATTAAGATAACCTGTTTCATGGGGTAATTAGAGGCTAAAACCGACTGGATAGTTGGCTCAAGCACTTCTCGTCTCTCATTATAAGTAGCAATAATCACAGCATTTAGAAGACTGCTTGGTTTAATTGGCAATTTATCTCCGCCACGAGCTTCGACTTGTTTAAGATGCCACAATAATGGTGTCTCTGAATCATTGACTTTACCGGATTCTAGTTCATTGAGTAATTTTAACCAATCAATTCGGATGTTTTTACGTAAAGCGTTGAAACCATACAGAGAACGGAGAGCTAAAGCCAATGCTCTGGTGGCGTAAATAAAAATTAATAATACGATATAAAAAGCAGCTATGGTAGCGTTAAAGATACTTAAGATTACTAGTATCACTAGTAAGGACATGCTGAGTGCCCAGGGCATGATTTCAAACAATCTATAACGAAAGTGACGATCGGCTACTCTAGGGATCTCAATATCGGTCATCGCAGAACCAACAGCGCATTACTAACTATAATAGCTAAAGTTAGAAGTAATGTACCTAGCCCAAGAACAGTAACCGATAATTGGCGATGTATAGGGTAAACACGTAAACTGATAGCGGTATGGATCACCGTTCGCAACACCGCGTCATGGAAGGAAATCCGTCACCTTCCCGGAGCCTCAGCGCCGGACGCTTTTTCACCCGACGCCAACACGCTCGCCACGGACGCTGACGCCGGCATCACCCTGTGGCCGCTGCAAGGCGCCACCAATGGACTGGTGCTCGAAGATTCCACCAATGTCTTTATCCGCGGCTTCGGTCCGGGCATGATGGCTGATCGCGCGATGGCCTTCTCGCCGGACGGCAAGTCATTCGTCGCCGCACGAAACACCCTTTCCGCCAAGGGCGTTTTCATTCTCAGTATCTGGGACACGACCTCCGGAAAAGAAATCGCTGTCATGCCGGAAGATCCGGAGCACATCGAGCACACCGGCATCATTACCAGTCTCGCCTTTTCCCCAGACGGAAAGACCCTCGCCACCGCCAGCATGGACCACTCCGTCCGCTTATGGGACTTCGCCAAGCGCCAGCCGATCACCACCCTCCAGGGACATCTGAATGAGGTGATGGCTGTCGCATTTGCGCCTGATGGCCAATCACTCGTCAGCGGCGCCCGCGGCGGCGGCGTGAAGATCTGGCCCACCCAAACCGAACACAAAGAAGACTTCCTCCCCGGCTTCTGCGCGGCCGCTGGCGTTCTCCAACGACGGCCAGACTCTGGCTTGCCTGTCCCAGACTAATTCCGTCCTCTTCCTCGACCTGAACACGGGCGCAGCCGAGCGGCAGTTTCCTTTGGAGACCCAGCGCCCGCCGATGAATGGCCCCAGAATGCGGGCGCCTTCGGCCGTCGCCGTCAGCGGAGACCTCCGGACTTTGGCCCAGGGCCTCGAGGACGGCAGCGTGAAACTCTGGGACACCGAGACGCTTGAGGCCCGCACCCTGAAGGCTTCGGATAGACCGGTGGAACTCGTCGCGCTTTCGCCCGACGGCCGAATGTTGATCACCGGCGGACGGGGCGGGAGACTCCATGCCTGGGATCTTCGCAGCAACACTAATTCTCCGCTGCCAATCGAAGCGATGCACGCCTTGTTCTCGCCCGACGGACGGACGCTCGCCGCCTTTCAACGCTCCTTTCTGGCAGGTTTTCCGCCTGGCATGGGGGCGCGAACTCAGTCCTCCACCCCGGCGACGAACTCGATTCTGCTCTGGGATGTCCCAACTGCATCGTTGCGGACGAGCTTGGTCATGGACAACCAGCCCGGCATCGGCACCGCGTTCTCGCCGGACAGCAGCCTCCTCGCTACCGCCAACTTCGATGTGATCCGTCTCTGGGACGTGGGCAGCGGTAAGTTGGTCGGCGTCTTCACCGGTCATAAGCAGGGTGTGTGGTCCGTTGCCTTTGCCCCCGACGGCAAGACTCTGGCTTCGGCCAGTGACGACAGCACGCTCAAACTCTGGAACGTCGCCACCCAGCAGGAACTGCTCACTGTCCGCCGGCTCGGTGGAACAATGCGCAACTTGCTGTTTTCCCCCGATGGCCGTTGGCTCGTCGGCAGCTCGGGCTTCCCCTCGCGGGACGGCGGGCTTCGCCTATACCGTGCTCCGCTCCTCACCGAAACGGACTCTGCCAGCGCAACTCGGCCAAGGGCACAATAGGATTGGCGCAATGCGAATTGAAACCCCGACATCGCATATCGGACTCGCCTTAGGCGGCGGCGGACTCAAAGGGCGGCTACAGGTCTGGTGGCAAAGGGGCTGGCTGCCGATGCTGCTTATCGCCGGAGCCACTTTCTGGGCCTATGGTCCCGTGCCTGAACGGCGAGTTTGTTTGGGATGACGATGCCTGGACGGTGAAGCTGGAAGGCCTGTTTCAAAGCTTCTCCGGCCTGGCGACGATGTGGCGCCATGTGACGGTCCTGCAACAGGTACCTATCCCCTGACCGGGACCACTTTCTGGCTGGACTATCAGTTATGGGGTTTCTGGACGCCGGCGTACCACGTTGAGAACGTTCTGCTGCATCTGCTGAATGCGTTGCTCTTTTGGCGGCTGTTGAGGCGCCTGGCTGTGCCGGGGGCGGGCTTAGCCGCGGCCATTTTCGCACTGCATCCGCTCATGACGGAGTCCGCCGCATGGATCACGGAACGGAAGAACGTGCTGTCGCTGGGATTCTACCTGGGGGCATTGTTGAGCTACGGACGGTTCACGGGTTTTTGGAGCCGACCCTCGGAACGCGCGCCAGACCAACCCTTTCCGGAGGATCGCCATTGGGGCGCTTATGTCGCCGCCTTGCTTCTGTTCACGGCGGCGGATCTGGCCAAGGCTACGGCTTTTTCGTTACCGGCGGTGCTCTTATTGGTGGCTTGGTGGAAACAAGGGCGGCTTAGGTGGCGCGCGGATGTTCTGCCGGCGTTGCCCTTCTTCGTCGTGAGCTTTGGTCTGGGCACGGTGATCTTCTGGTTGGAGCGCAACAAACTGGGCGCCAGCGGGCCGGAGTGGGGTTTCTCCTGGGGGGAGCGCTGCCTTATTGCCGGTCGAGCGGTTTGGTTTTATGTGGGGAAGCTCGTGTGGCCGGCGGATTTGTGTTTCATTTACCCCCGCTGGCGGCTGGATTCCAGCTCGCTGGTGCAATGGCTTTTTCCATTGGCCGCCCTGGTCGTCGTTATGGCTTTGTGGCTGCTGCGAAAACGGATTGGGCGAGGACCTCTGGCGGCGGCGTTGTACTTTGGCGGCACTCTGTTTCCCGTGATCGGGTTTATGAACGCCTTCTTCATGCGTTACTCGTTCGTGTGCGATCATTGGTCGTATTTGTCGAGTCTGGCGCCAATCGCCCTGGGTGCGGCGCTGGCTGTGCAGGGCGCCCGGCGGCTGGGCATTATGCGGCTCGGCGGCGTTTTGGCGGCCGTCACCCTGGCTCTGCTTGCCTCGCTCACCTGGCGGCAGAGCGCGATGTACCGCGACAATGAGACGCTCTTTCGAACCACGCTGGCGCGCAATCCCGCCGCCGATATGGCCCACAACAATCTCGGCCTTCTGCTCTTCCGCACGGGGGAGGTGGATGAGGCGCTGATGCACTTTCGCAAGGCGGTCGAACTTCGGCCCGACTCCGCCCACGCGCATAACAACCTGGCCAACGCGCTGCACCTGACCGGGTCGGTTCGTGAGGCGATCACGCATTATGAACTGTCGCTGAAGCTGGAACCGGCCAATGCCCGCACGTGGAATAATCTCGCCACGCTGCTGGCCTGCAGTTGGGACGCCTCGGTCCGGGACGGGAAGCGGGCGGTGGAATGCGCCCAAAGAGCCAGCCAACTTGCCGGGGG
>CAWJBZ010000007.1:0-135292 GCA_963841325.1 uncultured Candidatus Saccharibacteria bacterium | reverse complement strand
TGTCAGTCTGTGGATAATACTCTTTTGAAAGTCCGGTTGCAAGTTCTTACAATATTTTTCAGGATAATACACATTTCTGCATGAGGCAATCCCGGGCCATTTTTATCAATTGTCCTTTCAGACGGAAAATGACAGTCTGCGAGGATTCAGGAAAATAGTATTTTGCAGCTCTTATATGGAAGGATAGGCAATATATGCTGAAACCCTTGGATTAATTCCAGAAAACTTTTGGTTAAATCTACCCAATCTTCCCAGGCATCTTGGTCTATCCCATCTTCAATCGATAACATCGGATACTTGCGGGCTATAGTTTCTAAATAATCAATCATCTCGGAACTATCTAACTGTCGCCCTTCTGTTTTTAGATCATATTTACCATCTTTAAATAATTCCGATGCAGCCACATCCAATGCGTATCCGACATCTACTCCCACTTGATAACCGGCTGCTTCAGTAGCCTTGTTTAATAAATCAAGCATCTCGGTATTGGATTTGACTGGATAGGTAAAGCCGCCCTCATCACCAACTGCCGTAGAAGCACCAGTTGCCGCAATTTCACTCTTTAACGCCTGAAATATTTCATCAGCGACTTGAATGGCCTGAGCGTAGCTTTCAGCCTTTTTAGCAATGATCATATATTCTTGGAAGTCGGCTGAATTAGTAGCATGCTTACCACCATTTAGGACATTCATCATCGGCATCGGTATCGACATTGGTGGATTTTGGGCAATATCATTTATTTGGGCATAGAGCGGTATGTGTCGGTAATTAGCCGCAGCATGGGCACAGGCCAGGGAAACCGCCAAAATAGCATTGGCTCCAAGCCTGGATTTATTGGGAGTGCCGTCCAGATCAATCATTTTCTGATCAATTAGAAACTGATTATCAGCCATTAAGCCATGTAAACAATCGGCAATTTCACCTTCAACATTAGCGACGGCTTTTAGGACACCCTTACCGCCAAAGGCTTTAGCGCCATCTCTTAATTCTAGAGCTTCATGAACACCAGTAGATGCTCCAGAAGGCACCGCTGCCCGCCCGTAAATACCCGATTCTAACCAAACCTCCGCTTCAACTGTCGGTACTCCCCGGGAATCTAATATCCACCGGGCTTTAATGGCGGAGATCTTCATAAGCTTATATTCTCATAGTTCTTATGTATAATAAATATCGAGATGGCTCTAATCTATTTTTACGATGCGACTGAATTAGACCAAAAACAGTTGAGTGCCGCTCTGGCCAGTACTGATCACCACTGGGAATTCGTGGCCGATAAACTTGAACTGGCTAATTGCCACCCTGATACTGAAGTTATTTCGACGTTTGTTTCTTGTAATATCACGCATCAGATAATTGAAGCGCTACCCAAACTGAAACTGATTGCTTGCCGCTCCACCGGCTTTAATAATGTTGATCTGGCCGCTGCCCAGGAGCACGGGGTTACCGTAGTCAATGTTCCGACTTATGGTGAAAATACCGTAGCTGAATATGCTTTTACTTTGCTACTGGCTTTACAGCGTAAACTGCCAGCCGTATTAGCTACCGAAAAAGAACAGTTTTCGGCAAATGACCTGATGGGCCGTGACTTGGAGGGCCTAGTCTTTGGGGTGATCGGTACCGGCCACATCGGCCAAAAAGCTCTTAAAATTGCTGACGGTTTTTCAATGCAAACCATTGCTTATGATGCCTTTCCCAAAGAAGAACTCCAAGAGCAGTTACATTTTAAATACGTTAGCCTGGATGAACTACTAGAGCAGGCCGACGTGGTGTCGCTGCACACTCCCTATCTGCCATCAACTCACCACTTGATGAACCGCGACCGGCTGAATCAGATGAAACCCGGAGCCATTTTGATTAATACCGCTCGGGGTGAGCTGGTTGACACCAAAGCCCTGATCGGAGCACTGGACGGTGGCCATCTGGGTGGCGCTGTTATCGACGTTATCGAAGGCGAACAACTGCTCATATATAACGAAGAAACCGCTCTACTGAGAAGCGACACCCTACCTGAGGATGTTTTACGCCACAGTCTGGAAATCAACGTCCTGGAAGAAATGCCCAATGTGATTATCAGTCCCCACAACGCCTTTAATACGGTTGAGGCTATTAAACGGATTAATCAGACTACTGCCCAAAATATCATTGATTTCTGGTATGGCAAAATACCCAACAAAGTCGAACCGCCTAAACCAACTATCGGTAAATTATTGATAGTTCGTCACGCCGAGTCGGAATGGAATGCGGCCGGAAAGTGGACCGGTCTAACCGATGTTCACCTGGATGATACCGGCTTTAAAGAAGCGGCCATGCTCGGGCAAGCCCTCAAAAAACTGGATATTCAGATTAATAATGCTTACTGCTCGGAACAGATTCGGACCCGGGAAACGCTGGAGGGTATCTTAGATGCCGCTCAGCAATTTGATGTCGACATTGTCACTAGCGGTGCCGTCAATGAACGGAACTACGGCGAATATACCGGTAAAAATAAGTGGGAAGTTGAAAAACAAATCGGTGAAGAGGCTTTCGACCAACTCCGCCGCGGTTGGGATGTGCCTATTCCCGGTGGCGAAACCCTAAAAATGGTTTCGGAACGGGCAGTACCGTTTTATCTAAATACCATCTTACCGCAATTAAAAGATGGCAAAAACGTCCTGATCGTGGCCAGTGGCAACAGCCTGAGAACAATATTGAAATATCTGGAATCGATTAGTGACGAGGACGTTAGCCAGCTGGAAACGCACTTCGGGCAAATTTTAGTATATGACATTTCAGACAATGGACTGAAGGCTAGTTCAACATCTGTCCAATTGGATATCACCCCGCCTAATGCCTAATTAGGCCGGACCACTGAACTAAGCATCAGTAACACCTAAAGATTCCTTATTGTCTATTTTCTAGTACCCGACAATTAGCTATTTCGTCAACAGGGGAAACAGGGTACAACAAAAACTTTGACATAACTTATAAATTGGTATATATTAGTGACTAACTTTGGTCGTCGGTTAGACTTGACCGAAGAGGAATTTAACAAGGTAGCTAGGTATTAGTTTTTTAAGCAGTATAGTTTATTTCCCTTTTAGTTTTCTTTTGGGTATTCCCAATGCCAGATAGCGATTCTGTCTGCCGCTGGGAATATCAAAAAAGGAGGACTTCGCCTTTGATTGTGGTAAACAAAACCTGATTGCCTGCGCCGTTTGTCACGTGTGCAATTCTGGGTCGTCTGCCAACATGTCATGCGGCCAAAGGACACTGGATCTTCTTCCGACAGGATGTACACCGACGCCTGAACGCAAAGTTGGGTATGAAGTGATGTCCTGGGTGTCCTAGGCAGGCAAAGAGAGCCGCAGCGGGTGGCAGACCACATCCTTGGGATGGGCAGTAATGTGCGCTAAAGTTCAATGATGTTCGCTGGTGTATACTGGGGCATCGCTCCGGAGTGTAAGGGTATGCTGTACAGCATCCGTACGGGATGACCGTAAGTTTCTTGCCGAGCAAGGCTAACGAGCTTGTCCCCACGGAATCCCCCCCACAAAAAAATCGCCACCGATTCCTCCCTGGTGCACACCTGCCCATCCCTCAAGGGGTTGTCTTGAAAAGCTAACGAGGTTTGCCTCGTTGAGCCGGGTTTCGGATGAAGCGTCAAGTTTGGTCTTTATGACCACCGCGCATCCGCGCAATCCCACTCCCTAGCTACCCGAAACATTTAAATATCAAATTCAGACAGATGCTTATCATTGCTTTTATGATGAATAGGTGCTTGAGTTTGAAAAACCAACCATAACTATCACAAGATTTATACAGATTAATGTTTATTTATGTCATATTGTTAGGTTTAAGTACCAGTTGTAGGGTAGGATAGTTTTATGCCTAAACAAGCGTTTGTTTTATCCCGTGAAGCTTTAGTAGAAAGTAAGATAATCCCGGAAGATATTCATGGCCGAGCTGTCTATATCAAATTCCAGGGTAAAGAAGATCTGGATGCGCTACTGGCTTTAGCTGAGAAGCATGGTGCCTACCGTGAACGAGGCGGCGAAAATGATGTTGAGCAGGACCCAAGTGTGCAGCAGCTAGTGGTTTACGGATATGTCCAACTGCCTGACAAGCGATTTATGCTTTACCAGCGCGGTAATGAAGGTTATGACGAAAAACGTTTGGCCGGTAAGGTATCGCTTGGTGTTGGTGGCCATATGGAACCAACCGATCTATCGCTGATCGACGCTTTTTACCGAGAACTGGATGAAGAAACAGCGACCACGGTCAATGACCAGCCGGTTAATTTTAGGAAAGCCGATGGTACCGTTGATATTAGCTTGATGCAGCAATACCTTACCGTTGAGCCGATGGGTGTGATCAAAGACGAACGCGATGCCGTAGGCGAAGTACATCTAGGTATTGCTTGTAAATTGACGCCACATGATGGTGTAGATATCTCCATTAGCGCTGAAAACGCAGAAAACATTCGATCGTCTTACGTTAATATTGACCAGTATGATGCCATGGTACAAAGTGGAGAAATTACGCCTGAAGGTTGGACTAGTTTAGTTGTTGATAACGAGTTAAGAATTAATTCAAAATGACCGAACCCCGCATTCAAGCCAGCCCTCAGCAATTAAAATTTATCAAAGCAGAATCCCGGGCTGATCAAGCGGGTAGGGATAGATCAAAGTATGTATATACAGCTGATGCTCTAGCTATAGGGAGCGACTTAGCTGGCTTTGATACAACGGTCTGGACTCAGCCAAATAATATAGTTGGGAACATTGTTAGAGGACAGGCTATTTTAGAAGATGCTATGATTTCTGATTACCGAAACACTGTGCACCAAGCTTTATTACTGAAAAATCAAGCTGAAATAGTTAGATTACAAAGAGGCGTAAAACCGCTATGCGAAGCATTAGGTTACGTAACCTGTCGGGGAGTCGATTGTATATTCTTCATTCCACCTGAAGAATCTGGGTATGATGTTGGTCTATGTGGGGAGTACAAACTTACCTTTGAAAAGTAAGTAGCTTCAAAGTTGCGAAGTGCGTCCACCAGGGAAAAAAGTTAGTGTTTAATTAATGTCGGGTTATTTTTGCTAAAGGCCTAAGTAATTTACCGCGTCTGTCTATAGTATGTAATAGCAATGTGCGAAAGCCTTCTTTTTGTTTTTCTTTAGCAACACGGTCTAGACCCCTCCAAGCAACAACGTAATCTTCGTAGAGTCCATCAGAGCGTTCTTCCAGTATATCTTCAGCTACAATCACAGATTCAATTGGTACTCCGTATCTTTCAAATAGGGTAGCAGCGTTAGGGACGTGGTAGCCCACACTTAATAAGGCTGCATGTTCAAACTTTCCTTCTTGAATTATTGGCGGTGCATTTTCAGCACTACCGGCGGTATCGATTGAGTTTTCATCCAGCAATATCGCGTTTAAGGGTATATCAGGGAATATCATATGCAGATAATCACGAGCAGCTTTGGGTTGAGACGGATAATTTTTACCAGCTGTTCTACCGCCAGAAAATAAAATGTGTATTCCTGGTCGATATAATTCACCAGCAGCTATAGTAATAATACGACTGTCTTCGCTCAGATGAGCAGGATCGTTACGAATATCTTGAGGTGTTGAGTCAACGCCAATATTTTTACCTAACGCAATTATTAAATCAGTATTGGCGGGAAGGTATTCTTTAGACATGACGGTTTCATGAGTCATAATAATCATATTATATAATACTATTACAATTAATCAAATCAGTGAGCACTAAACATGTACATTTTACGGATTCAAAGTTGCGGGGTACATCCACTAGGGGGACAGGAATAGCTTTACATAATTGTAATATTGTTATAAGGTACTTTTATGACAGAGCAGGAAGATCGCAGAAAAACCAATGGTGCTAGATGGCTTTTTCAACTCCGATATGGTGCTGAAAAAGCATTTCAATTCGGAGCATGCATAAAGGGTAGAAAACCAGAAGAGTTTATAGGAGATCTGGATCTTGCTCGATTGGCCGGGAAACTAGCAATTGCAAAGTCAGATATAAATAGAGGTTTATTAGGGGCTGAAGTCACAGTAATTCCATTAACTGAAGGCTCTGAACCAATTAATGGTTCTTTGACCGGATATAATCTAGATATTGCTTCTATTACCTTGGGTACTGGTCGTAATCGTGTTAAGGTACAGTTTTGTCAATTTCATCAAGACCAAAACGTACTTACTTGGTCGGAATTAGTTGAGCTTGAAACAGATAGACCCTACAAGGATTAAAAATACTAAAAAACAATCAATACCTAGCTGGGTTAAGTGATTATTTAGAAATGTAATTGAACAGACACTGCAGTATTTGGTTAGTTACGTCATTGCGAGGCCGGGTACCATCAACCGTAATTAGTAATCCTTTTTCGCGATAAAATTCAATGACCGGGATAGTTCTGTCTTGAAATTTTTTTAACCGGTTTTTCAATACTTCACGATTATCATCGGCTCGCTGGCCGCGGTCATGTTCAGCCGGTGCGGCTGCAAACCGTTTCCAGATTTCATCCTCGGGTATATCCAGTAATATTACTGCTTTTAGCGGGTGTCCAGAATCGGCAGCCGCTTTGATAATGATCGGCTCTTCGCCGCGGGAGCGTCCTACGGCGCTCAGGAACAACGGTTTGGCTTTATACTCTAGTCGTGACAGATAAGGAAGCAGTAATTTTAAATAAAAATCGGATGGGATAATGCCGCCTGAGTCTAAAATTTGTTTGATTTGGTCCGGATCGTCATGGCTGCGGATAATATCACCGCCGGCAATCAATTCACCAGTAAATAAATCGGCCAAGATCCGGCCCTGGGTATCCTTACCGGAAAAAGGTCGTCCAAAAATATCAATCGAACCGTTACCCAACCACTTGGCAATAGTTAGCGTCTGTTCGTTCATTAAGCCAATTATAACAGCTTAATTATGGATGATGCGGCGTTAGACTGAAAGAAAAGTGCTAACGCTAATATAAGCTGATATAATATTCTCTGAAAAAGGTAACCGGAAAAACTAAAAGATGTATAAATATATCAAATTCTTCAAAGACATATCCATATCGGACATTCCCCGGGTGGGCGGTAAAAATGCCTCTCTAGGCGAGATGTATCAACACTTGGCTCCCAAAGGTGTCAAGCTGCCAAATGGTTTTGCCACCACTTCCCAAGCTTATTTTTACTTTCTGGATCAATCCGGGGTTAAAGCGGAGATTGCCAGGATTTTAGCCGGACTAAATATCCATGATGTTAAAAGTCTGGAGAAAAAAGGCGCGAAAATTCGTTCATTAATTATAAAATCCAAACTACCGAAAGATTTTGAAGAAGAAATACTCCGGGGTTACCGCGAACTTTCGGAAATTTGTGGTCGTCATAATCTAATCGTCGCCATCCGTTCTTCAGCCACGGCTGAAGACTTGCCCAACGCCTCATTTGCCGGCCAGCAGGAAACCTATCTCAATGTTCAGGGTGATAAGAAACTTTTGCTCGCTCTGAAAAAATGTATCGCTTCCTTATTTACTGACCGGGCGATTGTTTACCGGGAGGAAAGTCACTTCGATCATATGAAAGTGGCCCTGTCGGTTGGTGTTCAGCAAATGGTGGCCAAGCGGGCTAAAGCTGCCGGGATCATGTTTACTATCGACACCGAATCCGGTTTTAAAAACGCGGTGATTATTAATTCGATTTACGGGCTGGGCGAAAATATCGTGCAGGGACATGTCAGCCCCGATGAGTTTATTGTTTTTAAGCCGACTCTGGCCATCCTCAGAAAGAGGGTTGGTGAGAAGAAAGAAATGATGGTGCCGGGACTGGGCGGCCGACACCGCAACATTGCCGTTGCTAAAGAAGATCGGGAAAAGTTATCAATTACCGATGAGCAAGTTAAAATCCTAGCCCGCTGGGGCATGGCGATCGAAGCCCACTACGGTAAGCCGATGGATATGGAATGGGCCCTGGATGCTGAAGATAACCAGTTATATATCGTCCAGGCCAGGGGTGAGACAGTTGTCTCCCGGCAAAATGTCAATGTTGTTGAAGAATATAAACTACTGGGCAGCGGCCCGTTGATTATTAGCGGCACCAGTGTCGGCAATAAAATCGGCAAGGGAACGGTCTGCAAAATCCTGAACGTTAAGAATATCGAGATGTTCCATAACGGCGATGTCCTGGTGACTGAAATGACCGACCCGGATTGGGTGCCGATCATGAAGCAAGCCAGCGCCATTGTGACTGATAAAGGCGGACGGACTTGTCATGCCGCTATTGTTTCCCGCGAGCTGGGGATTCCCTGCGTCGTTGGTACCAATAATGCTACCGAAAAGGTTGCCGACGGCAGCGTGGTGACGGTAAGTTGTGCGGAAGGTGATGAAGGTCATGTTTATCAAGGCGATCTAAAGTTTGAAATAGAACGCACCGACATCAAAAACTTGCAGCGCCCGAAGACTAAAATCATGATGAACATTGGTTCACCGGATCTGGCTTTTGAGTATTCAATGATTCCCAATGACGGTGTCGGATTGGCCCGGGAAGAATTCATTATTGATTCGCATATCAAGATCCATCCGTTAGCCCTGATCCATTTTGATAGCCTTAAAGACAAGAAGACCAAGGCCCTGATTGCTCAACTGACTAAAGGTTATAAGAATAAAGAACAGTACTTTATCGATAAACTAGCCGAAGGGGTCGGGATTATCGGCGCCGCCTTTTATCCGAATGATGTGATTATCCGCTTTAGTGATTTTAAAACTAATGAGTATGCCAATCTGATCGGCGGCTTACCGTTCGAACCGAAAGAAGATAACCCGATGATTGGTTGGCGCGGGGCCAGCCGCTATTATGATCCGGCTTACCGTGAAGCTTTTGTACTGGAATGCCACGCCCTGAAAAAAGTCCGTAATGAAATGGGTCTGACCAACATTAAAGCGATGATTCCGTTTTGCCGGACTTTGGATGAAGCCCGAAAAGTACTGGCGGTCATGGAGAAAGCTGGACTGAAACAAGGTGAAAACGGCTTTGAAGTCTATGTCATGTGCGAGATCCCGTCCAATGTCATTTTGGCTGAGCAATTTGCCGAGTTGTTTGACGGCTTCTCGATCGGGTCTAATGACTTGACCCAGTTAACCCTCGGGGTTGATCGGGATAACCAAACAGTAGCCCATGATTATGATGAGAATAACGAGGCCGTTAAAGCCCTGATACGGCAGGTCATCAGGATCAGCCGGCGCAAAAAGGTTCATATTGGTATCTGCGGGCAGGCTCCATCAGACTATCCGGAATTTGCCCGATTTCTAGTCGAGGAAGGTATTGACAGTATCTCGCTAAACCCGGATACCGTCGTTAAAACCACCATTGACGTTAAACGAACCGAAGATAAACTGAATCGATCTTAACCGACCAAGCCGGTTACGGTAACAGAATTAAAGACTATTCTTGCACAGATTAGTAGATACTGTTATTGTATTAATTAATGAGCGATATACGGGGTGTATCTCTTGACAGGATGGTCGAGCCCATCAGAACAGCTCTGGCTGGCTATGCTGAAACTACCAAAGGGGCAGTAGATTTTGATATTACTCGGGCAGCTAAGTTATCACTAACTCCTGAAAAGCCATACTCTGCCCGGAGTGCCAGTCCGGTTCGGTACTTAGGAGAAATCGCTTCTACTTTATTTGTAATTGTGTTTGCTCCTGATGAAGGTTCCGGTGATACTTTCACTGATTCTGCGGCAGCTAAACGCACCGGCTTAACTGGAATACCAACAGCTTATGGCCTAAAAGATCAGGGAATTGCCCCCAGGTCAAAAAATACTAGCTATGCTGAGATATATTTGCCACTCGTTTCATTTCCTATTGATAGAGCAACCGATCCGAAAATGTATGCCGGGCAACTTTCGCTTTATGGAATTGATCCAAACATACCCGATCCACACATCCGGGAATTAGCCAAATTAGGTCAAGCCCGAAAACTAACTGGACTCCAACCAGATTATCCGAGAACCACTCTGACGGTTGGCTATCACGGCGACCTAGGAGATAACATTGTTAGTAGTCAGAAAGAGGGTCTAAGATTCGGGGATCCGCATGCTATCTATGATCACCTTGATGGTTACATCCAAGTTTGTGCGTTTTTGGCAATTGAAAGTTCGATGGCAAAACAGCACCGGAGTCTTTTAAATGCGCTTAAACCACATGAGCCGTCAATACATAAATAGAAATAAAAGTAGTTAAGACTTTTTACGGACCAACTCGATTTAGCCGTTCCCAACAGGGGCGAATTGGCTGTTATACATTGAGGCATAAAAGCCGTTTTGAGCTAGTAAACTACTATGTGTGCCTTGTTCGACAATATTTCCTTCGTTCATCACCAGAATTAGATCGGCCCCGCGAATCGTCGATAGTCGGTGGGCAATCACAAAACTGGTTTTATTTTTCATGATCTGCTCCATGGCGTGCTGGATCAATACTTCCGTCCGGGTATCGACTGAGCTGGTGGCTTCGTCCAGAATCAGGATCGGTGGATCAGCTAACATCGCCCGGGAAATAGTCAGCAGCTGTTTTTCGCCTTCGGAAATGTTATCGGCCTCCTCGTTTAATTCGGTCTTATAACCCTTAGGCAAAGCCCGGATGAAGTGATCCAAATGAGCCGTCTTAGCCGCTTCGATAATGTCGTTTTCGTTAGCCTCTGGGTTAGCATAGGCCAGATTATCCCGGACACTGCCGTTAAATAGCCAGGTATCCTGTAGCACCATGCCAAACATTTTCCGGACATCTGATCGTTTCATATTCCGGGTGTCAACGCCGTCAACTTTTATGCTGCCGCTGGCAATTTCGTAAAACCGCATTAGCAGATTAACCATAGTCGTTTTACCGGCGCCGGTCGGTCCGACAATGGCGATCCGCTGCCCCGGTTCAATCTTGGCGCTGAAACCTTTGATGATGGTTTTACCGGGCAGGTAACCGAACACCACGTTATCGAACTCAACCTGACCTTTGACTGCCGGCAGAGACACCAGATTGTCCCTTTCGGGGTCTTCTTCGGGCTGTCCCAGGAAGGTGAAGACCCGCTCAGCGGCGGCGATCATTTGCTGCATAACGTTGGCGCTGTTAGCGACCTGGCTGACCGGCTGACTGAATTGACGGATGTACTGCAAAAAGGCCTGAATGCCGCCGATACTGACCGTACCCCTAACTGCTAAAGCCCCACCAATCACGGCAATACCGACATAGCCTAAATAACCGACAAAATTAGTTAGCGGCATAATCAGACCGGAGAAGAATTGGGCCCGCCAGGCACTGCCGTAGAGTCGTTTGTTGATAGTCTGAAATTCGTCCACGGCCCGCTCCTCACCGTTAAAAGCTTTAACTACCAATTGGGCGCCGTAAATTTCTTCGACTTTGGCATTAACATGACCTAAAGTGTCCTGTTGGCGCTTAAAGTATTTTTGGGAACGCTGAATAATAATGCCCATCGCTCCTAAACTGAGCGGTAAGGTCACCAAAGCTACCAGAGTCAGCTGCCAACTGATGGTCAGCATCATCACGACGATGCCGATTAGGGTAACGATCGAGGTAATGATCTGGGTTAAGGTCTGGTTCAAGCTTTGGCTGATGGTATCAACGTCGTTGGTCACATGGGTCAGTACCTCACCGTAGGGCCGGGAATCGAAGTAACGCAGCGGCAGGCGGTTAATTTTGCTAGAAATATCTTTGCGGAACTGGTAAGTAACTTTCTGGGTAACACCGGACATCAACCAACCCTGTCCGAAACTGAAAATAGCACTGGTTATATACAAGCCGACTAATAAGATTGCCAGGCTGCCGATTTTACCAAAGTTAATGCCCGGTTTCTGGGACAAATTTATGGTTTTAACGATCCCAATTTCATCAGTCGGGATTTTCTTTAATTCGGCCGCCGGTAATTTAGCCAGCAGATCGGCACCGGTATAGCCCTTGGGAAACATCGTATTTTTAGGCAGCTGCTGAATAGCTTGGTTATAGACTTTGGTGTCAACATAACCGTTGACCACCTGGTTAGTCATGTTGCCCAGGATCTTCGGTCCGATTACCGCAAAAACGGTACTGATAATTGCCAAAATTACCACTATGCCGATCAGCCACCAAAACCGCTTCAGGTATCTAGCGAAAGTTTTAAGGGTAGCGCCAAAGTGGACGGCTTTCTCGCCGGTGCCCACACCTAAGCCGCCACCGCCACCCATCCGCCGTCCGCCGCCCAAACCGAGTCGCGGTCTGATTGGTGGTGTGGTAGTTGGCGCAGTTTTATTACTATCGTCGTTCATGCCGGCTCTACCTTAGTTGTTCCCCGGGTAGGGCGCTTTAATTCTTCGGAAACCGAGGACAGTTCAGCGGTCGACAGCTGTGACTCGGCAATCTCACGATAAACCGGACAGCTCTTCATTAGTTGGTTGTGGGTCCCGACGCCGACTATCTGGCCTTGATCTAATACAATGATTTTTTGGGCATGCATAATAGTGCTGATCCGTTGGGCCACAATCAGCACGGTGGAATTTTTAGTTTCCGGCTCCAGAGCTCGGCGTAGAGCGGCATCGGTAGTGAAATCAAGCGACGAAAAACTGTCATCGAACAGATAAACCGGCGGTTTTTTAACTAAGGCCCGAGCGATGGCCAGGCGCTGTTTTTGGCCGCCGGAGACATTGGCCCCTTCTTGGGCAATTGGGGCTTGGTAGTGTTCTTTCAGTTTGCTGATAAAACCATCGGCTTGGGCTATCCGGGCAGCCCGATGGATAGCCTCTTCCGAAACCTGGCCTTGTTGTCCGTAAGCGATATTGCTTTCAACGGTACCAGAGAATAAGACGCTACGCTGTGAGACAAAACCCAACAGGTTGCGCAAATCAGACATGTTCAGATCCCGGATGTCTAGACCGTTAATTAAAATCTGCCCGACGGTTGGATCATAAAACCGTAAAATTAAATCAATTAAAGTTGACTTGCCACTGCCGGTGCTGCCAACAATCGCGGTGGTCTCACCGGGGCGGGCTTGGAAAGAGATATCAGTTAAAACATTATCATCGGCTCCGCCATAGGCAAAAGAGACATGCTGGAAGTCAATGGTTACTCGTTCAGCATCGGTTAGCTGTGCCGGACTGGCTGGGTTCTGAATGGCTGGATCGGTTCTTAAAACCTGCTGAATACGCTGGCCACAAACGGCTGCTCGCGGCAAAAAGATAAAAATAAACGAGATCATTAGGAAGGACGTAACCACCTGAATGGCGTATTGCATGAAGGCAATCATTGAGCCGATCTGTAGTCCCTTAGTGCTGACATAATGGGCGCCGACCCAGATAATCAAGATGGCTGTAAAATAAAAGATTAACATCATCGAGGGCTGAACGCCGGACATTAAGCGGTTAATAAATAAGTTGGTGGAAGTTAGATCCTGGTTGGCTTTTTCGAATTTGTTTTGCTCGTAGGTTTCGCGGTTAAAAGCCCGAATAACCCGTAATCCGGTTAAATTTTCCCGGGTTACTAAGTTAAGCCGGTCGATCAGTTTCTGCATAATTTGGTATTTCGGTAACCCGACACTAAAGAAAACACTGACAACCGCTAAAATCGATACCACCCCTAAGGCAATAATCCAGGACATTGACGGAGCCATGGCATAAGCTTTGATAATTGCCCCAAAACCCATCAATGGGGCCATTAGCACAAGTGATAATAGCAGAATCATGACGAACTGAATCTGCTGGATATCATTAGTGGACCGGGTAATCAGCGAGGCGGTCGAGAATTTGTCTAGCTCAGCCTTAGAAAAACTCTCCACTTTTTTAAATACTCGGAGACGCAAGTCGGTGGCAAAACCGGTGGATGTTTTAGCTGACAGAAAACCGACCCCTATTGCACAAACGCCACCCAGTAATGTCACCAAGACCATGAAAAGACCGGTTGTCCAAATTAGGTGACTGTTGCCCAGTACGATGCCCTGGTTAACTATTTTAGCCATATAGTCGGGTAATTGCAGATAAGTAAAAACCTGGACTATGGTCAGGATAAAGATGGCGATAATCGCCAGAGTGTACGGTTTTAAATATTTGAATAACTTAAACATCTTAAAGTTATCGGTTGACCGACGTCATTTCAATCCTGATTGTTTATTAACTCTTTCGTAAGCTAAAACTAGCATACTACATTCTAAAGGTTAGAAGCCAATATCTGGTATACAAATAGCTATGAACATCGATAGCTGTTTGAAGGCGAGATCTAGCCGTCTAGTTTCTATTTAAATAGTAATTATGCGTCTTCTTTTGTTTGACAAAATCACCTTGTTGAGTGCGATCGGTCAATTTAGCTACAAATGGCGCTAAGTCAGTTTGTGATAAGTCATCAACTGTCTTTAGAGTTGTAGCGTTATTGCGGGCGATAATTAAGTCACCGGCAACTTGTTGGCGGTGACTAGGCGTTCCGGCATCGTTTCGGAGTCCGATGACAGTTGAACCTTGGTCATTAATGAAAACCAGATCTAATCTGACTAACCCGTCTGGTCCTTCGTAGCGGCGAACTTTTAGGGTTGGCTCAACTTCGTTACCAGGGCTACAGCTGTAAAAGTCATTTTGATCGGCTTGGCTAATAATTCCCAGTGACCGATTAAGATCATGAATTAATCGATCAAGATGGTCGAAAGTAACTTGAGTAATCGGATCTACTAAATTAGGTCTTAGATTGGGAAAGACAAATAGGTCATCGGATGACTCTTCTAGTGGCGCTCCGGTCTCGTAGTTTGGCATAAAACAATATTGCTGGATGAGTGTCGAGAAAGCAAGCTTAAACACTATTGCATTGGTTGGCGCAACTAAGAACCCCTCAGCAGACTCAAAACTGCTAATCCAATAGGCAGCAAGTGATGCCGGCCATCCTGAAACCAGACATACCGGGGTTCCCATTTCGGTTTATATTTGGACTTAAATTGATGGAGTCCCCTAAAGCCGATAAAACTATTACTGAATTGATAACCGTAAATCAGTAACCTAGCCGACAGACCGGTTGCAAATAACTTACCGCCTAACGGTGATAATCCTAGGTTAAAACCCTTATAGCCTTCTTGGGCTTTAGTTTGGAGCAGCCGAATAAATAAAAAGTCCATACTATTAGCTGGCGCATCAGCACGGTGACGCATCAAATCGATAGTGACTATTCCTGGTTTAAATGACGGCAAATCATTGGCAAATGCCTGGGCTTTTCCTTGACTGTCACGAACGACATACAAGACTACCTGTTGTAAATAATCAACATCGAATCGTCCCGTCAAAAAAGACCATTCTTTTCGATGCGGTAATTTAAGCCAGCTGTTAGATATAAGTCTGAGTTCATTTAATAGTTTTGGGCTGTGCGGTGGTGAGTAAACCTCAAACTTAAATTGATTTTTTTCAAAACGATTTACTAAGTTCCGGAAGTACTTATTGTGAATGGTCGTCTGGGTAAAGCGGTCGAGATCAATAACCGCATCGGCACCAATGAGAATACTGCGCAAACCGATGGCGTTGTAAACGCCTTTGTTTTTAAAAGTAGACTGGATAAAGGCCAATGTCCAGCCATGGTCTAAACAATATTGTTTGAATTCATCAAGCAACAAATTGATGGAATAATGATAACCAACCGGATCGCCCATACAGATGGCTACGTTGTGATTGACACCGTACGAAATAAAGGCCTTATTATCACTCGAAAAAAAATAGCACTTGTCTGGCGGCCAAAGCTTAAAAAAATCATCAACCTCACCTCTATAAATTTCCAGCAACTTACGAGCCCGCGCTGAGCCCGATGACTTATCTTGCATACAATAACTCTAACAGTAAGTGTAAATTATGGCATATTTTAGACCGGGAACAGGACTATTAAACCACAGACACTCCGATTAATCAGCCAGACCTATTTAGGTATAACCCTGATTTATGGCAAATAGCAACACAATGCGTTAAAGTTAAAGCATGCAAGATTCAACACCTCCGAAACGAATAGTCATAGTCGAAGATAATACCAGCCTGGCGGATATTTACAAAACCAGACTGGAATTAATTAGATATACCTGTTTCATAGCTTATAACGGCATAACCGGTCTTTATTTCATTCAAAAAGAACTGCCCGATTTAGTGTTACTAGATCTAATGGTACCTGATATTGCCGGTGATCAAATCTTGCTCAGAATGCGATCTAGTACTTGGGGTAAGAACATACCGGTCTACATTATATCCAATCTAAATGAAGCTGATGCGCCGGCTGGTTTACGCGAGTTAGGGATTGAAGGTTACTCCGTTAAAGCTAATCTAGAAAACGATCAGATTGATCAAATTGTTAACAATATACTTCGACCATCCGAACAGACACCTAGCCCGACTACTGAACCGCAATCAGATAATTCAATTGACCTACACCAAAACAATTAATATAAATAATCACCTTAAGCTTTTAAACGTTGAATGCCTGTCGAGTTATGTATTTCTACGCCACCTAAACCGTGAACCGTACATTCATGTTTGTTAAAAACAATTGCCGTATTTTCATCAATCCCCATCCAAGCCGAACTTACTTTATCCGGGATATGTTCTATCACCTTTCGCATAAAATCTTTTTGTTTTTTAAAATGATCAAAATGTGGAAACACCGAGTAGTCAATTAATCCAAAAGCACGCTGCCAAAATACTTCGTTGTCATTAAATAGGGCTTTAAAAGAGGGCGCCAATAAGAATTTCCCCATAATCATTGCCCCGGCTGAACTGCCAGCCAGCAATGCACCGTCATCCAATCTTTTTAATACTATTTTCCAAAGCTTGCTGTTTCTTAATGTTGCTAGTAGATAACCTGGGTTGCCGCCCGAAAAGAATATCCAGTCCGCCTGAGTTAATGGATCGGTTAATTTAGGGTCATTGGCTTGAACTTTATTGAAAATTGGGATGGATATGACCGGTAAATTTAGTTTGGCATAATGTTGCTTGGCCATATCGGTCCATTTAGTAACACCTCTTTCTAATCCTGCAGCAGTTGGCAATACTGCTATATTTTTCGGTTTATATTTCGAAATTAAATATTTATCAATGTTGTTGACGGCCGGGGTAAACTCACCGGAACCAAATAACGCTAAGTTCATTAAGTTATGATATCAAAAAATTATTCTCAGGAGTTTCTGAACATATTAATCTCAGTAAACTTTAAGGTAGAGTTGAGACTATACAAAATGTAGTAACGGAAAGCGTAAACACGATATGAGAAAATTTGTCATTGCGGTCGCCATATTCGGGATCTTCATTATCTATAGTCTCGGGATCCGTCACTTAAGCCCGGTAATTGGTAAGCCCTCATCCTTGGCAACCAATAATCCATCTGCCACTACGACTACATCAAGCGGTTCTGGACCGGGTAACGGTAATTCTGGCACAACAAATAGCAGTACTTCAAGCATGATATCAAGCCAGTACAAAGATGGTACGTACACCGGTAATACGGTTAACGCTTATTATGGCAACGTCCAAGTTTCTGCCACAATTTCAGGTGGTAAAATAACGGATGTCAAATTTTTACAATACCCGGATACGCATAACACATCGGTGATAATTAACCAACAGGTAATACCTTATTTACAACAAGAGGCTGTCAAAGCTCAAAGTGCCAATGTCCAAATAATTTCCGGAGCAACATTTACATCGCAAGCATTTCAGCAATCATTACAATCAGCATTATCGCAGGCCTAGCTTTAGTGAAAAAAACAAGAATAACCATGGGTATGCCAGTGACGGTCGAGATCATTAGACCCAATTCAGGCAGTGCAATTGAAAAGGTTTTTGACTATTTTGGATGGGTCGATCAAAAGTATAGCCCATATAAGAAGGATAGTGAATTATCTAGAATTAATGATGGTCTACCGGTTAGCGAATGGACGGCCGAGATGAAGACGGTTCTCCAACTCTGTGAAGAAACTAAGAGACAGACAAATGGCTATTTTGATATTAATCATAACGGTAAACTTGACCCCTCGGGGCTCGTTAAAGGCTGGGCTATTAACGGCGCTGCCGAATTACTTAGTAGGCTTGGTTTTCAAGATTTCTATATTGAGGCAGGAGGAGACATACAAGCAAACGGCTATAATGCCGAACGTGAACCCTGGGCGGTTGGTATTAGAAACCCGTTTAATATTCAAGAGATTATTAAAATCGTCAACATTTCCAATAGAGGTGTTGCCACGTCTGGTACCTATATCCGCGGTGAGCATGTCTACAATCCGCACAATCAGCACCAAGATACCGGTTTTGTTAAAAGTCTGACGGTTATCGGTCCAGATATTTATGAGGCAGATCGCTTCGCCACAGCTGCCTTTGCAATGGGATCAGAAGGCATTAAATTTATTGAAACCTTAAGTGAATTTGAAGCTTACATGGTTGATGACCGGCAAATAGCGACCTACACAACCGGATTTGACGATTATGTGGTCAATGATAATTAGCCCAATCGATTCTCTGGTTGACGGTATCACCATGTACCGTTTGCTGCTTTATTACTTAATTGGTTTATTAGCGGCGGCTATTGGCTTAAGTATGGTTGGCGACTTACACTACAATCCTTTAGATATTGTAGTCTCGGCCGTCTCATTAGTTATGGCATGCTGGATTATAAATAAAGCATTTGCATATATATTTAATGCACCCGTTAATCCCGAATCATCTATATTGACTGGTTTGATTCTGTCATTAATTATTTCGCCGACTTTGAACGGAACTGGTTTTATGTTTATATTGGCAGCCGCGGGACTGGCCATAGCCTCAAAATATATCCTGACGATTCACCGCCAGCACATCTTCAACCCAGCTGCAGTTGCCATTGTTTTGACAGCCTTAGGACCTCGACAAGAGGCTAGCTGGTGGGTCGGTACGGCTGTACTATTGCCGTTCGTGTTGGTTGGCGGCGTACTGATCAGTCGTAAGATACGACGCGAATATATGGTAGTGACTTTTCTAATTGCCACATCGTTGGCGACTGCCCTGTTTTCGGCAATTGGTAATACTAATATTATCAGCGGTCTACAGAACATGATCCTGAGTTCATCAATCTTCTTCTTAGGTTTTGTAATGCTGACTGAGCCGTATACTTCACCAGCAACCCGAGATAAGCAACTATTCTATGCCATACTTATCGGGGTGCTGATCGCACCACAAGTTCATCTGTTCAATTACTACACCACACCAGAAGTAGCATTAGTGATAGGTAATCTTTTTGCTTACCTAGTAAGCCCTAAAACCAAACTATTTCCGACACTGAAAGAAAAATTCAAGATTGCCACCGACACGCTGGAGTTTACCTTTATGCCCAATGGCAATTTTGCTTATTTACCTGGTCAATATATGGAATGGACTTTGCCGCATGCCAATACCGATTCTCGTGGCACAAGGCGCTATTTCACTCTAGCTTCTTCACCCACTGAGCCATATCTAAAGCTAGGCGTAAAATTCTATGAAAACGGCAGTAGTTATAAATCAGCAATGGTAGATATCGATAGCAAAACACCACTAGTCGCAGCACAACTTGCAGGCGACTTTGTGATGCCTTATGACACAACCAAGAAACTGGTCTTTATCGCCGGGGGTATCGGTATAACCCCATTCCGAAGTATGATTAAATACCTGATCGATCACAAACAACCCCGGGTAATCAGTTTACTGTATTCAGCTAAAACTGTATCGGATTTTGCTTATAAGGATATATTTAAAGCGGCAAAGCAAGCGATAGGACTAAATACTACCTATGTCGTGTCTGCACCAGGAGCTGTTATTAAGGATCCAAATACCGTCGCCGGCCATATCAACGCAGAAATGATACGGCAAACAATTCCTGACTATCAAGAACGGATCTTTTATATATCAGGTACTCATCATCTGGTTGGAGCTATGCGAGAGGCTCTCAACCAGCTGGGCATACATCACAGTAATATTAAGACTGACTTTTTCCCCGGGTATGCCTAGGAACGTAAATTGTTACACCATAACAACTTTTTAGTAGACTACCTAATCATCCGATTGAATATTGATCGTGTTTGATTTTTAGATATCTACGGATATTACTAAGAGCATTATTGGTTATACATAGTTCCAGCCATTTATCACTCGGGTGGGCCTTATTATTAGTCACAATCTCGACTATTTGTTCACTCTTCAGTTGAGTCTTAAGTGCCATAAATTTACCATTGATTCTTCCGCCACTGGCTCGTTCTCCAATTTTGGTATGAACCGCGTAAGCAAAATCTAGAATTGAGGCTTTTGCCGGTAAATCTACCACGTCACCCTTTGGCGTAAAAACAAAAATCCGAGCTTCAAAAAAATCCGTTTTGAGCTGTGAGTAATACTCATTGGCAGTTAAGTTAGAATTTTGTAATTCACGGAGTTGTTCGATCCAGGCAAAACTTTCCTTATCGGTACCTTTCTGGGTCTCGGGATGCTTATAGTGATGATGCGAAGCTAGTCCATATTCATCGAATTGATGCATTTCTGGCGTCCGGATTTGAATTTCTATAAAATGCCCATCACCGCTAAACACGACTGTATGTAAACTTTGATAGCCATTGGGCTTAGGAATAGCGATGTAGTCTTTAACTCTTCCTGGGACTGGCCGCCAGTGATGATGAATTACCCCCAGAGCCCGATAACAATCCGGAATTGACTGAACAATCGCTCGTATGGCAATGAGATCATAAATTTCTTTAGTGTTCCATTTTTTGCGGATCATTTTTTTATAAAAGCTGTAGGTTCCTTTGACGCGCTCATCAATTTTTGGTAAATAATTTAAGTCATTGTAGAGATCGACACTTAAGTCTCGATGCATTTTTTTTACGGTTTCATCAGAATTTTTAATCAACTCATCCATAATTAGTTTGGTCTTTTTATATTCGTCCGGATAAGCGTAAGGAAAAGCTAAGTCATTAATTTGACTAACCAATTTACCCATGCCCATACGGGATGCCAACGGAGCATGTATCATGATACTTTCGACGGCTATGCGGTGTTGTTTATCTTCTGGGAGAAATTGTAAGGTCTCAAGATTATGTAGTCGGTCAGCCAGTTTTAAAATGACTACCCGAACATCCCGGGCAACAAACACGAAAAATTTTCTTAAACTTTCAACATGATATTCATTACCGCTGTATTTTATTTTGCCAAGTTTACTGACACCTTCGACCAAGAAGGCAATTTCTTCACCAAACTCATCTTTTAAATTTTTAACGGTAATTGAAGTATCCTCAATCGTATCATGTAATAGCGCAGCACAAATTAAAGGTGCATCCATGCCAAAATCAAGTACATGCACCGCAACCGGAACACAATGCCCTTCAAAGTAAGGTTTACCACTAGCTCTCAGTTGCCCGCTATGGGCTTGTTTTGCATAATTGTAAGCGTGTTTTATCAGTTGTAGATCCTGCGCTTTTAGTTGCGGCAGGCGCTTGTTAACTGTTTTTAAAAATGAATTTATATCACTGTCATCATTGTTCATAGTCAAAACCTAAGCAATCATAAAATTTTATTTTGGCTGGGGCGGTAGGATTCGGACCTACGATCTCCTGTTCCAGAGACAGGCGCCTTACCACTTGGCCACGCCCCAATGAATTAAAAACCTAACTTTATAATAACTAATTAGTCGACAAGATTATATAAAAGCCTGCGAGCTTTAGCCAGTATTTACGGTATAGTGATATTCAGGCGAGCAAGGGAAGGGACAGCGTAAATACCTTAGCTAAGCCAAAGTATCAACTCTGTATGGCCATAGCTACAGCGTTTTGTTATTATATTGCCCAAACTTGTCTAGTTAATTGGTTGGAGTAACTCTGTGGCTAATGTAACTCAAACACTCTATCGAACGAGTAATTTCCGTAAACTCTTTACCGGACAATTAATTTCTGGTCTTGGCGACTGGTTGGCAACTTTCGCCTTTATTGCTTTAGTCTATTCATTAACCGGACAAGCCACTAGTGTGGCTGTGATACTGATTCTTAGACTGGTGCCGCCGATGTTTGCAGCACCGATTGGTGGCGTGTTAGCCGACCGCTTGTCGCGTAAAACCATCATGATCACTACCGATCTAATGCGGGCAGGGATCATCATGTTAGTGCCGTTTGTCAACCTGTGGCTGGTTTATGCCATTGCCTTTACGCACGAGTTTATATCTCTGTTCTTTGTGCCGGCACGAGATGCTTCGACCCCGCAATTTGTACCCAAAGACACCCTTGAGACGGCTAACGGTCTCATCTTAGCTTCGTCGTATGGCATGTTGCCGATTGCCGGGGCCTTATTTGGCTTACTCCGTGGAGCCAGTGGACTGTATCCGCACATCTTACCGTTTGCGCATCGGATTGATACTAATCCGCAAACGTTAGCTTTCTTTGCCGACTCAGCTACCTTTATAATCTCAGCACTCCTGATTGCTAATATGCGGTTTCGGACTAATAAAAAACATATGGCTATTCACCGTAATATGAGTTTTCACGAAGACTTCATTAGAGGTATGAGAGCAGTCTGGCAGAATGAAACCATCCGTGGGTTAGCTTATGGCATTGCTGCGGCGATGTTCGGCGGCGGAGTATTGTTTGCGGTTGGCATTGGTTATGTCAATAAAACACTTCACGCTTCGTCTACCACCTTTGGTTGGTTGATATCGTTGTGGGGTGCCGGTATGGGCATCGGGCTGTTGATTGTTCGGCAGTTAGTTCATCGTAAAGGACGGGCTTATATCTTTTCGGCAGCCATTGCCGTGTTGGGAGGAATTATCATCAGCATGGCCCTAATACCGGTAACTGTGATTGCCTTTGCTTTAGCGGTGCCTTTTGGGGCAGCTTTTGCTCTTGCTTTAACTCTGGCTATGACCATGGCCCAAGAAGCCGCCGAAGAACATAACCGGGGAACGGTTATGGGCGGTATTGAATCATTATTTAGTATCGGGTTGGGACTGGGTGCGATCAGTATTGGCGCCCTGGCCACTACCATTAAGCAGGTGCCGTTTGTCGGTTTTACGCTGGATGGTAACCAATTCGGCATGTTAGTAGCCGGGGTATTTATTATTGGCGGAGCCTATGCCGTCGTCAGAACATTCAGAAATACCTAGGTATTATCAACACATAAATGTGTAGTCTGTAATAGTAGGTGATAAACTATATAATTATGCCTGGTTCAGAATGGGAAATACCTTATCGCAGTGAAATGATTCAGGCCTCACATTTTCACAGCCACGGTCAATATACCGAAGCCCGCCTGCACAATATTAGAGCCTTTCGTATAGCGCCTGAAGGTTCATCTCTCCAAGGCCGTGCCGCCCGAGACATCGCTGCCCAATATGACAGATCAGGAGATATTACTAATACCATTTTATGGGCAGATCGGGCATATGCCATTCATGACAGCCTTTTGTCACAAGTGGAAGATAACATGCCGGATGATTTGCAAGAAGCTTTACGCGCCCGCGGCGCCAGCGCCCTTTACTGCGGCGTCGGCCGGCTGCGTCAGGATATCCAAGCCCAAAAAGCCGGTCAAGCTACCGAACCAACAGCTACTCTTTTTTATATACGACAAGCTTGGACGGATCTAGAACAGGCTAGACGCTTGGCTCGACCAGATGCCTTTCCCAGAGTTGACCAGTTTCAAATTAATACCGCCCGACGAGTTAGTATAGCTGAAGCTATCGATGGTGATAGACAAAAGGGTCTGGCCGTAGGGGCCTTTGCCGTATTCATCGCTTTTGCTTCCGAATCCCCTCGGTTTGCCCTACACCCCAACCCAAAGTCGACAAGCACTGAACGATTAAGCGCCAAGACACGAGCATTAGCTGGTGGGTTAGCCGCTTTAGCGGTTAGTGTGGTGACCTCAAAGACCTCAATGCCTCGGCGCCAACTCGCCCTGAGAATTGCCAGTAAAACACTTTAAATAACAATTAACCGGAACCAAATAAACCGGTTAGGGTTGTCTTAGCAATCGTGTGGTCAGCTATGGCTTTCTCGACCACCTGCCGGTTGGCGCCATTACTTACATTAAGCTGGGCATTCAGGGCGAAGAGATCAAATTGATAATGGTGAGTACCTGACGGCGGGCAAGGACCAGTATAACCGATTTTACCAGCATCATTAGTACCCTGAAGTGCTCCTTTGGGTAATTCGTTTTCAACCAAAAATGGTAAATCGGTCTTCAGGTTCCAAACTGTCCAGTGCAGAAAATCGCTAATCGGTGCATCTAGGTCGTGCATTATCAGGGCTAAACTAACCGCACCGGCTGGTACGTCTCGGACAATCAACGGCGGGCTGACATTCTCGCCTTTACAGGTATATTTGACTGGTATCGGGCCGCCCTCGGCGAAAGCCGAACTTGTCATTTGAAAATGTGCTCCTGGCTCCATAATGTTTCCCTCCGTTTACTTTTATTATATAAGCCACAGAAATAGACTTTTGTCAGTAAGAATTGCGATGAGCAGCGGGTAAACTATTCATCGAAAAAGTTCAGATCCTTCAATTCCGGAGGTAAAAAACCAGCTTGGTGCTGAAAATTAGCTTCCCAGCGATAACCCTTTTGGTAGCCTATGTCTTTCATTAATTTGGTTGGGGCATTGCGTAAATGCAGCGGCACCGGCAGGTTAGGGTAATTACGGGCGGTCTCGGCAGCACCCTGCATGGCAGCCGCGATAGCCCGTGATTTAGGAGCTTTGGCCAGGACGGCCGCACAATGGTATAAGCTGAATTGACATTCTGGTAGGCCGATTCTTTCTACTGCTAAAAAGGCAGAAACCGCTAAATTGAGAGCGGCCGGAGCAGCCAGACCGATGTCTTCTGAAGCGAAAATTATCATACGTCGGGTAATAAATTTGGGATCTTCGCCGGCTTGGAGCATCCGGGCTAGATAATACAGGGAAGCATTGGCATCTGACCCGCGGAGGCTCTTAATAAAAGCACTGATCACGTTGTAGTGCTCCTCGCCGCCCTTGTCATAAATCGGGACCCGTTTTTGGGCGGCGGTCAGTACAATTTCCGGAGTAATAACATCTGGGGTCAGTTGTGCGGCTAGTTCCAAATCGTTTAAAGCAACCCGGGCATCACCGCCGGATAATTCTGCCAGTAAATCGCGGCTTTTCAGTGGTAACCTTTTAGCTGATAATTTTTCAGCTTTGGCGGCTCTGCGGATGATAGTTAAGATGTCATTTTTAGCCAGTGGTTCCAACACTAGAACTCGAGAGCGGGAAAGTAACGGATTAATTACTTCGAAGCTAGGGTTTTCGGTGGTCGCGCCGATTAAAATAATCGTACCGTCTTCCATGCACGACAAAAAAGCGTCTTGCTGGGCTTTATTAAAACGATGAATTTCATCAATAAATAAGATAGTTTTACTTCCTAGACGCCGGTTTTGTTTAGCCAGCTCGATAACTTTTATAACATCAGCTTTACCGGCAGTGACAGCGCTTAACAATACAAATTCTGCACCGGTTTCCCGGGCGATCAGCCGCGCCAGGGTAGTCTTGCCACTACCGGGCGGACCCCAAAAAATTAAGGAAGTTGGTTGCTTCTTGGTAATAATTTCCCGGACAATTTGTCCTGGTCCGACAATGTGTTTTTGCCCAACAACGTCATCCAAGTTCTCCGGCCGCATCCGATCGGCCAATGGTCTAGTCTCCACCTCTTTATTATACGGCGTGATTCACTAACTGTTGTACCGAATTTTAACCTACCATATCTCGTATTTCACTGTTTCCAGCTCATCAGCGCAAGCACTCACTTACGTATACGAAATCGATGACCCGGTGACTGACTGTAATTGGGTTACAGTAATCAACTCAGGTCATCCACCCGGAGGGTTGGAAAGAACTCCCTCCCTCCGGGTTTTGACCAGGCTAGTCTATCAGGCGGCAATCTGCCCGGGCCCCGTGTGTATTGTCTTCACGACACGTACGACTTGCCGACCACCAGCAGAGATGTTTCGGGTGACGATAGCATGCAAGACGCAGTAGATGAAGACAAGCGACACGAAAGCCATGGCCGCTGCGGCGACTACGATCAGGGGGGTCAAGACGATGATCACACCGATCTCGGCAAGGCGCGGTATCGCTGTGTTTGGCAGCGTTTGATGTAGTGCTAGGCTTGGCACAACGGCGGTACCCACTGACACGGAGCAAATGACTGACCCGCATAGGAAGCAGGTCCACGAGACGCGGACTAACAATGTCCACGCCGTCGCGTAAATCCGATGTAGCGCTCTAAGCACGGTGTTTCCCATGGGGTTTCTCCTGTACGGATCGTTTTGTTTGCGGTCAGAAAATCCATGCTGGTTCACATATCACAAAACGAGGAGTAAAGCAGTAATTAGTTGAATTCTTGCTTCTCGCTTTGTGTAGACTAGCCTGATTGTTAAAGGACTTCGGAGATAGATAAAACCACCTCAACAAAGTGGTATTATTTAAGCATAAAGTAGGGAATAATTAAATATTATGATGAATTATAATTTGACTATAATCTGTCACAACGGCAGTTCAACAACGGTAAACCAGAAGCAAGCAAACCACGGTCACAGTTGACAGCAGCTAGCCACTTCGATATACAATAAAGCTATTGTTAAATAAAGGATATGCAGATAATGGCTGCACTATATATATACAGCTTCCTCGCCGGGCTGTTTGCCGCGAACGGCGTACCTCATTTCGTTAAGGGAATTGCTGGAGCACAGCACCAAACACCATTTGGTAGACCATCTTCAGCTATGGTCAATGTTGTCTGGGGATGGGCTAATTTTGTGGTAGCAGGTGTTTTGCTGCACTTTGCTCACCCACGAGCTCATGAATTCCGGGCAGCTACACTCTTTATGATAGCGGTCTTAATCATGGCTTTAATGCTAGCTCACGCTTGGTCAACTCATCCTAGTAACAACAAAGCTAGTACTAAATGATCGGTCAGAAACGTCTAGCATTAGTATTATTGGTGTTATTGCCGATAGTTGGACTATCGGCGGCTGCTTATGCTCAAGGATTTCAGTCGGGTAATGATGTTACTGTCGCAGCCGGTCAGCAACTTAATAAAACGCTTTTTGTAGCTGGGCAGACGGTTGATATTGCTGGGACTGTTAACGGTGATCTGTTCTGTGCCGCTCAAAATATTAGTGTGACCGGTACTATTAATGGTGATGTTATCTGTGCCGGCCAGAGTGTTCAAATATCCGGACTAGTAAACGGTAACGTCAGAGTAATTGGTCAAAATATTACCGTTGATGGTACTATCAGTCGTAATATATCGGCTGCTGGGCAAAACGTCACGCTTGGAGCCAATAGTAAAGTAACTGGAGATGCCAGTATAGCTAGTCAAACAATCGTTGATAATGGTTCAATTGGCAGGGATTTAGTGGTGGCCGCCAACAGCGTAACTATTAATGGTCAAGTTGACCGAAACGTCCAATCAGTTGATGCCAGCTTGACACTTGGTAATGAAGCGACAATTAGCGGGAATATAAACTACACCAGCAAACACTTACTTACTAAGGTCAACGGCTCCAAAGTTGCTGGCACAATTAGCCAGACCATACCAAAACAGACGCGCTTTGGTTGGTTATCTGGTCATCGTTGGTGGTTGGAACTGTATTTGTTCGTCGCCCTAATGATTGCCGCCTTGGTGGTAGTGCTGTTATTGCCACAAGTCTTACAAATGGCCAGTGGAGTTGCAATTGTTGAACCGCTCAAAACCTTTCTAATCGGTTTAGTCGTCAGTATTGTTACACCAGTAGTGATTGTGCTGTTATGTATAACCGTAATCGGTATGCCATTGGCGGTTGTTTTGCTATTGCTCTGGCTGAGTGCGTTAGTGTTGTCAGCGCCTGTTGTGGCCTATTACCTGGGACGTTTATTGCTCCATCGTGTGACCAATAACGCGATATATTTCATGCTGCTAGGCGCAGTTCTTCTGTTGATACTTTTAATCCTACCGATCATCAAGATTTTAGTAATATTACTAACGGTTTGGTTTGGACTCGGGATGATTTGTCTACAACTACGCCGATTACCGAAAATCAATTACCACACGGCTGTAGCGATTACTGTCGATGATTCAACGGAAAAACCACACCACCAGTTACACCGTTAGTTTTAATAAATTCATAACAACCAAATTGTTTTATCTAAATCCTGGACATATCTAGAGGGCGATAGTAGAATATAATCGTTTTGGTTGACTGATGGTTTAACCAGAAGCAACTTTACACGATAGCAAGGTCTTATTTACTTGATATTTAATCGCCCTGAATTGATAGCCATTGGCAAGGTTTGTCACCACATCTTAAGAGAATGTAGCATTGTCTTTTGATGCGGTGGCAATCACTGCCATAACGACCACAAAAGGTCATGTCTGGATCTTTACAAGGGGGATGGGAAGTGACTCTGCCCTCGGTGGTTACACATCCGCAAACCACCAACCTGCGGATACCTCGTAAGTGGCATGTAACTTCTCTTCGGGATCAAGCGGTCAGCTGTCACTCCAAACCTGGAGTCATTCCCATCCCCCATCTCTTCCGTAGCGTCTCCTCGTTTACCTCCTTGTTGTATTCTTTTTTTAGACTTCCTTTACAGGGAAGCGGCGGCGGCTCATCTCCTGAAATCCCCCCCGCAGGAGTTTCCGCTGCCGTCGCTTCCTTAAAGTTATTTATTCGAGTAAGGTGAGGATTTCCCTCCTGAGACATGCCGTAATGCATGAATCAGTCGAGGATGTTCCTCAGAGTTAGTTCAAAGTTAAGCGTTGAGCGGTTTGAAAAACCGATGTGCGTTTTTCGCACTCCTCCACTTCAAACCCAGAACCTACTCCCTTGCTATCACTACCATGTCAATTCAGACAATTGCACACTTGCCTAAGCTTAAAGCGTGAATTTGCTTGGATTAAGACAATTATTAAAATCCTGAGCTATCAAGATTTAGGTCACCAAAGGTTAGTTATCAATATGTCGCAATGGAGTTTTCTATCTGGTAGTGCTGAATCGGCGGCTCGGCGGCTGTTGGGTTGTTATATCATTCGAGAATTAGACGATCATCGGTTAGTCGGTAAAATCGTGGAAACTGAAGCATATGATCAAATGGACCCTGCTAGCCACAGTTACCATGGTCAGTCTCAGCGTACGGCGGTAATGTTTGGACCGCCCGGGCATCTGTATGTTTATTTCAGCTACGGTATGCATTATTGCTGTAATATCGTTACTGGTTTATCAGGTTATGGTGCCGCAGTATTAGTCCGGGCTTTGGAACCACTGGAAGGTGATAGTTTGATGAGCCAAAACCGTCACGGTCTTACAGGTATAAATTTAACTAATGGTCCGGCCAAGCTCTGTCAGGCGTTGCAGATAGAAAAATCCTGGAATGGTCATGATCTGCGACAACCGCCGCTGCAGCTACGTATCAAGCCGGCTTTACCGCAATCATTAATTAGTCAAACTAAGCGTATCGGAATTCGTCAAGCTACCGACAAACCTTGGCGATTTTATTTGAAAAATTCAGCTTACGTATCTAAGTTTTGAGTCCTGGATAGCTATTTGCTAGAGTTAACTTATGTTGTTTTGGTTAGCATTGGTCTCAGCAGTTGGTGGAGCACTGTGTGTTGGAGTGGCGGCGGTACTGGAAAAATACAGTGCTGACAAACAAAGCCGGGTCAGTTCTTTACAGTTCAGTTTACTATGGCGTTTATTGGCTGACTGGCCCTATCTAATCGGTTTGGGGCTTGACGCTTTATCGTTTATCTTAACCCTGGTCGCGGTCCATAGTTTAGCACTGTTTGTGGTTGAGCCGATTATTGCTTTTAATGTGGTACTTACCGCTTTAATTGAACATTTTTTGTTACATAGAAAACTAAGCCAGATAGCTTGGGCAGCGATTATCTGTACATTGATTGGACTGACGCTGCTGGCTTTAGCGGCTACTCCGGAAACTGCCCACAGTGTTAGCCAACCACTGCGCTGGCTGATGGTCTTCCTGCCGCTGGCCATCGCCGGAGTAGGTTCGGTAGTAGCCAAGAGCCATCGACACCTTGCTACCATCGGGCTAGGAGTATTAGACGGTCTAGCTTTCGGAGCAACGGCGATTGTTGGCCGAATGCTGACCTTTCCACATCCATTCTGGCAACTTATTTACAACCCGCTATTTTGGTCACTACTAGGATATGGTCTAATCGGCATTTTGTTGTTATCAATTGCTTTTCAGAGAAGTAATGCCAGTGTGATTAGTGCCTCAACTACCGCTTCGGAAACTGTCGTACCGATCATAATTGGTATTGTTTTATTAGGTGACAGCCCGAAGCACAAGGCTTGGGTTTTAGTGGTTTCTGGTCTGCTACTGACGCTTATTGGTATCCTGATTATTGCTTTACCGCAGACCGTACCCGACCAGACTGAGTCGGCTTAATTAAGTTGTATATAACACAATTTTGGAGTGATTGGGAAGTCTTGAAATCGCAGCTGGATAGACATAAGCTATTTATAGGAAGTGTGAGGCTTCCTAAAGAACCCGGGTATTACCCGGGTTCTATGTTTGGATAAAGCCCTATATAATAACTGGAATGAAACCGTCAGTTCAGACTAAAATATCACGGAACGGTAAACTACTGATCAGCCTATTGTTGCTGCTAGTGATCGGTGTTGGATTGTGGTGGTACGCTAATCAACAGACTGGTGCGACCGACCTGACTAATGGTTCTAAGGTTATAGTCGTCAAATCACCACCGGATTATTGCGCCGGTAACAGTTTAGCTCAGAACATTATTGTGAGCATTAGCGCCAGACAGCTATGGGCCTGTGCTGGGACTCGGACAGTCTATAGTTCAGCGGTGGTAACTGGTATGGAGCAATACCCAACTGACTTAACTCCAACCGGCAGCTACCAAATTTATGCCAAGGAAACTAACATTAACCTAAGTGGATCGGATAGTACAGGCAGTTGGAACGAATTCGTTTATTACTGGATGCCCTTTTTAGATAACCAGTACGGAGCTTATGGTATACATGATGCTACCTGGCGGGCGGCTAATGCCTTCGGCAATATCAGTCCGGATTCATCGAATGCTTCACACGGTTGTGTGGAAACCCCACTGACTACCGCCAAATGGCTGTACAACTGGGCGATCGTCGGCACCACCGTCACCATTGAAAGCTAAACGATAACTACTTAATAAGTTATAAATTGTCCGGGAACAATATCGGTTTGATCTGGTACTCATGATAGGTCTACAATAAAGTTATGCTGATTGCCATAATTGTTTTGGGAGTACTGAATAGCTTTGGCTTAATCTATTTAATTATCAGCCGGCAAAAACCGGATTTGGATGTACCGCTGAGGCAAGAGTTTTCCTTAAGTCGTAAGGAATTGAATGAAGCTTTGGTTCGTCTGCGACAGGAATTGAGCGCCAATTTAAGTACGACTCGGGAAAGTATTGATAAACGAGTTGAACAGCTTCGTGACAAGAACGACGAAAAACTGGAACTAATTCGTAAAACCGTGGAAAACCGACTAGAAAGTTTGCAAAAAGACAATGCCGATAAGCTGGAAAAGATGCGCTTAACAGTCGACGAGAAGCTACAGAGTACTTTGGAGAAACGGATTAATCTCAGCTTCAAACTAGTATCGGAACGGCTGGAGCAGGTCCAGCGCGGGTTGGGTGAGATGCAGGGATTAGCTAGTGATGTCAGTGATTTTAAGCGGGTGCTTACTAATGTTAAAACTCGCGGCACTTGGGGAGAAGTGCAATTGGAAAGCTTACTAGACCAGGTTTTTATTAAAGATCATTATGACCGCCAGGTAACCCTTAGCCCGGATAGCCACGATGCCGTTGATTTTGCTATAAAACTGCCGGATAAAAGCTCCCGGCGGGGGTTTATCTATTTACCGATTGATGCCAAATTCCCGCTGGAAGATTATCAGCGCTTAGTAGCTGCTCAAGAAAAAGGTGACCGGGCCCAAGTCGAATTAGCCATTAAAGCGATGGTAGCCCGGATTCGGCAGGAAGCTAAATCCATAAAAGAAAAATACATCCGGCCGCCAACCACTACCGATTTTGCTGTACTCTATGTCCCCACTGAAGGGCTGTATGCGGAAATATTACGGGTTCCGGGGCTATTCGAACAGTTACAATCGGAATACCGGGTGGCAGTCGCCGGCCCGACAACTATTGCCGCCATTTTATCCAGCTACCAACTGGGCTTTCGGACCCTGGCCATTGCCGAACAGTCTTCTCAGGTATGGGAGTTACTGACGGAGGTTACTGGCGAGTTCAGCAAGTTCGGCGACCTGTTAGATAAGACCCGTGAAAAACTGGTTCAGGCAACCGATACCATTGACTCGGCATCCCGAAAATCACGGACTATTGAGCATAAACTGAATACCGTTCAACAGCTAGCCGACAAAACCACTGGCCCCAAAGCCTCTCTAGGTCAACCGGTAATTGACCAATCGCCGGTTAAGGATAACAAACCGAATTAAGTTTTTAATAGATCAATCAGCAGTGCCGCAGTCCAAGAAAAGTTTTCCGTGCCTAAACCCTTACCGTTTCTGGGATTGAAATATTCATTAAAACCGCTGCGGCTAATCATTTCGATGGTACTCTCACGCAGTGCCGAGGCATGATCATTGAAGCCGTAACGTTTCAAGCCATCAATAATTAACCAATTAGTATTAACCCAAGTCGGTCCCTGCCAGTAACGTTCCGGATTAAACCACTCCGAGTTTAACGGAACGCTGGGTACCGGAAAAGCCGTTCCGAAGATCTGGCTGTTTTCCAGTTGAGTAACTAATAATTTAACATGTTCTTTACTGATACAACCGGCGTAAAGCGGTAACAGTGCTGCAATCGAGGGTTCTTTAAGTAATTTATGTGACTTAAAGTCTCGTGAATAATATTGCTCGGAAGAGGGATCCCAAAGTTCTTCGAGTGCCGGTTCGGCTAATTCCATTGACTGAGCTAAATTAGCTGGTAGTTTCTAGCGGAGAGTGGTTGCCATACTTCGTAAATGCTGATTGGCCCGGATTAGGACACAATTAAAACTTAAATCCTGAATGGCAAAATACGGTTTTGCCAGGATGCGCTGAATATCATAATTGTGTCGGCGCAAACGTAAAAAGGCATTAGCCAAACCAATCAATTCAAGATTGGTCATCCGCTGCTGGGCTGGAATATGACGAGTATCGGTTCGTAAGTGACTAATTAATTTATCGGAGCGTGTCTTTTCAATCAATCTTATCCACCACGGCATTAAGTATTGGTGCCACTCATTAATCCAGGGCGGTGTGTTGTCCAGACCGGTTTCCCAAGGATGAATTTGCAGTACTAAACCTTCATCATCTGGATCACGTTCTCGATAAAGCCATTCGTGGTATCGCAATAATCGGGGCCAGACTCGGAGATACCAACTGCGCCGTTCGACTGGTGTTAGTAATTCACCGATCCGAACCACGGCTTCAGTAATCATCGGTGTTTGGGTGATACCACTGGTGGACTTGTCGTCTGGTGCATGGGGGTTACGCCAGCTTTGCCAGACTTTACTTGATTTAAACACGCCCTTGTCCGGTGTAAAGATAATCTGCGGCAGCATACCATTACTCCACTGGGCATCTAACAAGCTAAAAATCTCTTGCTGGGCTCGGGTAATATCCAAATGGCGTAACCCGATAGCAATAAAACAGCTATCCCAGAGCCACTGATGTGGATATTTTCTGGCTGCCGGTGCGGTAAAATAACTACGGTCATTATCCTTTAACACGACCGTCGCCCGCTCTAATAAATCATCTTGAGCTCCCATATGGTTTTAGTATACATGACCAATTTAAGCAGCTGTACTTAGCCTAACATTCAGTAGTACGCTATAATCGAAACCAAGTATGTCCTATCAAAATCCCCATCTGACTGAAACTGCCGATATTTTAAAAAAACGCTTTGCTGAACTTGAGCAGAAAGCCGATATTCTAAAAGCTGTTGAGCTAAAAGCCCTCTACGATGAACTAAAAACTTTACCTCCAGCCGACCGGGCCAGTTTTGGTCAAGCAGTCAATAATTTGCGGCTGGAATTGACTCAGATGATCAATGACCAACAGGAAAAAACCGAAGTTTTGCCGGCAATCGACGTGACCGCTCCATTTGCGGCCAATACTCCGCCGGAACTGAGGCCGCAAACCTTGCCGACCGAACGAGGTAGCCGGCATCCCTTAATGACCGAACTGCAGATGATCTTAGATATTTTTTACCGGATGGGGTTTAGTGCAGTTGAGAGTCGGGAGCTGGATGACGATTATCACATGTTTGGCAGTTTGAATTTTCCGGAAGGCCATCCGGCCAGAGATGATTATGATACTTTTGTAACTACCCAGACCGATCCTAACGGCAAACCGTTAATTGCACCGGCTCATACCAGCACAATGCAGAACCGGGTACTCCAAAAATACCGAGCTGACCTAGAGAAAGGCCAAGCTATTGCCGTGGTGATACCGGGACGATGCTTCCGTAATGAAGATCTCGACGCCAAACACGAGCATACCTTTTACCAACTGGAAGGTGTTTATGTCGGCAAGGGTGTCCATACCGGCCATTTGTTCGCCACCCTAAAAGCTTTCCTACAAGAGTATTACGGTAAACACCTAGCCATTAAAATCCAACCGTTTTATTTTCCGTTCACCGAACCGTCTTTTGAATTTGCCTTGTCGTGTCCGTTTTGTGACCAAAAAGGCTGCTCGGTTTGTTCGCATAACGGCTGGATCGAGCTACTGGGTTGTGGTTTGATTCATCCTAAAGTTCTCAGGGAAGCCGGGATTGATCCGGAAAATTATACCGGTTTTGCCTGGGGCGGCGGTATTGACCGGCTGGTGATGATGAAATACGACGTTGAAGATATCCGTCATTTTGAATCAGGTAAATTAGATTTCTTGAGGCAATTTTCATGAAAGTCAGCCTGAATTGGATAAAGCAGTATACCTCTGTCGATCTCGGCATCGATGAGCTTAAAGATAGAATTGAGTCCCAGTTAGGAGCGGTGGAGTCTGTTACTGAACTGAAAAAGCGCTACCAGGGTCCGGTAATAGTCAGAGTAGTCGACTGCCAGGTTCATCCAGCTGCTGACCGGTTACATGTTTGCCAAATTGATGATGGCGGACAAACCCTAAATGTACCGCGTACCGGTAACGGTAATGTGCAAGTTGTCTGCGGAGCGCCGAATGTGCATCAAGGGATGTTGGCGGTTTGGCTGCCGCCCGGCACTACCGTACCGGATTCAATTGATCAAAGTCCGTTAATAATAGAGAGTCGGGAGATCCGTGGCCAACCGAGTAACGGCATGTTAGCCTCACCCAAAGAATTAGCCCTCGGTGATAATCACGAAGGTTTATTCGAGATTGACGCGGAGATTAAACCAGGCCAGTCATTTACCGCAGCCTTGGAGTTTAATGATTATCTTTTTGAACTGGAAAACAAAATGTTTACTCACCGCCCTGATTGTTTTGGGCAATTGGGTATCGCCAGGGAAATAGCCGGCATTCTAGGCCATCCGTTTAGTTCTCCGGATTGGTATAAAACGGTACTAACCAATAATTTGGCTGGCAGCTCCAACCAGCTACCGCTAGAAGTTAGGAATGAATTACCTGAACTGGTACCGCGGTTCATGGCTGTAAGTCTCAGTAATTTGACAATTAAGCCCTGGTCAACGCTTCTGCAAACTTATCTGATGCGGGTCGGTATCAGGCCGATTAACAATGTGGTAGATATCACTAATTATCTGATGCTGCTGACCGGTCAACCGCTGCATGCTTATGATTACGACAAAGTTAAAGCACTAAGCGGTAGCGACCGGGCGACACTGATTATCCGCTATCCGAAACCCGGTGAAAAACTGACTCTTTTAGGAGATAAAATTATCGAACCGCGAAGCCAAGCCATCATGATTGCTACCGATCAGCAACTGATTGGTTTAGGCGGGGTTATGGGTGGCGCCGACACCGAGGTGGATGAGCATACTAAAAATATTATTTTGGAATGTGCCAGCTTTGATATGTACTCGATTCGCCGGACGGCCATGACTCACGGTCTGTTTACTGATGCCGTAACCCGGTTCACTAAAGGCCAGTCGCCGTTACAAAATGACCGTGTCTTAACCCAAGCCCTGAAAATGCTGAGCGAAGCCGCTAATGCTCAGCCAGCCAGTGAAATTATCGATCACAACCAGCTCGTCCAACGGCAGTGGATACACCCACCGGTACCGATTACCACCGGTTTTATCAATAGTCGCCTGGGTGTTCAACTAAGCGCTGAGAATATTAAACAATTATTGGAAAATGTCGAATGTAGCGTTGATCAAACCGGCGACAATCTGACTGTTACGGCCCCGTTTTGGCGAACCGATATCGAAGTCCGGGAAGATGTTGTGGAAGAAGTCGGGCGATTGTACGGCTATGCTAAACTGCCCCTTGAGTTGCCTAAACGTGATCTAGCTCCTTCAACGAAAGATCCGATGCTGGAACTCAAGGCGGCGATTAGTCAATGCTTAAGCCGCTCGGGGGCCAATGAATTACTGACTTATAGCTTTGTTCATGGCAGCTTACTGGATAAGGTCGGTCAAAACAAAACTTTAGCCTGGCAGCTAGCTAATGCCTTAAGTCCGGATTTACAGTATTACCGGATAAGTCTGACGCCTAGTTTGCTGGAAAAGGTTAATCCGAATCTGAGAGCTGGATACGACCGTTTTGTGCTGTTTGAGATAGGCAAAAGCCATATCTTCAACGAGCCTGACCCAAATGAACCCGGCGTACCTAAAGAAGCCAATGCCCTAAGCCTGGTTTATGCCAGTAAACTAACCGATCCAGCGTCTTATTATCTGGCTCAAAAGTATCTGAAGAGTGTTCTTTATCAGTTTCAAGCCTTGACAGCCGTCAAATTTGAACCGTTAGCCGGAGCCGACCTAGGCCATAACCCTTGGCTGGAACAGATGGTAGCGCCATTTGAGCCAAACCGCAGTGCTGTCCTACGAGATACTGAGGGACTGGTCTGGGGAGTAGTTGGTGAATTTCGGCGATCAGTTCAAAAATCTCTGAAACTACCTTTAGCTTGTGCCGGCTTTGAGCTGGATCCGCTGTTATTGGCCCGTCAATTACCCCATTCGCAATACCGGCCGCTATCCCGCTACCCTAAAGTCGAACAAGATATCTGTTTGAAAGTGTCGGCTACTACTGCCTATCAACAAATCTTCGACTTTGTCGGGAAAAAATTAGACGAACTGAAGCCGGACCATAGTCTAATCCAACTTAACCCGGTGGATATTTACCAACGGGGAGATGATAAAACTCATCTGCATATTACGCTTCGGTTGATTATCGCTAGTTACGACCGGACACTGACAGATGTTGAAGTTAATAGTTTATTAGATAAAGTAGCTGAAGCGGCTAAATCGGAGCTGTCAGCGGAACGTCTATAGGAAAGAATATGACTAGAGTACGCGATAGAGCCTTTGCCTGGATGGGGATAATTATTTTTAGCGTTTCGGCCTTGGCGTTAAGCGCCGCGGTGATTATACAGCAACTGATGTCTAACTCCGGCTCGTCGTCAACCACCCAAAACTGTACCGATAATTCTACCGAACTAACTCTGACACCTCCTTCACCATATATTCCTAAAGGTGCCGTAACCAGCCTGCAAGCGATTGATTTAACTCATGGCAGTGGAGCAACAGCGCAGGCCGGCGATTGTTTGGTAGTCAAATATTACGGTACGTTAGCCAGTACCGGTATGGCCTTTGATGAAAACTTTACTAAAACCACCGGTTTTGCCTTTACCTTAGGTGAAGGTCAGGTTATTCAAGGTTGGGATCAGGGTTTAGTTGGGATGAAAGTCGGCGGGACCCGTTTGTTGGTAATACCAGCTAGTCTGGGCTACCGCAGTCAAGCCAATGGTAGTATACCGGCCAACTCCGCTTTGGTGTTTGTAGTGAAGCTGTTACGCATTCTGTCATAAGTGACGAAATGTCACCAAAAACACAACATATAGTGTATTGCATGAAACTAAAGCACTATATATAATCAGACTCATTACGAAAAAACACATAAAATATGACTAAGGAGATAATTAATGCCTAAGAAAATAACTGTCTTCACCATCAATAGTTGCGCTTACTGTGTGATGGTTAAAAGGTACTTAGGTGCTAAAGGTCGAGATTTTGAAGAAGTTAACCTGGACGACCACCCGGAACGCCAAGCAGAAGCTCTTAAAATATCCGGTGCTTTAACTGTACCGGTTACCGTAGTTACTAAACAGGACAATACCCAAGAAGTGGTGGTCGGATACAATCTGACTAAATTAGCTCCAGCCGTTGCTTAGCTAAAAATATTAATAATCACTTTAACTGGCTATTATGACTGCTGTATTTATAAAGTTGATTGAAAAAGTGGCATTATGGCAGTCAAGTTTAGTAGAATAGGTGCGAAATGAAATTGTCCGCTGTCCCAAAGCATCAAGTAATCATGATAGGAGCTGGTCCGGCTGCCCTGAGTGCTGCTATTTATACTACCCGTGAAGATATCGAGACACTGCTATTTGAACGCGGCGTGGTTGGCGGCTTAGCGGCGGTAACCGATAAAGTGGATAATTACCCCGGCTTTCCAGATGGTATTGAAGGATTAACGCTTTCTGAAAAGTTACACCAGCAAGCTGAGCGTTTCGGGGCAGTAATTGAGTTAGGGGAAGTTACTAAAATTCATGACGAAGGTGAATATAAACGACTGGAGACAACCAATGGTGACCTGCTGGCCCGAGCTGTCCTGGTAGCTACCGGCAGTGATTATAAAAAAATTAATGTACCGGGCGAGCAACAGTATTATGCCCGGGGTGTTCATTATTGTGCTACTTGTGATGGAGCTTTTTACCGAGGTAAGCGACTGGCCGTTGTTGGTGGTGGCAATTCCGCCGTCCAGGAATCGCTCTTCTTAACCCGCTTTGCCAGCCACATTGATCTATTGGTTAGGAGCACCGTTAAGGCTTCAGAAGTATTGCAGCATGAACTAGCAGTTGCCGTTAAAGCCGGTAAGATTACGCTTCGTTTGCAAACTACAACTGATCAGATTGTTGGCGAAAATGATCAAGTGACTAAAGTTATCGGAACCGCGATAACATCCGGGAAATCGGTAGAATTTCCGGTTGATGGTGTATTTATATTTGTCGGCTTAAAACCAAACAGTGAATGCTTGCGGGCGTCGGGTATTGAACTGGATGCAATTGGTTTCGTGAAGACCGACGAACAGCTGCAAACCTCTATGCCGGGGGTGTTTGCGGCCGGCGATGTCCGCTCCGGTGCCAATATGCAAATAGCCAGTGCGGTTGGAGAAGGAGCTACTGCTGCCAAGATTATACGCCAGTATCTTGAAGGTAAACTGATGCGCCTATCCGACACTAAACCAGCTGCAGCCACTGTTTAAACCACTAAATCGTACTATAACCTGGAAAGTGATCAGTAACCAGTTGTTGGTGATTGATGCCATTAGCTCGCAAATCTTTTTCCAGCTGTTTAACCATTGGCTCCGGTCCAGATAAATAAAACAAACTATCGGCAGTCGTCTCTGCTAGCCCCAAGATTAATTCTGCCGATAAACGTCCACGTTCACCGCCCCAGGAATCTGACGGTTGGTTGACCACAATGGTAGTATGCACACCAGCTTGTTGCGTGGTAGCCTGAAAGATGATCTCATCTTCGTTATTAACGGCGTAAAAAAACTGAATATTGCGATTTTCATGGTGTTCAGTCAACCATTCAAAGATACTATGAAACGGAGTAATACCAATGCCACCGGCCACAAAAATTAATGGTTGATTGATGAATTTGGGCAGCACAAAATCACCCATTGCTTCAGACATCTGCAAATTATCACCAGCCAATAGCTTTCTTAAGGCCTGCTTAAAAGTACTACCAGACTGGCTCAGTTTGGTGGTAATACTAACTAACTCCTGACCGGGTGAGCTGCTTAAGGTGAACCAACGCTTTTCACCACGGTCATCAGGGTGCCGATGGTTAATAGTCAGCTCTATAAATTGTCCGGCTGTATAATCCAACGTTTTTTCTGGTTTAAACCAAAAAGTAGTAATATTGGCCGCTTCCACATCGGAATGATCGAAGGTAGCTCTCATGATAGCCAGTATAACCCATTAGCTGAGAGGTTGTCTGTATAACCCTAGAGATAAGTTAAGCGGTTAGTGTACAATGTCATCGACAGTCATATTACAAACAAAAAGTCGGAGATTATTTCAATGCCTGATTTTAATAAATTACTTACTCCGGGTGACTATCAAAACGGAGTAGTCAATACTGTTGTGGAAATACCCATGGGTTCTAACATGAAAATTGAATGGGATAACCAGTTAGCTGCTTATCGGCTGGATCGGGTAGAACCGACCGATTTTCCCGAACCATTTAATTATGGATTTATCCCACAAACTCTTAGTGGTGACGAAAAAGAACTGGATGTGCTGTTAGTGACTAGTAAACCAATCTCGACCGGTGTCTGGCTACCGACAAAAATAATCGGGTTGTTGAATTTTGAAGATGAAGGGAAAATGGATGACAAAATAGTAGTGGTTCCGGCAGATGATAAGGACGGCGGTGATCAAGTAACCAGCCTGGCTAATCTTGGTGAACACTGGAAACAAAAAGTTGATCATTACTTTAGTCATTACAAGGACTTTATCAAACCCGGCCTTACCAAAGTCATTGGATGGGGTGATATCGAGGCTGCCAAAAAGGTAATAGCTGATTCGATTGCTCAGTATCACCAGACTCATCCATAAACTGATACTAAACTAATTTGTTGAGATGTTATCCGTGCCCGTTAAGCAAGATTAGTTAATTATAGTTACTCTTCTTGCATGACTATGCTTATGCTTCTACAATAAGCTTGTTATCACCTAACAAAACCAACAGGAGGGATGGACGTATGAAGACTCGAGTAGCAATCAACGGATTTGGCCGTATCGGGCGGAATGCTTTTAAAATTGCCTTTGACCGGAGTGACTGCAGTGTAGTAGTGGTTAATGACCTGACCGATACTAAAACCTTGGCTTATTTACTGAAACACGACACTAATTACGGAATCTATAGCCACCAGGTCAGTAGTGATGAGCAAAACCTGATAGTCGACAGTCAATCTATTAAAGTGCTATCCGAGAAAGATCCAGCCGCCTTACCCTGGAAAGAGCTAGATATTGATGTAGTCATTGAGTCTACTGGCTTGTTTGTCGAACCGGATAAAGCCCGGGCCCATATTACTGCCGGCGCTAAACGGGTTGTGATTAGCGCCCCAGCTAAAGGCGATAGTGCTGATAGTGCAACTACCATAGTGTTAGGGGTTAATGATGATAAGTTGGAAACCGCCAACGAAGTAGTTAGTAGTGCCAGTTGTACCACCAATTGCATTACCCCGGTTTTAAATGTTATTGAAAGCAATTTTGGTATCGAGAAAATGATGATGACCACTGTGCATAGCTATACTGCCAGTCAGAATTTACAGGATGGGCCCAACAAACACCTACGAGAAACTCGAGCTGCCACTCAAAATATCGTACCGACTACCACCGGTGCTTCAATTGCCGCTGCCCGGGCCTTGCCGGCCCTACAAGGTATATTTGCCGCTTTTGAAGTCCGTGTACCAACACCGGTCGTTTCGTTAAGCGACTTTGTGATTGTCACTAAACGCAGCGTTAGTGTTGAGGAAGTTAATGAGGTTTTTAAAAAAGCCACTAAAGAGCCATATTATCAAGGCATTTTAGATGTTAGCGACGAAGAACTGGTCAGCACCGATTTTATTGGTAATCCGCACTCGGCGATCGTCGACCTGCCAATGACCGCTGTAGTTGGCGGGAATCTACTGAAAGTAGCGGCCTGGTATGACAACGAATGGGGTTATTCCAACCGCTTAGTTGAAACCGTAGCTGATGTCGGCCGCTATTTACATCAGAAGGAAACACACCAACACGAATAAACATTGAGTAGATTAAGGTGGAAAAATGAAAATATATATCGGAGCCGATCATAACGGATACGATCTCAAACGACAAATCCGTGAATTTTTAGTCAGTGCCGGGTATCAGGTTGTCGATAGCGGTGATCAACAAGTCAATCCAACGGATGATTATCCGCAATTTGCCAGTCGGGTAGTGAGCGCATTATTAGCCGATAAAGATCGTGATAGCCGGGGTATCTTGATTTGTGGCAGTGGACAGGGTATGTGTATGGCGGCTAACCGATTTAAAAATGTTCGGGCTTGTCTGTGTTGGAATATTGCCGAAGCTCGATCGTCCCGTAATGATGACGACAGTAATGTATTATGCCTGTCAGCTCGATCTTTAACACTGGAAAAGTCAGTACCGATTATCACCACCTGGTTAAATACATCGTTTGCCGGAGCTACCCGCTTTAAAAGGCGAATCCAAGAACTGGATGAATTAACATGAGCCGAGCGGTTGTCTGCCCGACCATAACTGCAGCTGACCCCGGAGCTTATAAACAGCAAATGGACAAAGTAATACCGTTTGCCGGAAGGTTGCATCTGGATGTAGCTGATGGCCGGCTGACCCCGCGGAAACTGATTGATATCGATCAGTTATGGTGGCCAGGCAATATCAGTGTTGATCTGCATGTTATGTATCAAAAGCCTTTTGAATACATTGATCTTTTCATTGTTCAACACCCCGAACTGGTAATTGTTCATGCTGAAGCAGACGGTGATTTTACTGGTTTTGCTAACCGGATGCATCATCACGGTATTGAAGTCGGTGTGGCATTATTACCGCCGACCAGCGTCGATATGATTAAACCGGCACTTCACTATATAGATCACGTATTAATTTTTTCCGGTAATTTAGGCTATCAGGGCGGTAGTCGGGCGGATCTTGCACTACTTAAAAAAGTAATGGTCTTAAGATCCCTAAAACCTACTCTGGAAATCGGCTGGGATGGAGGCGTTAACAACCAGAATACCGATGACTTGGTGAAAGCCGGTGTCGACGTACTGAATGTTGGTGGTTTTATCCAACAAGCCCTAAACGCTAACAAAGCCTATAACACCCTGGAAGCGCTAATTTAAACCAGTATGACCACAATTAAATCAGTATTGACTCAGAAGGCTCTAGAAGAAAAAGCTAACTTGATCCGTGAAGACATAATTAGCATGTTGGAGGAAGCCGGTAGCGGACATAGTGCCGGACCGATGGGTTTGGCAGATATATTTACCGCACTTTATTTTGTGGTAATGAAACATGACCCGCAAAAACCAGACTGGGGAGAACGAGATATTTTAGTTTTATCCAATGGCCATTGTGTCCCGGTGCGTTATGCAGCTATGGCTGAAAGCGGATATTTTGCTAAAACAGAACTATTAACCCTCCGGAAGTTAGGATCACGTCTGCAGGGCCACCCCGAACGTACTAAATTACCAGGCTTAGAAACGACCAGCGGTCCTTTGGGTTGCGGCCTGAGTCAAGCTTGCGGTATGGCTTTGGCAATGCGTATGGATAAGTCTAGACAGCGTTGGGTCTACGTGGTGATGAGTGATGGCGAACAGGATGAAGGTAATGTCTGGGAAGCGGCCATGCTAGCCAGTAAGTATCAGCTCAATAACATTATTGCCATAATTGATCGCAATAACATTCAACTAGACGGTCCGACAGAAGTAGTCATGCCCTTGGAAGATCTCAGAGCCAAATGGGAAAGTTTTGGCTGGCATGTTTTGGAAATAGACGGAAACAACATAGAGGCGGTAGTGGATGCCTGTGAGATGGGTAAAGCGATTGTCGAAAAACCGGTGATGATTATTGCCCACACCGTGCCCGGAATGGGCGTGGACTTTATGGAATATGACTTTCGTTGGCATGGGATACCGCCGAATCATGAACAGGCAAGAACGGCCCTCAAAGAACTACGGACATTAGGCGGTAAGATCAAAAGCGAGGCTGACTGATGGATGATTTGCACTTAGTTGATGATTTTCTTTCAGCCGATCTAAAAATGGAGCCAATTAGGACTGGTTTCGGTCGTGGGCTGCAAAAAGCCGGTGAAATTGATGAACGGGTGGTAGCGGTTTGTGCTGATCTGACCGATTCGACTAAGATGAACCTTTTTGCCGAAGCCTTTCCGGAACGGTATATCCAGGTTGGTGTTGCCGAACAAAACCTGGCGGCAGTTGGTTCGGGACTGGCAGCTATGGGTAAAACCCCGTTTGTTAGTAGTTATGCAGTGTTTAATCCCGGCCGTAACTGGGAACAGATTCGGACAACCATTTGTTTAAATAATCAACCAGTGAAGCTTGTTGGGTCGCATGCCGGGGTAACCGTTGGCCCAGATGGTGCAACCCACCAGATGCTCGAAGATATTGCTCTGGCCCGAGTATTGCCGAATATGGTTGTAATTGCTCCTTGTGATGCCCTGGAAGCGGAGAAAGCCACTTTAGCAATGGCTAAAGATAGCCGTCCGAATTATCTGCGCCTAGCTCGTGAAGCGACGCCGGTTATTACAACCATCAACACCCCGTTTGTCATCGGCCAGGCATACCAGTTTGTCAGTGGTCAGGATGTTACCATTATTGCCACCGGGACCATGACTTATCAAGCGTTAGTGGCCGCTGAAAAATTATATAAAAGTGGAATAGATGCGGAAGTTATCCACGTCCCGACGATTAAACCATTAGATACCGGAACTATTTTAAAAAGTGTTCATAAGACCAAATGTGTAGTGACCGTTGAAGAAGGGCAAATAGCCGGGGGGCTTGGTGGTCTAATCTCAGAACTTTTAGGAGAAAAGTACCCGGTATTTATCAAACGTATCGGCATGCTTGATTGTTTTGGTGAATCGGGTGAGCCGGATGAACTATTGAAGCACTTTGGACTAACAGCAAAACAGATCCAATTAGCCGCTCAGGAGATTGTTGAAAAGAAAAGCTGACAAATCATCCAACACTTTACTAAGAAAGAATATCGCCGTTAACAGTACACTTTGAAGGTTTATTGCAGCTGATTAGCACAAGCTTTATACTAAGAATAAGATTGAATAACTTATGCCATTAACACTTACACAAATACGACAAAATTGCCAACAGGCCCGTGAGCGAATGGCTAGTGCCCGAGCTGATCAGTGGGCGTTCGGAGCGTTTAATCTCGATGACGAGCCCACCTTAAAAGCGGTTTCACAAGCTGCGGTCAAAACAAAATCACCATTGCTTGTAGAAGTTAGTCAAGGAGAAGTTGATACTATCGGGCTAGACAATGTCCGTGACATGGTAGACAACTTTAAAAACCAATATGGGGTTGAGATATACATTAATTTAGATCACTCACCATCGGTTGAAGCGGCTAAACTGGGGATTGAAGCTGGATTTGAATTTATTCATATCGATATCTCGCAAGCTAATCACGACGCCCAGAGACAGGAAATTATCGAGAAAACCAAAGAAATCGTCGCTTATGCCAAATTTACTGGAGCTCTTGTTGAAGCTGAAGAACGCTACTTTATGGGATCATCCAATTTACACACCGAAGTAATTGACTATGAAGAAGTCAAAAAATATAACACAAAACCCGAAGAGGCAGCCGACTTTGTTGCTCAAACCGGTATTGATACTTTTGCTGTCCAAGTCGGTAACCTGCATGGTAAATATCCGGTACCGAAAATCCTTGACTTGGATTTGTTGCAACAGATTCGCAATGTCATTAGCTGTAATATCTCACTGCATGGTGGTAGCGATACCCCCGGGCACTATTTTATAAGTGCGGTACAAATAGGTGTTTCTAAGGTGAATATTAATTCGGACATGCGAATTGCCTACCGCCAATCGTTGGAAAAGATCTTGCGGGAAAACCCGGATGAATATTCGGTAGCTAAACTGGTTCAACAAGCGGTGGTACCGGCTGTCCAGGCTGTTGTTGAGAGTAAAATTGCTGATTTTAATTCGGCTGGAAAAGCATTATCTTGTTGATTTTTAGTTGAAAATGGGATTAATCTGAAGGTAATGATTTCGCAAATGGTGGGTAGACAGAATGCAACAAGAATTTGATGTAATTACCGTTGGCGACATTAACACCGATGTCTTTATTCGATTATTAACTAACCAAGCTCGCACTTATATCGATGAACTAGGTACTAAAATACTGGCCATGGGATTCGGCACTAAAATACCGTTTGATTATGCCGAAGTCGTTGAAGGTGTTGGTAATGCTGCCAATGGAGCGGTTGCCTTTGCTCGTCTTGGACTGAAAACCTCAATTGTGACAAATGTTGGAGGTGATCAATGGGGTCGCGACATGATTAACTCTTTAGTTAAAAATAAAGTTGACCACCGTTTCGTACGAGTTAATCCAGATAATAATAGTAATTATCATTACATTTTATGGTATGAAGCGGATCGGACTATTTTAATTAAGCACGAGGAATATGGCTACCACTGGCCGCATCTGAGACCAAATGAAATTCCCCGCTGGATCTATTTTAGTTCAGTTAGTGAGCATGGACTTGAGTATCATGATCAAATAGCTGAATGGCTGGATGAAAACCCAACCATTAAATTAGTTTTTCAACCTGGTACTTTTCAAATAGAAGCCGGTAAAGAGCGGCTCAAAAGGATTTATCAACACTCCGAAGTATTAATTTTGAATCGTGAAGAAGCAGCAACCGTTAGTGGCGTTAACCACGAAGATGTCCATAATTTATTAAATCATTTACATGAATTAGGACCGAAAATAGTAGTAATTACTGATGGACCAGCCGGGGCTTATGCCTCTGATGGCCAAAATCGCTTCAAAATGCCGCTTTACCCTGACCCAAAACCGCCATTGGAACGCACTGGGGCAGGCGATGCCTTTGCTGCGGCTTTTGTAGCTGCTTTAGCTAAAGGCAATACCATTGAAGGTGCACTGCAGTGGGCTCCAATCAACTCCATGAGTGTTGTCCAAAAAGTCGGTTCGCAAGCCGGACTACTTACCGTCAATGAATTAGATGAATTGTTGAAAAAAGCACCAGAATGGTATAAACCAGTACATTTCTAGATTATAAATAATAATTTGTGATTTGCTGTTTTTAGCTCTTCATCTGAAGCGCACGCTGATGTTTACAATCATGAAACATGACAAGCAGATATAGACCCAGAGCAGGGAGACGGTAGGCGTTGAGGCGCTATGCCCTTTAGCGATACCGCCATCCCTTGCGCTCTGAGACTTGGTTGTTATGCCGCCGGCTGAGACCTTTTCTGGACTCGGGAAACACCGATGAGTCGACAGGTTGCCCCGTCATTGACCGCTGCGCATCGTTCCGTCACTAGGTCCCTTCGGTTGGTAATCGGCGCACGCCTGGTGATATCGTCGATGAAGACTTCAATCTCCAAGGTTTCGCCGGTCTTCAGCATGGACATGGCCCTGTCGTAGTTCCAGGAGTGACCGTCTGGTAGAGCACGGGATGAGGTGTGGAGGTTGACTGGCATCAGATGTCCTCTAGAAGCGATGTTGCTGCGACCGTTTCAGATCGTAGTGAACGACGTTGCTGCGGTGATGCTGGTGCCCCTGAGGGATTGATGATTGACCTGAGGTTCGTAGAACTTGGCGTCAGTGTGGATGCCGCGACTGCGGAGCCAGCGTACGATTGCCTGAGCTTGTGCTCGTCCAGCGACCCAGCACTTCGGGCGGATGATGACCTTGGCGTGACTGCCGCGACGTTCGAATTGAGCTGGTTTGCACCAGAACGAACTCCGATCGCCGCAAGCTTCCTTGAGAAGCGTGTACTCAGATTCATCGACCCTTGGTGCTTGGATAACGATGTGTCCTGCCACAGGTGACTCCTTGTCTGCTCAGCCGATAATGGCTCCAGCTAGAGTGCTGGCGTGTGTTTCTAACCACACAAAGCGAGGTATGAAACAGTTTGCTATTACGATCTCATACCTCACTTTGTGTTTGTCTGCTTGTCAAAGTACTCGGAACGGATCTCCGCTCAACGAAATACCGTAGTGGTTTATCATAACTGGAATGTAATGTCAAGGTTTTGGTCAAAAATTCTGCTTGTGCTAAGATGTAAATAAGTATGACCAGGGTACTGTCTGAATTGCTTGGCGCTGATGAGCCAAACTTTCATCGGGTATTATCACGATTGGAGGTTGCCAGCGGCCATAACAATACCGATATTCGATTGTCGACCGAAATAGAAAGAGCAACTAGATTAAAACTCAAAGAACTGGGATTAGACCCTAACGATACTACCGGTGATGAGCTATATGCTGCTCTTCAACAGAGGGTTAAAGATGACGATAAACGTTTAGTTGAGTCTTTACGTAAACAATACGGCGATAAGCAGGATTTGAATGTTAGTATCAGTCGTGCTCTTCTGTCGTTGCCAGTATCCAAAAGCTGTTTTGCCCTTCAGTCAACCGTTGCTAAAAAACTTCTTAAAGCTCAGCCGCCTAAACATACCATGAAAGCGCTGAATTACCGGTCATTAGAGTCAATGTTACGTCGCGAACAAGTGACCACGGTCTTTGCCGCTGCTTGGTTGCTGGAGTCAGCAAGTTGGCGAAAAGCGATGCTAGATAGCTATAAAAAGCTAAAAGCCAGTAATTTTGAAATCCGTCAAATCGCCATTGTGGCGCCAAATACTAAACATTGGCGGGAATTAGCCTCAAAAGTTGTCTCTCTTAAGAAACACAATATTATCAGTCTTAAAGAATTCGGTACCGTAGTTTTATTACCCCTACCAGATAATAGCCCACCAGCCGCCACCCTGACGACATTTATCCTGGCACTGCATGAAATGAATGAGGTTCGGGCTTGCACGACCTTCTTAAAGCTTTGTCAAGTAAAACCTAACTTTGGTAAATTAGTACAAACTGTTGTTATAGGCGAACCAACACTAAACGCTGAATTACTTGATCAACCGGTACCATGGCAAATTGTCCAGCGGTATTATGCTCGTTTTGCTGACCGATTTCGGGCTGATCTATTTGAACCTCACGTCCAACGAGAAGATCTGAGTTGGCACTCCATTGAAAAAGCTCTTAGCCACATTGAGCCAAGTTTGGAATTTTGGCACCACACCACCTGTCTAGGGTATTTACATGACCATCAACCCGTATCGTTGAATATAGTTGATGCTGCCCTTAATTATTGCAATCAATTGCCTTATTCGAGCCGTATAGTTCATTATTTTCAAAACAACTTGTGGCACGAGTTAATGATTCACTACATGAGACATGAAAATGTTGAACAGGCCATCCTCGGTAATCTGGAGTCACAACTTGTGGCTGAACCGGCTGTAGTATAAACTTAAGGATAAGCAGAAAAATAAATGCCAAACGATTTAGAATCACTCAAATCCTTACGTTATTCGATTTGTATTTCAGGTGCAGCGGCTGGTAAAACAATTCAAGATGCTCATGATAAAGCCGAAGCTTTAGGTAGGGCAGTGGCTAAATCCGGTAATATCGTAACCACTGGTGCCACTGTTGGATTACCATATTACGCAGCCTACGGAGCTAAAAAAGCCGGAGGTACGAGTATTGGATTTTCGCCGGCCGAAAGTTTACGAGAACACATTAAGAAGTATCATTTGCCGCATGATGTATTTGATTTTATAAATTTTACCGGTTTAAGCTACGTCGGGAGAGATTTATATCTAGTTCAATCCAGTGACGCGGTGATTACGGTTGGCGGCCGTTTTGGTTCACTACATGAATTCACTTCGGCATTAGAAGCTCATAAACCCTGTGGCGTATTACTAGGCAGTGGAGGCACGGCTGATATCGTGCCGGAATTGATGAAAACCTTGGAACCGCCAGACGATTTAGTTATCTATGACGATAATCCGGAACACCTGGTCCAAAAAATCATCGCTTTGTTGGATAAAAAATATGCTGATATCCGTGAAGTTTTAGCTCGTGATGAACACTGGTACTTACGACGTGACCCATTAATAAATCCGGAACCGCGGTCTGGTTAAGCTATCTTTATATTTCTCATCTACCAACTTGTTACAATTAGGTAATGAGTGAGTTTCAGTTAAAGAGTGACTATCAACCGACCGGCGATCAGCCTTCGGCAATTGCTCAACTAAACGAAGGGTTACAAAAAGGGGTCAAAGAGCAAGTACTGCTCGGCGTAACCGGATCCGGCAAAACTTTCGTGATGTCCGAAGTTATCCAAAATCGGCAGAAACCGACACTGGTGTTGAGTCATAATAAAACCTTAGCTGCCCAGTTATACAGCGAATTTAAACGATTTTTCCCGAACAATGCCGTTCATTACTTTGTTAGTTACTTTGATTATTATCAGCCTGAGGCGTACATGCCTCGGACCGATACCTATATTGAAAAAGACTCGGATATTAATGAGGAAATTGATCGATTACGTCATGCCGCAACTGATGCTTTACTGACCCGTCGTGACGTTATTATTGTAGCTAGTGTTAGCTGTATTTATGGGATCGGTTCGGTTGAAGATTACAATAACCTATCAATTGAGCTAACTATTAAGGAAAGACGGTTACGGGATAAGTTTTTACGTCAATTGACCGATATTCAATACCATCGTAACGACGTCGATTTTCGCCGGGGCACCTTCCGGGTTCGGGGTGATGTGGTAGATGTTTTTCCAGCCGGTGAAGAAGTAGCTTACCGGATCGAATTTTTTGGTGATGAAGTCGAGCGCATTACTAGAGTCGATTCTTTGACTGGCGAAGTACTGACTCACCTAAATACTCTAAAGATTTTTCCGGGATCACATTACGTTACTCCGCAAGAGAAACTTAAGATAGCTTTAGGTAAAATTGATCAGGAATTGCATTTACGATTAGCTGACTATAAAAAACAAAATAAATTGTTAGAAGCTCAACGGTTGGAACAACGTACCCGATTTGATCTAGAAATGATGGAAGCTACCGGTTTTGTTAAAGGCATTGAAAACTATTCCCGCTATCTGACCGATCGCGAACCCGGCGAACAACCAGCTACCTTATTGGATTATTTTCCAGATGATTATTTGTTATTAATCGATGAATCACATATGACTATTCCACAAGTTAGGGGAATGTATAACGGCGATCGGGCTCGCAAAGAAGTACTAGTGGAATACGGCTTTCGCCTGCCTAGTGCTCTAGATAACCGTCCATTAACGTTTACCGAGTTTGAGCGTCATATTAATCAGGCCATTTACGTTTCCGCCACCCCGGCCATTTATGAATTAAGCCGAAGCCCGAAACCGGCTGAACAAATTATCCGACCAACCGGTTTACTTGATCCGCAAATTGAAGTCCAGCCGATAGAAGGACAAATTGACCATTTGATTGGTGAAATAAAAAACCGAACCGCCAAACATCAACGAGTACTAGTGACCACACTAACCAAGCGGATGGCTGAAGAGCTCAGTGAATATCTCCATGATCTTAATATTAAAGTGGCTTATTTACATAGCGATATCGAAACATTAGAGCGAACTGATATATTACGAGATCTCAGGCTGGGAGTTTATGATGTTTTAGTGGGTATTAATCTGCTGCGGGAAGGTCTAGATTTACCAGAAGTGTCCCTGGTTGCTATCTTAGATGCCGATAAAGAGGGTTTCCTAAGAAGTGAACAGGCATTAATACAAACTGTTGGCCGGGCTGCCCGACATGTCGATGGTAGGGTCATAATGTATGCCGATCATATAACTGTATCGATGCAAAAAACTATTGACGAAACAAACCGTCGCCGTCTGATTCAAGCAGAATATAACCGTCAAAATGGTATTACTCCTGTAGGAATATCTAAAACCGTTGAAAAAGGACTTCGTCCAGACTTACCCGAAGAAGCTAAAAAAGCCAAGCTAGATCTTCGGAAGATTCCTAAAGATGAATACAGTGTGTTAGTTAAAGACTTAACTGCTCAAATGGAGCTGGCAGCAGCTAACCTAGAGTTTGAAAAAGCTGCTGAATTGAGAGATATAGTCGCTGATATCAAGACGAAAATGTAGCAATCAAATCAATACCTACTTGCTACTCTATGTCTATCAGCTTTTGGTTGTCTTAACCGGGCGATGGCTTTTGGCACTACCAGGCTGATTACTGAGTCTTTTCAGGGTTGTAATAAAACGCCTACGGGCATTTTCATTGGCTTTACCAGAATACATATCATCCATGATTTCATAATCTTCCTGAATTAGCCTACCTTCTGCCGTTGTTTGAGATCTTTTTTGGGAAGTAACTCCGGCAGCACGAGCTAGAAAGTAAAGAGCCGCATCTCTATACCTATCTTTATCTTTTTCGTTTCTTTGCCGCATCTCTTCAATGATGATTTCGTCGTCCCCATATCTATCAAAAACTGCAGCTCTGTCTTTAGCGATTGACCCGCTGCTGTCTTCTCTTGGTTCCGGGGGGTCAGTAACGATCAGAAAGCCGACAGAAATGTTATGTCTACCAATTAATTTTAACGCCTTAAGTAGAAACTCGGCACGTAAACTAAGCTTCGGAAAGTTAGGATTGGGTATTACTGTTTCTGGCAGATGATTTGGAGTAGAGTTAGATAACTCTTCAGTTGTTGGAACTGACCCTGAATAAAGTTCTGACAAGTTTGTAGATTCTGCTGGCATATCTGTAATAGGCAAAGGTGGTGTATCCTGCCGGTCAAAATTAAAAGTTTGCTGAAGGTCAAAATTAGGTGAAGAATGATTTAGCATAAAAGTATTATACAATACTTAAGCTTAAAATGCAACTTGTTGTCGTACTTCTATGAATTAAAAGTTCTGCTACAATTAAGTTAAATGAACAAGTTAGCCAGCGAGGATGTATTAAAATTGGCTCGTTTAGCCCGTCTTGACTTAACTGATCAAGAAGTTGAGGAATTTAGTCGTGAGCTAAGTGAAATCCTCCATTATGTTGAGCAGCTCCAAACTGTCGATATTACCGGTTTAAAGTCAACCAATCAGGTAACCGGACTAGTTAATGTTATGCGTGACGACGTAGTTTATGATTACGGTTATGAACCGAAAGTATTACTTAAAAATGTACCTGCGGTTCAAGCAGATCAGATCAAAGTTAAAAGGATTATCGAATAAATGGATTCAAAGGGACAGTGGTTATCTATTGCCGAGATCTCCCAAAAAGTCGTTAATAGGGAACTGAAGGCTGTTGAGCTAATTCAGCTGTCTTTGAAAGCGATTTCGGCTGCTAAAAAATACGATGCCATAATTGCGACCATTGAAAACCGAGCATTGGAACGTGCCCGTAAAATTGATAACCAAGCTCAAAAAGGTCAAAAAATAGGACGTCTGGCTGGGGTTCCATTTATCGCTAAGGATAACTTTTTAACTTTTGGTAGCGAGACAACTGCGGCTAGCAATATTTTGAAGGGTTTTGAGGCACCCTATCAGGCAACTGCCATTGAACGGTTAGAAGCTGAAGGGGCTATTTGTGTGGCTAAAGCTAATCTTGACGCATTTGCTCATGGTTCATCGACTGAAAACAGTGACTTTATGGTGACTAAGAATCCATTAGATACTACTCGGGTGCCTGGTGGATCATCTGGCGGCTCAGCGGTATCAGTATTATTAAACCTTGTACCGTTTGCACTAGGTACAGATACCGGCGGTTCTATCCGATTACCGGCAAGCTTTTGTGGAATTGTCGGGTATAAGCCAACTTATGGCTTAGTATCACGTAGTGGCGTAGTGGCTATGGCCAGCAGTACTGATGTTATTGGCCCATTAGCCCGACAAGTGGAAGATGCAGCGCTGGTTTTAGACATAATGGCCGGTCGAGACGAACTGGATAGTACGACAATTGAACGTGAACCTGATGGTTATGCGATTTTATCTGGTGATTTGAAGGGCCAGAAAATCGGGGTAATTAAGGAGTATATGGGCGAAGGTTTGCCGGTCAGTATTAGGGGTGTTATCGAATCGGCTGCCCATAAACTTCAAGCAGCGGGAGCTATCATTCAAAATGTTAGTCTGCCTAGTTTACCGATGGCTTTGGCGGTCTATTATATTATTTGTCCTGCTGAAGTTAGTAGCAATTTAAATCGTTATGACGGGCAACGTTATGGCTATAGCTATAAAGACGCTAAAGATCTTGACGAGAGCTACACCAAATCACGTGGTATTGGCTTTGGTAAGGAAGCTAAACGCCGGATCATGATCGGGACTTATGTATTAAGCAGTGGTTATTATGATGCCTACTACCGACGAGCTCAAACTGTTAGAACTAAATTGATCAAAGAATTTGAGTCAGCCTTTTCAAAAGTCGATTTTCTGTTAGGCCCGACCGCACCAATGACAGCCTTTAAAATTGGCGAAAACGTTAGCGATCCGCTCCAGATGTATTTGTCGGACATCATGACAGTAGCCGTTAATCTAGTAGGTATCCCGGCTATCAGTATTCCAGCGGGTCTAAGTGACCATTTACCAGTTGGATTACAACTAATGGCTCCACAACGATCAGACAAAGCACTGCTTGGGTTAGCCCATCAAACAGAGGAGTTAATCAATGAATGATATCTTCAATAATAAGGAACTGATAATTATTGCCATTGTAGCCATTATTGTTTTGCTAATTGGCATGGCTATAAGCGCTCGGTTACAACCACAAAAACTGGATTTAAAGAAATTCCAACAACGCTGGTTAGAAATTGAGAAATTATGCGGTAAGAGCAACACTTGGCCTTTAGCTGTCATTAATGCCGATAACTTATTAGATGAAGCGCTAAAAAAGAAACACTTCAAAGGAAAAACTATGGGTGAACGCTTGGTGTCGGCTCAACGTAATCTGAAAAGTAACGATACTGTTTGGTTTGGCCATAAGCTGCGGAATAAAATCGTTCACGAAGAAATGTCTCGACTTTATCGACGTGATGTTCAAGCTGCCCTGAGGGGTTTCCGCGACGCGCTTAAAGATTTGGGGGCACTTCGATGATCACAACTGAATCGCGAGCAAAATACCGAGCAACGATCGGCATTGAAACTCATGTCCAACTGAAAACTAAAACGAAAATGTTTGCAGCGGTAGATAATGATGCCCGCCAGGCACCACCCAATACCCTTGTTAGTCATATCTGTTTTGGATTACCGGGGGCCTTACCGGTCTTAAATCGTCAAGCTATCCGATTAGCTGCCCGAGCAGCATTTACGCTTGGAACGGTTCCCGCCAAATTCAGTAAGTTTGACCGTAAACATTACTTTTATCCGGATTTACCCAAAGGCTATCAAATTACCCAGTATGATGAACCGATTGTCGGAAAAGGATACGTAGAGGTTCCGATCACCGATAGTTTAACTAATAAGATAAAGATGCTACGGGTAGGTATTGTCCGGGCACATCTCGAAGAAGATGCCGGTAAAAGCACTCATCCGACAGGCAAGAATTACAGTTTGGTTGATCTTAACCGGGCGGGTACGCCGCTCTTGGAAATTGTTTCCGAACCGGATATGCACAGCGCCACTGAAGCCAGGGCCTACGTGCGCGAGATATACTTGCGGATGAAATACGCCGATATCAGCGACTGTAACCTTTACTTGGGGCACATGCGGTTTGATGTTAATGTTAGTGTCAGCTCAGATCCGGCTAAATTGGGAACCCGAACCGAAACCAAAAATCTAAACAGTTTTCGTAACGTTGAAAAAGCTATTGAGTTTGAAATTACTCGCCAGATTGAGGTATTGGAAAAAGGGCAAACAATCACCCAGGAAACCCGGGGTTGGAATGATGCTAAGCAACGAACTTTTCCACAGCGCAATAAAGAAGAAGCACAAGATTATCGCTATATGCCCGACCCCGATTTGCCGCCAGTTGTGTTGGACGAAGCCTATATCGAAAGTGTCCGTTCCGAAATGCCCAAAGTACCCAATGATTACCGCCAACAGTTTCAAAAACTTGAAGTGGATCGTAAAGTAATTGAAGATATTCTTACCCAACCGGATGTAGCTAAGCTAGTATCTAGCGTTTTAGGTAAAGCCAATCCAACTAACGCTCGGCGGGTTGCCTTTTGGCTATTAAGTCCGGTTAGTGACGAAGAGACTACCAGTGAGAACAAATTAATTAATCTGGATGAGACTGAATTAATAAAATTATCTCAATTAGTAGGTCAAAATAAACTTAGTTCAACGGCCGCCAAAGAAGTGTTTACTGAACTTCTATCTCACGGTGGTCAAGTTGAAAAAATTGCCAAGTCCAAAAATTTACTTCAAGTTTCAGATGAAAATGAAATCTCTGCCATTGTTAGACAAGTGATTAAAGAACAATCTCAAGCCGCTAAAGACGTTCAAAATGGTGAAATCAAAGCGATTGGTTATTTGGTTGGACAAGTAATGAAAGCTAGTCAGGGTCGGGCCAATCCAGGCTTAGCTCAGCAACTAATTGAAAAACAACTGGGTTTAAAGAATTAACCGAGAACCCCGGTAATCATAGACTGAATTAGTCACCAAAGAATCAAACTAAAGTTGAATAGCAAGGGTAATTCCAATATGAAAATTTGCAAAAGAAGTCCAGGTAGTATTAGATGTATTTGAAAGTAATATAGCAAGATAATGCATAACGCCGAGACGATACTAATAATTATTTTAGCAGTGGTACTGATCGTCTTTTTGGTAATTGCCATAGCCGCACTGGCACTGATCATTAGGCTACTGAAAGCGGTTAAACGATTTGTTGACAAAGCCGAACGGATGGTTGAAACTGCCGGCGAAGCGACAGAAATATTTAAGAATGCTAGCGGACCACTGGCGTTGTTCAAATTAATTCGAAACATCGTTAAGATTGTTGAAAAAAGGTTTAATAAGGAAGGTAAGTAATCATGGCTAAAGTATCATTTAAAAAGTTTGCTGTCGCTACCGGATTGGCGGCTATAGGCGGATATATAGCCGGACTATTAACCGCACCTAAATCAGGTCGAGAAACCCGAAGTGATCTTGAAACCAGCGCCCGTCTGGGGATAGCTAAAAGCGAAGAACAACTCGACAAGATTGTCAATGAACTGAACGAAGAACTGACAAATGTTAAAAATCGGGCCGCCGGTTTAAGTACTAAATCACAAACCGAAGTCAACGAACTAGTCTCTAGAGCGAAAGTTGCTAAAGATAAAGCTCAAACCGTCTTAAAAGCAGTCCGTAGCGGTAAATCCAAAGATGAAGATCTCAGTGTTGCCGTTAATGAAGTCAACCGTGCCCTCCAACACTTAAAAACGTTTTTAAAAAAATAAATATACTTCAGTCAATCACAGCTGACAGCTGATGGCCATTAAATGGTTAACTGAATGATTTGTTGTAAATCTATCATTACCTGTCATTTAATATAGTGGACTATAATCGTAAGCATAGTTGGAAAATACAGGAGGAGGAAACAAGGAGGTGTCCGCTAAACAAGCGGCAGCAGTTAAGTCAACCCCCCAAAAAACTTTGGCACTTAATGCTGCTGATTTCGTTCATCTCCATAACCACACCCAACACAGTTTGTTGGATGGATTAACAAAGGTTCCGGATTTAATAGATTTTGTCCAATCAACTGGCATGTCGGCGGTGGCTAAAACAGATCATGGCACCCTCAGCGGGACTATTGAGTTTTACAAAGAAGCTAACTCCAAGGGCATAAAACCAATTATCGGTATGGAAGCCTACGTTGCTGCTCGTAGCTATTTGGATCGAGATCCATCAAAGGACAAATCGAACTATCACTTGACCATACTAGCCATGAATAATCAAGGCTATCTTAACTTGATGCGCCTGAGTACCATTGCTAATCTAGAAGGTATTTATTACCGACCTCGGATTGACCATGAATTATTGCAAAAATATAATGCTGGTCTGATTGTCTTGAGCGGCTGTATTGGCGGAGAAATAGGCGAGAATTTACGCCAAGGTCAATACGATAAAGCTAAAGCGATAGCAGCCTGGTATAAAGAAATCTTTGGTGATCGTTATTATTTAGAAATCCAAGATCATGGCCATCCAGAACATCCCAGTAATTGGCAAGAACAAACCCGGGCCAATAATGATATCTTACGAATCGGTCAAGGACTGGAAATTCCCTGTGTGTTAACCTGTGATGCCCATTATTTAAAACATGGCGATCAGGAAGCTCACGAAATCCTACTCTGCGTCCAAACCGGGTCGTTTTATAACGATAAAGAAAGGATGAGTTTAAAGGAATTTGAACTACATGTTACCGAGCCTCAAGAAATAATAAAGCGTTGGGGTAAAACCCACCCAGAAATTATCCAGAATACTAAAATTATTGCTGATCGTTGTCGGGTTAAGATTGAATTAGGTAAGATTCTGATCCCGAAATTTCCAGTTCCAATCGGAGAGAGCGAAAAATCACTTCTAGACAAGCAAGTCTATAGCGGTTTAGCTTGGCGTTACGGAAACACCGATGAGCAAAAAGCTAAGACTCTATCTATAAGTCAAGCCCAAAAGACCCTGCCCAAAGCGATTCTACAACGGGCCAAATACGAACTGGATGTTATCGATAATATGGGTTTTAATGGCTACTTCCTAATCATCGCTGATTTTATGAACTGGGGGAAAGATCAAGGTATAGTCTTTGGTCCCGGACGAGGTTCAGCAGCCGGCTCGGTCGTATCCTATGCGTTACGTATTACCGAGATTGATCCGTTAAAGTATGACTTGCTGTTTGAACGGTTTCTTAACCCTGATCGAATTAGTATGCCTGATGTCGATATTGACATACAAGATACCCGCCGAGACGAAGTAATTAATTACTGTGCTAATAAATACGGTACCGAAAGAGTAGTTAACATTGTTACTTATGGCCGAATGGCCGCCCGTAATGCTGTACGTGATGTCGCCCGCGTTCTTCAGGTGTCTTATACTGATGCCGATCGCTTAGCTAAAATGATCCCACCGCCAGTGCAAGGGAGACATATCCCGCTATCCCAATCATTACAAGATATCCCGGATCTTAAACAAGAATATGCCACAAACGAAACAGCTCGACGGGTATTTGACTTAGCTATTCAACTAGAGGGTACTATTCGTAGCCATGGAGTTCATGCGGCTGGGGTAGTTATTGCTCCGGACGATATTGTTAAATACGTGCCCCTGGAAATGGCCCAAAAAGGGGTAATTGCCACGCAATATGCTATGGGGCCAATTGAAGACCTGGGGTTGCTAAAGATGGATTTTTTGGGGCTGTCCAATCTGACGATTATTAAAAACGCCCAACGCATAATCAAGAAAGTATTTAATCGTAGTATCGATTTGGATAGTTTACCACTGGATGACGCTAAGACTTATAAACTATTTCAAAACGCTGATACAACAGGAGTATTTCAATTTGAATCTTCGGGTATGAAACGATACCTTCGCGAGCTGCAACCAACCACCCTTGAAGATATCATCGCCATGGGGGCTCTCTACCGACCCGGCCCGATGCAGTTTATTGACGATTTCATTTCTCGTAAACGGGGTTTTAAAAAGATCGAATATTATCACCCGAAAATGGAAAATGCTTTAAAAACAACTTATGGCGTGTTGGTCTATCAAGAACAAGTAATGCAAATCTCCAGAGATTTATGCGGTTTTAGCGGCGGCCAGTCTGATACATTACGCAAAGCTATCGGTAAAAAAAATATGGATGTAATGCGTAAAATGAAAATCGAATTTATTGAAGGAGCTGTCAAAAACGGTGCCGATCGTACTTTAATAGAACAATTCTGGAAACAACTAGAGGATTTTGCAGCCTATTGTTTCAATAAATCCCACGCCGCTTGTTATGCCATGATTTCTTATTGGACTGCTTATCTTAAAGCGCATTACCCGACAGCCTTTATGGCAGCACTAATGACTAGTGATTTTAATGATACTAGTCGGTTGACGATTGATATCTCCGCTTGTCAGCACATGGGTATTAGTGTTCTGCCGCCTGATGTTAATGAATCATTTTTAGAATTTGCGGTAGTACCGGAAGAAAAATCCCAAATACGGTTTAGTCTGTCGGCCATTAAAAATGTCGGTCGAGGCGCGGCTGAAGAAATTTTAAGAGTTCGTGAAGCAAACGGGCCATTTGTTGATCTGGCAGATTTTCTGACCCGGATCGACGCCCATATCGTTAACCATAAGGTATTAGAAAGTTTGATTAAAGCCGGTACCTTTGATCGTTTCGGGGATCGATCAACGCTATTGTTTAATCTGGATTCGTTAGTTACTTATTCAGCCCGATTAGCCAAGCAAACTCGCAGCGGCCAAACTGATTTATTCGGATCAACTGAAGATGTTTTGGATATGAAACCTAAATTAGTTCTAAATTCTCCGTCGGATAAACATACTATCCGGGAACAATTACTCTGGGAACGCGAATTACTGGGCTTATATTTAAGCCAGCATCCACTGGATGTATTTAGGGCATTACTAAGAGAACAATCTACACCTATAAATACCCTTGAGTTAGCTAACGAAGGTCATAAGGTAGCGGTTGGCGGTAATATTACTGAAGTTCGTATGATAAACACCAAAAACGGACAAAAAATGGCCTTTGTGAAAATTGAGGATGAATTTGGAGAGATGGAGGTTATTGTCTTCCCCAGTATATTGCAACAGACGCTTAATATATGGGAAAGGGATCACGTTATTATTGTTAACGGAAAGGTCAGCACTACCGATCGTAACGGTAATCCACTGCATGATATTAAAGTAGTAGCGGATAGTGTTCGTGAGATTACTACTGAACAAGCCACTGCTTTTAAACCAACCGGTAAAACACCAGCAGTTCCTAAAACAAATACAAAAGTTGTTACTAAAAACACTGATATCAGTCCGCTACCGCAAAAACCAGTCCGGGTTTACATTCATTTAGCCAAAAGTGATGACAATGAATTACTGCTATCTTTAAAGCAGATTATCAATGAGCAAAAAGGTGACTGCGAAGTAGTATTAGTGCTGGGAAAAGACGGAACTAAACAAATTATTCGATTACCATCGCGCATAAATAATGATGAAAATTCACTCAAACGCTTAAAAACACTCGTCGGTGCTCAAAATATTGTTTTGAAATAAGTTATTCAATCGATATATCAGGTCAATTTGAGTAACCGCTGGCCAATGTTCTTTTTTGTATTTAAGCGTAATTTTTTGGAAAGACTACTTATCTCAACAGATTAACTTTTTGTGCGGGCGAACCAGGTCATAATCACGCTGGCCACAACTAAGTTAGGTACAGCGGTAAATACTGCCGACCAAAACGTATCATTTCGGACATTGACATATACTAATACACCGACAAGATAAGCAACATAGGGAATATAAAGTAACCAACCTTGCCACACGTTAGGTAAATAACTACCGCGTTTTTTGATATACCAGGCTTTACGTTTGCTCATAATATTTCTCCTTTATTTTTGATCCCTTAATTACTTTAATTAACGAATTATTCCGGAATATCTGGTAAGTATGACACTGGCTACCACTAATACAGTAGCAATCACATCTAAAGATGGATGATGGAGAACAAATTGCTCGCCACGATTCAGCGTTTTTCTCCAGGCCATTCCGTGCCGTAGAATTAAGAATACAAACGCCGCACAGCCGAGTATTACCACAAGTGAAACTCCCAGTGTGGTATTACCGCTAGCCACCAGTTGGATCCGTGATATTTGTTGTTGTGGTTCAACTGTCATGGTAAGTGTAGTAGTTGTTTTGGTGTTATTTGATGAAGGCAAAGTGGTAGCAACAGGCGTATTAACCGGCTGACTAGCCGGTGACGAAGAAGTGGTAGTTTCAGGCGTGGTTATAGGGGTTGCGGTAGTTGTCTTGGGGGTGGCTGCGGGAACAGTTGTGGTTGTTTGTGGTGGCGTAGCAGCCACTACCGATTCACTGGCCAATGACCCGTACATGGTATCGACCAGGGTTTCCGGGCCACTGTTTTGATAATCAGGAATATTTACTATTCCGATACCTATGTCATGGTATGTGCTATTAAGAATATTGGCCCGGTGATCGGGGCTATTCATCCAAGCCGTCATAACATCAGCTGAAGTATCAAAACCATAAGCTAAGTTTTCACCAGCTGTTTGATAATCATATCCGGCTGCAATCATGAATGACCAGGGCGTTTGACCGTCCGGAGTATCGTGTGACCAATAACCGCGAGCTGCCATATCATTGGCTTTTGTCTGGGCGGCTTGATCCAATTGAGTGTTAATTGTTAGCGGTGCTTCTCCGTAAGCAATTCGCTGGCTGTTGGTACCATCGAGTAGTTCTTGGATGCTCATATCGGTAGCATATCCGAGAACAGACTTGTGTTGTTGGCTAATCCAGCTATTTGTACCAAATCCGAAAACCGAAATCAGCATTATTGGTAAATAAGGCCAATAGGTTTTTAAGTAAAGATGACTATGGCGGTGATGCAGACCAACTCGCTGTTTATGGGCAGGTGTTGGATGGCGAGGCTTAACTTTAGTTAGTGTCATTTTTATGTTTAAGTTTAGTTAAATTGTACCAAATAATAATAGTTTAGAACAGGTCATTAGGGATATTATAAGAAAGAACTTAGCTTGCCAAAATCAACTGATATAAAGCCATTGCCGTTGCCACTGCCACATTAAATGATTTCTTTTGTCCTAACATCGGTATTTCAATGATACTATCGCAATGATCTAATATTTCCGGTTCAATACCATTCACTTCCCGGCCGACAATTAGCGCAGCCTTCGGGGTAGGTCGAAATTCCGGTAAACTGATAGCTTTTAGGTGTTGCTCGAGGGCCACAATAGTATAACCAGCCTTCCTGAGTTTAGCTAACACCGGATCGATAGATTGACTATATTGCCACGCCACCAGTTGTTCAGCTCCTAAGGCTGTTTTATGAATCCGAGCGTTTACGCTGTTAGCCAAGTAGGGTAGGCGGTTATCATGTTCTAGGCTAGGGTACGGCGTATAGCCAGTTAAATAAACGGTTTTTACGCCCAGTCCTTCGGCGGTCCGTAGCAATGAACCGATGTTATGGCAACTCCGTATATTATGGGCAATCAAAATAATTTGTGGCATTACCAACACTATACTAAAACCTCCTATGGTCGGCATAACGTTTGTGCTTTATACTAACCAATATGCAAGACGATGCTGCAGTCAAAGGCCGCGAAGAACAAGAACAATTAGCCCAACGTCGTGCTGGAATATTGGGAATAAACTATGTCGACACCTCGCATATTCAAAATAAACGAGTCTTTCAAAGTTTACTGAGTGTACCGGATTTATATAATTTGAAACTTGTCCCACTAAATGTTGATCAAAGTAATATTCTTTTTGGTATTTTGACTACCACGCCTCAGTCAGCTCTGGCAGATGTTAAACAACGCTTTCAGGATCAATTAATTAGTTTTGCCATTATTTCGGATGCCGGTTACCACGATTATATGAAGCTCTATGACCCGCCTAAAAAAGTTACCTACCAGGATATCGCACTGAATACAGCCGGTACAGATGATTTGATTAAAAAAGTATCGGAGACCCTTAAACAGGTTAATGCTGACGATATGTTGGCTTATTTGGTAGTCCAAGCTCACCGGCTAAATGCTTCTGACATCCATCTTGAGAGTGGACCAGAAGATGTCCGGATACGATTTCGAATTGATGGTGTTTTACATCCGATAGCTCAAGTAAGCTTGGATAAGTACCGCGTATTAATTGCTGCAATAGCTAGTGCCGGCAATATATCTACTTCTGCTGAAGGCTCCCAACAAGGTCATATTGCCCAAGTGGTTAAAATGGCTGATGGTACGACCGTCGACGTTAATGTCCGGCTAGAAACCGTTTCTACTATTAATGGCATGGATATTGTGATGCGATTGTTTAATATGCAGAAAGAAATGTTCCAATTAGACTGGCTTGGACTGTCTCCGTCCGAGCGAGCGGTGGTAGATGATATTATTGCTAAACCGAGTGGTCTAGTTATGGTAGTCGGTCCGACTGCTTCCGGCAAAACCACCACCCTTTATTCGATAATGAATTCATTAAACGGTGAAGAACGTAAAATCATCACAATTGAGGATCCGGTAGAATACCAGTTCCCGGGCATCACCCAAATATCGGTTCACGGCAAAGAAGATGGGAATAATGATATTTTTGCCGATATGTTACGTTCGGTCTTAAGACTTGATCCGGACGTAGTTATGGTCGGTGAGGTTCGGGATAATGATACCGCCCGAACTGCACTGCAAGCAGCTTTAACAGGACAATTAGTGCTGACTACTTTTCACGCATCGACTGCTGCCGCAGCCCTGACCCGAATGGCTGACGTCATTGGGCAAAATCCGTTATTTATCTCGGCTATCAGATTAATTATGGCCCAACGTTTAGTCCGGCGCCTAGATGACACCAATAAACAACCCTATCAACCGGATGAAACCACATTAGCCCGACTTCGGGCGGTGATCGATACCTTGCCGGAAGGCACTGACCGACCGAATTTAGAAGGCCTACAATTGTATAAACCAGGCTCATCGACTGATAATCCTTATGGTTATAAGGGACAGATTGCTATCCGAGAACAGTTTTTAATGAGCGGTGAGATTCGTCACTTAATGCAACAAACTACAATTGTACCTTCCACTGAAGAAATTGAAGCGGCCGCTATCAAAAGCGGGATGCGGACTATGCGTCAAGATGGCTTCTTGAAAGCCATTGCCGGTCAAACAACAATCGAAGAGATTTATCGAGTTCTTGGTTAAAATACCCCTATTGCTGGCTTGCTTCTTGAGGTGAAATAATGTAATGTAGTTGGGTTATGACAAGTGTGATACAAGATATTGAAGCTGGATTTAAGAAAAGTGCCGTAGTTGATGTTCGTCCTGGCGATACCGTTCGAGTTCACCAGCGTATTCGTGAAGGCAACAAGGAGCGTATCCAGATTTTTCAAGGCCAAGTTATTCGTACTAGTCGAAAGGGTAGCTTAATGAATCGCTTTACCGTAAGACGGTTAGCAAGCGGCGTTGGTGTTGAAAAAAGCTTTTTGTTACACAGTCCATTAATTCTTAAAGTTGAAGTTACCAAACGCAGCAAAGTCCGCCGCAATTATTTGACTTATTTGCGTGAACGTACTGGTAAGGGTACCAGAATGACTGGGATCGAGTTTGACCGCGAAAAAGTTAATGCTATTCATGATACAACCGCTGAAGCTGAAGAGGAAAAACTAAAAGAAGAGACTGCCAAAATTGCTGAAGCTGAAGCAGCTAAAAAAGCTGAAGAAGAAGCTAAACTTGAGGCCAAAGCCGCTGAAGTTATTGCCCGTCACGAAAAAACCGAGCAATAATATTTTTATTAATCAATTGTAGTTGTCATATACAATTAGAAGGTGGTGACTTTAGGAGTTGACGAAGTCGGAAGGGGATGTTGGGCAGGCCCATTAGTGGTTGGTGCAGTTATTTTAAATTCTCCGATCGCTGGCCTAAAAGATTCTAAAGAACTAAGCCCTAAGCAACGATTATTGTTAGATAGCATTATTAAATCAAAAGCCAAAGCCATAGGCTTAGGTTGGGTAACGGCAGCCGAAATCGATCAATATGGACTTACCGGTAGTATTCGGCTGGCTATTAAACGATCGCTTGAAAAAATTAGGATAAACTACGAAGAAATAATCATTGATGGAAATATCAATTTTTTACCGGATGATCCACGAGCTAAAGCAATAATTAAAGCTGATACAACGATTGCTGCGGTCAGTGCCGCCAGTATTATTGCAAAAGTTGCCCGTGATGCCTATATGATTCAAGCTGCTGCAACTTATCCTGGTTATGGTTTTGAAACTCATGTCGGATATGGCACAGCCAAACACGCCGATGCACTAAATCAATATGGTGTTTGTGTTTTACATCGCCGAAGTTTTAAGCCAATTCGACTGACGCTAGACAGTAGGCCTTAGTCAATCTTAATGTTCCAGTATGTTCACTTTGGTAAATTTTTGAAGAATGTTTGAACACTCGCTAAATCACGTTTTAACCATGACACTCGGGTATCTATCTCGGTCAAACCAATTAATATATTGCGTTTAAGTGTAATCTCATGTTGCTTTGGCTTAAAAAAAGCAGCGTAACGGTTAGCCCATATTTGGGTATTACAGATAGACGCCGCAACACGCGGAAAACTATCATAAGACATATCCGTGGCATAAGTTTGCTTAATCCATTGCCAATTATTGATCATCCAGTGCCAGGCAAGTTCACGGGTATAACGACTGCTTAGCAGATAAAACAACCAATGTTCAGAATCCTGCGGCTTAACTAATGAACTATCTTTAAGACGGTTTAGCAAAGCCTGGGACTGCTGTGCATCTTTAGTTTGCGATAAAGCAACCATTAAATCGGATTTTAATTCGCTATTACTTGTTTCGTCATACTGTTTTAGTAGTAACTTAAAGGCACCAGCCGTTTTGTGTTTGATTGGAACACCCAAAACAACAGCCCGTAGTTCGGCGTTGAGGGTATCTGGATTATTTTGATAGGCCTTAAAGCGTTTCATAGCATTGGCTATAATATTTGGATCCTCAGCATATGCTCCTAGACCGATAATCGTAGCGCGTAGTTTATGATCAGATACCGTCTCTCCAGTTATCTCCACCCAGCCCAGACGCTGATATTCGGATTTGATCAGCTGACGCAAGAACTGTTTGATGGATAACTCTAAATTGGTGTCAAGATCAATAAAACGCCGAGCTTCGGCAATGATTCTTGCCATAATAGACCAAACAGGTTCAGCTGATTCGTTTTTATATGTAGCCAATAGCCTCAATACCTCACCGAAGGGTTGAAACCCAGCCTTAGCTAACATCCCCGAACTATTTAAAAGCGTTGATCGATCGGCAATACCTAGTGACTTTTGAGCTATTAATTTCATAATGGCATCGCGGTGATCTACCTGGAGATAGTTCACAATATAATGACCGGAAGAATTTTGATTCAAAAGTAACGGCGGTGAGCTAGATGCTAGTTGCCCGTGCTGCTCGGTTTTACGTAGTAACTGCGGCAACTCTGAATGGTTAGAAAATAATGGGATCGGCCAAATCCGCCCATCGGAAACCGCGCCGTTTTCTAAAAAATGTGTTTGACGGATAGTGTAGTTTTTAGCTTGTTGATCGACCGATAATACCGGAAAACCAGGATCCTCTAACCAGGGTTTAATAAAAGCGGCGACATCAAATTGACTAGCAGTCTGTAAACTATTCCATAAGTCATTCCCGGATGTATTACCGTAACTGTGATTATCAAAATAAAGTTTAAGACCCCTGCGGAATGAATCTTCTCCAAGGTAAGTCTTCAACATATATAGCAGTCGGCTACCTTTTGCATAAACTATGGCAGAATCAAATATGGTCTGAATTTCATCCGGATGATGAATCTTAGTTTGTACGGCTTGAACACCAGAAATGGCATCACGACGCAAGGCCATAATTCCTTCGTCCAGGACAAAATTGTCCCAGATATGCCATTTAGGGAATAACGAATCAACCACCTGATATTCCATTAAACTAGCAAAACTTTCATTTAGCCATAAGTCGTCCCACCAACGCATAGTAACTAAGTTGCCGAACCATTGGTGTGATGTCTCGTGAGCAATTACTGTGGCGATAGCTTCTTTGGTGGTTTGGGAAGTTTGACCAGGGTAGGCCATTAACGCTCGTTCTCGATAGGTGATTAATCCCCAATTTTCCATAGCTCCAGCCGAAAAATCTGGTAATGCTACATGATTAATTTTGGAAAGTGGATAGTTGACACCAAAATAATCCTCGAAATACTCAATTGATTGTTTAGCTAACTTAAGGCCAAAATCCAGAGCTGTTAGTGGTTGGGCGACTGAAGACCACAAACTAACTTGAGTACCTCTTTTAGTTTTGGTAGTTTTACTGTGTAATTTACCGATTACAAACGCCAATAAGTAAGTAGACATTTTGGGGGTCTGATAAAAGGTCGTAGCCAATAACTCACCAAATTTTTCCTGTTTTTCAATTGGCGTATTAGATAACGTTTGTAAGTCTTTCGAAGTAATCAGTTTAAGCTGAAAAGTTGCTTTAGCTTCTGGCTCGTCAATACAGGGAAAAACTTCTCTTGCATGATGGCTTTCGAACTGTGTAGCCAAAATGACCCGTTCTGTGCCTTTGTAATTGAAAAAACAGGGATATAGCCCGTTCATATTAACAGTAATCTTACCTTGAAAGCTTAGATTTACCTGGTAATCGCCACTATAGACTACCTCGGCGGCATGAATTCGGACTTCGTTTAAACTATTTTGGTTATTAATACGCAGAACGGTTAATTCTCTTGGGCCAGGTTTATCTAATTTAATAATTTTGGCACCAGTAATTTTTAAACCGGACTGATGAAAAGTTAATCTTTGACTGGGCCGGCCAGTTTTTTTAAGTTTTATTGTTACATTGCCACTAAAAGTATTAGTTGAGATGTTGGGTTGTAGTTGTATATCATAATGTTCCGGTTTTAACTCTGCATAGAATCGTCGAACGGTTTTACTCATTTAATTTAGTGTAACATGTCTGGTATCTGGAGCTAGTTGACAAATGTCATAATTGTATGTCAGTGTAATACACAAATATGAGTGATGTAGATAACCATAGAACGATTCAGTTCATGGTGGGACATGAAGGCGTAGACGTTCCGTTAGATAAACAAGAAAGAACGGCGCTATTAAAAGCAACGTCAGGAATTCTAAATGAAGTAAGACAAAGGCAATATCTACCGAAATGTAATAGGATCCTAGGTATTTTAGCAACGGCCTGTGCAGAAGTCGCATCCATTGATGAACAATATGCAGCAACATTCTCTGATACAACCCTACATGATATAGTCAATGACTTACCGCCCATTATTGTTTCCAGATAGAATGACTAAGTTTGACACTTATATGTCACGGCGTATAATAATACTTGATGTCCGGCGTCCTCGTCGGGCTTTTTTATGCCTAAAACTTGTCAAAGTAAGAACCTAATAAACGAACAACAGGAGAAATTAAGTTATGGAAATGGACTTTAAACAATTAGCAATCGCTATTCGGGCGATTGCCGAAGAAAAGAACTTACCGGAAGAAACTGTCCAAGAAATTGTTGAACAGGCACTGGCCGCTGCTTACCGTCGGGATTATGGAGATCGTGAAGGCGAGGTCCGGGTAACTATGAACCTGAATACCGGTAATGTCGATGCTTATATCACTAAAGAAATAGTTGAACAAGTTCAAAATCCAGCTTTTGAGATTTCGTTAGTAGAAGCAAAGGTTATCCGTAAAAACGCTAAAATTGGTGAAACTGTTGAAATTCACGATCAGGTAAAAGACTTTGGTAGGGTGGCAGCACAAACGGCCAAACAAGTTATCTTGCAACGGTTACGTGAGTCTGAACGCGAAATAATTATGGATGAATATGAAGATAAAATCGGTACGGTAATAAACGGGGTAGTATCCCGTGTAGAAGGTAGTATTATTCGGATTGATCTAGGACGGGCTCAGGGCATCATGCCTAAAAGTGAGCAGATTCAGGGCGAGCGTTATTATAGTGGACAACGTCTAAAAGTATATTTGAAAGATGTTGAGCGGGGACCTCGCGGTCCACAATTGGTTGTGTCACGCGGAAATACCCAGTTTATAGAGTGGTTGTTTCGTTCAGAGGTTCCAGAAATGGAAAGTGGCGCAGTAGAGATTAAAGGTATTGCGCGAGAAGCAGGAGTGCGTAGCAAAATTGCAGTGGCCAGTAATGTTCAAGGTGTTGATCCGGTTGGTACATTTGTTGGTGGACACGGTACACGAGTCAATGCCGTTATGAGTGAAGTCGGAGAGCAAGAAAAAATCGATATTGTGGTCTGGAGCGATAAACCTATCGATTATATTACTAATGCTCTGAGCCCGACAAAAGTTACTAAAGTTGTTCTGGACCAGACAATTCAGAAAGCTGTGGTTATGGTTCCGGAAGATCAACTGAGTATTGCTATTGGTAAGAACGGTCAAAACGTTAGGTTAGCAAGTAAACTAACCGGATATGAACTTGATATTGAGTCGGAAAAGCAAAATATTGAAAGTGAAGCTAAAGAAACTGAAACACCGAAGACAGGTAAATTAAAAAAGAAAAGTGATCTAGAAAGTAGTTTACTGAAAACTATCGACGAACATAGCGAATAACTAATCACGCTATTGGCTGTAACCGATGAAAATGTTAGCACTCTTGACGTAAGAGTGCTAGAGGTTATACAATAAGACAAATAGTTGATGATGGAATAACGGATATGACAGAACGACAACAACAAATTTTAAATGCAATTGTTGAACAATATGCTGAAGTAGCTAGCCCGGTAGGTAGTAACCTATTGGCAAAAGTTTTTAAGGTATCATCGGCTACTATCCGTGCAGAAATGGCTGAACTTGAACAATTAGGCTATATTACACAACCCCATACTAGCGCCGGTCGCATACCAACAGATAAAGGTTACCGATTTTATGTCAACAGTTTGAATGAAGAAAATGTTATAAATCCGTTATCAAGCTTATCGTCTCGCCGGGCTGAACGGGCGTTATCAGCCAGAGTAATTAGCGGTAATACTCCTGAACGAATGATCCGTATCGCTGTCGATACTTTGGTCGAATTAACACACAATCTCGGTATTGCTACCATTGGCAATCAATTATATATGAGCGGATTGTCTAATCTGTTCGGTCAACCCGAATTTATCAGCGGTATTCACGTTCAGCAAGTTGCTCAGTTATTGGATAATCTTGAACCATGGCTTCGGGAAGCCGCCCTAAATAAACCATTAAGTGTCTATATTGGTCAAGAAAATCCAATTGGCAGAAGTGCTGGATGTAGTTTGATTATCAGTCGTTTCCGAGGACCATTTAGTGATCATAGTTACATTGGTGTGCTTGGCCCAACCCGCCAAAGTTACCGTGATGTGATGTCGCTTGTCCGTCGTACTGGTGAAGAATTAGAAGAGGTTTGGTATGGCTAAAGAAAAACAAAACAATAGTTCAGCTAAACTACGATTACATATCCACGAACTAAACACCCAAATTAAAGAGTTGACCGAGGCATTAAAACATGAACGAGCCGATGCCGTTAATATCCGTCGACGTTATGAAGAGCAATTGATTGGTCTAAGTGCGTCAGTTAAAGCTAACGTAATCATTGAATTACTCCCGGTTATTGATAATTTTGATCGAGCCATGAAAAACGTACCTAAAGAATTAAAAACTAGTGAATATGTTAAAGGTGTCCAGCAAATTGTCAGACAATTTGATAAAGTCATCGAGACACTAGGTGTCACACGAATAGAAGCAGTTGGGCAACAATTTGACCCACGTTATCATGAAGCAGTTCTTTTGGAAGAAGGCGATGGTCCAACAGAGATTGTTAGTGAAGAATTACGAGCTGGCTATTGTCTAGGTAATGAAATAATCCGCCATGCTCTGGTTAAAGTACAACCACGATAACCATTTATTAAAAAATTTAGAATCCTAAAATGTATTAGCACTCTTGACCTATGAGTGCTAAATGCTATCATATAGATATGGCAGTTGATGATTTAAAACAATAAAACTGTCATCTATATGCAAGATTTTGTTTGCTATAAAAAATCCCACGGACTTTTCCGAATAATTAGCGCAAAATAGATAACGATGCCTTAATAAATCATAAAGGCAGAACGGAGACGACAAATAAATTATCATGATGCCAAATTCACCAGACTTTCAAGAATTTTTAAATCATTTAACCAGCAACGCCCTACAAAGCTTAAAACATGCTGATGCGATTGCTCGTAGTTTCGGGAGTGCCTATATTGGTACTGAGCATCTGTTATTAGGCGTTTTAGCACAAGATACTAGTATGGGTGCTAAAATATTGGAAAACTCTGGTATTACTCTTGACCGAGCCCGCATGGCTTTGAACTTAACTCCCAAAACGTTAGTTATCAATATGGGAGCTAAGGGTCTTTCTGAAACCGCTAAGCTGACTCTTCAGATGGCTTATGATATTGCTCAAGATTACGGTCAAGAATTTTGCGGCACCGAGCATATTTTATATAGTATTTTGAATCAAAAAAATGCCCGAGCGACCAGATTATTACGCGATCTGAATGCCAATGTTGACACCATAACAAATGAACTGAAACAATTTTTAAGCCGACAACAATTTGAAGAACAGAACAATAGTGAAAATGATTCGCTCCATCAAGAAACACCTAAAAAATTTCGTAAGTCAACACTCGATTTCTTTGGCATAGATCTGACAGCCCAAGCCCGAGACGGGAAACTTGATCCAGTGGTCGGTCGTGAAAATCAAATCCGTCGGGTGATTACGATATTAAATCGCCGGACTAAAAATAACCCGGTATTAATTGGTGAACCGGGCGTTGGCAAAACCGCTATTGTTGAGGGTTTAGCTCAGCGTATCGTAACTGAAGATGTACCCGATAGTTTACAAGATAAACGAATTGTTACTCTAGATTTAGCTGGCATGATTGCCGGGACTAAATACCGTGGTGAATTTGAAGAGCGGTTGAAAAAAGTGATCAGTGAACTAGAGCGCGACACCAGGACAATTATTTTTATTGATGAATTACATGTAATTGTTGGAGCTGGTTCAGCTGAAGGGGCCTTGGATGCTGGTAATATTCTAAAGCCGGCACTGGCTCGCGGTAAGTTACAGATTATTGGCGCAACTACCACTACTGACTACACCAAACATATCGAAAAAGATGCTGCTTTAGAGCGTCGCTTCCAGCCAGTGCAAGTACCGGAAACTACCATTCCGGAAACAATCGCCATATTGAAAGGTCTCCGTAAAAATTATGAAAAATTTCATGGTGTAACAATTAGTGATGATGTCGTTGAAGACGCTGTGATGTTAGCCAAACGTTATATAAATGACCGCTATATGCCAGATAAAGCTATTGATTTACTAGATGAAACAGCTGCTTATTTGCGAGTCGATAAAGGACGAACTTCACCGGAAATACGTCGCTTACAAAAAGAATTAAAACTAGTTCAAACCCGACTAGAAGAAGCTGCTGAAGCCGAAGATTATGAGAGGGCTGCTAAAGAAAAAACCCGGGCCAGCCAAATTAATAATGAATTAGCTAAACAACAAGCTAATACTCGAAACTTTCAATCAATAATAGTTAAGAGTGATGACTTAGCTGATGTAATTGCACGAATGACCGGGGTACCGGTTAAAAAAGTTATCCGATCTGAAGCTAAGTATCTACTGAATCTAGAGAAAACCTTGCAAAAATATATCATTGGACAAACAGAAGCGGTAAACGTAGTGGCAAGTGCTATCCGACGTAATCGGAGTGGAGTGTCGAGTGAAAAACGGCCAATTGGTTCGTTTGTATTTCTCGGACCTACCGGAGTGGGTAAAACTGAGTTAGGTCGGGTTCTGGCTCGTGAGTTCTTCGGTAGTGAAGCTGCTTTAGTAAAAATTGATATGAGTGAATTTAGCGAACATCACAATGTTGCCCGCTTAGTTGGTGCTCCGGCTGGATATGTAGGATATGATGACGGCGGGCAGTTGACCGATAAAATTCGTCACCAACCTTATAGTTTGGTGCTGTTTGATGAAATAGAAAAGGCTCATCCGGACGTTTATAATATGTTACTGCAAATTTTAGAAGATGGCCGCATTACTGACGCCAAGGGACGGTCAATAGATTTTACTAATACCATTGTCATTATGACTAGCAATATCGGGGCAGAAAAATTACAAAAGGAAGCCAATCTTGGATTCCATGCTCGGGATGTCGATGATCTAAAAAATCTGAGTGAATTGCATAATTCCAACGAAGGCATTATTCGTGATGAGCTTAAGCATATCATGCGTCCAGAATTACTAAACAGAATTGATAAGGTTGTGGTTTTCCGGGCTTTAACTAAAAAAGATATTCTTAAAATAATTGATTTGCAAATAGAAGAGCTTAAATCACGCATTAGTAAACGCGGTTTAAGTATTCAATTAACTCCAGCCGCAAAAGACTATTTATTAGAACACGGTTATGATATACATAATGGCGTTCGCCCACTAAGGCGGCTGATTCAAGATACCATCGAAGACCACTTGGCTCTAGATTTACTGGATGATCGCTATAGTCGTGGTGACATTGTTCGGGTTGCTACAAAAAATGGTGAATTAGCTTACGCCACCGCTACTGAATAAATAGTATTCGTTACTTAGCTTCTGGCATTAACAGTGATAGACTGTAAGTGTATTAATGGGGAAATGGGTTGGCCAAGAAGCAATCGGTCAGATTCGTATGTAGCAACTGCGGCGCTAATTTTGCGGCCTGGGTTGGGCGTTGTTCGACCTGTGGCGAATGGAATACCTTGCAAGAAGAAATAATTAGTGGGCTATTTGATACTAATTCTAATCGTTTCTCGAGCGGTCAAGTATTAACTGCCGAATCTGTCAATATATCAGTAACAAAAGATCACCGACGATTAACATCCGGCATAGGTGATATCGATACAGTAATGGGCGGAGGTGTGGTAGGCGGTAGCGTGACTCTGTTAGCCGGGCAGCCAGGAATCGGTAAAAGCACATTACTTCTGCAATTAGCCTATGCTTTGGCAAAATCGGTGCCGGTTTTATATGTTAGCGGAGAAGAATCGGCACACCAAATCGGATTGCGGGCCAAGCGTCTAGGTGTTCATCACCAAGCTTTACAATTAGCTACATCCAATAGTGCCGACGATATTGCTGCCACTATAGTTAAAGGTACTTATAAGCTGGTGGTAGTAGACTCGATACAATCGATAGCAGTTGATGGCGTAACGACAGCGCCCGGAACTGTATCGCAAATTACCAATAGCACTCAGATTATTATGCAAGCCGCCAAACGTTCCGATACTGCTGTGATGTTGGTTGGACACGTTACCAAGGAAGGAGTCATCGCTGGCCCTAAAGTGTTAGAGCATGTCGTAGATACGGTACTACAACTGGAGGGTGATAGGTATGGTGGTTTTAAAGTTTTACGTGCCGTAAAAAACCGATTTGGTTCAACCAATGAGGCTGGTATTTTTGAGATGTTTGAAGATGGATTAAAGCCGGTTAAAAACCCATCCGAGAGCTTATTAGCAGAAAGACAAGCTAGTGACGGTTCCATCGTATTAGCTACCCTAGAAGGCACCAGACCATTATTAGTAGAAATCCAGGCGTTAGTTAATCGGACCAGCTACGGTTACCCTAAACGGACTTGTAGTGGATTTGACCTAAATCGATTGAATTTATTAGTAGCAATGTTAGAACGTCGCACAAAACTAGATTTAATTGACAAAGATATTTATGTAAATGTAGTTGGCGGTATCCATATATCTGAACCGGCCGCTGATTTAGCAGTCTGTATGGCAATTGGTTCAGCGGCTAAAGGTATGCAATTAAAGTTTGATGCGGTAGTGTTTGGTGAAGTTGGGCTATCGGGTGAGATTCGTCATGTACCTTTTGCTGATCGACGGTTAGCCGAAGCTAATAAACTTGGTTTTAAGCGTGTAATTGGACCCATGCAACGAACCGGTAAAAAACTAGTTGGATTAGATGGTGTAACTAATATCAGAGCTGCGCTTAATACTTATTTAGAGACGAGCAAAGACTAAAAATATTAGTAATGATTATTAAGTTATCGGGCTGCCATTAGCGCCACTTGTTGGAATAACCGAAGGGCTATTGCTAACAGTTACAGGCTGGGAAGTGCCATTATATAGGACGCTATCGACCACTTGGGCTTCAATAACCTCACCGTTGGTAATTGGTACATCGCTAATGGTAGGACTATAGGGACTGGTCACGACTGTGGGGATATTATATGTTTCAATAACTTGGTTATTGGCGGTATTGATGAGTGAAATTGTGCCGGCTGGAGTTGAAGTGTAAGTGCCACCAGATAACGGGAAAGTTCCTTGGGTTACCGCAACCGTGAAATCACAATGCGCCGGATCTTCACAGAAATAATTACCTGAACTGTCGGTTGCCTCGGTTAAGGTAATTATCGGCAGTTGATCAGAACAATTATGAATGCTATCTGGAGGTAAGTTAGTACTAGCTGTAGTAGATGAAGTCTGTCCGAGTGGCCAGAATAGATCAGCTGAATAGGTATTTGAATTAGCACCACCAACTGTCTCCAAAGCTAAGCTAGGAGTACAACTGGTTGCTAAACCGCCAGAAACTTTATCGATTGATTCAGTACCCGTAGAACTGGTGGTTGAACCGGTGTACCAAGACGGGAAGAGATCGGTTGACGGGCCCGGTTCTTGGTCACCATAATCGAGATGAGTTCTTTGTACATAGGCTGGTAAAACCTTAATATCACTAGGTTGTGTCCAATTAACTGGTTTGATGTTTAAACTGTCTAATCCTTGCTCTAAAAGAGTTCTTGTTAATGGTTCTGTTAAGTATTCCATTTGTCCAGCAGTCAGGGCAATGTTACGGGTATGGTAACCTACCCAGCTATCAACGGCCAGCTGAGTAGTCCAGGCTGTCATTAACCCATCATAGTCTTCGTTAGTAGTACCGGTTTTAACTGCTATATCCCAACCGTTATAATGTTGAAACTTATAACCACCCTGGGCAAGTGTGGTACAAGTTGTAGCCGTACAGCTACCCGGTAGATAGCTAGCACGAGGATCGCTTAATATATTATTGATAATGTAAGCAGCATCAGCCCGGACAACTTGAGTAGGTTTCGGTTGCGTCCATTGATAAACGAGATTACCGGCTGCGTCAGTAATTTTTAAGATATATGTATTAGGAATAGTCTGTCCAAGCCGAGCTAAAGTTGAATCACCATTGACGTGCTCATCTAAGTGCAAATAAGCACCGTCACCGAAGGCAGATGAGGTATAGCACTGCGTTGGTTGGGTTAACTCGACATCCGAGTAACATTGGTAAGCATTTGGGGCATCCATTAGGGCGTCCGCAGTAGATATAACCTTATTAATTGATGGAACACAACCAGCTAAATTACCTTGTTCGCATTGGCTTTTTGGAACTGCGGAAGACATGGCCTTAACAGCGGGCACGTTACGTGAACCAGCTAAAGCATATCGAATAGATTCTGCTCCCGGGTATTTAAAGTCATAATCCTCTAAACAATTACCACCGTTAGTCGGTAAAGCTTTATTGGTGCATGGATAACCGGGTAAAGGTTCCTGGACATCATATAATACCGAACCAGCTCCAACGTCGGTTGAGCTATTTATTAAAGTGACATAGTCATAAGGCTTAAAACTAGAACCGGGCGGAATATTAGTCTGAGCATAATTAATTTGTCCGTAATTTGGGTTATTAAAATCGACTCCTCCAACTTCAGCTAAGATCTGTCCCGTAGGCACGTCCTCCATAACCACAGCCTCCTCATCTCCTCGATCACGCTCAACATTAGGTAAATTATTGGCAACATCTTGATCGGCATCTTGCTGTAATTGAAGATTTAATGTGGTAGTTACTTTCCAGCCACCGCGATTAACCGTGGTAACCCCATATTTATCTTCTAGTTCTTGTTTGGCGGCTAATACAAAATAAGGGGCCTGAATGCCGTTGTATTTGTTCTCTAACGGTTCGACCTCGGCTAATACATTGACACTCATTGCTTGATTGGCTTGAGCTTGGGTAATATAACCTTGCTGAGCCATTTGGTTTAAATCGTATTGTTCACGACCGATTAAAGCTTGTTGGTCAAAATAATCAACGGTCACTGCCGGGTTGTATTGCGGACTACTGTATGGGGAATAAATTGCTGGTGATTGAGGAATGGAAGCTAAGAAGGCCGATTGCGGTAAAGTTAAATCCTGGCAACTGGTATGAAAATAATCTTCAGCGGCCGCTTCACAGCCATTTTCAACGCCACCATAAGGAGCGACGTTAAGATATCCGGTCAGAATATCATCTTTTGAGTAATCACGACTTAATTCTACGGCTAGAATTAACTCTTTGACTTTGGTGGTAATAGTCCGGTTACCTGTCCAGTTTTCATTTAATTTGACAACTTGTTCGGTGATAGTGGAAGCTCCTTGCAGGCCCTCACCGTGGTGAATGATATCGAAGAATCCTGCGCGAATGATCGAACCGAAGTTAAAAGCTCCTTCATGATAAAAATTTTTATCTTCTATGGCGACTGTGGCGTCCTTAAGGTATTGGGAGATTTGATCACTGGCAACCGGGATACGCTTTACGGCATTATAATCTTGCCAAAGTAAAACTTTTCCGGTCCGGTCATAATAGGAAATACTGCCGCCGATATTATCGCCAGATATATCTTTAATATTAGGCAAATCTTTTCGAAAATAAGCAAAAACCCCAATTGTTAGCAAGAAGATTACCACAATGCCAACACCAATAACTTTTAGGGCTGTGATAGCCCCCTGCCGGCTAAACCAATATTGGGCCAATCGTTTTGGATGTAAACGAAAGAGCAGTCGCTTAATAGGATTTTTAGGTAATGTCGCCAGATAGGTAGCACGTTTCATCTCACGTGCTTGTTTGCTGGCTCGCAATCGGTCACTTAAACTTTGGTGCAGTCTAATAGTTTTAAGATTACGGCTTGGATCTCTTCTGGACCGCCTTTGTCGACCAGACATACTACTCGGAAACTTGCTCATACGTTTTGCTTGTTACTCCCTATTGGCGGAATAGTTATCGTTAACATTATAGCAATGCCAACTGAGAAAAAGCCAAAGATTTCAGTTAGTCTTATACACAGATAGCATTTGCTATACTAAAGTTAAACTAAGGAATATACAATAATGACACTTTCAGAAGAACTAACTTGGCGGGGCTTTGTTAATCAGACAACCTATAAAGACATAACTGATATAAATACACATCCGATAGCTTTTTATTGGGGAGTTGACCCCAGCGCTGAATCAATGACCGTAGGAAATTTAGCTATCGCGGTAATGGTACGGCACTTTATAGACCATGGCCACCAGGCTGTCTTACTAGTCGGGGGTGCCACCGGGATTATCGGGGATCCTGATGCTAAGAACGAAGAACGTGAAACAAAGTCTATTAAAGAGATCGAACACAATAAGGCAGCAATTGTCGCTCAATATAATCGGTTGTTTGCTAACCAAAAATATGAAATTGTCGACAATTATGATTGGTTTAAGAAAATTGGTTATTTGGAGTTTTTAAGTGACATTGGTAAACATGTACCGATGCGTCAAATGCTCGGAAGAGAGTTTGTCCAAAAGCGACTCGGTGATAACGGTACTGGCATTAGTTATGCTGAATTTAGTTACGCATTAATGCAAGGCTATGACTTTTTACAATTATTCCGCGAAAAACAGGTTACGCTGCAAGTTTGTGGTGCTGACCAATGGGGTAATTGTATTGCTGGCGTGGAATTAATCCGACGAATAGAGGGTGCTGAAACCCACATTTGGTCCGCGCCGTTAGTCGTCAATACGTCTACTGGTGTCAAGTTTGGCAAAACTGAAGGCGGGGCCATTTGGTTAGATGAGCATAAAACTAGCGTCTATCAATTTTACCAATTTTGGCTCAACGTTGACGATGACAGTGTCGAACGCTTTCTAAAGATCTATACCTTATTAGACAAAGAAACAATAGATCAGGTGATGGATCATTTTAATAATAATCGTGGGGATCGTGCTGCTCAAAAAACCTTAGCGTATGAAGTTACCAAATTAGTTCATGGTATTGATAAGGCCGATGCAGTTCGAAAAACCACAGACGTCTTATTTGGTAGTGGCGACTTCAACGAACTAAACAACGTTAGTATTGAAGCTTTGAAAAAAGAATTACCGGTGATTAAGTTGACACCCGCCGAGAATTTACTAACACTTTTAGTTAAAGCTTCACTGGCCAGCTCAAATACCGATGCTAGCCGCTTAATTACTCAAGGAGCAATTACATTAAATGGCCAAAAAGTTGACACTAAAGAACACTTGTCCCTGCGTAAAGGCAGTAACTTGTTAAAATGCGGTAAAAATAATTTTGTAATTATCGAATCTTAATTTTGTTACAATAAACTGACTGTTATATTGGGCTTATCAAATGGCAAAAACATCGACAAACCTAACTGACCGAGATATGCGACATAAACGAGCTGATCAGTACAATGACCCAAGCTATAACTATCTGAAGTATTGGAACGGGCGTGAATATGAACAAGCTGCTGAAGAAATTGCTATTAAGCGTTTATTAAAAGATAAACACTTCCAAACGGCAGTTGATATCGGTGGTGGTTATGGTCGGTTAAGTGTTTTGCTGACCGAATATGCTAATAAGGTTATCCTGACAGACCCAAGTAGCCAGCAACTTGATCTGGCTAAAGACTATTTGAAAAATTATCCGGAGATTGAAAGAAAATTAATGCAAGCCGATAATTTGCAATTTGCCGATAAATCAGTTGATTTGGTGATGATCGTTAGAGTATTACACCATATTCCCAGTCCACAAACAGAGTTTTCAGAAATTGCCAGAGTTTTAAATGATGATGGTTATGCCGTTATAGAGATTGCTAATTATGCTCATGGATTAAATAGGATAAAACATTGGATAAAACGTCAAAAATTACCCCTTAAAGCTGTAGACGTACGTTCTTTACAAAATCGAACAGATGCGGAAATCCCTTTTGTTAATCACAACCCACACACTGTCATTCGCCAATTAAATTATGCTGGTCTACGTATAGAACGTACTTTATCGGTATCTAATTTACGCCAGCCACATCTGAAAAAGATCATGCCACGATTTATTATGTTATTTCTAGAAAATATCCTACAAGTACCGTTATCACATCTTTATTTCGGACCTAGTATATTTTTCCTGGTCAGAAAAACTTCCTGACTTAATTTAAGCAAAACTTTTCGATTTTTTTTGGCCGTATACTAAAAGTAAATGCAAATCGATAATGATATTCGAACCCTAAAGGGGATCGGAGATGTAGTCGCCAATCAGTTTGCTCAACTAGGTATTCAAACTATTGGAGCATTGATTGATTATTATCCGAGAAAATATGAAGATTTTTCAGTTATCAGTTCAATCAATCAACTTAAACCAGGGATGGTTACCATTAGAGCGACAATTCGACAATCTACTGGTCGTTACGCTCGTCGTGGGCTGCATATCACAGAGGCAATAGCTTCAGATACCAGCGGCAGTGTACGCCTAGTATGGTTTAACCAACCATACCGATCCAGTTCTTTAAAGAAAAACACTGATTACTATATTTCCGGTAATTTCGAACTGTCACATCAACAATTTGCCATTATGAATCCTTCAATTGAATTAGTTAGTGAATTTCCATTGAACACCGCTCGTATCCGTCCGCTTTATCACGAAACTAAAGGTATTTCTTCAAGACAAATCCGCGCTGCCTTAAAACAAGTAGTGCCTTTAATTAGAAATCTACCTGAAAACTTACCGTCATGGCTGGTTATCGAACAGCATTTACTTAGTCATGCGGAGGCCATTGAAGGGATACATCTACCAGCCAACAATCAACAGCTTCTCCGAGCTCAGGAACGGTTAGGGTTTGAAGAAGTATTTAATTTGAGTTTGGCCAGCTTGTTGAATAAGTACGAAATTAAAAGCGAGTATGCCCCAAAGGTGCCCTTTAATGAAGCAACTGCCAAAACATTTGTAGAGCATCTGCCCTTTAAACTGACTAATCCCCAGCGCAAAGCTATTTGGCAGATATATCTTGATATGCAAAAGAATCACCCAATGAACCGCTTAGTAGAGGGTGATGTTGGTTCAGGTAAAACAGTAGTTGCCGCCATGTCTGCGGTAATGGTATTACAGTATGGTCATCAGGTGGCTTTTATGGCACCGACTGAATTGCTAGCTCGCCAGCATGCCCTTACCCTAACTAATTTGTTAAAGCCGCTCGGATTAAATCGGTTGGTTGGTCTACTGGTTGGCAGTATGAATAAAGCTCAAAAACTACGGGCTCATCAAGCAATTAATGCCGGACAAATGCGCTTCATTATTGGCACCCACACACTAATTCAGGAAAGTGTTGCAATGAAAAATCTTGAATTAGTTATTATTGATGAGCAGCACCGTTTTGGGGTCGAGCAACGTAAAAGATTGATTGCTAAAGCCGGACATATGCCACACACTTTGTATTTAAGCGCCACCCCGATCCCGCGTAGCTTAGCCCTGACATTATTCGGGGAACTAGATATATCTATTCTGGAATCCAAACCAGCCGGAAGATTACCGGTCGTGACTGAGCTATGTTCACCAAATTCGCGACCGCAACTATATAAAAGAATAAGTCGTAATCTTCATGAAGGACAACAAATGTTCGTTGTCTGTTCGCTTATAGTTGAATCTGATGTACGTACTGTCCAATCGGCAGAAGAAGTTTATGAACGTTTTAGCAGACACGACTTTAAAAAATTTAGGGTTGGCTTGCTACATGGACAAATGAAAACTGACGCTAAAAATAAAGTTATGCAAGCATTTATTGACCGTGAATTAGATATATTAGTGTCTACCACAGTGATTGAAGTCGGGGTAGATGTACCTAATGCCAATATCATGCTAATTGAAAACGCCGATCATTTTGGTTTAGCTCAAATTCACCAACTGCGAGGACGGATTGGTCGTGACACACAACAAGGATATTGCTATTTAATGATGAGTGATTCCCGGGCCCCATCTTCGCGACTTAGAGCGATTGAACGGAGTAATGATGGTTTTAAATTAGCCGAACTGGATCTGCAATTAAGAGGCCCAGGTGCAATTTATGGAACTTTACAACACGGTCGATTAGACTTAAGAGTTGCCAAACTAAACGATACTAAACTTATCTCTCGTGCTCGTACAGCCGCTCAGGAATTTATAGATAGGAAAGAGAATTTAGCAAAATTCAGCCAGTTAGACGAACAAGTTAAACGTCTCAGAACCATTACTAATTTAAATTAGAAAAGGATTTAAATAATGCGGATTATTACGGGATATTTAAAAGGACAAACATTTAACACTCCCAATAATAAATTGACACACCCAATGAGTGAAAAAATACGGGGTGCCTTGTTTAACATACTAGGTAATATTAATGGATTGCGTATCTTAGATGCATATGCCGGAAGTGGTGCGATAAGTTTTGAAGCCCTCAGTCGCAGTGCTGCTTTGGTTACGGCAATTGAATCAGATCGTTTAGCACAAAAAGTGATAGCAAAAAATATTCAGAAACTAGGTTTGGGGAATAGCGCTAAACTAATTAAAGCTTCCGCAAAAGCTTGGCTGACCACATCATATGACATTTTTGATGTCGTGATTCTAGACCCGCCATATAATAATCTGCAGCAGACAGTCTTACTGGGCTTGGCAGATAGGACTAAAATCGGAGGGATTGTGGTATTATCGGTACCGCCCCAAACCGAGATTAATTGGCCCGACAACTACCATCTTATTAAATGTAAATCCTATGGTGATGCTCAACTGAGACTATATCGAAAAGATATTAAGCTTTAGCAGAAAGTAACGTGGCATTTTTTACAATTTCGGTATAACGTACGGCAAACAGAAAGTAGTAGGCCGGGGATAATAGAGTGGCGATAATAACCGTTGCGCCAGGTATGAACACAAAAAGTAAGCTGATTATGGTCACTGTTAGTTCAATGACTATTGACACACCTAAAATACCCCAAACGTAACCAGATACTGGTTTAGTCTGTTTGGCACTTAATTCCATCGCTTTGTTAATTGGTAGATCCTGATCGACAATATAAAAAGGCGTTAATATATAGCGCCGAATTATAATCAGACCAGGAATAATTAATAAAACCAATCCTACTAAAACCATCAAAGAGAACAAAATCGTAAACACAATAATCCGTGAAATATAATGCCAACTTTTTCGGTAACAATCAGCAGTATTAATTATTTTTCCTTGAGCAGCACTAACTTGTAAATAATATGAAGCACCGACACTCATTAGCCACCATATTCCACCACAGATTATAACTAACCACCCCAGTAACTTATTGGTAGTAATTAATATATTGCCTAAATTAAAAGCTAAAACAGGTAAGATCGCGATAATTGTAACTTGCTCAACCCGTTGTTTTAGAAGTTCCAAATTTTTAGGCACAATGCTCCAACTTGGTGTAAACGGTAATTGTGTTGTCTGTTTAAATTGGGCCATGATAACTAAATAATTAATCCACATTATTATCAGGCTTAAACAAAACTTTAGCAATGTACGAATGGATTTAGGATAATTTTTATATCGATTGATGAATTTCATAGGCTGATGGGCCATCTTAGACTTGCTACTTAGTGGTGGTCATTCATATAATACAGTTGGCGAGTTAGCGGGGATGTGGTGGAATTGGTAGACACGCATGCTTTAGGAGCATGTGCCGTAAAGCTTGGAGGTTCGAGTCCTCTCATCCCCACCATCACAACGCTATGTCTGATATAATCCCATTAAGGAATAACAAGAATGCCTTTATCAACTCAACCATACAAAGGTGCACGTGATTTTTATCCAGATGCTAAGCGTTTACAGAAATACATTTTCAGTAAATTTAGAGAAACGGTTGAACGATACGGGTACGAAGAATATGATGCTCCGATTTTAGAACCACTAGAACTCTACTTGTCTAAAACCAGCGAAGAAATAGTTAGTGAACAGACATATACATTTGAAGATCGTGGAGGGCGCAAAGTAGTTATCCGACCAGAAATGACACCTACAATTAGTCGGATGGTAGCTGCTCGTCGGCAAGAACTTTCTTATCCACTAAGATGGTACAGTATACCGAATCTATGGCGATATGAAAGACCTCAACATGGACGTTTGCGCGAACACTGGCAATTGAATGTTGATTTATTCGGCATTGAAAATATATCAGCAGAACAAGAAATTATATCCATTACAAATTCCATTTTTAAAAGCTTTGGCGCTAAACCCAACATGTTTACTATCAAACTGAATAGTCGTAAGCTAATGCACTATATTTTAAAAGATTATCTAGGATTTGATGATGTCCAAGTTTCTAGTATGAGTCGACTGATTGATCACTTGCAGCGTCTAGATCGTATTGATTTTATTGCTCAAGCTGAAGCTCTTTGCCAACAATCACAACGAGCTAAAGGCACCGTTAATAAAATGTTAGATATATTAGCCATAAAACGGATTACAGATTTACCGACTGAATTCCAGAACAATTCGTCAGTGCATGAACTTAATCGGTTAATTGACTTATTAAATGAGGCTAAAATTAATAATACTGAATTTGATATCAGCCTAATGCGCGGATTTGATTATTATACTGACATTGTTTTTGAAGTATATGATAATCACCCGGATAATAATCGAGCCATAATGGGTGGTGGCCGGTATGACGGATTAGTTGGTTTGTTTGGGGTTGACCCGGTACCGACTATTGGTTTTGGCTTAGGTGACGTTACCTTAACTAATTTTTTAGAAATACATGAATTACTACCTAAACTGACCGTAGAAACTGATTTATATGCCATTATAATCGGTAATTTTTTACCTAAAGCCCAGAAAATCATTGATGAATTAAGAAATAATGGCATAAATGTGGCAGTTGATCTATCCGGACGTAAACTAGACAGGCAGTTAGCTACGGCTGCTAAAAAAGATATTCCGTACGTTTTGATTATTGGTGAACGAGAACTATCAGATGAACAATTTACATTAAGAAATATGCATTCTGGTAAAGAAGAAAAGTACAGCACGGCTAGGATTGTTAGTATTATTAAAGATTACCGACAATCAAAAGACGCTATAAATAAACCAGCGTTCGATTAAGATAACCATAAATGTATTGTTTGTTTTTACTTTTTTTGAGAACATTGACGTAGTTTAAAGGTACTCGATGATGGTTGAAAATAATGACATAGCCCTAAAAACCAAAAATTTAACTAAGCGCTATGGCTCATTAACGGCACTTGATAATTTGAATATAGATGTTCATAGGGGTGAAATATTTGGTTATCTCGGACCTAATGGTTCTGGCAAAACAACTACTATACGAGCTATTCTCGGATTGATTAAACCCAACAAAGGGTTCTCGACAATTTTTGGTTTAGATAGTCAAGAACATAAAGTCGAAACCCATAAACATCTTGCTTATGTTCCCGGAGAGACAACCCTATGGCCTTCATTAACTGGTGCTGAAACGTTACATCTTCTCGGTAAACTACACGGCAAAATTGATCCTAAGTATCAAAAAGAACTGATAAAAAGATTTGATTTCGAACCTTCAAAAAAAGTTCGAGCTTATTCAAAAGGTAATCGACAGAAAATAAATCTAATCGCGGCTTTGTCTACTAGAGCGGAATTGTTAATTATGGATGAACCGACAAATGGTCTTGACCCAATTATGGAACAAGCATTTCGCCAGAGTATATTAGAGGCAAAAGAAAACGGACAAACCGTTTTTCTGTCTTCTCATATCTTGGAAGAAGTTGAAGCATTGTGTGATCGAATTGCTATTTTACGTCTTGGAAAATTAGTTGAAATAGGCACCCTACAGCAGCTCAGGCATCTCTCGGCCGTTACGATAGAAGCAACTTTTGTTAACTCCCCACCCGATGTCACTAGTCTAAAAGGCGTTAGTCACGTCAATGCAAGCGGACACCAATTAACCTGTCAAGTTAACGGTCCAATAAGTGAATTTTTGTCTGTACTAGTTCAGGCTCACCCTCAAACATTATTAAGCCGCGAGCCATCTTTAGAAGAAGTGTTTTTAACTATTTATGGAGAAGATGACAAGCGTAATATCGAGGCAAACAATGAACCCTAGTACTGAAGTAGCAGTACCAAAATTTAATTTTAAATATTTTAAATCTCCTAAAACCGTTATAGGTCGTTTTGTAATTCGTAATTCTATCAAGAGTGCTGCATTATGGGCGCTCGTATTCGGAATATATGTTGCTTCTAAAGCTGGCGGTTATGCCTTAGCTTATCCAACTATTGCATCTCGTACTAAATTTGCTGCCAGTTTTGCTAATAATATAGGCTTCAATGCTATTTTAGGCACACCGCATGATATTGGAACAGTAGGTGGGTTAACGGTTTGGAATTGTTTGCTAGTTATCGTAATAATTGGAGCAATATGGGCATTCTTAAAAGCAACTAAAACTCTACGTGGTGAAGAAAATGCCGGTCGATGGGAATTATTACTATCAGGACAAACAACTGCCAAAACCGCTTGCATAAATGCTCTGGCAGGATTAAGCGTTAGTTTAATAATTATGTACTTAGTTATGGCTGTAACTTTTGTTATTATCGGCAAGGTACACAGTATTGGATTCAGCGTTAGTGCAAGTCTCTTCTTTGCCTTAGCTTCTGTTTCTGGAGCAGCAATTTTTATGGCAATCGGTGCTTTTATGGCCGAACTTTTTCCAACACGCAGTCGTGCTGCGGGATACTCAGCGGCTATATTTGGTGCGAGTTTTTTAGTACGTGCTGCTGCCGATTCGACACACGCTCACTGGTTATTAAATATTACGCCGCTCGGTTGGATTGAGAAACTTCAACCATTAACCAGTAGTCAACCAATCTGGTTATTACCGATTATCGCTTTGATATTAATTCTCGGGGTAGCAACAGTATGGTTGGCCAACAATCGCGATTTAGGTGATAGTATCTTTGCCGATAAAGATATCAGTAAACCGCACAATATATTACTCAACTCACCCATTGGGCTCACATTACGCCTTGTTAGGGGCATAACTATAAGTTGGTTAATCGGTATATTTGCGGTTGCAGTTTTTTATGCCTTATTAACTAAAGCAGCTACCAATATATTTTCATCTTCAAGTTCACTAGATAAAGCGTTTCGAAATGCCGGTAATCTACAGCAAGTTAATTTCGAATTAGTTTGGTTAGGGGTAGTTTTCTATCTATTAATGTTATTAATTATGGCATACGTGGCTAGTGCAATCGGGGCCGTAAGAGAGGACGAAGCTGTTGGATATGTCGATAATCTGATCGTTTGTCCGGTTAGTCGTTTAAGATGGTTGGGTAGTCGTATAGCGGTTATATTGCTAGTAATTATAGGTGCTGGGTTAGTAGCTGCATTAGGTACTTGGCTAGGTTTACTTGGCCAGCATATTGAAATTGCATTTCATGAGTTAGTAGTTGCCGGATTAAATGTTATTATTCCGGCGGTTTTCATACTGAGTCTGGGTATCTTTGCGATAGGGTTTTTGCCAAGATTGACTACGGTGATTGCCTATAGCGCTATCGCCTGGTCTTTCTTGATAAGCATTCTTAAGTCTGGAGTAAATCTAAATCACTGGATACTTGATACCTCCATCTTACAGCACGTAGCCCTATCACCGGCAGTAAGTCCAACCTGGAGGACAAGCCTAGGTATTATATTGGTGAGCTTGGTATTAGCCGGTTTAGGAATAATTCGTTTTAATGGACGCGATTTGCAAAGTGAGTAATATGATTAATAGCTAAAAAATCAAGAACTTAATCGGGTAAGCCTGAGGAGTTAATTATTTCCTGACGTAAATAATCTCTTAGAGCTACAACTGCCGAAAATTCATTAGTGTACGAACTAGTTTCAATTTTAAGTTGATCAAACCAGTTAATTAATTCCTTTTGAGATATATTATGTTTTTTAAAATAAGCACTTTGATTCAGGATATGAGTCATATCTGGCATCAACTTATCGAATGCTTTAACATATCTAGCTTCAGGCGTGTTTAAGCTCTCATATTGTTCCATCGTATTTGTTAACCAAGGAAACAATGAACCGAATTCTCGTTTAAATCGGATTAAAGCTTGATGTTCTTTTTTAGCTTTATTTATTCGATCCGCTGAATTGATGCGGAATGTCGAGGTATCACCCGCATAAACTTCTACAAAATCGTGAATAACAGAAAATTGTGAAACAAAACCTAAGTCTAGTGTTGGCAAGTAGCGTTCAGCGAAAGCACAAGCCAATATACTTAACATAAAAGTGTGATCGGTATCTGATTCCGGAGTAATGCCATCGATATGATATATGACCCGATCAATTCGACCGAATTCCATAGCTAAATAACCCAATCTGACAAACCCGTTAATTATTCTTGGATCGTCCGGTTCTAGGTGTCTAGTATTTAATTTATTTGACATCATTCAGTACTCTCAAACTCTATTAGTTTAATAATGTCTTGGATATTGTTAAATAGCAATATCCTCCAATAGTGTTTTTGTGGTGTTGAGATCAAACTCTAAATGCCATACAATAGTAACCCGTGTCAATAAAACGAGAACAACTTAGTCCGACCTCTGTTAAATTAATTATTACAGCTGAACCAGAATTTCTTGTTGAAATTAAAAATTCAGTTTTAAAGCGTTTGAGTAAACAAACTAAAATACCAGGATTTCGTTCTGGTAAAGCACCGCTCAGTTTAGTTGAAAAACACTTGGATTCTTCAGAATTGCAAACTGAATTTTTAGAGGACGCCATTAACCGTCTTTATATCGACAGCTTAAAAAATGAGAATATCCGACCAATCGAACAGCCCAAGATTGCTATACAGAAATTTGTACCATTTAGTACATTAGAATTTAATGCTGAAGTAGAAATAGTAGGTATGGTCAGTCTAGCAGATTATAAAAAAATTAGACTACCACGAAAGAGTCTAAAAATAACCGAAGAAGATGTTAAAAACGTCTTAAACAATCTTCAGGTAAAAATGGCAGAAAAAATTGAAGTTAAGCGGCCGGCTCAAAATGGTGATCAAGTTACGATCGATTTTACAGGTAAAGATACCTTAAATGATCAACCAGTTAAAGGTGCTGACGGTAAAGATTTCCCGATTATTATTGGTAGTAACAGTTTTATCCCTGGTTTCGAATCAAACCTTGTCGGATTGAAAGCCGGGCAGAAAAAGCAATTTAACATTAAATTTCCTAAAGACTATGGCATTGTCAGTCTGCAAAATCGTCAGGTAACATTCGACGTTATTGTTTCTAATGTCCAACAACTTAAATTACCGAAAATAGATGACAGTTTTGCTACTAAAGTCGGACCGTTTAAATCAGTTGAAGCCCTAAAAATGGATATACAAAAACAACTCTTGATTGAAAAGCAATCTGAAGCAGAGCGTGAATATGAAAATGAATTATTAGAAATGATTGCCGATGGCACTAAAGTAGCTATTCCAAAAGTATTAATTGACGAAGAAATCAGACGGAATGAGCAAGAAATTCGACAAAACTTGACTTATAGAGGGCAAACCTGGGCTGAGTATCTTAAAGAACTAGGTAAAAGCGAAGAAGAGTATCGGATATTATTACGGGATCCCGCCGAACGACGCGTAAAGATTGGTTTGATATTGACTGATGTTGCTGATCAGGAACAAATTACAGTTACTCCGGAAGAATTGGAAGTTCGATTGCAATTGCTAAAGGGGCAATATAAAGATCCAACAATGCAAGTTGAATTTGATAAACCGGAAAATAAGCAATCAATCTTGTCCCGCATATTAAGCGAAAAAACTATCGCTCGTTTGTGCGAATATGCAGCTGCACCCTAATTTAATTAATACTAGTAATTTTAAAATTAGCACTCTTGACTTGTGAGTGCCAATAAGGGTAATATAAATGTTATGAATGATTTGCCAAAAAACCAGATATTGATCCCAACGGTCATCGAACAAGAGGGACGTTTTGAACGTGCCTATGACATTTATTCCCGGTTACTGAAAGATCGTATCATTTTTCTCGGCACGGACATTAATGAAGTAACCGCTAACCTAATAGTTGCGCAATTGCTATTTTTACAAGCTGAGAACACTAAAAAAGATATCTTTCTTTATATCAATAGTCCAGGCGGAATGGCCTATGATGCTTTAGCTATATACGACACCATCCAATACGTTACTAATGATGTACAAACTGTCGGCATCGGCATTCAAGCCTCGGCTGCTGCGTTCTTACTGAGCAGTGGCACTAAAGGAAAACGTTATGTTTTACCCAATGCCAGCGTGATGATTCATCAACCAGAAAGCGGTACCCACGGCAAAGTTACTGACATGGAGATTGATCTGAGGGAATCATTAAGAATTAAGCAGCGCTTAAATGAAATTATGGCTAATAACACCGGCCAAAAAATAGAAAAAATCAAACAGGATATGGAACGAGATTATTGGATGACTGCTACTGAAGCCAAAAAGTATGGCTTAGTAGATGACGTTATCAGTACGCTACCCAAAATAACTACTTGACAAGTATAGTGAGCTGCTTCACACTATAATCTAAGAAGTAGTGTACGTAGTGTAGTGTTTATCATTAATGGCGCTCAAAAACCCACTCGTAGTGATCTTCGCGCGAATAAATTAAAGCTAATAACAAATTATTAAAGTCAAAACTATCCACAACCAGTGAGAAATAAGATGACTGTGTCAATGGGTCTCGTTTTTGTGCGGTGCAGCCGTCTAGTAACCCTTGTGGGTTGTGGCCAGATGAAAGGGGTGTTGTTTAGCGAATGGCCAAAAGCACTATTGCTTTAGAAGTCAAAAAAACTTCAAATCGGACTAAAAAAAATGAGCGTGTTTACTTTACGGGTCGACGCGATGCTTTAGAGCTACCAAATCTAGTAGATCACCAGACTAAAGCTTTTCGGTGGTTTGTAGAAGAAGGCTTAGGTGAACTGTTAGCTGAAGTTAGTCCGATCGATGATTATACTGGTACAAAATTAACCCTTAACTTTAAAAGTTATCACTTTGGTAATCCAAAATTAACTGAAGCTGTGGCTAGAGAAAATAACGTATCCTATGAAGCCCCATTACTGGCCCAACTGGAGCTGGTTAATAAAGTTACTGGCGAAGTAAAAGAACAAGAAATATACCTTGGTGATTATCCCTGGATGACAACCCGGGGAACCTTTGTTATTAATGGTGCTGAACGAGTTGTAGTTAGTCAACTGGTACGTTCAGCCGGAGTCTTTTTTACGGCTGAACAACATACCATGGGGGCGCTATATGGTGCCAAAATAATTCCTGGTCGGGGGGCATGGTTAGAATTTGAAACTGCTGCCAACGGAGCAATTTACGTAAAGATTGATCGGAAACGTAAAATACCAGTCACCACTCTTCTTAGAGCTTTGGGAATGACAGACGTTCGAATGCATGAAGTTTTTAGTCATGTAGATACCGGTAAAATTAGTTATTTAGATGCCACATTAGATAAAGATACGGCCCATGGTCAAAATAATGCATTGATTGAAGTTTATCGTCGTCTTCGACCTGGAGATCTGGCAACAGTCGATAATGCTAGAAGCTTGATCGAAAATATGTTTTATAACTTCAAACGCTTTGATTTTTCTCGAGTAGGACGTTACAAGTTAAATAAACGGTTGGATCTAAACGTACCAAATACCATTGAAAACCGTGTAATGCGGATCGGTGACCTTGAAGCAATAACTGCTGAAATAATCCGACTGAATAATACCCAAGAACCAGCGGACGATATTGATAGCCTAGCTAATCGACGAGTAAAAATGGTTGATGAATTAGTACAAAGGCAGTTCCGCATCGGATTACTCAGAATGGTCCGTAACACTCAAGACCGGATGTCGATGTGTGATATTGAAACTGTTCAACCAGGTCAATTAATCAATGCACGACCAATTGTTGCGGCCGTTCGTGAATTTTTTGCCAGTAGTCAGCTATCACAATTTATGGATCAAGTTAATCCCTTAAGTGAACTAGCTCATAAAAGACGGTTAAGTTCAATGGGACCTGGCGGGCTGAGTCGAGAACGAGCTGGTTTTGATGTAAGAGATGCTCACGCTACTCATTACGGCCGGATTTGCGCAGTTGAAACACCCGAAGGTGCCAATATTGGATTAGTGCTTAATCTAGCAAATTATGCTCGAGTAAATGAATACGGATTTATAGAAACACCTTACCGAAAAGTTATTAACGCTGTCATCGCCAAAGATGCAGCTGGGCATATTGCTATGGTTAATCTGGAAGATGAAAAAGGTAAATTAATAGTAAAAGCAGGTTCAAAAATAACTAAAGCCGATGCTGTAAGGTTAGCTAAAATTAAATCTCGGACGACTTGGCCGGTAAAAGCCAAAGTTACTAATAAAATTGTCTATCTTGATGCATTTGACGAAGAATCGGCAGTCATAGCTGGTGGTGGTAATAATGTTAACGACGAAGGTTATTTTGAAGCTGATAGAGTTAGTGCCCGAATGAACTTGAAGACAACTGAAGTTGATGCCAATAAGGTTACCCATATTGATGCAGCTCGCAATCAGATTATTGGGACATCGGCCGGACTGATCCCGTTTATTGAAAAGAATTTCGTTTATCGTTCTTTGATGGGCGCCAACCAGCAGCGCCAAGCCGTTCCGTTAATTAATCCAGAAGCTCCAGTTGTGGGTACTGGTATTGAAGCTCAGGCTGCTCACAATACCGGTCAATTAATACTTGCTGAAGACAACGGTGAAATTGTTAAGACCACGGCTGATGAAGTTATTGTTCGTTATAACGATCGTACTGTGACTTACACACCCCAACACTTTATGCGTTCTAACGAAGGATCCTGTATTAATCAAAAAGTCGTCGTTAATAGTGGCGATAAAGTGAAAAAAGATGATGTACTGATAGAAGGTATGTCAATTGCTAATGGCGAATTGGCTCTAGGTAAAGATTTATTAGTCGCTTTCATGCCCTGGGCAGGCTATAACTTTGAAGATGCAATTGTAATATCTAGACGATTAGTTGAAAACGACAACCTAACCTCTATTCATATCGTCGATTTTATGATAGAAGTTCGTGAAACTAAACTAGGCCCAGAAATAGTTACCAGAGATATTCCTAATGTCTCGGAAGAGGCATTAAGGCATCTTGCTGAAGACGGTATTGTTCGTATTGGGGCTGAGGTTCATCCAGGAGATATTTTGGTCGGTAAAATTACTCCTAAAGGTGAACAAGAGTTAAGTTCGGAAGAACGTCTATTGCGAGCTATATTCGGCGAGAAAGCCAAGGAAGTCCGTGATACTTCACAACGAATGAGTAATGGTAAACACGGCAAAGTAGTTGGAGTTAAGGTTTTTAGCCGCGAGAATGGTCACGAACTTAAATCGGGAGTAATCAAGCAGATACAGGTCTTTGTGGCCCAAATGCGAAAAATTAGTGTCGGAGATAAACTTGGTGGACGACATGGTAATAAGGGTGTAATCGCCCGAATTTTACCAATTGAAGATATGCCATTTACTGAAAATGGTACGCCAATTGATATTATTTTAAATCCCTTAGGCGTGCCATCGCGCATGAACCTAGGGCAATTGTTTGAGGCCCATTTGGGCATGGCAGCTTATGCTTTAGGGCTCAAAGTGGCTAGCCCGTCATTTGATGGTGTTCCGGTTGAAAAAATAAAAGAACTTCTTAAAGAAGCCGGTTTGGCTGAAGACGGTAAGCAGCAACTTTATGATGGTCGAAACGGAGAACCTTTTGATCAACGAACTACGGTAGGAGTAATGTACGTGACCAAACTCAATCACATGGTGATTGATAAAATTCATGCTCGTTCAACCGGTCCATATACCATGGTTACACAGCAACCTTTAGGTGGTAAAGCGCAAAATGGCGGTCAACGATTTGGAGAAATGGAAGTGTGGGCACTGGAAGCCTATGGCGCAGCTAACACTTTGCAAGAGATGTTAACTATTAAATCTGATGATGTTTACGGGCGATCCAAAGCTTATGAATCGATTATCAAAAAGACCGACATATATGGACCAAAAGTCCCAGAAAGTTTTAACGTATTAGTCAAAGAGCTTCAAGGGCTTGGACTAAAAGTTGACTTGATTTTATCCAACCGCGCAGTTGACGCTGAGGCCATCTTGTCTAGTCATATTCATAAAGCCTCTGAAGATCAAGCCCCTATAGAAGTCCCTCATGAAGAAATATCTGATATTGATGTGACTGAAGAAGAAGCTGTTGACGATTTTAATGTGGTAGACGTTAGTGATGTTATCAATGGTGATGCCGTTTCCGTTGAGGCTGGTAGTCAGACTACTGATCAGCAATCTACCGGACTAGATAATAAGGAGATTAACTAATGCGCAGGTATGACTCTTCAGGTACCGATATTGCCGAATTTGATGCCGTTCGCTTGGCAGTTGCCAGCCCAGAAGATATTTTGGATTGGAGTTATGGAGAAGTAACTAAACCGGAAACGATTAACTATCGTACACAAAAGCCGGAACGTGATGGATTGTTCTGCGAAAGAATATTTGGTCCGGTAAAAGATATTAATCCTCATGATGCTAAATACAAAGGAGTGCGATCAAGAGAAGCTGCGGTAGATAAAAATGGCGAACTAGTTACTCGCTCAATCGTCCGTCGTGAACGAATGGGTCATATTACTCTAGCTGTACCGGTAGCGCACATCTGGTTTTTACGTGGTACACCCTCAGCAATCGGCTTATTACTGGGCATGACAGTTAAAAGTCTGGAACGAGTTGCTTATTTTGCGAGTTATATTATCAAGTCAGTTAATAGTGATAAATTAACTCAGATTATCTCCGACCATGAAGCCGAATTTAATGCTGCACAAGAAGCTATTAAGCATCGTTATGAAACCGAAGCTCAAAAAGAAAATGCCGACATTAAAGCTCTAGCCGAAATGCAGAATAAAGAATTAACCGACTTAACTGATGGATTTGAGCAATTTAAAGCTCAAGCCTTAATTCTTGATAGACTAGCTCTAATCGGAGAATCTGAATATCGTAATTTACCTGATGAGTTGCGAGAACTGATTAGTGTTGGTATGGGCGGCAAAGCCCTTAAGGATCTGCTTGAGGAAATCGATATTAAACAGTTGATTGCTGATTTGAATAAGGAAGCTGAGGAAGCAAAAGGTCAACGCAAAAAGAAGATCATGAAACGATTGCGGTTGTTAGAAAATATGGATCGAGCCGGTATCAAACCATCAAGTATGTGTGTTTCTATTTTGCCGGTAATACCACCAGATTTACGACCCATGGTGCAATTAACTGGAGGACGTTTTGCAACCTCTGACTTAAACGATTTATATCGAAGGGTCATTAATCGTAACAATCGATTAAAAAAATTAATTGAGCTTAATGCACCGGAAGTTATCAGACGCAATGAACAAAGGATGCTCCAGGAAGCAGTAGATGCGTTGATTGATAATAATAATGCCCGAAGCGGACATGCTGTTTCAGCTACTGGCCAACGCCGCCGTTTGAAATCATTAAGTGATATGTTAAGAGGTAAACAGGGACGGTTTCGGCAAAACTTATTGGGTAAACGGGTAGATTATTCCGGTCGTTCAGTGATTGTATCCGGTGCTGAATTGAAAATTAACCAATGCGGTTTACCAAAAATGATGGCTTTAGAGCTGTTTAAACCGTTTGTTATAGGTGAATTAATAGCTCGTGACCAAGCCCACAATATTCGTTCTGCCTCGCGTCTGATCGAGGCTAACGATACAGTTGTTTGGGACGCACTAGATGAGGTTATCCGCGGTAAGTATGTGTTACTAAACCGTGCACCAACCTTACACCGTTTAGGAATACAGGCTTTCCAGCCAGTATTAATTGAAGGTCGGGCTATTCAATTACATCCTCTGGTTTGTAAGGGGTTTAATGCAGATTTTGACGGTGACCAAATGGCCGTACATTTACCCTTGGGTAACAAAGCACAAGCTGAAGCAAAACAAATTATGGCTGCCAGTCGTAACTTGCTGAAGCCAGCTGATGGGTCACCAATATTGCATATTGCACAAGACATTGTATTAGGTTGTTATTACATGACCTATCAATTACCGGAGGCTGATAATAGTAAACACCTGGAGTTCTCTGGGTTAGATGAAGCGCTAATGGCTTTAGATAAGGGATTATTGCATTTACAAAGTATGGTCCGATTACCATTTCGCGGTGAAATACACCTAACAACTCTTGGTCAGATTATATTTAATGAAATTTTTCCGGAAGATTTTCCATTTCAAGATCAAGCTATGACTAAAAAACGATTACAGGCGGTTATGGCTGATGTCTATAACCGTTACGGAAAAGAAAAAACGGCAATTATTGCCGATACCTTGAAAGATTTGGGGTTTCGCTACGCAACGTCTTCAGGAATTAGTATGGGCATGACTGACTTTAATCGGATTAAAGGCATGAGAGAGGTCGTTAGAAATACTGAGAAAAAGGCGGTAGCAATTGCTGAACAATATGAACGCGGCTTCATTACTGATGACGAGCGTTCTCGATTGACGATTGAAAATTGGACTAAGACTGAACTACAAGTGCGTGATATGTTATCCGAACAACTAGCTGGACAAAACACTTCAACAGCTATTGCCATAAATTCAGGTGCTCGTGGTGACATCGCCCAGCTACAATCTGCGGTCGGTATGCTTGGCATACTTCAAGATGCAGCTGGTCGTCCGATTGAGTTACCGGTGAAGTCTGGATATACATCTGGTCTTGATCCACTTGAATATTTTACTGGTACGCGTGGTACGCGTAAAGCGGTAATTGACATTGCCCTAAAAACGGCCGATGCCGGTTATTTAACGCGTCGTTTAGTTGATGTTGCCCAAGATGTGTTTACGATAGAAAGTGACTTATTAGACCCTGGATTTAAGATGTTCCGAGATGATGCTATAGAAATCGGTGTCACTTTCGGCTCACGTTTAAGTGGTCGATTTGCTGCAGAAAATATACCCCGTCATGTTAAGCGTGGTAAACTTATTACCCCAGAAATTGCTGCAGCCATCCAAGTAGACGAGAAAGTCACTAGTGTAAAAATAATGAGCGTCCTCAGTTGCCCGACTGCTCGAGGAGTAACACGTGAATCTTATGGAACGGATCCAGCCACCGGTGAATTGGTAGCTGATCACCATCCTATTGGAGTGATTGCTGCTCAAAGTATTGGCGAACCGGGAACCCAATTAAATCTGGATAGTAAACACCGCGCTGGAGCTCTGGTAGCTGATGATGCTGCACAAGGTTTAACCCGTATTGAAGAACTTTTTGAAGCTAGAACTCCAAAAGGACAAGCTTATTTAACGGAGATATCCGGTACAGCGACTACCTGGGAAGAAGGCGACTATTACGTAATCCAAGTTGCCGCTAATAAAAAAGCGAATGTTAGTTTTAATTTAACAGGACGTATACCTCAAATTAAAAGTGATTCTGACGTAGTTATTGGGGACATTTTAGCCGCACAAGGAGATGGCACTGATCCGTTAATTGCACCACTAGCCGGACGAGTAAAAGTTAGCGATAAGCAAGTTATTATAGTGCCGACAAAACAAAGTGTAGTTCGATATGAAATCCCTGGATATAAACAATTACAAATTAAAAATGGTGATACGGTCATCGCCGGGCAACGCCTGACTAGCGGATCCATTAATTTACAGGATCTAATGCGTTTACAAGGAGTTGAATCGACCCAGCGCTATGTGATGAACGAGATCTTAAAGATATTTGCCGGTCAGGGCCAAAATATTGCCGATAAACATTTGGAAACAATTGTGCACCAAATGTTTAGTCGAGTTCAAATAGAAGATTCTGGAGACTCTGAATTTGTAATTGGTGATATCGTCAGTAGGCACTCGGTTATAGATGCTAACGAACGATTAATTGCATCAGGTAAGCAACCGGCAGTTTACAATCAATTATTGTTAGGTATAACTAAAGCCAGTCTGTCGACCGATTCATTCCTGAGTGCCGCTTCGTTCCAAGATACTACCAGAGTCTTAATAGCCGCTTCAACCAGCGGCCGGGTTGATCACTTATATGGTTTGAAAGAGAATGTTATCCTGGGCCGCAAAATACCTGTTGGTACTGGCTATAAGGCGGTTGACATTGAAGAAGATAATGTTGAATTGGCTGTGGCGTCTGATAGCATTGATAATGGAGTTGAAATCTGATAAGGTACAGCAGTATTTGTGTGGGAAGTAGAACTCAATTTAATAATAAGTGTAAATATTCTTATCTACCACATAATACATAGCAATAGCTACCAGTAGCATTTAAGGAAACAATATGCCCACCATTAATCAATTAATTCGTAAACCCCGTCATAAAGTTACGATTAAAAGTAAATCACCAGCTTTATTAAGAGTTTTAAATAATCTTAAAACTCAAAGCTATGAAAAAGCTGCACCTTTAAAAAGAGGTGTTTGTATAAAAGTGACAACTAAGACACCTAAAAAACCAAATTCAGCCCTGCGTAAAGTTGCCAGAGTCCGACTAAGTAATGGACATGAAGTTTGGGCCTATATTGGTGGTGAAGGCCACAACCTACAGGAACATGCCGTAGTTTTGGTAAGAGGTGGTCGGGTTAAAGATTTGCCTGGAGTTCGTTATCACATTGTCCGCGGTAAACTCGATCTTTTGGGTGTTCAAAATCGTAAACAAGGTCGTAGTAAATACGGTACAAAGAAGGAGAAGCACTAGATGCCTAGGAAAAAAACAAAAGTGCTTGCCCGTGATATTAAACCAGATCGGATATACGACTCAATTCAGGTACAACGTCTCATTAATCGGATTATGTTAAATGGTAAAAAGCAATTAGCTGAACAGATTGTCTATAATGGCATGCAAATAGCCGCAGAACGACTAAAGATAAAAAACCCCTTGGAAGTATTTGAGCAAGCTTATAGAAATATTCAACCACACCTAGAGACTCGAAGCCGTCGTGTCGGCGGAGCGAATTATCAGATTCCTTTTGAAGTTAAAGGACAGCGTCAAACCCATTTGACTATTATGTGGCTAGTAGAAGCCACTAGATCTCGAAAAGGCATGAAATCGTCTGAACGACTAGCCAATGAATTAGTTGAGGCTTACAACGGACAGGGGAGTGCAGTCAAGAAAAAAGAAGATACCCACCGAATGGCTGAAGCCAATCGAGCATTTGCTCATTTTGCCAGAAATTAGCGAATCATGATTAATCGGTATCTAATTTTTGGCAAACTACGAGAAAGAAATTAAGGTTAAAAAATAATGGCAGAAAAGAAATATCAACTACAGAATATTAGAAATATTGGCATTATTGCTCATATTGATGCAGGTAAAACAACCACGACTGAGGGAATTTTATATCGAACCGGTCTTAAGCATAAAATTGGCACGGTCCATGAAGGCGAAACAACCACTGACTGGATGGCTCAAGAGCGAGAACGTGGAATTACTATTGTAGCTGCAGCTGTTACTTGTTACTGGAAAGATCATCAAATAAATATTATTGATACACCAGGACATATTGATTTTACGGCTGAAGTAGAACGTAGTTTAAGAGTTTTGGATGGTGCGGTTGTAGTATTTGATGGCAAAATGGGTGTTGAATCACAATCAGAAACCGTTTGGCGGCAAGCTACTAGATATAGTGTGCCGCGAATTTGTTTTATTAATAAAATTAACCAAACTGGTGGTGATTTTTTTAAATCACTTGATAGCATTCACCACCGCTTAAGTAAACACGCCTTCCCGGTACACTTGCCAATTGGATTTGAACAAAGCATAAAAGGGGTAGTCGATTTAGTTACTATGAAAGCTTATACCTATAAAGACTATACCAATCATGAGTTAGTCGAAGAGGCTATCCCGGCTAATATGTTAGAAGACGTTAAAAAATACCGTAGTCTAATGATTGAAAATGCCGTTGCTGAAGATGAAAAAATGCTTGAAAAGTATTTTGAAGTCGGTGAGGCAGGATTATCTGAAGATGATATCAAGCAGGCAATTCGTAAGGCCGTATTATCTGGTAATTTCTTTGCCGTGACCGGTGGTGATGGTCGGGGTGTGATAGTCGAAAAAGTACTTGATATGGTAAATGACTTACTCCCTAGCCCTGAAGACCGTGGTTCGACATGGGGAACCCATCCTAAGACAGGTGACGAAGTAGAATGTAAACCTTCCGATAATGAACCATTTGCAGCGCTAGCTTTTAAAATTACCACTGATCCGTTTGTTGGTAAATTGGCCTATTTCCGGGTTTATTCCGGAAAATTGTTAGCAGGCAGTTACATATTAAACAGTTCGACAGGTGACAAAGAACGAGTCGGACGCGTTGTTCGGATGCAAGCCGATAAACGTGAAGATATTAATGAAGTTGGGGCAGGTGATATTGCCGCTATAGTTGGGTTAAGAGGTACATCTACTGGTCATACCCTTTGTGAACCGAGCCACCCGGTAGTACTTGAAAGTATTAAATTTCCAGAACCACCAGTATCAATTGCCATTGAACCGAAAACAAAGAGTGATCAGGAGAAAATGAGCCTTGCTTTACAGCGTTTAGCCGAAGAAGACCCAACTTTCCGTATACGAGTTGATGATGAAACCGGACAAACTATAATTTCGGGAATGGGTGAGTTACATCTAGAGATTATTGTTGATAGGATGAAACGTGAATTTAGTGTGTCGGCAAATGTTGGACAACCACAGGTAGCCTATCGAGAAACTATCCGTAAAGATGCCGTAGAAGTTCAGGGCAAATACATCCGACAATCAGGGGGTCGCGGGCAATACGGTGACGTTTGGCTTCGTTTATCGCAAAATGAACCAGGTAAAGGTTTTGAATTTATAAATTCTATTAAAGGTGGTGTAGTGCCGGGCGAATATATTCCAGCAGTCCGATCCGGCATTATAGAAGCAATGAGTAATGGCGTACTAGCTGGATATCCAGTGGTTGACATTAAGGCTGAATTGTATGACGGATCATATCATGAAGTAGACTCCAGCGAGTTAGCTTTTAAAATCGCTGCATCAATTGCTCTACAAGACGGCGTTAAAAAAGCTAACCCGGTATTATTAGAGCCAATCATGAAATTAGTGGTAGTAACGCCGGAGAATTATATGGGTGATGTCATTGGTGATTTAAATTCTAAAAGAGGTCGAATTGAATCAATGGTAGATTTACAACAAGGCATTAAAGAAATAACCGCTTTTGTACCATTAGGAGAAATGTTCGGTTACACCACAAACTTACGTAGTATGACTCAGGGTCGGGCAAGTTCAACCATGGAATTGGATCATTATGCCGATGTACCCAACAACGCAGCCCAAGTTATTATCTCTAAAGTTAATAAATAAAAAGTAAACCATAACATCTTTACACGGAACATGATTTACTGTACACTAACCGCTGTTATTATGTGTGGGTGTCTTCCCTCACGATTTGAACTAAATTAGCATAAACCTAAATAAGGAGATACCATTTTATGGCAGAAAAATTTGACCGCAGCAAACCGCACGTCAATGTAGGTACTATGGGCCACGTCGACCACGGTAAGACTACACTAACAGCCGCTATTACCCATGTTCTAGCTAAACGATTACCAAATTCAGTGAATAAGCCAGTTACTTATGACCAGATCGATAATGCACCGGAAGAAAAAGCGAGAGGTATTACAATCGCTACTTCTCACCAAGAATATGAAAGCGAAAAACGCCATTACGCACATGTTGATATGCCGGGTCATGCAGATTATGTTAAAAACATGATAACTGGTGCTGCCCAAATTGATGGTGCTATTTTAGTGGTTTCTGCGGCTGATGGCCCAATGCCGCAAACACGGGAACATGTTTTGTTAGCTCGTCAGGTTGGCGTACCAAAAATTCTGGTTTATATGAACAAAATGGACTTAGCTGATCCAGAATTAGTTGATTTAGTTGAGGAAGAAATCCGCGATTTATTAGCTAAATATGAATTTGATCGAGATTGTCCGATAATTCGAGGCTCAGCTACTAAAGCCTTAGAAGGCGATACCGCTAACGAAGATTCAGTTATGGAACTCATAAAAGCCATGGATGATTACATTCCAGAGCCTAAGCGTGATTTAGATAAACCATTCCTTATGCCGATTGAAGACGTCTTCTCTATTAAAGGACGTGGTACAGTGGCCACCGGCCGGATTGAACAGGGTGTGGTTAAAATAAATGACGATGTTGAAATTGTTGGTATTCACCCAACTAAAAAATCGGTAGTAACTGGTATTGAGGCTTTTAAAAAGAGTCTAGACCAAGGTCAAGCTGGTGATAATGCGGGAGTATTACTGCGAGGCATCGAACGAACTGATATTGAACGAGGACAAGTATTAGCTAAACCAGGATCAATTACCCCGCACACCGAATTTGATAGCGAAGTCTATGTTCTAACGAAAGAAGAAGGTGGTCGACATACCCCATTCTTTAAGGGATACAAGCCCCAATTTTACTTCCGTACAACTGATGTAACGGGTGAAGTTGAGTTGCCAGCCGATAAAGAAATGATCATGCCGGGCGATACCGTTACGTTTAGTGTTAAATTGCTGGCACCTATTGCAATGGACCAAGGTTTACGGTTTGCTATACGTGAGGGCGGACGAACAGTAGGCGCCGGTGTAGTTACTAAAATAATAAAATAAATAATCTAAAAACTATCATGCTGAGAACTTGTCGGTAATCACTCTCGAACAAGATTACAGCATTGTACTTAAGGAGAAAAATCATGGCAGATTCAAAAACCGATACGAAACAACGGATTCGTATTAGATTAAAAGCCTATGATCATAAAGTAATTGATCAGGCAGCTAAGCAAATCATTGATACCGCACTACGTACTGGCGCATCTTTAGCAGGGCCAATTCCACTGCCGACAAGAACCAGTACTTTTACCGTTATCAAAAGTCCGCACGTTTACAAGAAAAGCCGCGAACAATTTGAAATGCGTATACATAAACGGTTAATAGATGTATTTGAGCCAACGCCAAAAACCATAGATTCGCTTATGAATTTAAGTCTTCCTGCCGGCTGTGACGTTGAAATTAAAATGTAACCAAAGTTAATTTGGATTTCCTATCAAGAATACCTCACTTCTTAGGTTAAATGTACTAGATGATCTGTAATCGTCTTATATGATTGCAATTTATCTTAAGCTAAGCTTTAATAACCATAATGGTTTATCTAAAACAAAAGTCCCTATTACGTCGTAAAAAAACAGCTAAAAAGAACACCCGTCAACCAGAACTAGACAGTGTTTATGTCCTTAAACTGGTGATGTATCTGATTATCGGAGCACTTTGGATTCGCATTGCCAATCCGGCCGGTACTATAAATATCCCCATACCGTTTGGGTTAATAGTTGGACTAATTTTTGCAATGCATGATCATTTTAAAATTGATCGTAAGATAGAATATGCCATCTTATTGGTAGCTATGTTTATTGGTTTTTGGACTCAGGCGGGTCTTTACATTACTTATTAAATTAAAATTCTGACTAATTAAATCAAATAATTGAAGTATTATTTTCAACACATTGACAGAAGTTACGGCAACATGTTACTCTTGTTGAGTATTTCGAACAGCTATGCTTGGTGTGTACTTGAAGGTCCATACCTATAAGATATGGAAACCGCACACAGCCAGGTTTATTAAGATCGAGTACCGAATTCGTACATCTAGCAATATTTAAAAAGCGTTTTCTTACAGATAAATAAAACGCTTCGTTGAGACTGCGCTTAGTCGTAAGTTTCGATATTTGCGAGAGTTAGATTCGTAGTTCTAAGAGCTAAATATGAAAGCTATAATTACAAGAAAAGTCGGCATGACCAGCACTATTGCAAAAGATGGTAGCGTAGCAGCTATTACCTTACTTTCGGCTAGCCCAAATACGGTCACTCAAATTAAAACTAACGATCCGGACGGTTATATTGCTGTTCAACTAGGTTTCGAAGAAGCAAGATCTAAAACAATAGCCAAATCACAAGCAGGCCATCTTAAGACAGCTGGAATAATTACTAAGATTATGCGTGAATTTCGTACACCAGAAGTGACTGAAGACCTCAAGGTTGGAGAAAAAATAAACCTCGAGGTCTTTTCAATAGGTGATAAAGTTGATGCCATTGGTATTAGTAAAGGCAAAGGTTGGGCTGGAACCATCAAGCGTCATAATTTCCATCGAGGTCGTAAAACACACGGTGGTGAGAGTTACCGTCGTGTTGGTTCAATCGGGTCAATGTATCCGCAAAAGATATTTAAAGGTAAAAAAATGTCTGGCCGTATGGGACATGAGCGAGTGACTGTAAAAAATCTGAAAGTTGTTCTAATTGACCCCGTACACAATATGATCGGCTTAGCTGGTGCCGTACCGGGTCCAAGACGCGGCATAGTACTGATCAAAGGAGTTCATTAATGACTGCTCCAACGTTTACCAAAACCGGAACTAAAGCACCTACTAGCACCAAACTAGAAGAAAGTGTTTTTAAAGTTATACCAACTAATCATGATTTATTGCGTAGTGCTTATCTGGCTTATTTAGCTAATGGCCGTCAACACTTGGCTATAACTAAAAATCGTGGTGATGTTAGGGGTGGTGGTCGTAAGCCATGGCGCCAAAAGGGTACCGGACGAGCACGTTTTGGCTCAACTCGAAATCCAATCTGGCGTGGCGGTGGTATAGCATTTGGCCCTACTGGTTTAGAAAGCTACTCTAAACAGTTAAACTCTAAAGCAAAAAAATTAGCCGTTAGGCAAGCTTTAAGCCTTATGGCTCAAGAAGGAAAAATCAGGGTTATTGAAACATTTGAGTGTAAAGAAGGAAAGGTAGCAAAAACCGTAAAATTATTACAAAAAATAGATTCTCACGGCCGAATCTTATTAGTTGTTAGTCTTAAAGATCAACTAGTAAAACAGGCTACCAATAATATTGCTAACTTAAAAGTCGTACAAGCTAATTATTTGAATGTTTATGATACGTTAAATGCTGATGTCATAGTTATGTCACAAAAAGCCCTAACTTTGGTTACTGAACGATTGGTTATTAAACCAAAAGAGGTCGAACATGAGTAAAACATTATTTATTAAACCAAGATTAAGTGAACAAACTTATGCTCTTGCTCAACGTGACCGAGTTTATGTTTTTGATATTCCTAAAAATATCAATAAACAGGTAATAGCTAAAACGGTTCATGAACAATTTGATGTGACTGTTGAATCAGTCAATATCACTAATATTAAAGGAAAAGCAAAACGGACCATATCAATCACCGGAAAACGTCGATCAAACGTTATGGGATCACGTAGCAGTATCCGTAAAGCTTACGTTAAACTGGCAAAGGGTTTTAGTTTACCGGTTTTTGCTGCTGTTGAAGAAGCCGAAGAAAAAGAACAAGCAGCTCAGCAACAGATAGACAAGGCAATTGAAAAGCAAGCTGATAAAGAAAAGAAATCGACTAAACCTGCTCGCCGTGTTATTGGACTTCTTGGTAAGAAAGAGGATAAAACGTAATGGCTATCTATACTTATAATCCGACTACACCTGCTCGCCGCGGTATGACAACCCAAAACCTCGATGATATTACCGCCAAGAAACCTCTAAGGGCATTATTAATGCCTAAAAGACGAGGCAGTGGGCGTAATAACCAAGGACGAATCACCACACGTCACCAGGGTGGTGGTGCTCGCCAGTTTTACCGTACTGTTAATTTTCGATTAGCGAATGGCACTACAGCTATAATTGAGCAAATTGAATACGATCCAAACCGCAGTGCTAGAATCGCTCGCATTAAAGAAGATAACGGAACATATCATTATATTCTAGCTGCCAATGGCATGAAGGTTGGTCAGAAACTTAAAAGCGGAGAAGATGCAACTATCGAAATCGGTAATCGGTTACCTATAAAAAATATTCCTGTCGGTAGTATTATTCACGCTATTGAATTATTTCCGGGTAAGGGTGCACAAGTAGTAAGGGGTGCCGGGAATGGTGCTCAATTAATGTCTAAAGAAGGTAAAAACGCCCAAGTTCGTTTACCTAGCGGAGAAGTCCGTCTGTTTAATTTAAACTGTACAGCCAGCATCGGTAGTATTGGCAATGATCAGCATAAAAACATTCAATTAGGTAATGCCGGTAGAAGACGTCATATGGGAATTCGGCCAAGCGTTAGGGGTGTAGTAATGAATGCCGTTGATCACCCGCATGGAGGTGGTGACGGTGGAAGACATCGAATGGCTAAAGCGCCACGTACACCATGGGGCCAAAAAACATTAGGATACAAAACCAGACGGAGTAAGAGTACAACGCAATTTATCGTAAGAAGCCGGCATGTGGCTAAAAGGAAATAAGAGGTAGAACATCATGAGCCGTTCACTGAAAAAAGGACCATATGTCGACTTTAAATTAGCTAAAAAAATTTCTGCTCTTAAAGCCAATGACCGCACTATTATAAAAACTTGGGCTAGAGCTAGTTCGGTAAGTCCTGAATTCGTTGGACATACTATTGCTGTTCATAACGGTAAAGTTCATGTGCCGGTTTTTATAACCGAAAATATGGTTGGCCACAAGCTCGGGGAATTTTCACCTACCAGAAAATTCCGAGCTCACGGGGGTCGACTTGCTAGAGAAATCGAGGAAAAGAGTACATCATGAGCGTTCAAGCAATAGCTAAAAGTTTACCACATAGTCCACGCAAGGTTAGCGTTGTAGCTTCTCTAATTCGTGGTCGTACGGCTAATGACGCACTAGTTATTCTAGACCACACCCCACGAAGCAGCGCTAGGGCGGTTCGTAAGGTAGTGGTTAGTGCGATAGCTAATGCTGATCATAACCATAATTTGAAACCGGAATCATTACAAATTACCGAAATTACTGTAACTCCAGGATTAAGATTAAAACGTTATCGAGCCGTTTCTCACGGACAGGCACATCCTTTTCAACGGAAAACATCTTATTTACGAGTAGTAGTTGATGGTGAAATAAGAGTTGTTAAACAGCCAGCAAAGGTTGCTAAAAAGGATACAAAATAATGGGGCAAAAAGTTAATCCTATATCCATGCGTCTTCAGGTCAGTAAAGATTGGCGTAGTAAATGGTTTGTTGATAAACGAAATTATGCCAAATATCTTAAAGATGACTTAACGGTGCGTCAATTAATTATTAAAAAATTAGGATCCCGGGCAGCCATTAATAGAGTGGAGATTACGCGAACAGCAAATTTGGTGACGGTTACTATTAGCACAGCAAAAGCCGGCGTGGTTATTGGTAGAGGTGGAACTGGTGCTCAGGAGCTTAAAGATGCGATCGAAAAAATTTATCGGATTCCGGTAAGAGTTGACATTGAAGAAGTTAAAAAACCGGAGTTATATGCTAAATTAGTTGCTGAAAATATTGCTCATCAATTAGAAAGAAGAATGAGTTTTCGTCGGGCCATGAAATCGGCAGTGGCTGAAAGTATGCGTGCCGGCGCTAAAGGTGTTCGCGTACAAGTCGGCGGTCGTTTAGGTGGAGCCGAAATGTCTCGACGGGAAAAAGAAGTTGCCGGATCGGTACCGTTACATACACTACGCGCTGATATTGACTATGCGTTAGTTCATGCTCAAACCCCAGCCGGATCGATCGGCGTAAAAGTCTGGATTTATAAGGGCGAGGTTATTTAATATGTTACTTCCAAGTAGAACTAAATTTAGAAAAGTCCGTAAAGGGAAAATCAATGGTGTTGCCACTAGTGGAAACTTTATCGCATTTGGCGATTACGGACTGCAATCTCAAGGCAATCAACGGATATCTTCTCGCCAAATTGAAGCTGCCCGTCAGGCTATGACTCGATATATTCAACGTGGTGGTAAAATATGGATCCGTATTTTCCCGCATATTCCTGTTACCCGAAAGCCACTTGATGTGAAAATGGGTAGCGGTAAGGGTAGCCCAGAATTCTTTGTCGCTAAAGTACGAACTGGAACAATTTTATTCGAGATGCAAGGCGTTACTGAAGATGTGGCTCGTGAAGCAATGCGTTTGGCAGGCAATAAATTACCCGTTAAAACTAAGTTTTTGATTCGTGAGGAGGTCTAAGATGAAAGTAGCTGAGGTAAGAAAATTAACTACTGCGGATCTAGCCAGCGAAAGCACTAAACTGCGCGAGGAAATTGCCGAGCTTAAGCGTCGTTTAAGTACCGGTGAAGTTCAAAATGTACGTATAATCCGTAATAAACGTAAAGATTTAGCACGTATGTTGACAGTACTGAGCGAACAACTCACCAAGGAGAATATCTAATGGCGAATCTGATAAATGGAGTTGTATCTTCAATTTCTGGTAAAAAATCAATTGTGGTAACTGTATCCAGACGTAAAACACACCCGCTTTATCATAAGCAATTTATTGTTAGCCGAAAATTTATGGTTCATGACGAAAAAAATGCCGCTCAAGTTGGTGATCGAGTAGCCATTATGGAAACAAGACCGTTAAGCGCGCGTAAGCGATTTAAACTTGACCACATTATTGATAAACCTAATTTACGTGATAGTGATTTGGAGATAATTTAAATGATTCAGCAAGAATCACGAATATTGGTTTGCGATAATAGCGGTGCGCGGGAAATATTATGTATTCGTGTTCTCGGCGGAAGTGGACGTCGTTATGCACGAATAGGGGATATCATCGTTGCTAGTGTTAAAATTGCTAACCCAAGCGGTAATGTGAAAAAGAAATCAGTTGTTAAAGCATTGATTGTACGAACAAAAGATCCGATTCGTAGAAGTGATGGTTCTACTATAAAATTTGATGACAATGCTGCAGTGTTAATCGGAGATGATAAACTGCCACGAGGTACAAGAATATTCGGACCAGTTCCTAGAGAATTACGTGATTTTGGATATAATCGAATAATTAGTTTAGCACCGGAGGTGCTTTAATGAAAAACTTAAAACCGTATAAGATTAGGCTTAGAAAAGACGACATAGTGGTAGTGCGCACCGGTAAATACAAGGGCCAAAGTGGTAAAGTACTTTCTACTCATCCGATGGAGAATAAAGTAACCATTGAGGGTATTAACATTGTAAAGAAGCATGTTAAACCTGATCGCGCACATCCGCAAGGCGGTATTATCGAAATTACTAAACCGATGTTAGTCGGTAAGGTCGGAATCATGGATCCACTAACCAAGAAACCAACTCGTATTATCCATAAAATTACCGATGGCAATAAACAACGTCTGTATAAAAGCAACGGGAAAGAAATAAAGTAATGACCACTTCTGTAGCACAACCAACCAGTAGCAGCCGTTTGCACAGTCTATATCAGACTGAAATTGCTAAAACATTACAACAAGAGTTAAAACTGAAAAACATTCACCAAGTTCCAAAGCTAGAAAAAATAGTTTTAAATATTGGGCTTGGAAGAGCTAAAGATGACAAAAAGGCTATGGAAATCGCCAACAATACACTAAGGAAAATAACCGGACAGCAACCCATTCAAACTGCAGCCAAGAAAGCTATCGCAAGTTTTAAATTGCGTCAAGGTAACAAAATAGGTCTAAAAGTTACTCTAAGAGGCGATCGAATGTATGAATTTACGGACCGGTTAATTAATATTGTTATTCCGAGACTTCGCGATTTTCATGGAGTTAAAAGCCGGGCTTTTGATCATCAGGGTAATTATAGTATTGGTATTAGCGACCAGTCAGTCTTTCCAGAATTAACCTTTGAAGACACCGCAATTAGTCACGGTTTACAGGTAATTTTTGTAATTCATAGTAAAGGGACAGATCATGCCAAGGCCTTGTTAGAAAAATTTGGTATGCCCTTTGAGAAAGAGAGTAAGTAATGGCTAAAAAATCAAATATTATTCGTGATCAAAATCGTCAAATTATGGTCAAAAAATACGCGGCCAAAAGAGCTGAATTAAAATCTCTAGGCGATTTTGAAGGTTTAGCAAAACTACCCCGAAATTCTTCGCCGACCAGATTAAAAAATCGTTGCATTGAAACTGGACGCCCACACGGTTATATGCGTCAATTCGGTTTAAGTAGAATTAGTTTTCGTGAACACGCCTCAAAAGGCGAAATACCTGGCGTTACAAAGGCTAGTTGGTAAGGAGTTAAGATGGCAAATAAAGTATCTACCGATCCAATAGCAGACATGTTAACGCGCATTCGTAATGCTGTAGCTATCCGAAAAGCTGAAGTTAACTTACCTTATTCAAATCTTAAAGCTGCTATAGCTAATATATTAAAAGATAATAATTTTATTAATGAAATTCGAATAAATGGTGAAAAATCATCAAAAACTTTAACTATTGTTTTGCATGACCAACAAAGTAGCCCTAGGATAACCGAAATTACTCGTTTGAGCACTCCCGGCCGAAGACTTTATGTGAGAGCTCAGGAAATAAAACCAGTTAAACGCGGCCGTGGTTTAGTTATTGTTTCGACGTCAAAAGGCATAATGACTGATGATAATGCTCGCCAACAACGCATCGGTGGTGAATTAATCTGTGAGGTTTATTAGGTAATATATATGAGCCGAATAGGAAAATTACCAATTATTATACCGGTTGGCGTAACTGTTAATGTTAATCAGCAAGAAATTACTGTGGTTGGCACTAAGGGTACTTTAATACAATCTATATTAGCTGGTTTAATCGTTAAACAAGAAGCTAATAAATTAATAGTCAGTCGAAAGTCTGAAGAAGCCGCTATCCGTGCCAAGCACGGGTTAATGAGATCATTAATACAAAATATGATTGACGGAGTTAGTAAGGGTTACAGCCAAAAGCTAGAAGTAAATGGTGTCGGTTTTCGGGTAAGTCAACAAGGAACTGATCTTAAATTTAATCTTGGTTTATCGCACGATGTTTTTTATCACATACCAAACGGAGTTAATGCAACCATAGAACAAAACATCATTACTATAAGCGGGATTGACAAACAACAAGTTGGACAAATATCAGCTGAAATTCGTTCGTTAAAGAAACCTGAACCATATAAAGGTAAGGGTATAAAATATGTTGGCGAAAGAATTATACGTAAAAGCGGTAAGACTGGTAAGGAAAAATAGGGTATTATAATGCCAAAAATAACCCATAAATTATATAACCAGTTATTACGTCATCGTCGCATTCGAGCCGTAGTTATTGGCACTGCTGATAGACCAAGACTCAGTATTTTTATAAGTAATGCGCATATCACAGCACAATTAGTTGATGATGATAGTAGTAAAACTATTGCTTATGTTTCTACGGTTGGCGCAAAAGATGTCAATGGGACAATGACTGAAAAAGCAATTTGGGTAGGTACTGAAATAGCTAAAAAGGCAAAAGCTGCGAAGATTAAAAACGTCGTGTTTGACCGGGGTAGTCATTTATACCATGGCCGAATCAAGGCGTTAGCTGATGCGGCTCGTCAAGAAGGATTGGTATTTTAAATGGCTAACTCGCAACAACAAAGAAGAGTACGTCGTACTCAAGAGAATTCTGAAGAAAAACAATTTGATGAAAGAACCATAGATATAGATCGTGTAGCACGGGTTGTTAAGGGTGGTCGAAGGTTTCGATTTCGGGCCCTAGTAGTTATTGGAGACCATAAAGGTCGAGTCGGTATGGGAATAGCTAAAGGTGCTGATGTTACTGCCGCTATTACAAAAGCAACTGAAGTTGCTAAAAAAGAGTTAATACGTATACCTTTATATAAAAATACTTTGCCTCATGAAATTGAAGCTAAAGAATCCGGCGCACATATTTTAATAAAACCCGCCAGCGCCGGTACCGGTCTAATAGCTGGTAGCGTTGTTCGAACTATGCTGGAAATAGCTGGCGTTAAAGATGCTTTAAGTAAATCATTAGGGTCAAGCAATAAAACTAATACAGCTTATGCTACTATAAAAGCCTTAAACAAATTATTGCCGGCTAATCAATGGATTAGATCAAATAAAAAAAATAATATTGTAATGCCTGATATCCAAGTAAAAAAGAAAGTGAAAAAAGATGAAATATAACGAATTAAAAATGAACCCACACCAATCCAGCAAACGATTAGGGCGCGGTATAGCTAGTGGTAAAGGTAAAACGGCTGGACGTGGTACTAAAGGACAAGGTTCAAGGACGGGTTTTAGAAAACACCCAGGTTTTGAAGGTGGACAAAACCCACTTATGCAACTTTTGCCAAAACTTCGTGGATTTACTGGCTTGAGATCTAAAAAGGAAACTATTTTTACCGGACAATTAGAAAAAATAGCATCCGATGTTATAGATACATACTTTTTAAGTAAGCAGGGTTTGATAAGTAGTCCATATGTATCAGTAAAAATACTCGTAGGTAAAGGAGAGCTAACTAAACCGGTTAATGTTAAATTACAGGCTGCAAGTTCTGGCGCAATTGAAATAATCCAAAAAAATGGCGGGAGTTTTGAGGTTGTACCCCGAAACAAGCGTGCACAGAAAACCGAAAATAGTTAACATATAGAGTATTTATTAAATTCACAGAGCTAAAGCTAAAGTACGTTATACTGGATTAAAGAATTTTATTATTGGAAACACTATAGGTTGAGGTAAATATAAGTTTATGAATTGGAAGATCATCGGACGATCACTGGGTCACCATGATATGCGGAAACGTATCTTAGCTGTTATTGGCATAATTATTATATTTCGGATTCTAGTTGAAATTCCCGTACCCATTAGCGACTCCCAAACCCTTCGTCAAGTATTAAATAATTATTTTAATTCTCCAAACGCTCCTCAATTACTTGGATTTATGAATACGTTAAGTGGTGGTGCAATGGCCAACTTTTCGATTTTGATTGCCGGACTTGGTCCGTATATTAATGCATCAATTATTATGCAAATGTTAACCAAAGCTATTCCCCAATTAGAAGCGATGCACAAAGAGGGTGAATATGGTCAGAAAAAAATAAACCAATACACTAGGATCTTAACTTTACCGTTAGCTATTGCCCAGTCAATTGGATCTATTTTCCTAATCAGACAAGCAGCCGAGACAATCGGTGGAGTTGGAGACATAACGGCTCACACTTCGATTCTGCAATGGATAATTATGGTGTCAGCGCTTACTGGCGGCTCAATGCTACTGATGTGGTTGGGTGAATTAGTTACTGAACAAGGTCTTGGGAACGGTATTTCCTTGGTGATTACCATAGGAATTATTAGTCGACTACCAGAGACCATTACCACTGTTGGTAGAGATTTTTTGAGTAAAAACGATCGCTTTAAGATACTAGGTCATATTATCCCGTTAGATAAAAAATCGCTTTTAATTGGAGCACTATTTGTTCTGGCCACTATTTTCTTAACGTGGTTGGTTGTAAAACTTAATGAGGCAGCTCGTAATATTACTATCAATTATGCTAAACGGGTACAAGGTAATCGTGCCTATGGAGGTATAACTACTACATTGCCTGTAAAATTAGTTACTGCGGGCGTGATTCCAATTATCTTTGCGGTTGCATTTTTAAGCGTACCTAGTTTTGCTGGTCAGTTACTGACAAATGCCCATAGTTTACGTTTACAGCATCTAGGTAGTAGTTTAACTACCTGGTTTCAGCCGCCAACTCTAGCAACAATTCATCAGAGAGGATTAGAAGCTTTTATCTACCCGGTTGTATATTTCTTATTAGTATTTTTGTTTACCTTTTTCTACACTAGTATCGCCTTTAATGCTAATGAAATCGCCGAAAACCTGCAAAAACAGGGTGGCTTTATTGAGGGTGTACGCTCCGGATCGCATACTGAAAAATATCTTAGCCATGTTATTAATCGATTAACGTTATTTGGTGCTCTGAGCCTTGGTATGCTAGCCCTTTGCCCAATAATCGCCCAGATTTTTATAGGCAGCAGTATTGCTATTGGTGGTACAAGTATATTAATTCTTGTGTCAGTAAGTTTACAAACTTTACGAGCGGTTGAATCACGAGCTTTAATGGTTACCTATGATCAATATAGTGAGTCTGACTTCTTTGTTGACACGAAAGATAATGATGTAGAAAATCCAAAAAAAAGGCGGTTTAGTTTACTACCTTTTCACCGAGCAAAATAATTAAGATATTATTTTTAATAAAGTAATTTAGTAATTATTAAAAACTACTTTACAGATTAAGGTTTTTACTGATATAATGACAACTTGTTTTATGGCGGTTAATAAAGAAGTCATTGAATTGACGGGAACTGTTGTTGAAACGCTCCCTGGAGCGCAGTTTCGCGTCGAACTTGAAAACGGCCATCGAATAATAGCTCATGTCGCTGGTAAAATGCGTAAGCATTTTATACGTATTGTACCAGGAGACAGCGTTACGGTTGAGTTGACTCCTTACGATCTCAGTAAGGGTAGAATCACCTATCGCCGAGGTTAGATCATTCCCAGGGAAACTAGCACTTGTTAGTGCCGCATTTTTGGATCATCCAAATAAATGTATAACTGACTATGCCTAGTATCGTTCTCTAAATAATTAATTAAGCAGTGTGTCATTGACCGAAAGTAAAGGAGCAATGATCCGCATGAAAGTGCGTGCCAGTGTTAAAAAAATTAGTCCTGATGATATTATTGTCCGACGTAAAGGCCGGGTCTTTATTATAAATAAGCTAAAACCTAAACATAAGCAGAGGCAAGGTTAGTTTTATGGCGAGAATTTCAGGCGTAACAATACCTAGCAATAAGCAAGTCATTATAGCTTTGACTTATATTTACGGTATTGGCCAAAAAATCAGTCAGGATATATTATCCGAAGCAAAGGTAAAATCAGACATACGGGTAAAAAATTTAACCGATGCTGAAATTTCTCGAATCCAAGACGTTATTAATGCAAAATATTTAGTAGAGGGAGAACTACAGCAAATCGTAACCGGTAATATTAAACGATTAAAGGATATTAATTCTTATCGGGGATTACGACATAAACTTAATTTACCAACACGCGGTCAACGCACCAGAACTAATGCTCGGACTCGTCGCGGGCACCGAGTAACGGTTGGCGGGACTGCTAGAAAAGCTCCCTCCAAGACTTAAGGAATAAGGATTAATAATGGCCGAAACAGCTACTGAAATAACTGCTCCAGAAAATATTACAACTAGCACTACTCCTAAAAAACGGAAAGTCAAAAGATCTGTCGCTTATGGGCAAGTCCATATATTGGCAACATTTAATAATACAATCGTAACGGTTACCGATCCAAATGGTAGTGTTTTAGTTACAGCTAGTGCCGGATCTTGTGGGTTTAAAGGATCTAAAAAAGGTACCGCTTATGCCGCTCAAGTTGCTGCTGAAAAAGCACTAGAAATTGCCAAACAACAATACGGGCTAACTAAGACAGATGTATTTATAAAGGGTGTTGGTTTAGGAAGAGATGCGGCAGTAAGAGTACTGAATTCTTTAAATATTCATGTCGAAGTTATTAAAGATGTTACTGGAATGCCTCATGGCGGAGTTAGACCAAGAAAGTCAAGGAGAGTCTAAAAAAAATGGCTAGAGACACCGGTTCGATTGTAAAAATGAGTCGTCGTGAAGGCTATGCTTTACACGTTAAAGCCTATAAAGCATTGGTTAAACGATCGTCTCCTCCCGGTCAACATGGTCGAATTATGCATGGTAAAGAAAGTCAATATTCTTTGCAGCTCAGGGAAAAACAAAAAGTAAAACGACTATATGGATTACTTGAAAGACAATTTAGTAATTTGATGAAAGAAGCCATGCGTAGTCATGGACAATCTGGTGATGATCTATTGAAATTTCTTGAAAGGAGAGCGGATAACGTTATATATCGTGCTGGTTTTGCGACTTCTAGGCGAGCTGCAAGGCAGCTTATGACACATGGTCATTTCTTGTTAAACGAGCGTCGGGTAGATATTCCATCGATTCGGCTGCAAATTGGAGATAAATTACAGTTGCGACCACATAGTGCTAAAAATGATTACTTTAAAAAACTTGATGATACTAGCCCAGCCCCAAACACCATACCTGAATGGCTGAATGTCAATCGTAAAAAAGTATCTGTTGAAATCAAGGGTCTGCCGACTCGAGTAGATGTAGAGCCTGATATCAATGAGCAATTAATTGTCGAGTATTACTCGCGCTAAAGGAGGAAAAATAAGCGTATGTCAAATTTGATTATTACCCCAGGTATTGTCGCTGTTGATGAACACAGTCAAACGAGTAATACCTTTAGTATCGAACCACTACACGGTGGTTACGGTAACACTTTAGGAAATTCATTACGCAGAGTGTTACTATCCAGCATTGCTGGTGCATCTGTTAGTTCTTTTAAAATTGAAGGTATTACTCATGAGTTTACTACTGTATCAGGTGTTAAAGAAGACGTAGTTGATATCATGCAAAACCTAAAAGGAATCCATTTTCGAGTTTATGGAGACGAACCTCAGGAGTTGAGGATTGTCAAACAGGGTACGGGCATTGTTACCGCTAAAGATATTACCGTTAATGCAGACGTAGAAGTGGTTAATCCCGATCATGTAATCGCCACTATCGATGATAGTAAAGGAAAACTCATAATTGATCTTGTCGTTGAAATAGGACGTGGTTATCGAACAATAGAAGAAGTATCCATAAAGAAACCGAGCGATTACATAGCCTTAGATGCCATGTTTAGCCCAGTTATTCGTGTTCGTTATAAAGTGGAAAACACCCGCGTAGGACAGGCTACAGACTTTGAAAAACTATTGATCACAGTTGACACTAATGGTTCGATTACTCCTCGTGAAGCATTTGAGGAAGCCTCGGCTATATTAGTTAATCAATATACTGCATTAGCTGGTAAAACTAGAGTTTCTACAGAAGCTGATGAAGCTGAAGCTGCCGGTGTGATAGCCGGTGAGAATGACAAAGAGAACGATGACTCTTCAATACTTAACACACCAATTGAAGACCTAAATTTGTCAGCTAGAACTGCAAATGCCTTAGTTAATAATGATATTCACACCATTCGAGATCTTTTTGCCCTTAATGAATCAGAATTACGAGAACTTAAAGGTTTTGGCAGTAAGGCACTTGATGAAGTAAAAGAGAAACTTGTGGAATTGGAGCTATAAAACATGCATCGTCATGGTTATCGCGGTCGTAAATTGCATCGAGAAAGCGGACCACGCCAGGCTTTATTGAAAAATCTGGCTGATTCGCTAATCCAACACGAAACAATAGAAACCACCTTTCCTAAAGCTAAAGAAGTTGTTCCTTATATGGAAAAATTAATAACTAAAGCTAAAAAAGGTAACTTACACCAACGCCGTCAAATCATTAACGAGCTACAAACCGTTGGTAGCGCCCATAAATTAGTTGATGAAATTGCACCCAAACTTAAAAAACGTATTAGTGGTCATTTAAGAGTTAAAAAAACGAATATCCGACAAGGAGACAATGCTCAAATGGCTCGAATTAGCTTTGTTGATGATATTCATCCTGTTGAAACTTCTACTGAATCGACCTCTGAAAATATCACCGACTCAAAACCTAAGGAAATTGCAAAATGAAGACTTATAGCGCCAAACCATCCGAAATAAAGCGCAAATGGTACATATTAGACGCTTCAGAAGTAACCTTAGGTCGTTTATCAAGTAAAGCGGCCAGTTTGTTAATCGGGAAACATAAACCACAGTTTACTTCACATATTGACTGTGGAGATTATGTAATTGTAATTAATGCCAAAGACCTAATTGTAACCGGTGATAAACCAGAACAAAAAAAATACTATCATCACAGTGGTCATGCTGGCGGTTTATCACAACGGTCTTTAGCTGAACAACTCAAGATTGATACGACAACGGTAATATATCGATCGATTAGGGGTATGTTGCCAGTCAATCGATTGCGCGAAGAACGTTTATCTAGATTGAAAATTTATAGCAGCAACGAACATAATCATCAGGCTCAAAAGCCAGAATCAATGTCATTGAAGGAAACATGAAGGCATGACTAAAAATAATTATTTCTATGCTTTAGGAAGAAGGAAAACAGCTACAGCTCGAGTCAGGTTAAGTGGCGGTAAAGGTATAGTAACGGTGAATAGTAAACCGGCTAGTGATTATTTTATTAATAGTAAATATATCCAAACCAAATTATTAGCACCGTTCTCCTTATTGGATTTAGATAATAATAAGTTTGATTTGTCCGTTCGAGTAAGTGGTGGAGGACCTGATGGTCAAGCAGAAGCAATAAGATTAGGCATAGCTAAGGCTTTAAGCTTAATGAACGAAGATTATCGAAGCACACTAAAACGTGCTGATCTATTAACTAGAGACCCACGTGATAAAGAACGTAAAAAATTCGGTTTATTAGGGGCTCGTAAAAAGCGTCAATTTACTAAGCGATAATCGTTTTAAAATTAGATAAGTTGTTATAACTATTTATTCGTCAGGTATAATAGTACCAGCATGAGTAAACCGGTAATATTAACTGGGCTAAGAGCCAATAACGAACTTCATATTGGTAACTATTTTGGTGCGTTATTGCCAATCATTAATTTAGCACGTCTAAAATCTGAAAATTACCAAATTAATCTGTTTATTCCTGATCTACATAGTATTACTACGCCTGTTGATTATACCCAACTACAGACGCGAGTAATGAATAATTTAAAAAAGTATATAGCTGCTGGTTTACCGCTTGATAAACCAAATGTATACTTATATCGACAAAGTTATATCCCGGCACATAGTGAGTTAGCGTGGATTTTAGAGTGTTTTACTGGTATGGGAGAAATGAGTCGTATGACTCAATTTAAAGACCAATCGATGACTCTCGGTGCCGATCGAATTTGTTTAGGGTTATTTAACTATCCGGTATTAATGGCGTCAGATATATTGCTATATGGAGCTCTATATGTACCTGTCGGCGATGACCAAACTCAACATTTAGAGTTTGCTCGTGACATAGCCGATCGCTTGAATAAGCGTTTCGGTAATTTATTTGTTATACCTAAACCAGTCAAAGAGCAACATCAATTTTTTGGTATCAGCCAAGGGTTAAGGATCAAAGATTTAATTGAACCAAGTAAAAAAATGAGCAAAAGCAATGAATCAGACCGGGGCATTATATTCTTAAACGATAGTCCTGAAGTTGCTGTTAAAAAAATAATGAATGCTACAACAGATAGTTTTAGCGAGATTCGATATGATCCAAATCAACGTCCAGGTATTTCGAATTTATTACAAATACTTGCTTTATTAAAAAATCGATCATTAGACGAAGTTGTAACTGAGTGGTCAGGTAGAAAGAGTTATGGCGAATTAAAGACTGTCGTAGCCTCAGCTCTTAATGTTTTCTTGTCGGATTTTCAAAAAAAATTAGCTAACGTAGATATTAAGCATGTCCAGCATAAATTATCTGAAAGTGAAAAAGTTATGAACGCTCAGGCTAATGCGGTGTTGGCAGCTGTCCAAAAGGCTGTTGGATTACGTATTTGAAATCATGAGCGATAATGAAACATTAGGTGTACAGCGCTTAGACCAGCGAGTTATTTCTAAAACACCAAAACTAAGTCGAAGATTTGCGTCTCATTTAATAAAAAACGGAAAAGTTGCGGTAAACGGTAGGGTTGTTAATAAACCAGGGCATAAAATTCATATTACCGATAAAGTTAAAATCGACTTTAAGCCATCTGATTATAAACAAATAACAGATATAAATTTGCCAATTATTTATGATGATAATAATTGTATCGTTATAAATAAACCGGCCGGGGTATTGTCTCATAGTAAAGGTGAATTTAGTACCGAAGCAACCGTAGCAACTTGGTTACACAACAAGATTAATACTAATTTAGGTGATGGACGAGGAGGTATCGTCCATCGCTTGGATCGGGCTACTAGCGGCGTAATGATCTGTGCCAAAAAAACAACAGCATCAATTTGGCTAAAAAAACAATTCTCACAACGGCATGTTAATAAATACTACTACGCAGTTATTACCGGTCATTTGCCCCATAATCATGCATTTATCAATATGCCTATTTTACGCAATCCTAAAAAACCTCAGACGTTTTATACTACTGCTTCGGGAAAATCAGCTATTACTGAATACTGGGTCAGAGATCAAAATCAAGAATTTAGTTTATTAGAGTTGAAACCACAGACAGGAAGAACCCACCAGCTAAGAGTTCATCTAAAAGCGATTGGTCATCCAATTGTTGGTGATACTGTGTACGGTGGCAAAAAGGCTGATCGCTTGTATCTACATTCCTGGAAATTATCAATAATATTACCAAATAGAATTGAAAAAACATTTAGTGCGTCACCACCCAAAGAATTTAATACTAAGATTAAATCATAATAATGAATTCGCTATTAATACATAAAACTGCCAGGCAGGCACTTAATAATTTTGTTCAAAGTCCATCACATGCTCTTTTATTAATTGCGCCCAGTGGTAGTGGTAAAGGTGCTATTGCTAAGATGTTAGCTAGTGAATTACTTGAAATCGATGAATTACGACTCCAGAATCATCCATATTACAAACTAGTTCATCCAGATGAACATCAAATAATTTCAATAGATACAATCCGTAATACTATACATTTTACGACACTAAAAACTACGTCAAAGACGGGTATCAATCGAGTTATTATAATAGAAGATAGCCATAAGATGACCTTAGAAGCCCAGAATGCCTTATTAAAAACGGTTGAAGAACCACCCAAGGGGACTACTCTAATATTAACTACGTCTAATGAAAGATTATTGATACCGACAATACTATCGCGTCTTCAGGTAATTAATATTCCGCTACCAAATAAAAAATTAATTACAGAATATTTTATAAAAAATGGCTATGATACAAAAGCTGTTGAACACGCCCTATTAATGAGTGATGGGTTAATTGGACTGATGCAGGCCTTACTATCGAACACTGATCATCCATTAATTGAAGCTACCATATACGCCCACGATTTATTGAGAAAAACACCATTTGAACGAATAACGATTATTGATGAGCTAGCTAAAGATAAACAGTATTGCCAAAATGTTATATTTATTTTAGAACAAATGGCAACCCTAACATTGTATCAAAGTAATAAAAACTTTATTTCTCTAAAACGTTGGCAAAAAATTTTAAAAGCTTGCCATGCCGCTAATAAACAGCTTTTAGCTAACTCTCAGATAAAGCTTGTTTTATTAAACTTTATGTTGTCCCTTTAGCTTGATATAATTAACAGGTTATCTATGAATGAACTTGTTATCGTTGCGGCATTTGGTCTATTAGCTTTATGGAATGCCCGCGTACATGATGATGAATTTGCCGCAATCTCGCGTGGTGTTGGCCATAGGCTTGGAAAATTATGGGACATTGCTCATCAAGGCATGCGTGATAATCGTTTTTTAAGAGCCGAAAAAGCTCTTTTAACAATTCTAAAAATTGATGAACGTAATGCTGCTGCTTATAATCGACTCGGCATTTTATATGCCAAACAAAAAGAGTATCGTGATGCGATTGATTGTTTTGAAATTGCTTCAAGTATTGAAGCTACACCTTCAGCCCTGCATAATTTGGGATTAATCTATTACGAGACGGAAAACTACGAAAAAGCGGCCGTTGCTTTTCAGCAGGCCTTAAAAATGGATGATCAGCTCGCTGCTCGACACGTAGCTTATGCTAAAGTTCAAGAGAAATTAGGAAATACTCAGATAATGTTTCAAGAATTAGAACGGGCTGCTGAACTCGAACCTAATCGTGAAACCTATACACTGCTATCCAAAGCTTATCGTACCCATGAACATGATGCCGAAGCAGACCTTATTGAGGACAAACTCAAAAAGATGATCGTAACTTCAGGTCAACCAAAACGAATTATTCGTCCACCACGTGTTGTCATTTAACCCCTGTTTTGATAGACTAGGCGTGCATAAAAATTATATTAGTATAATAACTAATTTATTTTTAGAATTGCCACCTTAGCTCAGTGGTAGAGCAACACTTTTGTAAAGTGAAGGTCGTCGGTTCAAGTCCGACAGGTGGCTCCAGATAAGATCACGGTTTATAATAATATCGACCTTAATATCGCAGGGATAGTGAAGCGGTCAAACACGATTGTCTGTAAAACAATTGGCTTAGGCCTTCGCAGGTCCGAATCCTGCTCCCTGCACCAAATGCCGCGATAGCTCAGTTGGTAGAGCGCAACTATGGTAAAGTTGAGGTCGCCGGTTCAAACCCGGCTCGTGGCTCCAGAGAATTTTTACAATGACTAAACGATTATACAGATCTCAAACCGATAAAATGATTGCCGGTGTATGTGGCGGGCTAGCCGCTTATTTTGAAATTGATCCGGTAGTAATGAGACTGATATTTGTTTTCTTGTTAGTATTTGGAATTGGCCCAATTATATTAGCCTATATTATCTTATGGATTGTCGTACCTAAAGAAGTTAATCATTGAGATAGAGTAATTAATCTGTTAGAATATTATAACTTTTTAAAGGTTTAGATTATGGCTAAAAAGAGTGATAAACGAAAAATTGTTGGTATGGTCAGTGAAGAATCTGGCGAACGTATTTATTACACGACAAAAAACACTTTAAATAATCAAGAGAAGCTATCATTAAAAAAATATAGCCCGAAACTTCATAAACATGTTATATTTACTGAAACCAAAAAAAGTTTAGGTCGTAATGAAGTGCAGCCTCGTAAGTAAAAAGACTGATTGGTTTAAATAACCAAAATACTGCTAGTTGATATTATAAAAATCTAGAATTGTATTAGCTAGCTCAGCATGACTCCATATTAAAGGTGTTACCCCTAAAGCAAAGCCAGTTTCTGGATCAAATTGTTCACTCAAGGCACCACTTGGATAAGCTCTTTCTAATGACCATTTAATTAGTGCTAAAGCATTATCCATTTGACCATAACTTTTGCTAACCTGAGACAGCCATAATGAACAAACTACCCATGGGTTACCTTTATATTTAGTTTTTGTTAAGAAATAACCGTCGTGTTCATCGCGTATTACACCTCCAATCGGAGATGTATTATATAAGCGTTCTTGAACTTGCCGGTAAGTACTCGTTTGTCGTAGATCATTGAGTGGTAACTTTGCAAACATATATGGTCCATATAAATTAGATATATCCAAAACATCATCATAGACCAAGCTGCCATCAGGCTGTAAAAGGAAACCTTTACGAAAATAACCGTCTGGGTGATATAACGTATCGATAGCTAAGCGCATTTTACTAGCTATTAGTCGCCAATGTACGGCATCAGCTTGAGCTCGTTCGAGCGTATCAGCTAAACTTGCCGCGGTTTCCAAACCGGCGATTACTGTACAAACCGTGTAGGTTGAAGTCATAAATTTCTGTTCCCATAAATCGTAACTAGCATGGGGTAAATTAGTTGAAGCATCTACAAAATTACTCATAAAATTAGCACAGGGAGCAATAAAGCTGTCAAATACATTTTCTACATAAACTTTATCATGACTTAAACGGTAGTATTCTCCGATCATATAAATAACAATGGCCGTTTCATCTTCCTGGATTGCTAATTCTTTTGCCCGACCGTGCAATAAAGGATGCCAAGTACTGCCAATTGCTCGATCTGGTTGGTATTTATGCATTAAATAGCCGTCACGATGCATAGTATCTCTTGCGAAATCAAAGAATTTTCTAGCTTCGTTATATAAACCAACTCTCATCAGAGGCCAGACGGCATAGGCTGCATCTCTTGGCCAGCAATAGCAATAATAGTCTCGACCATAGTTAAAAATACTAGAGTCTCCACTAGCTAAAATTGAACCACGTTCATCACAATGAGCTTTAATTATTAGTAAACTTTTCTGAGTAGCAATACGTTCTGGATTGTCTAAACTTTGTAACTTTTGATAAGTTGGGGTTAACCATTCACGCCAATAAGAGTGAACAGTTTCTAAACGTTTTTCAATAGAATAATATTTAAGATAAGTATGTGCTACTTGAGCATCTGTTTGGCTGTCAGCAGCCACCACCCAGTATTCGATATTAAATGATTGGTTTGCTTCTACATGATTTCTGAAACGAATGACGCTATCTACACCACCGTGCTCTACAGCGTTACCGGATAATTCACCATCTTCAGCATCCATAAATGTACCGGCTTTGCCCTCGATTGCATAATTGCCGACAGAAAATTGATCAAATCCCTTTTCGCCATCAGTTTTTCCAGCAATCAATAAACAACATCTTCCTTTGTAATCTAAGATATAGTGATCGTCTGGTACATACATAGCGGTATCAGCGCGTCCAGCACGCGATATTTGAAAGACTTGATGCATAAATAACCTGACTTCTCGACCATGGTCAGATTGGTTGGTAATTTTAATGCAACGTATCAAGGCGTTGTATTCATTATCGACAAAATCATGAAATTCTAGCGTGATTGCTAGTTTATTTGATTGCATTATTACCGAACTAATTAGCGCATCTTCTTCAAAATCAACTGATATTTTCCACGAACCATCATCAGTCCAACTAAATATTCCATCTACCCAAATACCAATTTTATGTTGAGAACTTCGTGCATTAGTCAAATTATCTAATCCTACGTATGGGTAATAGAAATCATGAACTAAACCGTTTTCATCGATACCAACAAATAATTGCCCATTACTTAGTACTACTGGGCGTCCCATAATCTATACTTGGACACCCTTTTCAACTAAACGGAAGCGTAAGTCATGATAGGCATTCATAAAGTTCATATATGCTTCGTAAGGGGTGTCATATGGACTAAAGTAGGCATGGATATCACCATCATTCCACCATTTAGTGCACATGTAGTAAAAGTGATCGGAGGTTTGGAGCCGTCGCCAATCATCTATTAGAGCTAAGTCTTGAGTAGCAATTATCTTATCATGTAGGTCGTACAAAGCTGAGATTGCCTGTTGTTGCATATTATTACCTAACCATGCACTTAAATCTCGCTCAGTATCAGCCCAGGTTACGGTGTATGGATAATCAACTCGATCAACCGGATCAAAGGCTTCACATAATTCAGACACCGTCATAAAGGTGTTTCCCTCGGTTTTTAGCCATTGTTCTGGAATATGTTCCAGAAATTCAAATATGCCGGTATCTTGCCATTGATGTTCACCAAACGTTTCATAATCCATAAATAAGTTAAAATTAGTCGCCTTATCATCGGCGTTTAACCAATGAGCAAATTTATCTGCAGTAATTGGCCATTCACTCCATTCTCGATTACCGAATCGAAAAGCAATATCATCACTCAAGCGATAATTTTTTAAGAGTAAACGAATATGGTCAGTATTTACTGGTTGATAAACATAATTTGGTGAACGCCAGCCTAAAATTGGGTCCCAACCTTCTGCTAAAATCCCTTTATAACCGGCTTGGTTAGCCCAATTAGCAACCTCATTATTATAAGCAAGTTCAGTATTTCGAAATACTTGTGGGGTTTGTCCAAATAGATTTTCGATTTTTTCTCGATGCATTTTCACTTGCATCTCAAATTCCTCTTTAGAATAGAAAAAAGCTAAACTATGGTGATAAGTTTCGCCAAGTATCTCCACTCTTCCAGTACGAGCCAGTTCTTGAAAGGATTGAAGAGTTTCCGGAGCCCATTTTTGCAGTTGTTCTAATACGATTCCACTTAAAGACAAACTTAACTTGAAATTTGGATTTTTATCGAGTAATTGTTTTAATCGTTGGTTAGTTGGAAAATACGATTTTTCTGCTACCTTACGTAACACCTGTTCATTGTTAGCGCCAGCATCTTTAGGAGAATCAAAATAGTTATGTATGTTACCACTGTCTAACGCCGTATAATGCCGAATACGATAGGGTTGGTGAACATGTAAATATAATGCTATAACTTTCATTAATTTTCTGTCCCCACCATTATAATGTCACACCTTAACCCCGGCAGTTACAAACCCGTCATAAACACTCAGTATTTTATTAGCCGCTTCGCTCCAGGTAAATCTACTTAACTCCATGGTTGCATTCTTAATTAATTCAGTGCGAAGAGGATCATTTTGAACAGCCGTAATGATTTGGCTCGCCATCTCATTAATATCCCAAAAATCAACTTTTAGAGCATTATAAAGCACTTCACTAACACCAGATTGCTTACTAATTATGGCCGGTGTACCATAACCAATCGCCTCCAACGGTGTTAAACCAAATGGTTCAGAAACGGATGGCAGGACAAATAGATCTGCTATAGTATAAGCATCACGCCACGCTTTACCACGTTGATAGCCAGTGAATATAATATTTTTAGCAATGCCTAAATCAGCTGCTAAGGTGATTAATTCAAAATACTGCTCACCAGTGCCAACAATTATAAACATCGTTCTCGGGACGTGATCGATAACAATTCTAGCTGCTTTTAGTAAGTTAGTTAACCCTTTTTGAATAGTTAATCTGCCAACATTAGCAATTACTCGATAACCCTGAGCCCGTAGAGCTGCTAAATATTGGTAGGAATTAGCTAAGTTATAATCCAAAGGAATAATGTCGTTTAGGTCAATACTGTTATGAATTACGTCAATTTTATTAATTGGTATTTCATACTCCCGAGAGATCGCTTTACGAGTAAAATCACTGACTGCAATAATTTTGTCCGCAGCATGAAAAGCGATATCTTCTATTTCGTGAACTAACGGATTACCATATTTTCCACCTGCTCGATCGGACTCCAAAGAATGGACATGTAATATTAACGGACAACCTAAGTTTTCTTTAGCCCTTAACGCTGCTCGAAAAGTTAACCAATCATGAGCATGAATAATATCGTAGCTTTGAGTCGAAGTTAGCATGTCTATAGTCAACTCGTATAACAACTGTTGATCAAAGACGCCAATTAATCTTTCACAGCCATCCGACATAATAAATTTATAACTATCATAAGCAATACCACTATTGATTATTCGTTTGACACCTTGTGGATTGGCAGCCCTTACATTCATAAAGTCGATATTATGATCGGCGTCATAGGGTAAGACGAACTCAATATCCACGTTGAGCTTGGCGAGTGCTTTACAGAGGTTATAACATGCCACACCCAAACCGCCACTATTGTGGGGTGGAAGCTCCCATCCAAGCATAAGTACCTTCATGTTTGTCTAATCTCTTTTGTTTATTCTCTTAGAACTATATCACCGACTATGTTGTAAGCACAACCATAATAATCCGGGAACAATTTTGATTAATTTTTTCTGTTAGTTTTAACAGATTACTTATAGGATAAAATGTTTAAGTTTTAAATATTGTGATTAAAAACACCATCAATATGTAAAAAGTACTCTATTAATTGGCAGGGGTGGCCGGACTTGAACCGACAGCACGACTTTTGGAGAGTCGCCGCTTACCATTAACGGACACCCCTAAATTTTGTCCGATTTTAGTATAAATCATCATACTCAGATTGCCGAATTTACTAAATGTTAATAATTCGGATTTCGGGTACAAATTGATTAAATGAATGTCGAGAGGGGTTATTTACATAACCGGTTTGCTAGAGTATGCACATTATGCTATTAGATGTACAATATTACTGATTATTTCTAGATTATTAAGGATGATATACAATTAATTTATGACAAAACGAGCTACTGAAAAACCAATACTACTAATGCTCTATGGTTTCCCTGGTTCAGGTAAGACATATTTTGCTCGTCAATTTTGTGATCGCATTCAGGCAGCTCAAGTTCAAGCTGATCGTATTCGGTATGAATTATTCGAAAAACCCCGTTATGATAAACAAGAAAATGATGTTGTTACTCATTTAATGAATTATATGGCTGAAGAATTTTTAAATGCTGGCATTAGTGTGGTTTATGATGTGAATGCAATGCGTTTAGCTCAACGTTATGCTTTACGCGAATTAGCTCATCGAGCAAAATCTCAACCACTACTATTATGGTTTCAAATGGACGCTGAAAGTGCTTATTTGCGGAATGTAAAACGAGATCGTCGGCGTATTGATGACAGGTATGCCGCAGCCTTTGACAAAACAACCTTTAATGATGTCTGTGGGAACATGCAAAATCCGACGAACCTTGAAGATTACATTGTAATTAGTGGAAAGCACACCTTTAATACTCAATATAATACCGTTATGCACAGGCTTCATGAGTTATCCTTAATCTCGGCTGATGACATAGTTCCGGTCGTTAAACCCGGATTAGTCAATCTGGTACCCCAAACCAATCTACGACAAGGTCGATTTGACGCCAGTAGAAGAAATATTGTTATTCGTTAAAAACAGAAACTTTATTCATGTCATATAAAGAATTTGATGTTAATGGCATCGGAAAAATTAAAATATATAAACGTAAAAACAATCGTAGTTTAAGATTATCAGTTACGACCGATAACGCAATACAATTATCCATGCCATTATGGACACCATACCGTATCGGGTTAGCATTTATACAATCTAAACGTGATTGGATTTCTAAACAAAGCTACTTACGGTCTGAAGCTATAATTTTTCATGGTGCTAAAATCGGAAAGTCGCATCATTTAATATTTAATAAAGTAAACAATAATATAACGGTTAAAGCTATAATTCATCAAAATAATATAATTGTATCTTATGGCTTAAGTAACCAATTTAATGATAATATGGTCCAATTAGCTGCTCGTAATGCTTGTTATAGAGCTTTAAGACAGCAAGCAAATTCATTACTTAGTATAAGGTTAAAACAATTATCAAATAAACATAACTTATCCTTTAAAATATTGAAAATTAAACGATTAAAAAGTCGTTGGGGTAGCTGCGACCAGCAAAATAATATTGTTTTAAATCTCTTTTTAATACAATTACCATGGGAAATAATTGACTATGTAATATTGCATGAATTAACCCATACAAAAATATTGCATCATGGTGCCGACTTTTGGAATGAATTAATAAAAATAGAGCCGAATGCTCGAAAATTAAGAAAAGAAATTAAAAAATATCATCCAACATTAATGGTAGCTTAATCGATAATGTTTATGTCATAATGGATAAAACTATGATCATAGGCAGATTTACTCGGAAATTAAATACTTCAGCAAATCTTGAACACAGTCGTTTAACTTCGTTGATAAACAGCATGGCGGATGGTGTTATAGCTGTTGATCGACAGTGTCAAGTGGTAATTTATAACGGTGCTGCTTTAAATATTCTTGATCGTAACGATACAATACAACACAAATCCCTTAGAGAAATACTTCGACCAATAAGTAAAGACAACAAACCCATAGATATCGTTAGACTTGTAGAGTCAGCTACTGTCCCAACGACTAATCGTGATTTACGTCTTAAATATAGAGACGCCAGCTTAATTAACTTATATATTAGCATTGCCCCAGTTAGATTAGGTTATGGTGTAATTGGCCAAAGAGGTTATGTCATTTTATTAAGAGACATAACCCACGAAAAGTCACTTGAAGAAGAACGTGACGAATTTATATCCGTAGTTAGTCACGAATTAAGGACACCGATCGCAATTACGGAGGGCAATGTTAGTAATGCTCAATTTATTGTGGATAAAAGTGGTGATTTGGCACAAGTCAAAAAAGCATTAAATGAAGCACATGAACAAGTATTATTTTTAGCGGATTTAGTAAATGATTTATCGATGTTGTCACGTGCTGAACGTGGAAAGCTACATGTTGATATTGAATCAATAAATATTCAAGATCTTGTGAACGAACTTATTAATAACTACCAATCAGAAGCTAATAAAAAAAGTCTGAAATTAACTGCTATCAATGACTCTAAAATTAATACTTTAAATTCGTGTAAGCTTTATGTTCATGAAATATTACAAAATTTTATAACCAATTCACTTAAATATACTGAACACGGTTCAATTATATTGACTGTTAAGGGTCAGAACAATAGCGTTTTATTTTCTGTTACTGATACGGGTATAGGGATTAGCAAAAGCGATCAAAAGCGAATATTTGAAAAGTTTTTTAGAAGTGAAGATTTCCGTACACGTAAAACTAATGGTACTGGACTTGGACTTTACGTAACCGCTAAACTCGCCGATCTCTTACAGACTAAAATATCACTAAAGAGTAAACTTAACAAAGGTTCGACTTTTCAAATTACTATACCTGATTTAACTTTGAGTAAATTACCCGAAAACTAATCCATACTGGGGGATAGATCAGAAGTATGCATGATCGGTATGCTAATGTTGCGGTCTTTCCAAATTACAATAGAAAATTCGTAACGATACATTGAATAATTTAATAATGCAACGTCTATTAAGATAGCGATTGGCAGTAATATAACAGAACGTAAAAGCCATTTACGGTAGGTCAAACGAACTATCAGAATATAAATTAACGTTAAGATTAAAACAGTAATAATGCTGACTATTGTTAATTGTAATGAGACATAGCCTAGAAGAGAGGCTACTATCAGGGCAAAAGGCATTATCACAACAAATAATTCAACAAGTGTAGTTAATAATACTAATTCCATACGGCGGTGTAGTTGAGGATATCGGGTTCGGATCGCTGTCGCTAATTGTTCATCAAAACATTTATGACTAGTTATCCCAATCAGATTATTACTTTGCATAAAACTATATCCATCGTGCACTGCACAGACATGAGCGAAGTAACTTTCAGGGATAATAGATCGGCTAACCGCACCAAAACCACCAGCACTGACAAGTATTTCTCGCTTAATTATCCAACAAGAACTTAAAACTGGTGCTCTATGGAACAATTTACGTGGTAAAACTAATTCCCAAGCATATCGAAATGGCTGTAATAGCGCGGAATCATGATGGGTTGGTTTATCAATAATTGTATTTTTAGGAATAATACTCAGCATCGTTTTATTTTTATATAACATTGTATTAACTAGTTGGCGTAAACTATTAATTTGAAATTGGACATCCACACCACAAAAAACAATTAAATCACCGTTGGCTTCTTCAAATAATCGCTGATAAGCTTGGTTTTTGGCTAACCAGTTTACTTCCGGTTCAGAACCTTGAATAAAAATAACTCCATCATGAGCAAAACTACGAATAATTTCAGGCGTACGTTTATTTTGCGAGGAATCATCTAATACTAAGATTTCTAATTTTGGATAATCAGATGATATTAATGACTGTAAACACGACTCAAGATCAGTGGTTTCATTGCGAGCGGGGATTGCCACTGTAATTGTTGGTAAATCGCTATCGCTAACATTAATACCGGGTAAAGGTGGTGGATTAGTTTTTCTAAGATGTCTTACTGTTGTCCTAAGCAATATAAGTACAATAATTAAATCGAAAGATACCATAACCGACCAAAAATGATAGGTCGATACGTTTAACCACGAAGTAATTTGCCACAATAACATTAAAACTACTTGAAAACTAATAATCCAAATACTAGTTTGAACAGTTATGTGCTGTAAATAACGTTCGTGGACACGAGCTTCCACTAATCTCCATATATTAACAATTCGGTATAAATTCATAAGAGTAAGTATTCCGGTTGGGATACCTGGGGACTTAAATAAAATATCTATACTCACCGTCAATAGAGCAACTATAATTAAGGGTGCTATCATTCGTCGCCACTTTAAAGATGGGATTAGCCAGAGAAGTAATTCTATTACAGTTATCAGCCAAAACAACATGATTCCAAGAGACATAAACCTACTATATCATGCTCAATAAGATCAATAAGTAATCGTTTGACTAGAGTTAATAAACCTGATAAGCTTGACATTGTTGGCCTACATTTAGATGTAGGCTGTTTTAATATAAAGGAATAACTAGTGGTCGATGAACCAAATCATCAATTAAAAATAAGAAAACTACACTTAACAAGTGAAACCGTACGCGAACGTGCCCAAAAAACAACCGCACAACTAGAGTCTGGACATCAATCGTTATGGCAACGTTTAAAACATGTTATAAATCCGTTTGGTGTAGTAATTTCTTTAATATTTAAACCAGTTAAATTTATAGGACACTACGTGATACCGCCGTATTTTCGTAATAGCTGGCGTGAGCTGAAATTAGTTACATGGCCTAATCGTAAACAATCACGTCAACTAACACTCGCGGTTATCATGTTTTCAGTTGTTATTGGTGCGTTTGTAGCATTACTCGATTTTGGCTTCGGTAAATTATTCAAAGAGATAATTATTAAATGAGTAACGGTAGATATGATTCACAAAAACATTGGTATGCCATTCACACCTATAGTGGATATGAAGAAAAAGTTGCAGAGAGCATTCGACAACGTGCTGAATCTTTGGATATGAAAGACAAAGTGTTTAGAGCACTGGTTCCGAAAGAAAAAATGATCGAAGTTAAAAACGGAAAACGTCGGGTTGTTGAAAAACGTATTTTTCAAGGCTATGTTCTTGTTCAAATGAAAATGAGTGAAGATGCCTGGTATATAGTTAGAAATACACCAAGTGTAACTGGTTTTGTTGGAAGCGGTACGGAACCTACACCTTTGAGTGACGAAGAAATCGAAAAAATTCAAAAACGCATGGGTGTTGAGCAACCTAAACATAAAATAGATCTAACCATAGGTGAGGTCGTTAGTATTACTGACGGTCCATTCAAAGGCTTTGATGGCGCCATTAACGAGATTGATGCCCAAAAAGGTAAGATAAAAGTTTTAGTAAATATGTTTGGTAGGGAAACACCTGTAGAATTAGACAGCTTACAAGTTAAAAGAGTTTAGCTGTGTTTAAGGATATTTATATTAAACCCCATATAACTTAGGCATTTTTTTGAGTATAACAATCTGGACAGACCTATTCTTTTACAGTAAAATAATCGGGTCACGAAGATTTAAAGAGTGAGATTTATGGCTAAAAAAATTACAGCTAGGTTAAAAATGAAAATTCCGGCTGGCCAAGCGACCGCTGCACCGCCAGTGGGCAGTACATTGGGTCAATATGGTGTAAATATAATGGATTTCGTTAATCCATTTAATCAATCTACTCGAGAACAACAAGGAGAAATTGTTACTGTACACGTAACTGTTTATGAAGATAGAACTATTGACTTTCGAGTAGTAAGTATACCAACAGAAGATCGTATACGAGCAGAGTTAGGTATTGAAAAAGGGTCTGGTCGCTCTAATATTGATAAAGTTGAAAAAAAACTAACCCAATCTCAACTAACTAAAATTGCTGAGGCTAAAGCGCGCGATATGAATACAGAAGATATCGCTGCCATAAAAAAAATGGTAGCCGGTACAGCTCGTAGTATGGGTGTTGAATTGGAATAATAAATAATTTTGTGGGAGTTTTAGCATACTTTAAAACGTCAATACCACAAAGGAGTAACAAATGCCTGTTATCAAGAAATCTAAAAAGGATATAAATAAGTCAGAATTAATTACCAATAAAGTCGATAAATTTAAAAAAGACAGCACAAATCTCACTAATGTTGAATCTAAACAAGAGTCAGAGAGTGTTGTTGAGAGCACTATACAACCAGCTGTAGCTAAAGCAGGTAAACGTAGCAATAAATCCCAAATTGCTATTCAAGAAAAAAAGGCTAAAGAAGAAAGAAAAGTTCAATCCATAGAGGATAAGACAACTGAAAAGCCAAAATTTAAACCAAATCCTACAAGGACGAAACTAGAGCGACAAGGTAAAAAATTTAGAGAAATGGCTAAAAAAATAGATAAGAATAAACTATACACATTACTAGAAGCACTTGATTTAGCGACCCAAACTAGTCCTGTTAAGTTTGATGCTACTGTAGAACTGCACGTAAATCTTAATGTTGATCCTAAACAGGCTGATCAAAATATACGAGACAATGTATTATTACCGGCAGGCACTGGTAAAACCATTAGAGTTGCTGTTTTTTCTGATGAAAAAATTGATAATTGTGATGTATCTGGAATAGATAATATATTGAAATCTCTAGAAAAGGGCATTATTAATTATGATGTTTTAATTGCCACTCCCACGACAATGCCAAAATTAAGTAAATACGCTAGGTTACTTGGCCCACGCGGTTTAATGCCTAATCCTAAAAGCGGTACCGTAACTGCTGATATTAATAAGGCAGTGGCGGAAGCTAAAGCTGGAAGAATTGAATATCGAGTGGATAGTACAGGCATTATTCACCTAGGAATTGGTAAAGTTTCTTTTGGAAAAGATAAATTACTGCAAAACTTTCAATCAGTAATTACTTCGATCAAACTAAATAAACCAGCAAGCGTTAAAGATAGTTACATAAAGTCTATACATATAGATACTTCAATGGGCCCGAGCATAACCATTAGTGTTAGCGATATATAAATAAATATAATATCCAAAAATTTATATAAAATATTTCCATGCTATAATTTAGTGGTCTATTTTAAGAAGAAAATTCTTAATTTTACTTATATATTTTTAAAAAGGATTTATTATGAGTGACGCTACAGCCCAACCAGACGCTTATTATGGTGAAGATGAAATGCCATCAGTTGATATAGATTTAAGTTTCTTAGATGATCAGGATACTCCTAAAGAGAAATAGATCAAAGCACATAGCTGTAATTTTTTAATAAATAATTATGAAGATTGGTTTAATCGTACCTCATATATTTATGAGTGATGAGATATTACCAAATGTATTATTTGCTCCTGGTGAATTAAGTATTAATATAGCTAATAAAT
>CAWJBZ010000006.1:0-11255 GCA_963841325.1 uncultured Candidatus Saccharibacteria bacterium | reverse complement strand
AATGCTATTTTGGCGGTTTCCCTGGCCTGTGCCCATGCTGCGGCTAATTACCGACACATACCGCTCTATGCCCAAATAAATGATATTGCCCAAAATCCACCAATGTCGATACCGATGCCGATGATGAATGTCCTAAATGGTGGTAAGCATGCTACTAATTCAGCCGACTTAAAGAATATATGATCATTGCTAAAAAGGCTGAAAGCTACGCTCAGGCCATTCAAGTCGCTGATGAAATATTTCAGGCGTTAAAGAGTGAAATTGCGGCAACTGGTGCTTCTACGGCAGTTGGTGATGAGGGCGGCTTTACCTATCCAGTCAAATCCAATACCGAGATGCTTGATTTATTAAACAAGGCTACTGAAGCAGCCGGTTATCAAGTGGGAGTAGATGTCGGATACGCATTGGATGTGGCTGCATCGGAATTATTTAAAGATGGTAAATATGATCTAAAAACAGAAGGGCGACAGTTAGATAGTTCCGAGATGATTGATTATTTAGAAACTATAGCCCGCAAGTATCCGATGTTATCGATTGAAGATGGGATAGACCAAGATGCCTGGGAAGATTGGGTAGATTTAACCAAACGACTTGGTGAATTCCAGTTGGTTGGTGATGATTTACTAGTAACTAATCCTGATAGATTACAACGAGCTATTCACCAACAAGCTGGAAATGCCATCCTAATTAAACCCAATCAAATCGGAACTCTTACTGAAACTATTCATACCTTACAGTTAGCCCAACAGCACGGCTGGCGGACAGTCATTTCACATCGGAGCGGTGAAACAGAAGATGTAACCATTGCGCACCTTGCTATTGGTACCGGGGCTAATCAGATAAAAACTGGAAGTTTATCTAGAAGTGAGCGCAATGCCAAACACAACGAGATTATGCGTATCGAATTCATTGATCAATCTTTACGACTTGCTAACCCTTTTAGGGTTGGCTAAATATCTGTATATTCCATATTGAAGTGCAGTTATCTAATAAGGCGTTGGGTTTTGGGTACAACATTCGGAAGTTCGAATCCCTTCACCCCATACAAGCAGTACCTTACTGGGGGTAGTCCGTCTTACTTCACAAACACAAGGTACCGCGAAACTAAGAGAAATTCAGCGATACACTTCTACAGATCATAGTATAATTATCAACAGTTCAAACTAGTTTTGGAGAGTGTATTAATGGCTACTTCTAGAGCGTTACAGTTAGTCAACAAATCAATTGATTGTATGGTAAGTGCTATAGAACTTTACAATAAACCCGACTTTAAATATAGAGAAGAGATTTTTTCGGTAATGGCCACAAACGCTTGGGAGTTACTATTGAAAGCAAAAATATTAAAAGATGCGAACAATAATCTCAACTCAATTTTTGTAAAGGAGTATCCTCTTAACAAAAATGGCCAAAAGAGCAAAAAGTGGAAATACAAAGAAAACCACGCCAAGAACAAGATAACGCTAGATATTTTTGGTTCTTTAGGGAAACTTAAGTCACGAGGGATTATTAATGATGTATGTTACGAAAATATCGAATTGTTGGTCGAGATCAGAGATAATGCTGTACATTTTTACAATAAAGATCTGTTTTTGGCACAGAAAATTCAAGAAGTTGGAATGGCTACAATAAAAAGTTATTTATCACTAACACAAGAGTGGTTTCAGGTTACCCTCGAGAAGTATAATTTTTATCTAATGCCACTATCCTTTTTCCATGCATCAAAGATGGAACCAATTGTATTGGGGAGTGGAGATACTGCTATAAATAACCTGTTAAAATTCATTGAGCAAAAAGAAAAGCGATTCCCCTCTAACCCTGAATCTATCCACAACGTAACCATTGCTATAGAAACAAGGGTCGTCAAGTCAAGTAAACAAGACGCTCAAAGTATTAGAATAGCTAGTGATCCTAATGCCCCAGAATTTGTTATAAAATTTGAAGACATTCTCAAAACTCATCCTATTGATTACAACGAATTAACGAATAAGTTAAAGGCTAGATACTCTGACTTCAAAATTAATGCAAAATATCATTCAACAAGAAGAAAACTAGAAAAAGACCAAAGGTTTTGTCTTCGTCATCCCTTAAATCCTCAAAGACCCGAAAAAGGCACAAAGCAGTTCTATAGCCCAGCTATATTTAATGAATTTGACAAAATATATACCAAGAATAAAAACAGTGCTTAGGGGCTGTGCTGTTACCATAAACTTCAAAAATATCTCAAAGGGATAGGAAGTCTAGACTTAACTAGCTATATGTTCCAAAACAGATACAAAAGTGCTATGCTGCAAACAAATGATGGATAAAAATTCCATAGAGACTTACGTTGAAGAAATCAGGCAACAACTTATCTCAGGCCAAGCTAGAGAACACGGTTATAGGCCGGCATTAGAACGTTTAATACGTTCTTTTGATGATGTGGGAGCTACTAATGACCCTAGGCGTTCTGAATATGGTAACCCCGACATGATTTTTTACAAAAAATCGAATCATGATATTATTCTCGGACACGCTGAGGCCAAAGACATTACTATTGATCTCGATAAAACTGTTAAAACCGAGCAGTTACGTCGTTATGCTGGCTATAACAAGCTATTCCTTACTAACTATCTAGACTTTAGGTTTTACCGTAATGGTGAAGAATATGAACGAGTTAGTATTGGCAACCATAGTGGACAAACCATTCAATTCGACACGACACAGTTTACTAGGCTCGTAAATGAACTAAACGCATTCTTACAGTTACCACCTGAGCCTATCAAAAGCGGCAGAAGCTTAGCTTTTATTATGGGTGCCAAATGTCAGCGTATACGAGATAACGTTGCCAGATACTTGAATGAGAAAAATGAGAAAAACCAAGAACTCGAAAAAATCTATAAAATGATGAAAGATCTCCTGGTACACGATCTAACCAAAGAAAAGTTTGCTGATATGTATGCCCAGACATTGGTTTATGGTTTATTTGCAGCTCGCTATGCCGACAGTACGCCAGATAACTTTACTAGAAATGAAGCGCGTGACCTAGTACCGCGGAGTAACCCATTTTTAAGGAAGTTTTTCGATCATATTGCCGGATCGGATTTTGATACTCGACTAGCACATATTGTCGACGAAATGTGCGCAGTTTTTGCTGTGAGCAACGTCCACTTAATAGTTCAACAACATTTACACTTATTTGAAGAAAACAGCACTAAAGATCCTGTCATCCACTTTTATGAGGATTTTTTGAAAGAATACGATCCACAAGAACGTAAAAAGATGGGTGCGTACTATACACCAGTACCAGTTGTACGCTTTATGGTTCAAAAAGTTGACGAAATACTAAAACGTGAGTTCGGAATTTTGAAAGGTCTAGCAAGTGAAGAAAAAATTACAAAGGATATTGAAGTTGGTCAGGATATGCGACATGATCGACGCAAGAAATTTGTTACCACTCAAAAGCTTGAGTTTCATAAAGTCCAAGTTCTTGATCCAGCTGTTGGTACCGCTACATTTCTAAATGAAACCATATGGCATATTTACAAGACATTCAAAGGTCAAGAGGGTCGCTGGCCAGCTTATGCCGAAGCAGAATTATTACCACGTCTTAGTGGCTTCGAGCTTATGATGGCACCTTATACTATCGCGCACCTAAAGCTAGGCATGACATTACAGGAAACTGGTGTTAAAGATCTTGATCAACGACTAGGTGTGTATCTTACCAATACACTAGAAGAGGGTGTTCCGCAACAGCAAGATTTGTTCGGTATTGGTCTAGCAGCCGTCGTAACCGAGGAGAGTCAAAAGGCTAGCGAAATTAAACATGAGCGACCAATTATGGTCGTAATGGGTAATCCTCCATACAGCGGAGTCAGTTCTAACGAAACTGTTTACGCTAACGGTTTAGTTGAACGTTATAAAGTTGAGCCAGGTGGTTTACAAAAGTTACAAGAACGTAAGCATTGGCTTAATGACGACTACGTTAAATTTATGGCATTCGCTGAGGACATGATCGCTAAAAATGGTAAGGGCATTGTCGCCATGATTACTAATCACGGTTACCTTGATAACCCAACGTTTCGAGGTATGAGGTGGCATTTAAGCCAAACATTCGATTCCATTTACGTGTTAGATCTACATGGTAATAGCAAAAGAAAAGAAATTACACCCGATGGTAGTAAAGACGAAAATGTTTTCGATATACAACAAGGAGTCGCCATCGTATTTGCTGTTAAAACTGGTCAAAAGTTGAAAGATGAACCAGCAAGAATCTTTCACAGCGAACTTTATGGTACTAGACGTCATAAGTTCGACAAGCTTGCTGCTTATGAACAAAACTGGCAAGAACTACTTTTAGATAAACATATGCTATATTTTGTTAATAAAAATATCGTGGGACAAACTGATTACGAAAGTGGTATTCGCCTCAGTGACTTATTCTTAGTTTACAACACCGGCATAGTTACTATGGGTGACAATTTTATTATCGACAATAACAAACAAACTCTGGCTGACCGAATCAAAAAACTCATCAGCGGCGCATATACAGAGCAAGAACTAAATCAGGAATTTGGTCTTGGTAAAAATTACGCAAAATGGGTTATGGAAAACTATTCTAACGTCATATTTGATAATAAAAAGCTAGTGCCCTTGGCTTACCGTCCATTTGATCAACGTTATACCTATTTTGACAATAAACTTGTCTGGCGTCCTCGTAGCAATGTTATGCAGCATTTTTTACAGGGCGATAACATTGGCTTAGTGACTGCAAGACAGTGTGTTGGCGACTGGCGTTATGTTTTTATAACTGATACTGTTGGCGATTTTAATTTGACTGGTACTGCAGGACGTTTTGGTTCTGGTAGTTTCTTCCCGTTGTATCTTTTTCATGAAGATGAAACACGTTCACCAAACTTCAAACCAAATGAGTTGAAAAAGTTTACGGCAAATCTTAAACGAAATTTCAATCCTGAAGATATATTTGATTACATTTATGCAACTCTTCACTCACTAAATTATCGCAAAAAATATAAAGAATTTTTGGCACTTGATTTCCCACGGGTACCTATACCCAAAAATGACTTTGATTTACATAAGCTCGCAGACATAGGGCACCAGCTCAGAGAACTCCACCTTATGAAATCGCCACGGACCGATAATCTTATAACCACATTTACAATCATGGAGAGAACGGGCCAGTTTATAAAATGGTCATGCTTGCAATTATCCTGGCCCTATAAGACTATTAAACACAGCTGGCTAGCTAACGCTATGAATGTGAGGTTACTTGGAAAATCTGCCGCCAAAACCAGAAAGACCGGCGCCAACCAATTATATTACCCTCAATGGTCAACGGTTTGTGGTTATGATGGACGGAATTACCGTTTCGGAGCAAAGAGAAGAATTATTCGGGTACGAAAATACTGGTACGGTAACGGTAGATTATTCCAGACTATCGGGGAGTGGTGTCGTGCATGACCTTGAGCAAGGTAGTATCACCAAATTTGTGATTGGCCCGCTTCAGACGCATGCTCAGCGCAAGGATTATGAAAGCCATAAACCGCAACATCTGTCAGATATCTTTATCGGAGGTGAGGCGGTTAACCGACCCGGGTATGCCGATGCGGTCGCTGAACATCTACTCGGCTTAATCCAGGCTGCTACTGAGTCGGTAGATCCACCCAATTATCTACTGGATCCAGTCCGGATCAACCAGCGGACTAACGAAATCATTATTAACCTGGAAACTTATCCCGAACAACTGCAAACCTACCTGGTAGATCACGGCTTAGTGCCAGAATCTCCAGTCAATCCAGATCGAAAACGTAAGACAGATTTTTAGTAGCTTACGGCGGATTATCTACAATTATGATGACCAAACCCCTTAATCACCACGGAAAGGAAGGCAGTTGCCTAAATAATGTCTATGTCTAATGAGGATAGAGTTGAAGCTCGGTTCCAGCACCGCAAATATATACTCGATATCGCTGGATTAACGGCTGAACAACGAGGCAGGGGTTCAATCGTTTTGGGCGGTAGCGGCCGAGAGTTTGTCGTACCCGGCGACGATTTTAATTATGACCAAATAGACACTGTGTTATTCCACTGGGGAGACCACCAAGCTGAAGCGCTATTTGCAGCTATGCTTGAACATGAGGATACCCCTAGCCCTGATTTCTTGCCTTTTTGTGCTTCTACGGTGCTGGGCAATTTGGTCTGGAGTCTGGCGGTTCAGATAAAAGATTTTGACCCATCATTGGCTTACCCTAGTGACCGACCTTACCGGGTGCTACCCTTCGACCAAGATGCCGGTTTAGCGGCTTATCGTGAGCATCAAGCGCTCCCCTTGCCCCGTCCTGAACTGCTTGGCAAGGTTGGTACTAGATGGGTACAATTTAAGTTGGGAACGAGTATCGGAATAGACAGCGATAATCAGTCGGTTTGACGCTGAGTATCGATTTTTGTAATCGATAAGTAGACTACCAAAACAATTATTAAGCCGGTTAATACAAAACCAACCGGCCCGTCGCCGTAGTTTAAACCGCCGAAACTGTGTGGCTTAGCCATCCAGTCAGCAAAGGAAGCCCCGAACGGCCGGGTCATGATATAGGATAACCAGAAGGCTAAAATAGCATTCATTCTAAACAACCAGTAGGCAATAGCCGGCAGGATAAAAACGATAGCAAACAAGATACCCGAAGTCAAAAAACCCAGTTTGAGGGTGTAAGCAGTCAGATCGCCGGTAGCCGTTCCCATGGCAAAAGTGGCCAGTACCGCCGCCCAGTAAAACAGTTCCCGCCGGCGGCTATTGATACTATGAATGGACAGCGTCCGCTCACTTTTAGACCACCAGATAAAGATAACGGCCAGCGCCACGGCATAAAACAAGGCCGAGACAATATAAGGTATCCCAAAGCCGACATGCAGCACATCGGCCCCCATTGTCCCGGAGATACTGACCCCAACCGCCGCTAGCCAGTAGACTCCGGCAATATAACGCTTGACCGACAGTTGTAAGATCAGGCAGGCAACCAGAATGACTGCCCCCATGGCTACCGCCAGATAGGGATTAAACCGATGAACCGAGTAATCAGAAGCAGCTTCACCCATAGCGGTGGTCAGCAGCTTAATAATCCAGAAGTAAATGGTTATCTTAGCCGGGACCTTAACCGCTTTTACCCAGGTGGCTGACGGTTTTGGGGTGAGATTAATCATTAATTCTCTTATTATACTTTGCTCCAACGATGTCCATTTTACTACATCTCGATTACCGTACCATTCGAATCATTTATATCTGTTAGTAATACAATCTATTCTCAAAAATTTATGGTAATCTGTCGAATTATTTCAAACTTACAGATACAAATGGACTAAAGTACGGTCATCGATTACCGTACCATTTTGCTGTATTAACACCTTAGGAATATATACAAAATTCTCCCTTCTATATATAGAATATAAGAGCGAAGCTCTTACCTATTACCCTAAAATGACCTGCAGCAATTGCCTTTGACTATATAGACGCTAATTTTCCCACTTCAACTTAAAGCTAAATCGGCAGTTTCCAATCAATTACCAACTAACTATAACTGGCCGCCTAGATCAACTACCAATTACCGTTGAACTAAAACTGCTCAGTAATTAGGAGTCATCCTCTGAAGGGCTGATAGCTGGCTGACCTTCAATAACACTTAGCTTTGGCAAATAGGCCCAATTGACAATCCGATCGACTGGCCAATCGGACGCTTCCGGTCTGGGCAGCAGGGCAACATGGCTATTGGCGGTTATCCGGCAGCGCAATTGACCGTGAAGGCCGCTGCTGTAGGCAAATACTTCACCTAGATTAGACAGAGTTTGTGAATCATAGTCATCAATCTCCAACTTATCAGCTAAAAACAGGAAGGGCCGGTCTAATTGAGCCTGATGTTTAGGCACACTGCTTTGGAATAGTCGCGCTGTACTGGGTAGTTCCGGATCAAGAATGACATTAGTCACTTCAAAGCAGTCATCCGGCTGTCTGACTGCCAACAGATAGCCTCTGGGCGCCTTATAGGTTTTAGTCGCCTCTCCAAAGTGTTCCAGTTCAACATTAATCTCAATAATGGCCTCGGGATTCATTCGAAGTTCTAAAATAGTCTTACCAATAGCTGCGGCAAAGTCCAATCTATTAATACCTCTCTCAAATTGATGCTGTTGGTCCAAACTGACCCTTTGGCTAATTCGGTCTTTATACATCGTTCCCTTTTCCTATAGCTATCTTAAATTACGGCAATCAGCACGATTATGCAATTATTAGCGCTGTAGCGGCTGTTTTATTTTTAATACTGCCTTTATAGTAAACATCATGAATAAACTCTGGCACTCCCAAAACCGGATGCCCCAGCAGCCGACCACCGAGCAGCGGCTGAACTGGCACCGCCTGCACCAGCTGCACTGCGCCTGCCGACCGATTCCCAAAAGTCTTCAGCCGTTCATCAAGTCCGCTAGCTAAACTAGGTCGGTCAACTTAAACAGGAACATTAATTATGGATATTAAGGGTAAAGTAGTGATTGTCACCGGGGCTTCCAGCGGTATCGGTCTGGCGGCTGCTAAATTATTAACCAGTCGAGGAGCCAAAGTAGCCTTGGCCGCTCGGTCTAAAGATAAACTAACCAAGCTGGCCGCCGAATTGCCCGATTCCCTGGCAGTGCCGACCGATATGACTAAACCCGATCAGATTAAGGCCATGGTTAAAACCGTTCAGGAGCGTTACGGCCGGGTTGATGTGCTGGTTAACAATGCTGGCCAGGGTTACGACGCCGCTATTCCGGATATTACCGTTAAGACTCTGCAGGAACTATTCAATCTAGATTTTATCGGTCCACTGCTGGCCATCCAGCAAGTTATCCCGCTGATGCGCAATCAAGGTGGCGGGGCGATAGTCAATATCAGCTCCGGACTGGCCTTAATGCATCTGCCGAATATGAGCGCCTATGCCGCCATTAAAGCCGCCCTGGCCCATTTTTCGCTGAGCGCGAGATCGGAATTAAAAAAAAGCCAAATTTCGGTTAGTGTAGTTTACCCCTATATTACCGACACCGCCTTTGAGGCTAATACCATTAAAGAAGGTCGGCAACAAGCTTGGGGTGACGGTAACGGCGATCACCAACCGCCGCCAGCCGACAGCGCCGAACTGGTAGCTCAGTTAATTGCCGATTGTCTGAAAACCGGCCAGGCCGAAGCTTTTGCCCATGATTGGATGAAATCTAAAGCCTAGTTCAGCTGGTGACTAAGTTAATATAAGGCGCTACAAAACTTTTAACCTGATTGATCGGGATGGCAAAACCCAACCCCTGCCCGTCGCTGGCCACTGCCGTATCCATGCCAATGACCGTACCGCTAGCCACATCGATCAGCGGACCGCCGGAATCGCCAGGATTAATGGAAGCATCAGTTTGCAGCAGCCCGGACAGTGTTTCGGCACCGGTTAAAGCCGATTGGTCACTGGCCGTTACCGAACGGTTCAACCCCGAAACGATGCCTTGAGTCACCGAGTTCTGGTACTGGCCGAGAGCATTACCGATAGCAATGACACTTTCGCCGACTACCGCTAAATCGGAGTCACCTAAAGTAACTGTCGGTAGTCCGCTGGCATTGATCTTAATCAAAGCCAAATCTTGAGCAGCGTTAGTAGCGATAATCTGAGCGGTGTAGGTCTTACCGCCGGCCAGAGTAACCGTCACCGCCGAGGAATCGACCGGCAAAACATGGTTATTAGTCAGGATATAGCCATTGGCAGTTAAGATCATTCCGGTACCGGCTCCTTCTTGGGTCATCGGACCGCCGAAAAAGCTATAGGTAGTACTTTGGGTGGTAATATTAACCACCGCCGGAGCAATCTGGTTGATTTCGTTGGCTATCGTACTGCTGCCGCCCTGGGAGGAAGTCAGTTTGGCTTTGGAAGTGACTGGTGCCACATAAGCGGTGCTTTGCTGGTGCTGGCTGACGATATAGCCGCCCAGGGCACCACACAGACCACTAAGCAGTATTACCCCTCCTATGCCGATGACTAACAGTTTCTGATTGCGCAAAATTGTCTCCTTTAGCCGCCATAATTGACGGTCTGACCCCTATAATATACTAACTAACCTAAAAATTCGCTTAGAAATTTTACAATTTCCAGGCGGCCCCCGACGGCTGGTTGCCGGTAACCCAGGAAATGGTTCGTAACAGTATAGCCGCAAAAGCCAAACCACTAATAATTTGACAGATAAATAAGATATGGATTAAGCCAATCAAGGTCAACAGCGCTAGTAAAGCACCGATAGCCTGAACTAGGGCTAGCCATTGATTAAGTTTATCCCGAACCAGTATCAGGCTAAACCAAGCCGCCGCGGCCAGTTCAGCACTAAACAGCAGTATCGCCGCCACAATGTGCAGATCATCCAGTAGCCTGTTCAGTTTATAGGGATAAGTTGTCACCAGTACGGCTATCAGGCACCAGCCAATTACTAGCAGGACTGTTTTCAGGTTGCGGTTGGTATTCATAACAGCTGGCAACGACCTAGCCGACTGCAATAAGTACCAGCCGCCTAGACCAAAAGCCAAGCTGAATGGAATAACCGTTAAAAAGTGAACGCCGTAGTTACTGACTCCGCCTTCGTTACTCTCCAACAGATAATGCGGCAACAGTAAGGTGCAAACTAGCAGACCGCCATAAAGCCATAGCTGGCTACAAACCGTATAATAGAGCGCCCGCGACCAAACTGGATGACCGGACGACTGCCGGCTGACGCCCGCCTTAATTGAAACCATACTGGCATTATAAGCCCGTTAATAAGCTACTTCTTGAGTTTTGCCGATATTAAACTATGGTGTCTGTAAATGTAAGCCCTTATGGGAAAGAGTGCTGTGTCTAGAATCTGTCCTCAAACTGATCTGAAATGTGGCCCTCCTAGATATCGCACTGACCTCCAGAGGGCCATTGAATTCCCTAAACCCATCCTAGAAATACCATTTTATAAATCAGAGATTGAAGCTATGAAGCCAATTATAATAAGTGATGATTTAACGAAGATTAAGTAATTTGTGAACCCAAATTACAAACTTGGTAAAGTATTGACACATAATATCAAGTGTCATATACTTTAATTGTGAAACGCATGGATTGGAATGAAGCTAAAAACACCTGGCTTAAAATCGAACGTGGTATAAGCTTTGAAGACGTCCAAACAGCTATCGAAGGAGGTAATCTCCTTGACATTGTCGCACACCCCAATCAAAAACTTCACAAAGG
>CAWJBZ010000005.1:0-70634 GCA_963841325.1 uncultured Candidatus Saccharibacteria bacterium | reverse complement strand
AGCCGCTAATGACATGCCAAGCGCTATTGAATTGGTTGACAGCAACTTACTGTCGTTTGTTACTTCATTTAATCCTAATCAATTAAAGGGTGTAGTAGAAAAACCGTACCCGCCATTTATATTATTAGTTGAATATGACAGTAGCGGCCGGCAGCAGAAAAAAGACATTAAACGTTGCAGCAAAATCCTGAAACAACGCGCTACTAACATTCAAGTTGAAACGGAATACGAAAAACAAGAAAACCTTTGGAAAATTCGTCAAACATCAGTTACTGCAATAGTCCACGCCAGCGGCAACACCAAGGCCTTACCGATTATTGATGATGGTGTGGTACCGGTTGAGAAACTTCAAGACTACATTAATGGCATTTATGATATCTTTAAACGTAATCATTTAGACGTCTCCATCTGGGGCCACGCTGGTGATGCCAGCTTGCACATGCGGCCTTATTTAGATCTTAGCCAGCTTGGTGACCGCCAGAAGACTTTCCGTCTAATGGATGAGTACTATAACTTAGTTATTGAGTTGGGTGGAACAATCAGCGGTGGACATGGCGATGGCCGACTGCGTGGACCTTATTTAGAGAAAATGTATGGCAGTGAGGTGTACGAGTTATTGGGAAAAGTAAAGAAAGTCTTTGATCCCTACGGCACACTAAACCCAGGGGTTAAAGTGAATTTGACAATAGATGATCTTAAATCACTGCTACGGCATGAATACTCGATTAATCATCTTTACGAGCACCTGCCTCGAACATAGTATCGTTACTGATTGCATAAAATATGGTGCGCGAGAGAGGACTTGAACCTCCACGCCTTGCGGCACAGCCACCTCAAGGCTGCGTGTGTACCAATTTCACCACTCGCGCATTTATTGCTGTTATTATATCAGTTTGATCCTTCTGTATGAATTGATAAAGTTTAGTTTTCTTTCGAGACAAACAAGGACACATACGATCATAATACATATAGTTATATAATTTCTGGGAATCTGCTTTTGCATAAAAAAGCTGATAAGACCTAGTTGATATTCGAATTGAGCCTAACGAAACACCTATTAATTTACAGTTTTTAGTTTGTAAAAAATGAATGAATTTTAAACTCGCGGAAGAAAATCCAACATAATACATAAAACTTGATCGCCACCGAGGATCCATATAGCCATATGTAGTGCCATCACCGTCAAACTCTCCTCGCAAGAAGTCAGCATAAAATATATCCGGTATAGTAACTAGTTTTATAATTTTACTTTTCGCTGGAGTAATGCCTGAATTTAGTAGAAAATCATACATTGACACGTCTCCCCATTCAAGACGATGTACTTTCTGCCCCTTTCCTCCGCTTTTTAATGAAGGTTTTGCTTGAGTATTGATAATATTCTTAACGTTTTGAATGATTTCAATATCTTTAGAAGTAATATCCATATGCCTACCGTCATTTAATAGACATCCATCAGATGCCATAAGACCAGCAAAATAAGCCAGGCTTGAATTCCATGAGTAAAACTTACGATATGGATGGCGTCCCATATTATGGCCAATCTAGCATTAGTATTATATAGTATACAACTTTAAGGTAAGAATTCCATGTTATAATCGTATCTGTTTTATTTGGGCGCTTAGCTCAGCTGGCTAGAGTGTCTGATTTACATTCAGAAGGTCGGGGGTTCAAGTCCCTCAGCGCCCACCAAGAAATTGATATCGTACCTGTCGCTAAAATTGTAATCCGTGTATCAAACGCCAAACCAAACTGGGTTGATTAATGTTTTGTTGTAATGTCACTGGAATGTAGTCGGATGTACCTGACGTTGTGTCTCGTATACTGAGGGTGCCTACTTGGCTACCGGCTTTTAAAGGTGGTTGTTGATTTTGAAAGCTAAATGAAGCAGTAATTACTGCGCCATTCCAGGCAAAGATCGTCAAGTCATTTTTAGCGATAACCGTACTCTGATTGCCCCAAGCTGTCGTGTAGGTAGCCACTGGCGTACCGGCTTTAATAACCGAAACATTACCGAAAGACGACGCAGTACTAGTAATCAGCGGCAAAGCGCTCAGTATAGTTGTGTCCAGACTGGGTCCGTTCATAATCACGCCGACAATTGTCACCGGATTAGCATCAATACTCTGGTTAGAGGCGAATAAATAACATCCCTGATCCTGGTTGTTGTTACCGGTTTTGATACCAACGATTCCGTCGCGGCCGAGCAGATAATTAACGTTATAAATGGTTCCTTGAACCGGTATAGTTGCACTAGTCTTGTCGATAATCTGGGCAATTACCGGGTTAGCTAAAGCTGCTTCTCCTAAAATAACTAGATCGTGAGGTGTACTAACCGTAGTACCTAAAAAACCACTAGGGTCGGTAATGGTGGTTGCTGACATACCCAACTGTTTGGCATAGCTATTAGTGTAACTGTTATAGGCGTCGATTGAACCGAAAGCCCAACGGGCTAAAGTTTCAGCCATATTATTCGCTGAAGGCATTAACATTGCTTCCAGAGCCTGGTATTCATTGATTTGTTCGCCTACCACTACTTTAACAACCGAACCTCCCTCAGCCAGGTAGGTATTGTAAGCATCAACATCGGCTTGGGTAAGAGTTATAGTTGCTCCGTTCTGGTTGAGCGCCAAGGGTGCTTGTTTTAAGACGGCTAAAGCTGTCAGGATTTTAACTATACTGGCGGTAGCTAGGGGAGTTGTGCTGCCATGAGTGGCCAATACGCCGCTACCGACCACACCAATAGCAGCTTCGCCATAATTTGGCCAGGCCAGAGAAATAGTTACGGTTGGCCGTGAGTAACTAAACGTTATCTTGGTCTTCGCCGCAGTCAGCGGCTCAGTCAGGGCATAAGATCCATAGCTTAGACAGAGTATGATGATTAGACCAAAAATAAACCAGCGATTGAAGTGTTTGGGCTTAGCGGTCATTATTCTCAATGATACACCCCAAGATGTCGTAGTTGATGTATAATTGGAATCAAATGTAAGGAGATATTCCAGTAATGGTAGCGATCGTAATCATTATAGTTTTAGTAGTTCTGGCGCTGATTGCCGTATGGGTCGGATATAACAGTTTAGTCCGCCTAAATGTTCAAGCTGATGAAGCCTGGAGTGACATTACCGTCCAGCTCAAGCGTCGGTATGATCTTATTCCGAATTTAGTTAATAGTGTTAAGGGTTATGCTGCTCATGAAAAAACTGTCTTTGAGGATGTCACCAAGGCTCGAGCTAATGCCCTGAGTGCTCAAGGCGTCCAAGCTACGGCCAAAGCTGAAAATCAATTTCAGCAAACCCTAAAAAGCTTATTTGCGGTAGCCGAGAATTACCCGCAATTGCGAGCTACCGAAAACTTCCAGCAATTGCAGGCTGAGCTGACAGATACTGAAGATAAAATCATGGCTTCCCGGCGATTTTATAACGGCGTGGTCCGTGACTTTAATACCCGGCGTAAAATATTTCCGACTAATATCTTTGCCAATATACTGGGATATAAAACTGACCGCGAATTCTTTGAACTGGACGAATCAGCTTATAATCAGGCAGCTGAACCGGTGGACGTCAAATTTTAGTAACAGGGAATAGCTAAAGCATGTACCACGACATAGCTTCGAATAAGCGACGGACGGTTATTATTATGGTCGTCTTTATTGCGTTTGTGGGTGCTATTGCGTGGTTGTTTGATAAATATCTGGGTGGCCAACCCTATATCTTTTACGGTGTCTTAGTCGGGGCGGTCATTTACGCCGTTATAACCTATTTTGCCGGCAGTAGAATGGCCTTGGCGGTCAACGGGGCACGGGAAATCAAGAAGGCCGATAACCCAAGACTGTGGCGAATTATTGAAAATCTAAGTATTACCGATGGCTTACCGATGCCACGGGTTTATCTGATGGATGACCCGTCTCCTAACGCCTTTGCTACCGGCCGTAAACCGCAAGGTGCCGCGGTTTGCGCCACCACCGGATTATTGGCGATTATGGATGACGATGAATTACAGGGAGTGTTCGCCCATGAACTGGGGCATGTCAAGAACTATGACATCAGGGTATCAATGATTGCTTTTGCACTGACCGCAGTTATCTCTTTGATTGCTGATGTTATCTTCCAGTTGACCTGGTTTCGGGGTGACCGGCGCAGTAATGAAAATAATCAACTCTTTTTCTTTCTGGGTATTATAGCGGCAATACTAGCGCCGTTAGTGGCAACGATGATCCAATTAGCCATCTCCCGCCAACGCGAATATCTGGCCGATGCCACCAGTGCCTTAACCACCCGCTACCCGCAAGGACTGATCAGTGCTCTCCAAAAAATCGAACGGACAGGTAGCACTTTACGGAAACAAAATACCGCCACCGCCCACCTGTTTTTTGCTAATCCATTGCGAGCCCATAGCATTGCTAACCTGTTCAGTACCCACCCATCGATTAAAGACCGGATTGCTCGTTTGCAGGACATGGGAACTCATGCTTAAAACCACCTGTCTGCTACAATAAATTCATTATGCTTACCTCCTCTAAACCGGCCAAAAAAGCAGTGGCCAAGAAACGACCCGCAGGAGGAAAACCCGAAACCATAGCTAAACCGCGTCGAATACATTTGCCAGCTTACCGGCCGTTCCGTTTTAAACGAATCAAACACCCGGTTAGTTTACCGAGTGTCTGGCAGCTGACCCGGAAAACCGTCCAGCTATTGTGGCGTCACCGCCTGTTATTTCTGGAATTAGTAATAGTCTACGGGATATTGGACATTCTGTTGGTCCGTGGCTTTAGTAGTGTCAATGTCAATAGTCTGAAACATCAGGCTATCCAAAATAACGGCGGCAAGGCCGGACAATTAGGTGTTGGACTGTCGGTTTTTGTGAATCTGCTGACCTCTTCTGGTAGTAACTCTAGCGCTAATACTGATGCCTATCAGATCTTTTTAGGATTAATTTTTAGTCTGGCAACCATCTGGGCCCTCCGCCAAATTATCGCCGGTGAAAAGATCCATTTACGCGACCTGTTTTATAAGGGTATGTACCCACTGATCCCATTTATTTTGGTACTGCTGGTGGTATTGTTACAAACCCTGCCATTTCTGATCGGGGGCGGCTTATATAACTTGGTAGTGACCAATGGTATAGCCATTCATTTCTTTGAAAAACTGCTTTGGGGTTTGCTTTTTGCCGTCTTAACGTTTATATCGGTATATATGCTCTGTTCGTCATTATTTGCGCTCTATATCGTTACCTTGCCGGACATGAGACCGATGAAAGCCTTGCGCAGCGCCCGTCAATTAGTCCGTTATCGCCGTCCGGCGGTCTTTCGTAAGCTGCTTTATTTACCGGTTGCCCTCTTAATTATTGGGGTGGTTATTATGGTACCGATAATTGTTTTTCTAGCACCAATAGCACCCTGGGTTTTGTTTATACTGGTGATTTGTGCCCTAATTACCGTTCATACCTACATGTACACTTTATATAGGGAATTGTTATTATGAGCCAAATGAAGCTAGCCCAAGCAAAAGAACGAATCACCAAATTACGGGCCCTGATTAATGACTACCGTTATCATTATCACGTACTCGACGAATCGATTATGAGTGAAGCGGCAGCCGATACCTTGAAGCATGAATTATCAGAGTTGGAAACTCAATTTCCCAAATTGATTACACCCGACAGCCCGACCCAGCGCGTTGCCGGTAAACCGTTACCTGGCTTTACCCAAGTCCGGCACTCCGTTCAAATGCTCAGCCTGAACGACGTATTTAACCGTGATGAAGTGGCCGCTTGGATTAAGCGTACTCAAAAACTGGCTCCTGAAACCAAACCGGAATTTTTCATCGATGTTAAACTGGATGGCTTAGCCTGTGCACTGATTTACCAAGATGGTAATTTTGTTCAAGCGATAACTCGGGGTGACGGTTTTATTGGTGAGGATGTGACTATGAACGTCCGGACCATGGAAAGCGTACCGTTTAAACTGCGGCCTGATCCGAAATACCAAACTTTCCTACGGGGTCGCACTGAGATTCGCGGCGAAGTAATTATTTATAAAAAAGATTTTGAAACTCTCAATCAACAGCGAGAAGCTGAAGGTGAACCGGTATTTGCCAACCCGCGCAATTTAGCGGCCGGTAGTATTCGCCAACTTGATCCGAAGCTGGCAGCTGGTCGGCCGCTGCGTTTTAGAGCCTGGGACCTGCTGAGAGACGATCCGGCTGAAATACCCACTAATTCTTTTGCCTATGAGGTAATCCGGTCCCTAGGCGTAGCTAGTGGTCACCAGGCTGTGGTATTGAACAATCTAGATGCCATTATGCAATATATTGACCAATGGGAAGAAAAACGCCATCAACTGCCGTTTAAAACTGACGGTATGGTGATCAAGCTAAACGACCGTGCCGAATATGTTCAATTAGGTGTCGTCGGTAAAGCACCACGAGCCGCTGTGGCCTATAAATATGCTGCTGAAGAAGCTACCACAATCGTTCGTGACATTGTTCTAAGTATCGGTCGAACCGGAGCCGCGACACCTGTAGCGGTGTTTAATCCGGTTCAGGTAGCTGGCACTACCGTTCAACACGCCAGTTTACATAATGCTGATGAAATTGCCCGTAAAGACATCCGGGTCGGCGATACAGTGGTTATTTTTAAGGCCGGTGACGTAATCCCGCAAGTCTCCCGGGTATTGAAAAAATTACGTCCTCACTCTGTTCACCAATTTAATATGGAAAAAGAGCTAAAACGACAGTATCCGGAACTGGAATTTGTCAGACCTGAAGGTGAAGCTGTTTACCGCGTCAAAGGAGCTTCCGGAAAGATATTATTAAAACAGGCATTGGTGCATTTTGCTTCTAAATCAGCTCTAGATATTGATACGCTTGGCGAAAAGAATAGCGAAGCTTTAGTGGAAACTAAACTGGTACGTGATTTAGCGGACATTTACCGCTTGACCAAAGCCCAAGTCATTCAACTTGACCGGTTTGCCGATATTTCCGCCCAGAAACTAGTTGATGCCGTTCAAGCCAAGAAGTCACCGGAACTACCTAAATTCATTTACGGTTTAGGCATTCGCCACGTTGGTTCGCAGACAGCGATTGATCTGGCGGAACATTTCGGTTCACTGCAGCGATTGAGCGGTGCCACACTTGATCAGTTAATGCAGGTTGAAGGTGTCGGTGGGGTGGTTGCGGAATCGATTTTAGCTTGGTTTGCTGACCGAGATAATCAAAGGCTGCTGGAAAAATTCAAGGATTTGGGAATAAAACCACGTTATCAATCTAGGGCAAAAGGTCCATTACACGGTAAAAGTTTCGTAATTACCGGTACCTTAGTAAACATGAGTCGCGATCTGGCGGCTGATCGGATTCGCTCGCTTGGTGGTACTTTCCAAACCAGTATTGCTCAAGATACCACCTATCTAGTGGTGGGTGAAGGAGTTGGTGCCAGTAAACTACTGAAAGCCAGGCAATTAGGTACTCCTCAAATAAACGAGCAGGAATTTTTAAAGCTGATAGCGGCAGCTTGACGAGTAAAGCAAAAATGTTATGCTTATAGTGATTCGTGCGCATACGGCGCGTGAAACAAATATCTTAATCAAAACAAACATTTGCGCCCGCGCCCGGGTGGGCGCGCACGACACCTAAACCGGATCTGATATGGTCCGGTTTAATTTATATTTGGCCGTTATTAACCCAGTGTTCTTGCTCTGTCTGTCATTCCTGGTCTACAATACTAGTTGTCTGTAGACGACTGGTCTATAAGAGTAAGGGTGTTAACCTATCCGGGGCATTGGCGCAGCTGGTTAGCGCGCATTCATGGCATGAATGAGGCCATCGGTTCGAGTCCGATATGCTCCACCATAGTATTAATATGAATCGAGGGGAAAAACCAATGTCAACAGCTTTAATTACAATCCTGGTGGTGGTTATTGTTTTTTTGTTGATCATTATCGCCAACGGTGTTCGCTTGGTTAATCAATATGAACGTGGAGTGGTTTTTCGCTTAGGTAAACTGCGTTCCGGTATCAAACAGCCCGGGCTGCGTTTGATTATTCCAATTGTTGATCAAATGCGAAAAATCAGCCTGAGAACTGTTACTTTGCCCATTGAATCACAGAAAATAATTACCAAAGATAATGTTTCGGTTGATGTAGCAGCAGTAGCCTATTACAAGATTCAAGACCCGGCTAAATCAATCATCGAAATTGAAAATGTGGTATCAGCTATTTATCAAAATGCCCAAACGACCGTCCGTAACGTCATAGGGCAAAGCACCTTAGATGAAATTCTTAGTGAAACCACTGCCATTAACAATAAAGTTCGAACAATTTTGGAAAACGTCACCGAAAAATGGGGTGTCTATGTAAGTTCGGTGGAAATAAAAGATATACAATTGCCTGAATCAATGCAGCGGGCGATGGCTAAGCAAGCTGAGGCCGAACGAGAAAAACGAGCCAAGATTATTGCTGCCGAAGGAGAACAACTCAGTGCTACTAAATTAGGCCAGGCGGCAGACATTATCTCGGCACATCCGATTGCTTTACAGTTACGTAATTTACAGATTCTAAGTGACATTGCCGTCGAGAAAAACAGCACCATTGTCTTCCCGGCCCAATTCTTAGATACTGCTAAGAGCGTCAAAGAATTTATGGAAAAGGAAAAATAATAAATGCCTGAGGTGGACGCTCCTAGTTTTGATTCGGACCATGATGCTTCATCGATTAATAGATTAAATGCCCTTCGGGCAGCGGTTTTAGGTGCCGATGATGGGATTGTCTCGGTGGCTAGTATTGTGCTTGGGGTGGCCGGAGCGACCAGTAGCCGCGGAACTATTTTTACAGCCGGACTGGCCGGCTTAGTGGCTGGGGCGATGTCGATGGCGGTTGGCGAATACGTCTCCGTCAGTAGTCAACGCGATACCCAGAAAGCTTTTATTGCCAGAGAAGAGGGACATCTTAAAAAATATCCGGAACAAGAATTTGAAGAACTGCAGGAAAACTATCAAGCCAAAGGTTTAACCGAGAAAACCGCCCAGGAAGTTGCTCGGGAATTAAGTCGACGCAATGTACTAAAAGCCCATATGGAAGTAGAGATGGGAATGGTCGGCAAAGACTTAATAAACCCCATACCCAACACTATCTCATCGTTTTTGTCCTTTATCATCGGCGGCTTAATCCCCTTACTGGCAATTATCTTAATTAACCAATCCATCCATTTGATAGTTACAGTATTGGCGGTGTTGCTGGCCTTATGTATCACGGGTTATGTTAGTGCCTCATTTAGCGGTGCATCACGCGTTAGAGCCACAATGAGAGTAGTGCTAGGCGGAGCGTTGGCCATGTTAATAACCTATAGTATTGGTCATCTGTTTGGTACGGCTGTACACTAGAATTGTTTTTGATTTAATGCAGGTTTGATAAAAGCTCTTTAAGAAGTTATCATTACGATGTATTTATATGGCGATTTAGCTCAGTTGGTAGAGCAGAGGCCTGAAGAGCCTTGTGTCCCCAGTTCGAGTCTGGGAGTCGCCACCAAGTTGATTTTTACCGAGTCTTTCGGTAAAATCGTGGTTACTTTGCGGGTCTAGCTCAGTTGTTTAGAGCGCGTCCTTGCCAAGGACGAGGCCACGGGTTAGAGTCCCGTGACCCGCACCAACCACAGGTATTATAGCTTCTAGAAATAGTAGTCTTTTTGATTTAATGATTTAATATATTCTCATGGAGAAACCGTATGCTGTGGTGTTTGCGGGTATGCCTGGTACTTCTAAAACACCAGTCGCTCACTATTTGTCCTGCGAATTTGGATTACCGATACTCAGTACAGATCAAATACGCTTTGAAGTAAGAGAAGATCTCAGAATAGACGATATCAACAAGCTTGGAGGAATAGAAGAATACCAAAGGCGCCTTCAAGAACGCCATAACAGGTTAATGTCAACCAGGACATCTTTTATTTTTGACGGTAGCATGGACAGAAGATGGGCCGAGCGCAAACAGCGCTTTCTACAATCTGGTTTTGACTGGTTTATGATTAACATGGAATTAACAAAACCATTTCTCGCCGGATTTTATGGCGCAACTGGCCGGGCTTTATGGGCTGATAGAAATCTAGACTTCTATTTAGGGCAACATAATGAATTTATGGCCGAACATAGTGCGGATATTAATTTGCAAATAGATGATAACAATTTTGCTGACAGACTTAAGATTGCAGCTGAAGGGCTTAAAAGATTTCTTGAATCCAGGAGCAATAGTTAGCCTCTCTAATGATCTTTTCCTAAGCCTGATTATGTCGTTTTGCTGATGCTTTTGAAGACTGACAGAAAGACGTCGGAAAATAGCCGACTACCGCGAACGATTTAGATATAATTACGATATGGCTATAGACAAAATGTTGATGACGACCGTGAACGTGATTGTTGCGGTAATTATTATTAGTGCGCTTACGGCAAACATGACTCAATCACTACCAGCTGGCCAAGGTCAACTAATTGCTTCGGAAAGTCAAGCCGGCAAAGATATCTCCTGGCCTCAATGTGGTCAAATAACTTCGTTACCCAATGGACAACTATTCGGTATTGTTGGGGTTAATAATGGTGTGGCCAATCAAACCAATCCTTGTTTATTTGAAGAATTGCTATGGGCTGGCAGTTCGACCGGAACATATTATCAACCTAAGGTAGCATTGTATGTTAATACGGCTAATCCGAGCGATATTACTCCATTAGTACCAGATTGGCCGAAAAGCGATAAAGATGTTGTTGATAACAGTGTTACTGACCCGAATTATTATGGAGCCTGTCGTGGGCAAATTGACCCCAGCTGTGCATGGCAATATGGTTATAATCTGGCAAATCTGGATGCCAATAAACGTGGCCTATCCAACCCCGGTTCATATATTTGGTATCTGGATGTGGAGTTGATTAATACCTGGAGCAGTAATGCCAATTTGAATAGCAATGTACTGGAGGGAATGACTGCCTATTTTGATAAAATCGGAGCGAAAGTCGGTATTTATTCCACTCCCGATCAGTGGCGGATAATAGTCGGTAAGCCTGCTCAGCAATCAGACCTTAATGGTTTGATCGACTGGATAGCCAGTCTAGGCAATAAAACCGTAGCTCAAACTAATTGCCGAGATCAGAGTCTGACTAGCGGCGGTTCGGTAATGGTCGCTCAATACATCATCATGCAGGCTGATTACGATTTGTCCTGTCGATAAAAGCGCTTTGGTTAATCATTCTTAAATATCGGTCTATGCTAAGATGTTAAAGTAGTCTCAAACATATGAATCCAGCTATCAAAATCAAAAATGTCACTGTTGTGCTGAGTGGTCATTTTAAAGCACTAAAAAATATTAGAGCTGAACTTCCTGAAGGAAAAGTAGTTGGGTTTATTGGTCCATCGGGCGCCGGGAAAACGACATTAATACGGGCAATTGTTGGTCGGCAAAAGATTGCCGGTGGTGATATTGCTATTTTTGGTTTACCAGCCGGATCGGCTAAATTGCGTTCACAACTTAGTTATATGACCCAGGAAAATTCAGTTTATGCTGACCTGACAGTCCAGGAAAACTTGCGTTATTTTGCGGTTATGTTCGGCATTAAGGGCAGGGATATTGCCGGGATTATTGCCGACATATTAAAGGTCACCGATATGGTTGAATATGCTAAACAACTGGTCAGCAAACTATCCAGTGGTCAAAAACAGCGTGTTTCACTGGCCATCGCTCTGATTGGTTATCCGAAACTAATGGTTTTAGATGAACCGACTGTTGGGCTCGATCCAGTCTTACGCGACAGCATCTGGAAACTATTTCGCAATTTATCGGCTGGGGGCACTACCCTGATTGTCTCGAGTCACGTAATGGACGAAGCCGAACGCTGCGACGATCTGTTATTGCTGCGTGAAGGTAAAATATTGGCCCATGATTCCCCGGCTGCTTTATGCCAAAAAACCGGACTTAAAACGGTTGAGCAGAGCTTTTTAAAACTAGTTGAGGAACATTCATGAGCCTGCGTAAAACATTTGCTACTGCCATAAGAGTTTTAGGCCAATTACTGCATGACCCGCGGACATCGGCATTAGTCATGCTGGTGCCGTGTGGTTTACTGATCATCCTGAGATTTGTTTTTCAAAATAATACCGCTTTATTTAATAGTATTGCGCCGATGATTTTAGGGATATTCCCGTTAATTACGATGTTTATAATTACTTCAATAGCAACTTTGCGGGAAAGGACAATCGGTACACTAGATCGACTAATGACCTACCCGATGTCGAAGCTGGATTTTGTCTTCGGGTATGCCCTAGCGTTTGCTTTGCTGGCACTAGTTCAAGCTGTTTTAGCGAGCGCCGTGGTTTTAGGGATATTGAGAGTAACGGTGATGGGTGGAACAATCGCCGTGTTAATTAGTGCAGTGGTTGCCGCTTTACTGGGTACGGCACTAGGTTTATTCCTAAGCGCCTTTGCGACTAGTGAATTTCAAGCTGTGCAGTTTCTGCCAGCGTTCATCTTTCCACAGTTGTTGACTTGTGGTCTCTTCATTACCCGGGACCACATGGCTAAATTGCTGCAATGGTTTGCCGATGTGATGCCCATGACTTATAGTGTCGATGCCATGAAGCAAGTAACCCTTCATAGTCAGTGGACAGGTACCTTGACCCGAGACTTATTAGTGGTCATTGGTTTTGGTATCGCTGTCTTGATACTAGGTTCAGCCACGATTCGTAGGCAAGAATGATCTTCCCCGAAATCCCAACAGTTTATAATTTGACTCAATCATAAAATCACGGTAGGGTAGTTAAATTATGCCGACAGGTGAAAGAAGCCCAGATTATAGACAACCATTCCATAGGAAAATAGTTGCTGCCATTGGTGCTACGGCTATTTTAGCCGTTAGTGGGACTGCCGCTTTCGAAGATCAACACATCAGTGAAGCAGTTGGCCAAACTATCAGTGTAGTGGAAGGGGCTAATGATTTTCTATTAGCTAAGGCTTCTGAAATTACTGGTACCTATCCTCAATCAATTAGGATTTCACTTGATCCTAGCGTTGAATATACTTTTATGAGTACCGGCGACAGCCTGGCGGATGGCGATCGTGGAGCTTACTATCGAGACGTAAATGGCAAGCTCATTCCGGAATCGTTTGTCGATCCGGCGGTGCAAATACTTAATAGTCGGAAACATAATCTGCTTGGATCGGATCCTAATCATAACTCTGATACTTTTACGCCGGTAGCTAATTACTTATTTGACCCATCACTAGCGAAAATCGGCCTAACCCTAACGGGCTTGATAAAAATATTTAAAAATCCCAATAATCATCAGGAACTTGCCAGTATACCTAATCTTGTGTTGTGTGTTTCTATCGGTACGAATGATATGAAGCAAATCTTTGCCGGTAATGTTAATAATGTTTTGGAAGCTGCCAATAAAATTAACGCTTTTTCATCTAAGGCACAACAAGAAGTCGCTCAATTATTGACTTTGTGGGATCATATTCGCCAGGGTAAACCCAACTCGGCATTGTTATTTTTGGGACTAACAAATACAGATGAAATACCGGCCATAAGAGATTTAACCCGAGGAACAGTAGCCCAAAATAATACTGCGCCAATTGCTATTATTATGAATAGCATACTGAGCGGTGCTTGCCAAACAGCCAGAGAACGAGGGTTGGATGTCGGTTATGTGAATAACTTTGAAGCTATTAAATCGACTGACATCAGCGATGACAATATTCATCCTAACCGTAACGGCTATGACCAACTGGCCGCTAATGTAGCTAGAGCCATAATTTTTGGTAAACGATAAGACTTGAAGTACAAACACTCCAATTGTAGTAGAGTTTAAATGGGTTTAAGCTGAGGTTGCCCTGGAACTTTAGTATAGATTTTCAGTGTGCTACACAAGTATAATCAGAATTGTTTTTAATGGCGCTGTGGCGGAATGGTTACGCAAAGGTCTGCAAAACCTTTTTATGCCGGTTCAATTCCGGTCGGCGCCTCCATTTGACAAATAATCGCGCGGATGTTGTAATTGGTAGCCAAGAGGGACTTAAAATCCCTTGCCCAAAAGGCGTGCGGGTTCGATTCCCGCTCCGCGCACCAGGGGTATTAGCTCAGTTGGCTAGAGCGCTGCATTCGCATTGCAGAGGCCGGCGGTTCAACTCCGCCATACTCCACCAGGTTAGTCGTTGTTTCGGTTGATTATATCCATGGGTCCTTTGGGTCTACAATAATTACCATGCTAAATACTTTTCTCGATTACAGCTTACGACATTTACGGTGGAGCATCACGATTGCCGTTGTGGCTGTATTGGTGATCGTTAGTATAATCTGGTGGAGTTTTATTTGGCAAAGCCCGCAGCGGGTCTTTACCGATATGTTAACTAACGGCCTAGAAACTACCAGCGTGACCAAGCATCTGATCGCCAGCACCTCCAGCCAGAGTGTTAATCAATACGTTCGTCTAGAAATGGGCAGCACCAATGCTACTGATTGGGTAGTTACCGCGACCCAAAGTAACACCTCAGTAACCTCCGACAGTATTGGTACATTAACCACCGGCTACATTCGTTATACCGATATTTCCACTCAGCCGGGGATTCAAACCAAATCTGCAAACTATAAAAATGTCTTGGATGTATGGGGTAAGGCTGACGGCAAAACCGACGTATCTTTAGGCCAGCTATTCAGTAATACCCTGTTAGATATCAGTAACGCCCCGATACCGCCGATTGGCAATGTAACTGATGCCGAACGCCGGGCACTGGTTAATTATGATCAGAATCAAAACGTCTTTGAGGTTAACTATAATCAGGTAAAATCAGCCAGCATCGATGGCCAAGCGGTCTACGATTATCCGGTAGCGGTTCACTTGGGACCTTATGTACGGATGATGCAGTCTTTTGCGCATAGTCTGGGAATCACTAGCTTAGAATCAATCGACGCTAATCAGTATTCCACCCTGGCACCGGTCGATTTAACCCTTTCGGTAAATAAAGTGTCACACCAGCTGGTCGAAATCTATTATCCAACAACTGGATTTGCTCAAAGCTACTCCGACTGGGGTCTGTTAACGCCGATTCCCATACCGCTACATAGCATCTCAACCACCGCCCTGCAAAACCGCATCCTATCGCTGCAATAAGCTGCCCAGAAGCTTAACTGTTATAATCATCTTAGGCTTTAGACTAAACTTATTACAAAATGGACAGCACCAATCACCGGATATCGACACTAATGCTCTTCGTCTCTGATATTTACCGCTTTAGGAAGCTATAATAAAAGCATATGCAAGTTGTCGTTAACTCTTTACTGACCCAATATACCAGGGCGGGTAAGGGCCGTTGTATCGTGATTCTGCCGGGTTGGGGGGATGATTCTAATAACTGGGAAACTTTCCAGCAGCAATTAGCCCGGAATTATGACACTACCGTAGTTGATTTGCCGGGTTTTGGCGGTACCCAAGCACCGGCCACCGCCTGGGGGCTAACCGATTACGGACAGTTTATTGGGGCTTTTCTAAATAAGCTCGAGCTGAATCCTTATGCAGTTATTGGACACTCTAACGGCAGCGCCATTGCCGTGCGCGGTTTAGCCGCCGGACAATTCAAAACCGAACGGCTGGTGTTACTGGCTTGTGCCGGCATCCGTAGCCGTTATAAGGGCCGTAAAAAAATCTTGAGATTGATTACTAAAAGCGGCAAAGTACTGACTATGCCTTTGCCGGCAAGCGTCAAACGGCGACTCCGCCGCAAAGTCTATCAGACTATCGGCTCGGATATGTTGGTGGCCGAACATTTACAATCGACCTTTAAAAAAGTAGTGGAAGATGATATCCAGGCGGACGCGGTTAAAATTGACATACCGGCGTTGCTGATTTATGGAGAAGAAGACCAAGAAACACCGACCTGGTATGGAGAGCAGTTCCATCAACTGATCCGCCAGTCGACATTGGAAATATTGCCGAATGCCGGACACTTTGTGCAACTTGATCGAACAGCCGAGGTTATTAAAATGATTTCGGAGTTCCTGACATGATGTCGTTGATTACCGCGCCCTACAGACCGCGTTACGCGGTTATCCTAGTCTATATGCTGCAAAGCACCGAATACCGCATCTGGCCCTATTTAAAATGGCTGTGGCGGACTCAAGATTTTTCCAAAGTTGAACAACGCCGTCAGCTGCAGCGCACCCAGCCTGCCCGGTTGTTGCTGCTGGTTTTGTGGTGCGGCATGGCCATTCAGATTCTGATTGGTCTGTGGCTGATAGCCCTCTGGTATTGGCAAAGCTTTACCGGCGGCTGGGCGTTCGGTTTAGCGCTGTTGATTTCTTATCCGGTAGTCTGGGGGCATTTAATTCTCTTACCGCTAGCCGCTGGCCGACTGATAATCATCAAACCGCACGAAAGATGGCTAGTAATTCAGGCGGAGCAAATCTTTAGACAGCATCAAGGGTTTAAAGTAGCCATTGCCGGCAGCTATGGCAAAACCAGTATGAAAGAATTGTTATTAACAGTGCTGGGCGAAGCTAAAAAAGTGGCCGCCACGCCGGCCAATAAAAATGTGGCTGTTAGCCAGGCCCGGTTTGCCAGAACACTACAAGGCAATGAAGATATTCTGTTGATTGAGTACGGCGAGGGAGCGCCCGGGGATGTAGCGGACTTTACTAAAACTACACATCCTACCCATGCGGTCATTACCGGAGTGGCTGCTGCTCACCTGGACCGTTATAAAACGGTCGAACGGGCCGGTCAGGACATCTTTAGTGTTACCCGGCACCTTAAAAGTGAACATGTCTTTGTTAACGGTGAATCGGCCGATGCCCGACCATTTATGAAACTGGGATTCGTAGTATATGACCAACACGGAACCTTGGGTTGGAAAGTTAGCAGTGTCAAGGTCGAGATCACCGGCACCAGCCTTACCATAACTAAAGCTAAAAAAACCCTGAAATTAAAAAGTGCCTTACTGGGCAGCCATAACCTTGGTCCGCTCTGTCTGGCTGCCGCTCTGGCTGATCAGTTAGGGATGAGTCAGCCGGAAATTATCGCTGGCATTAATAAAACCCGTCCGTTTGAACACCGCATGCAGCCTTATCAATTAAATGGGGGTTGGGTAATCGACGATACCTATAACGGCAATCTGGAAGGTGTCCGAGCCGGTACGGCATTGCTGAAAGAACTAACAGCCAAACGTAAACTTTATGTTACTCCTGGCCTGGTTGATCAAGGCTCCGAGACTCGGCAAATCCATCAGACTGTCGGTCAGTTAATTGCCGCCTCTGGCGCAGACAGCGTTATCCTGATCAAGCACTCCGTAACCGACTATATTAAAGAAGGCTTGGAAGCTGGCGGGTTTAAAGGTGAGCTGATTATCGAACCGAATTCACTACAGTTTTACTCCAATATTGGTCAGTTTGTGGCTAATGGCGACTTGATGCTGATGCAAAATGACTGGCCGGATAATTATCTCTGACGCTAGCAACTGCTTTTGTAATTGTCAGCCGTAATTGCATATACTTATTGTATGGAAACAATTGCGGTTATTTTTGGCGGACGATCAACCGAGCATGATATCTCGATCATCACCGCTCTGGCCAGCATTATTAAACCCCTAGAACTTAGCCGGAAATACCGGGTTGAAGCGGTTTATATCTCTAAAGACGGCACCTGGTATTGGGATGACAAACTGAAAGAGATTGGTCTTTATACCTCTGGTAATATCCAAGACTTCATTCATAAGCACCGCCCGGCTAGCGTTCAGTTTGATGGCGGTATGACGCTGATTAAGGCCAGTAACATTGCCGGACGTAAAACTCTGCGTAAAATTGATGTCGTTTTTCCGGCGATGCACGGGACTTACGGCGAAGATGGCTCGCTGATGGGGCTGCTGGATATGGCCGGAGTAGCTTATGTCGGTTGCGGCTTAAGTGCCAGCGTGGTAGCCATGGATAAAGTCCTAGCCAAACAGGTGGCCGCCGCCAATGCTATCCCGGTAACTGAGTTTCTGGTGTTTAGCCGATCTGAACTGGAGCGTGATCCAGCTGGTGCCATTAAGGAGATTAAACAGCAGTTAGCTTACCCGATATTTATCAAGCCAGCCCATCTAGGATCAAGCATCGGCATTAGTCGGGCTAGTGATGACACCGCCTTACAAAATGGACTGGAAGTAGCCGCTTATTATGATGACAAGATTATTGTTGAAGAAACCGTTCAGAACTTGATTGAGGTCACTCTGCCGGTGATCGGTAACGACCAACTGACCCCGGCCTTATTAGAGCGGCCGTTAACTAAACCGGAAGATTTCTTCGATTTCGATACCAAGTATCTCCAGGGCGGTAAAAAAGGTAAAGGCGCTAAGGGAGCCCAGGGATATAGTCAATTGCCGGCCGAACTACCCAAAGAGCTGTATGCCAAAGCCGAAGAAATCGGGCTAAGCGTTTACCGGGCACTGGGCTGTAGCGGTATTGCCCGTGTTGACTTGCTGATCGATAGTAAAACTAACCGGGTTTATTTCAATGAAGTCAACCCGCTGCCGGGCGATCTCTACGCCCATAACTGGAATCGGGCAGGGGTCAGTAATGTCGAACTGGTGCAGAAATTAATTGAGCTGGCTAAGGAACGGCAACAGCAACGCAATTCGCTGACCAGAGTGTTTAATACTAATTATCTGAAGCAGTTTTAAGTAGACTTATATAATGAGACTAAGATGTCCAGGAGTTTAAATAGTGCGGCGGTATAATCCGAAAGAAATTGAACCGAAATGGCAGGCTAAATGGGCGGAGACTAAGATCTATGAAGCCAGTGACGACTCGCCTAAACCGAAGCATTATATTCTAGAGTATTTTCCTTACCCGAGCGGCGTGGCCATGCACGTCGGCCACGTCCGCAATTATACGATTGGCGATGCTTTATCGCGCTTTGCCCGGATGAACGGCGATAATGTCTTGCACCCGATGGGCTGGGATGCGTTCGGTTTGCCGGCTGAAAACTACGCCATTGAAACCGGTATCAGCCCCAAGTTGGCGATCCAGCAAAATACCGAGCGCTTTAAGAAACAGCTGTTGCAAATGGGGTTTGGTTACGATTGGTCCCGGGAATTTGCCAGCTCCGACCCTAGTTATTATAAGTGGACCCAGTGGTTCTTCCTGTTGCTTTTTAAGCGGGGACTGGCTTATCAGAAGGCCAGCCAGCAGTGGTGGTGCCCGTTTGATAAAACCGTTCTGGCTAACGAGCAAGTCGAAAACGGCCGTTGCTGGCGTTGCGGCAGCGAGGTTGAAAAGAAATCACTGAAACAATGGTTTTTCAAAATTACCGAGTATGCCGACCGTCTGGAAAAGGATTTAGACGAAGTTGACTGGTCAGAGTCAATCAAGACCATGCAGCGCAACTGGATTGGCCGTAGCCAGGGGACTGAGATAGATTTTAAAATTGATGGCTATGACCAAGTTATCCAAGTGTTTACTACCCGACCGGATACGATTTATGGCGCCAGCTTTATGGTAGTGGCGCCGGAATATCCGATTGTCCGGGATATTACCATAGCTGAACATCTGGAGCATGTTAACAATTATCTGCGGGAAGCTCAGACCAAAAGCGATATTGAGCGCCAAGAAACCACCCATCAGAAAACCGGGGCTTTTACTGGTGCCTATGCCATCAATCCGGTCACTGACCAGAAAATCCCCATCTGGGTGGCTGATTACGTATTGTCAAGCTATGGAACCGGGGCAATTATGGCTGTCCCGGCTCATGATCTGCGGGACTTTGAGTTTGCTCAGAAGTTTGAATTGCCGATCCCGAAGGTAATTACCACTGATTCAGTTGGGCCGGAAACCGATCCGGTTTATGAAGGTGAAGGTACGATGGTCAATTCCGGACCATATAACGGGCTGGCCAGCAGCGAAGCCCGACCCAAAATGGTCGCCGACCTGGAAGCCAAAGGGCTGGCTCGGACCAAGATACACTACAAACTTCGTGATTGGCTGATTTCCCGCCAGCGCTACTGGGGAGCGCCGATTCCGATCATTCATTGCCCGAAATGCGGCATTCAGCCGGTACCGGAAGAACAATTACCGGTAGTTTTGCCTGATCTGAAAAGCTTTGAGCCGAGCGGCGATGGCCGCAGTCCGCTAGCCCGGGTCAGTGAATTTGTCAACGCCACCTGCCCTAATTGCGGCGGGGCTGCTGAGCGGGAAACCGATACCATGGATGGGTTTGCCTGTTCCAGTTGGTATTTTCTACGCTTCGCCGATCCCCATAATTCGGAGCAGGCCTTTGATCGGGCCAAGGTAAAGTATTGGTTGCCGGTTGATGATTATATTGGCGGCGCCGAACATGCCGTGATGCATTTGTTGTATGCCAGAATGTGGACCAAAGTGATGTCTGATGCCGGGCTGATTGATTTTAGCGAACCGTTTAAGATTCTGCGCAATCAGGGGATGATTTTGGGGCCGGATGGCCAGAAGATGAGCAAGAGTAAAAATAATACCATAGAACCGGACGGTCTGATTGATCAAGGTTATGGCGCAGATGCCATCCGGATCCTGGAATTGTTTATCGGCCCTTGGAATCAATCAGCTAACTGGAGCGTCGAAGGTATGGGCGGATCTTACCGTTTCTTGCAGCGGGTTTGGACGCTGGCTCAGGAAATTATGGAATCGGCCGCCGGACCGGATCAAACCGATAGCACTCCCTTGCGCCGGATAATCCATCAGACTACCAAGAAAGTCAGCCATGACCTGACGGATTTGAACTTTAATACGGCCGTAGCGGCGATGATGGAAACCGTCAATAGTTTGTATCTTCTGAAAAATGATTTAACTTTTGCCAAAGCGCCCCAAAGTTGGCGCTGGGCGATGACCACTTTCTTACAGCTGCTGGCCCCGTTTGCCCCGCATCTGACCGAGGAATTATGGTCACAATTGGGACAAACCGATTCTATCCATGTCAGCAACTGGCCAAGTTATGACGAGCAGTACCTGATTAATGATACGCTGACCATAGTAGTACAGGTTAACGGTAAGGTTAGAGCTGAATTAACAGTGGCCGCTGGTGCTAATGAGGACTCAATTGTGGCTCAAGCCACTGATCATGAACGGGTTAAACCATATTTAGCCGGCCAACAGATTAAAAGAACTGTGTATGTTTCTGGTAAGTTGGTCAACTTCGTGATTTAATACTGTTGAGTTTTAGCGATTTATTCGGTATACTTGCTGCTGAGTCATCAAGCTAACGTCTCGTTGAAGGAGTAATGACCTTATGGGCAAGCCGAAAAAGCGCACCAGTCCCCGAAAAACCGGTAGCCGGCGTAGCCACCTCGTTCTCGAGCTGGCCAGGAAAGTTAATGCGACCTCGCCGGTTAAGGTTTTTACGACCACCAAAGAGTCAACTAAAAAAGCTAAATAGCACTTCAATAAGTTCATTAATTTAGTTAATCTGACACTGATTAAACGGACAAACTTAACAAGTTATGGCATCCAATCGTCATCTTGGCCGAATCATCGCTCTGCAGACTTTGTATGAGCAGGATTTTCGGCGTGACGCCGGCGATCTGAACTTCTCACCTGACGAAATACTGTCACGCAATATCCAGCGCTACAAGGATATGGTCGATGATAAAGAATTTGTAATACAGCTGGTTAAGGGTGTTAGTGCCTCTAAGCAGAAGCTTGATGCGGTTTTACAGCCGATCGCCCCGGAATGGCCAATTGATCAAATTGCCCGGATGGATCGGGTAGTCCTGCATATCGGACTATATGAACTTCAAAACGAAGCTGATGTCCCACCGAAAGTGGTGATTAATGAAGCCGTTGAATTAGCCAAAGCTTTTGGTGGCGAAAACTCATCGAAGTTTATCAATGGCGTATTGGGTACTTTTTACCGACAACAACAGGCTGCTCAAACCAAAGCCGCTAAAAAAGCCAAACCAAAAACCAAGACCGTTAAAAAGACTACTAAGCAAAAGGTAAGTAAGAAGCAAGCGAGTGAAAAAACCTAGATTTCAAGGGATACGGAATTTAGTTACCCGGCGGCATCCGGCAATTGATGAAGTTGTCCGGGAAACGACATCCGGTGGTGTAGTTTTTCGCCGCAACCAACAAAACCAGCAACTGGAGATTATGCTATTACAAGACGCCAAGGGACGTTGGACAATACCCAAAGGCCACGTCGAACCGGATGAAGATCCAAGAATAACCTGTCAGCGGGAAATCATTGAAGAAACCGGGCTAAAGGAAATGAAAGTTTACGATTGGCTCGGTAAGGTTAACTTTCGTTATCGCCGCACCCATACTCTGGTGCTGATGACTATGCATATTTATCTGGTTCATGGTCTCGGCAATACCAACGAGCTTAAACCCGAAGAATGGCTTAAAGACCTTAAATGGCTACCGGTTAATGACGCTATCGAAAAAATTGCCTACGAGGACATTGGTAAACTAATATTGATAGGGATGAAAAAAATCAGAAATGCCAGATTATTCTAGACTTTATCAGGATTTTGCCCGTGAGCAACTCGGTGTCGAGTTTCAGGATATTGAATTCCTAATCACGGCCTTTACGCACCGATCCTATATTAATGAACACCGTAAGACGACTACCGAACACAACGAACGGCTAGAGTTTCTTGGTGATGCCGTATTGGAACTGGTGGCTACCGAGTATTTGTATGCTAATTTTCATGAGCCGGAGGGTATTTTAACCAACTGGCGGAGTAGTTTAGTGCGCACCGAAAGCATCAGTGCGGCCGCCGACCGCTATGGCTTTGAGCCGCTGCTCAGGTTATCGCGCGGCGAACGGCACGGAGCCGAACGAGCCCGAATGCAGATTCTGGCCAATGCTTATGAAGCGGTGATCGGAGCCTTGTATCTGGACCAGGGTTATGATGCCGCCAAACAATTTGTCCATAAAAGTTTGCTAGTGACCTTCAAGGAGATTTTAGCCAATGGCACCTGGCTGGATCCTAAATCTCAATTACAAGAACTATCCCAAGGCTTAGAGGGACAGACACCGGCCTATAAAGTGATTTCTGAAGAAGGACCGGATCATGATAAAACGTTCACTGTCGGGGTATACATTGGAGCCCAGTTACGCGGCAAAGGAATTGGTCCGAGCAAACAAACCGGTCAGCAACAAGCTGCCGAAATGGCCTTGAATTATTACAAGACCGGTAAAAGATTAATTGACAACAGGGGCAGTTCTCTATAAAATGACTGAGATTAGCCAACCACTTAAGAGAAGGTGAAAGAGAGTATTATCCCAACATGCTAGCTATTCGTATGCAAAGAACTGGCCGAAAAGGCCATGCCATGTTCAGGGTCATTGTTCAGGATTCACGCCGATCGCCAACCAGCGGTAACCTAGTGGCTTCACTGGGTAGTTATGACCCCCACACTAAAGCTCTGGTAATGGATAAAACTAAAGCCTCGTTTTATCTCGATCATGGTGCTCAACCGTCAGAACGGATTGCCCGGTTACTGCGTAGTGAAGGAGTTAAGTTGCCTAAATGGGTAACTATCCGGGATAAAAAAGGCAAACCGCGTCAGTTAAAGGAGAAGCCCAAGAAACAACCAACAGCGGTCATTGAGACAGCTGCTGCGGAGACGACAGCGCCAACAGCAGTCGCACCGTCCGAAGCCGAAGAAACAGCCGCACCAGCAGAAGTTGTACCAACCGCAGCCGAAGAGACGGTGGTACCGGCAGAAGAAGTTACCCCAACAGAGGCCGAACCGCCTGTCGAGACCACCGATGAAGCTGCCACAGAAACAACCGACGATCAGTCATAGTTGATTGGTTAGTAATTTAGTCGCCGCACAATAACTTAACAGTTTGTTATAATAATGTTTATACCGTCTAAGTTGAGGAGGAATCACCTAAATGAGTAGTATTGACCAACAGTTCGTAGAATATGTCGTTAAATCGCTTGTCAGCAAACCGGATGCCGTAAAGGTAGATCGTCGGATTGATGAAAAAGGTGTACTTTTGGAGCTAACCGTTGACCCGGAGGACTTGGGCCGGGTTATTGGTAAACGTGGAGCCACCGCTCAATCGATCCGGACACTGCTTCGCGCCCTAGGGACTAAAAATGATGCCCGTTATAACCTGAAGATTATTGATAACGGCATGCCGCCACCGCGGGATCGATCTTCATCTGATAATTATGGTTACCAACCGGCCAGTGATAACTACGGCGGTTCGACAGCAACTAATGATCGTACCGACACCGATACTACATCAGAAGCTGAACCAGAACCCGAAACTGAAGCTCCCCGCCAGGAAACTGAACCAGCTGAACAGGAAACAGAACCGGCACCAGAATCGGAAACAGAACCAGATAAAGGCCGGCTGGATCGCATCCGAGAAGAGCTGGGCGATCTGGACGATTAGTGAGACATCTCTTAAACTTGCAGATTACTAAGCGATCAATTATAGTAAACAATAGTCGAACAGACGACTAATTTTACAGTTAATGTAATAAGCTCTTCGCGAGCCAAATACGCCTAAACAGCGTTATCTGGGAGCTTTATATGTGACAAAAAGGATCCCCCGAATGGGGTTCTTTTTGTTTGTGGTACACTGATGGCAATGAAAATACAGATCATCTCATTATTCCCGGAAACCATCACCCCCTATCTGAGCGCAAGTATGTTATGGAAGGCGCAAGACAAGGGTATTGTTAGCTATGAATTAATAAATTTAAGAGAATTCGGTTTGGGAACCAGACGACAGGTTGACGATACACCTTACGGTGGTGGCGACGGAATGTTATTAAAACCAGAACCATTAGTAGCAGCTATTGAAAAAGCCAAAGATCAATCACCGCAAGCCAAAGTTATTTTACCTACCCCACGAGGCAGATTGTATAAACAATCTGATGCCAAGCGTTTAGCTGCTGCCGATCAAGATTTAATTATGGTTTGTCCGCACTATGAAGGTTACGATGAACGTGTTACCAATTGGGTTGACGAACAATATTGCATTGGTAAATATGTGCTGACGGGCGGGGAACTACCAGTAATGATGATTATTGACAGTATTGTTAGGCTGTTACCTGGAGTACTTGGGGGCAAAGCCAGTGCTGAAATAGAATCGTTTCAGGATGACGATAAGACGGTGGAATTTCCGCAATATACCCGTCCAGAAGAATTCCGGGTTTAAAAGTACCGGAAGTATTACTCAAGGGTCATCATGGTGAAATTGCTAAGTGGCGAAATACACAAAACCACGACACTAATTAAGAAGCAAGTAATGCTCGGCTGACTACTGGTGATAATTGCTGTGCGAAAAATGAGCGCCTATCAAACGAAGCATGTACTGTGCCGTGGATTTGCTCAACAACAAATGGTTGACCGTCTTTTCTCAATCTAGGTAGTCTGTCCTTTTGGGTGTCAATAATTCCCTGCGAGGCCACCAAACTGTGTGCCGCAAAAGCTATGGTAGTATCAAGCTCAGTTAATTCACTAGCAACTTTTGTCGCACACTCGTAAGCGATTGGTTGGCTCCAAACTGCTTGATTGTGAAGTTGGTCAATCCAAAAAAGTACAGGAATTTTCAGCAAACGTTGCAGCTTAGCCGCTCCCTGTAAGTCTGTTGGTTCAGGATGCACCAGCTCTTCATGGTCGTCTGCCAATAACTGCTTTTGTATTTTAAGGTAGTTACGAAAATGTGTTTGCCCGTCCGATATACTTATGGTGCTCCAACCGACCGGCTCAGCTGCATAGATATATGAAACCGAAGATAACTGTTCAGTGCAAGCCAATGCTAGTGCACCTAGTCCTCCAGCAGAACGTCCAGCAATAATAATACGGTTAAAATTCCTTTGATCAGCTTCATGGTCTAGCCTCTTACCCATATCCGTTAAAGCGTTTACATAGTCTTTATACAACTCAGTAGCGAGTGACCGACTTGGCCAACAGGCTGACCCGGGACGGTCGACGGCCAAAACCTGTAAGCTGAAATGGTCAGCCAAAATTTGTGCGTCTCTGCCGGTGTCTTCGTGGGCGCTACTCCCCGCATGATTGAAAACAATCATCCCCAACCGTTCGTCAATGACACTGCGTAATAGCGGCTCCTTAATTTGAATACTCATAGCGAAAATCAGTTTACAATAGACTTGTAATTATCACAATAAGATATATAAATAACATTCTAAAACCGCTGGTGGTTTTCTTAGTTAATAATACATCTAGGATTTAGTATATAATTTAAAAACTAAGCTGGTCGACCAAAACTGCACAAACCAGTAAGATCTCTTTTTGAGGGTATAATTCAATCCAAAAGGAGGTCTTCAATGCGAAGACAGTTTTCCGGAGCCCAGAAAGCAGCCGTAGCTTTGGCTGCCCTAAAGGGCGACAAAACCATTAACCAAATAGCCTCAGAATATGAGGTTCACCCGACTCAGGTGAAACTGTGGCGGGATAAGCTTAAAGCCTCAGCTGCTGACGTCTTGGAGGGTGACCATAAAAAGTCAACCTCAGTCCCCGCTAGTAGTGCCCAAGTCGATGAACTGCATAGAGTCATTGGCGTCCGTGATGCTGAGCTGGAATGGCTTAAAAAAAAGATCCATGGGCTGGGGCTTTGAAGCCCGCTCGGCCTAGTAATCTTGTTCCCCTCATTGATCCCAACCACCAAGCCCTAACCATCAGCCGTCAGGCTGAATTGCTGGGTGTCAGCAGGCGTAGTTACTACTACCAGCCGGTAGTTAATGAGGCTGAAAAAGCTAGGCTAAAACAGCACCTAAATGCCGTAGATGAGATCTACACCAAACGGCCGTACTATGGCACCAGACGTATCCAGTACGAGCTGGAAAAGTCATACGGTATTTGTGTTGGCCTGGAGCGTATCCGGCATCTCATGCGGCGTTTGGGCCTAGAGGCTACTACTACCCTAAACCGGATACTAGTCAGCCGCACCCGGGCCATGAGATCTATCCGTATCTACTACGTGAGATAACAGCTGCCTATCCCAACCACATTTGGGGCACGGATATTACCTACATCCGGACGACTGAGGGCTTTGTTTACTTAGTAGCATTCATTGACTGGTTCAGCCGTTACGTGGTCTCCTGGGGCTTAAGTGACAGTTTGGAAAACAGTTTTGTGCTGGAGGCTCTGCATGAAGCCTTAAGCTTTATGGCAGACTGTGGCTTAGGTATACCTGACATCTGCAATTCTGACCAGGGCAGTCACTTTACGAGCGAAGCCTACTTAAACAAACTAAACTCAGCCGAGATCCGGATCAGCATGGACGGCAGAGGCCGGTGTCTGGACAATATCTTCACCGAAAGGCTGTGGCGTAGCGTGAAGTACGAAAACGTATTCCTGCAGTCCTACCGAAAACATGGCTCAGGCCCAGGCTGGCCTAAGCGAATACTTTCAGTTCTACAACCACGAAAGACCACACTCGAGCCTTGACAACCAAACGCCAGCTGCCGTATATTTCGGCTTAGTGAGTTAGCTAACAATACGTTTTAGAGGCTCACTATATTAACAACCAGTCCTGCAAAAAGAGCTCTATAAATACTGGTTATGCTGCGCAGGTTAGGTCGACCACTTTAAACAATAAAGGAGGGTAAGGTTATGAAATTATTTGCCATCAAACCAGTCTATGCTCACTGTGATCTGCCGTGTGGTGTCTACGATCCGGCTCAAGCTAAAATTGAAGCTCAAAGCGTCAAAGCAATTATGGACAAATACCCCGGACTTGATGAATCCAATAAGACCCGGGCAATTATAATCAAAGAACAGCGGGCAGAACTGGCCAAGCAACATCTGATGGTGCTCTGGGCCGATTATTTTAAGCCGGAACATCTTGAAAAATATCCTGAGTTACATGATAAATTTTGGAAAGCTATTAAACAGGCTAGTGCCTGCAAACACCAACTCGCACCCGAAGAAGGCCAAAAGCTGATCGATCAAATCGACGAAATCGCCAATATTTTTTGGGAAACCAAAAAATAAATCAATCGTTTTTAGTGACATGAAGAAACCGTTATTTATAAGACGCGTTGTTGGAGAAAGCATGTCACCTGGTTTAAAACCCGGTCAAATTGTATTCGGCTGGGGTTTTGGCAAACCAAGGGCTGGTGAGCTGGTCATTTTATGGCAGGATGGTCTAGAGAAAATAAAGCGTGTAGACAAGATTGAGGGTCATAGACTTTATGTGCTTGGTGATAATCCGGCCGCCAGTACTGATAGTCGACAATTTGGAGATATCGATATCAAACAAGTTAGAGCGCGTATCATTTGGCCGCGTTACCGGCTTAATTGATCTTTTCCTCTTTAAACTCAAGTGCTTGTCCGGCAGTTCTTTCTCTGGTGGTTTCCCGGAGCGGTCGTTCACGGAGCAGTAAAGCGCTGATAAAAGCGGCTATGCCAAACGGAACAGCGATCAGAAACATATCATGGAACGAATGGACGTAAGCAGTTAACAAATCGTGCCTGATTTGGGTTGGGATGTGGCTGATCTGCTGAACCCCGCTGGATAAACCATTGACTATCCTAGTGCTGATAGACCGAGGCAAAGTTGCTCCAAGGTATCCGGTAACCCGGGAAATCAGAATGGCTCCAAAAATACTACCACCAAGAGCGCTACCGATGGTTCGGAAAAAAGCGACAGTCGATGTGGCGGTGCCCAATCGATGATGCTCTACGCTATTTTGGACGGCCACAATCGGTACCTGCATTAACTGCCCAAGACCCAGTCCTATGATAAACATCCAGATTGATAACATGAAATAACTGGTAGTCAGACTGAGGTGGCTGAACAACCACATCCCGAGAGTCATTAATAGTGTGCCAAGAATCGGAAATATCCGATACCTGCCGTATTTAGTAATTAACCGTCCAGATCCAATTGAGGTGATAAATAGGCCAACAACAATCGGCAACATTAGCAGGCCGGATTTGGTTGGCGAGTAACCGCGGACAATCTGCTGGTAAAGTGGAATATAAATTAATGAGGCAAACATGGCCAGTCCGGTTAGAAAACCTAAAACCGTGGCCACGCTGACTATCTCGTTTTTGAATAAACTTAAAGGTATTACTGGTTCGGCGGCCACCCGCTCCCGAGCAACAAACAATGCCGAGAAAACCAAGGTTGAAGCTATTAAGCTGAGGATTTGCCAGGATGACCAAGCATAGCTGACCCCTCCCCAAACTGTTGCCAATATTAAACTAACAATGGCCACCGATAATAAGGCTGAACCCAAGTAATCAATATGGTGCTGAATTTTATGAGCGATCAGGTGAAGGCGACTGGCAATCAGACTGAGGGCCAATACACCGAGGGGCAGGTTAATATAAAAGATCCAGCGCCAAGTTAGGTCATCAGTGAAAACACCGCCTAGTACCGGACCGGCAATACTGGCAATACCCCAAACTGCCCCGAAATACCCCTGATAACGGCCACGTTGGCGAGGTGGAATAATATCACCGATAATGGCCATGTTGAGCGACATCATGCCACCGGCTCCGATGCCCTGTAGGGCACGGAAGAAAATCAGCTGATCGATATTCTGGCTTAAACCACAAAGTGCCGAACTGGCTAAGAAAATAATAATGGCGATTTGAAAGATTTTTTTACGGCCTAACATATCACCTAGCTTGCCGTAGATTGGCATAGCAATGGCACTGGTAATTAGATAGGCAGTCACTACCCAGGATAATTTGGTTAATCCATTTAGATCACTAGCAATACGCGGCAGGGCAGTAGCTACAATGGATTGATCCAAAGCGGCCAATAGCATAGCAATCATTAGGGCGATTAACACGGACCGAATTTCAGCGTGCGTTTTTTCGCGATTGTGATAATCAGCTAAACTATCCGGACTCATTCCTTGGTTTCCTGGGATGATTCAGCAACCGCTGATCCTTCAGTTATTTCAGCTGTTTCACGGGCTAATCGGTGCAGTAATTTGATTAATTGCCGTCGGTCTTTGACTGACCAGTAGTTAAATAATGTCTTGAAATACTGACGTTTGGCTCGACGCAAATACCTCATGGTTTTCAGTCCATGAGCGGTAATCCGGAGATGGCCAGCCCGGTGATCGGTATGATCAGTCATTCGTACAATTAGTCGTTCTTGTTCCAATCGCTGAATCGTCCGACTGACTGATGGGGCTTCCACGCCAATCTTATTGGCTAGTTCATGTAATTTCCAATCGGCAGGATGCTGACTTAGCAACCCGAGTAGGTAAGCGCTAGGGCGGTCAATTTCAACTCTAGCGGATTTTTGAATATTATGCCAAAAACGTTGCTTGGACATAGCCCGAGACAGGTAACCAATCGCTTCTTCTAATTGATCTAAATCTTCATCCATAATATCCCAATATAACTAATTACTTAACAAAAGTAAATATTAATTTTTAAGTCTATGGAATACCGGTAGCTAATTAAAAACCCCTAGTAATTGTATATATTTCACAAAATGCCAAAGTTATCCACAAATATATCAGATATAAAATAGGTGTGTCATAAAACACAATAATTTAAAGTAAGAATTGCCACATACACAAATATGGTGTCGAGTTATGTTTATGCCAACGTCGTTAAAATCTATCTTGACGGGATAATCTTAAGGGAGGAACAGGATATGGCACTAAATAAATTTGCCGTAAAGACCAAAACATCGAAAACCGGATATATTAAAAAACAACCACAGATTCGTAACGGTTTATTAACCTTTAGCGCCGCCTTTTTGGGAGTGATTATCGGTATTACTGCCGTTTTAGCTGTGGCTTTGCCAATGATCAACTCCGAATTTGCCATGCAAACTAAACAGTTGAGTCAACGGCTAGTGTCAATGGTACCGGCTGATGCCGTTGTTAGCGCCTGTGTCCAACCAACTAGCTCAACTTCAAGTGGCGGAGAGATCCTAGGAGCATCGACTAGTGCCATAACCACACCATCTATGCCGGTGTCGCCAGCTACAGCTCCCGCTTCCAGTACGACTTTCGTTTCGGAACTTGTCAGTGGCGTATTGGCTCATACCACAGCGACTATCAGTGATACTGGGCCGCAATCATCTAACAGCATCGCTACGACCAATACCAATACGACAACCGTGACTAATACGAACGATATCAATGTCTCCAGTAATAATAACCAAACAGCTAACTCAGGTAATGCCACTACTAACAACAATACCACCGGCGGCAGCGCAACCAGCGGTAATGTGGCTAACAGTAACAGTAATTCACCCACCATTGATATTAATAACTAATGATAGCGTCAACTTAACGACAGTACCGATTAATTGAACTAGGTTAGTAAAAGGAGGAGACAAAATATGGTTTGGAGAAGTCTAATAAGGCGAAAAAACAGTCGGTTTACTCCTATTAGCCCAACATCAAGTAAACTGCTGCCAATCCGTAGACTGTTTTCTTTTGTGGCCTTGTTCTGTCTAGCGGTAGCTATCGGCATAGTCTTGAGCGTTCATAGCGTGTCCAATACCAAAAACCCGGCAGCCCATTTAGCCTCGGCAGTTAGCGGTAATTCTCCTTCCAGCCAAACCACCCAAACCAGCCAAAATACTCAAACCACCGCTAACTCCGATTCCAGTACATCCACCTCCAACAGCCAAACCACTATCTCCAATAACGTTAATTCAGCAAATACTACAAGCCCATCAGATAATGTCAGTACCCAGTTGAATGTTTCAACAAATTCGAACGGAACCACGACTGTCCAGGGACAGGTAACTAATAATGGGCAAACCACTAATTTACCGACAACCTGTCCGTCTAATCAAGTTTCATTGAAAGGTAACATTGCCGTTACTTATGGCTGTGAGCAATACGATAGCGGCAGCAATTCGTCATCTTCAGTAGTGCAGTTAGATGACAATGTCTCTAGTAACTCGATAACTGATGGCTCGCCTTAGATAATAACCTGTTGGTCATCAGACTTTAGAAGACCAAAGCCGTCACACTCTTCTGAAGTCGGGTGAACAACCCGAGCAATATCAACCTAAAGTAGTAGCACCCTGTGAAAGGAGGGTAATAATGGTAAAGAATAAAATTGTGCGAGCAGCTGCTATAACGACAGCATCGTTTGGCTTGGTGGCTGGTCTTACGGGTATTGCTGGGGCTAGTTCCGGTACTATAACTGGTACGGGTCCTAAATCTACCAACGTTGTGACCTCAACCAACTCGTCAACGGCTAAAGTTAACAACAATAACCATCTGTTCTTGCTTAGCAGCAACGGTCAACTAGGTAGCAGTGGTAATTCCGAGGTTAAAGACAACACAACCGGCGGCAGCGCTACCAGTGGCGACGTTAGCAACAGTAACACAGTTATGGCGACAGTTACCGTTGACAACAGTTCGTCTGATTTGTCAGGTGACTCGGTTACTTCCGATGACACCGGTACTATTAGTAACACCGGTCCTTCTTCTAGTAATGTAGTAACCAGCTCGACCACGTCTAACACATCGATTGACAACGACAATGACTTGTCGGTTGTTACCAATAATTTCCAAGCTGGTGAAACCGGCAACGCCACGGTTAAAGACAACACAACCGGCGGCGACGCTACCAGCGGTTCTGTAACGAATTCCAATAGCGATTCGTACACGATCATGGTTACCAACTAGAACTTTAAAGAAAGAAATAATCTTTCAAAATTAGGTTGAATAGGTGGGGGAGCTGCTGCTACTAAGCTCTCTCGCCACCAGATATTGCTACCCGAAATAATTCATATCCGTTGAGAAAGGCGAGATTTAGATGAAATACCGAGTTAATCAACCAATTCATTCAACAACTACCAACCTTAGAAGGGCTCTCTTTGGCTTAATGGCCACCATTTTTATGTTATTCGCCCCGGTGGTTCAGTATGCGTTTGCAGAAGGCGCTGACAGCTCAACTCCTTCTGGAGATTCATCATGTACCCCAATTACACCAGCCACTTCCGGTATTACAAGTCCGACCGGTTCAGACGCGGTAACTTATACCTATAATTCTTGTACTGGATTATGGGTTAATTCCTACTATACCTGGAGTCCGGCTACCCAAACGGCTACGCCGATCACCCCGTACGTTTATAGCTGTGATACTAATAACTGGAAGTGGACTTATCAAAAATGGGTTTATGATCCGGCTTCGGGAACCTGGTACCAAATTACCGTTACCACCGCAAACTTACCTCCAGATGCCATTATTGCTACGGATTCGTTAATTGTTTGTGCGCCGCCACCCCCAACTCCTACCGTCAGTCCTGACTCCACTGATCCGAGTAATTCCGACCCATCAATTAGCGGTAGTGGATCTAATTCTACCGGTTCTACATCTGACAACAATACTAACTCGACAACCCTGAATAATTCCACTACCGCAACGCTTAGTAATCAAATTGATTCTCAGGCGACTTCCGGTAATGTGTTGGTAGACGGAAATACTACGGGTGGCAGTGCTACTAGCGGCGACGCTACCACTACCGATAATGTTTTAAATTCAGTTCAATCGGCAACCAACCTGGACGGTAATGTTACTACCTTCGTAGCTAATATTAACGGTGATGTCCAAGGTAATTTAATTGTAGATCCCAGTCAGTTACAGCCAGCCAGTAGCAGTTCGACACTGAATAATAACCTGACTATTAATTCTCAAAATAGCGGTCAGATTAATAACAACCTTAACCTTGATTCAACCACCGGTAATGCCACTGTAGCCAATAACACTTCCGCTGGTAATGCTACTAGCGGCAACGCCGAGACCGTGGCGGATATCGTCAATACCCTGGATTCGATCATCAGCTCCGGACAATCATTCATCGGTGTAATTAATATTAACGGTAACTTGACTGGCAATATCTTAGTGCCGCAGAACTTTCTGAATAGTTTAATCGCCAGTAATGCGCCAAGCACTACCATAATCATTCCGCAAACTGTGGCGAACAGTTTAGGTATTACCAACAATAATAATGAAGCCATCACTAATAATGTCACCAGTAGTGCTACTAGTGGCAGCGCCAATGTCACCAATAACACCTCGGCCGGTTCAGCTACTACTGGTAATACATCCACTGCCGTGACCGTCTTTAATTTGACGGGTAGTGAAATAATCGGTACCAACTGCCTGTTAGTCTTTGTCAACGTTTCCGGTACTTGGGTGGGGGTCATTATGGATGCTCCCGCCGGTACTACAGCTGCGGCCCTCGGCGGTGGTATAACCGAAGATACTGCCAATAATACCTCAGTCAATAACACTAACAACAACACCATCAATAACAATATTAATGTAGCTGCTGAAAGCGGTAACGCTACGGTTAAAAATAATACCAGTGGCGGCAATGCTACCAGCGGTAATGCCGATACCGCCGTCAATCTACTTAATTTGGATAATACCACGCTTAACTTATCTGGTTGGTTTGGAATATTGTTCATTAATGTCTTCGGGAACTGGTTCGGTAGCTTTGGGGTCTATACCCCGCCGGTACCAGTTACTACCAGTAATACCGGTGGTTCACCTTCAGATCCGTCAACACCGGCCGCTATACCTCGCGTGTTTAACTTTGTACCAAGTAGTGTGGCATCTGCTGCTAGCGGCTCGGTGAATGCTAATGCCCAGCTAGTTAGTAAAATTGATCCGGTATTGGGCGCCAGTACAGTTGATCCAATCCATTCGCCGGCGGTGGCTACCACCTCACATTCTACTAACTATACCTCCCGAATCATTGGCGGAATCCTGCTGGCACTGGGATTAGGGGTACTGATAGCCGAACGTTATTACAGCCGGCATCACCAAGCTGCCACCCACAAATAACTATTAAAGATATAATGAGTGCATGCTTAAAAGCCGGCCGGTTCCTTGGTCGCAGTTATGTCAAGTTGGTTTAGCTAGTGTCTTACTGATTTTTGGTTTGCTGTTGTTTAATCCGTTATGGCGAGACACCGCCACGGTAATCGTCCGTTATTCACACCCAGCTTTTCCGCCCAGAATCCCCTATATCTTCCCAGCTGGTGGCCGGATGCTATTTCCGGAATATCAAATGGTAGCTCTGTATGGTAACCCTAATTACCCAGCCCTGGGTGCACTCGGGCAACAGCCGCTACCGCAAACCATTAGCCGGGCTAAAGACTTAGCGGAGCAATATCAGCCGCTAATCAGTGAACATGCTTTTCCGGCACTGGAAATTATTGCTACGGTAGCCACGGCTGCGCCAACCCCCAATGGCAGCTACTCGCAATTTATAGCTGATCCGCAATTAAAAACCTGGGTGACAACCGCTCAACAGAATGGTATCTATGTAGTGCTGGACTTACAACCTGGCCGCGATAACTTTTTAGAACAAGCTCAGCATTTCCAATCAATCCTGGAACAACCTTATGTCGGTCTAGCGCTAGATCCGGAATGGCGGTTAACGCCAACCGAACTGCCACTGCAACAAATTGGCAGTGTAGCCATCTCCGAGGTTAACCAAACCGCTCAGTGGCTGGCTCAACTGACTAAGCAGTACAAATTGCCGCAAAAGCTTTTCTTACTGCATGAGTTTAGGCTGACGATGATCCAAAATCGTGATCAACTAGATACATCCTATCCGCAACTGGCTTATGTTATTCAAATGGACGGGCAGGGTACGCAGCCTGAAAAACTGACTACTTGGAGTAATGTTACTGCCAATCCCCCGCCGAATGTTTCTTTCGGTTGGAAGAACTTTTATGTCAAGGACCTGCCACTGAGGTCGCCACAGCAAACTATGCAGCTAGTTCCTCAGCCGCGCTACGTATCTTATCAGTAAGATGCTTATTTAACTGAAGAAAGTCGGCGTCGGATGACCAGTTGATAGAACAGGGCGCCGATGACCACGGCCGCACCGGCTATGCCAACATCATCCCCCGGACCGGTGTTAACTAAAACCGGAGGGGTAGTTGTTGGGGGGACAGTTGCCTGGGCCTGACAGCTGCTAGTAATAGCAGTTTTAGCTTCGTTATTTTCAGTTCCGTTAACAGTTACATTAGTAGTCCAGGTACCTGATGTAAAGGTGTGAGGAGAAGAAGTGGCAGTATTGCTGTCGGTAGTAACGGTCGTAGGCGTACTGTTGTCACCGAAATCAAAGATGTAATTAGTAATAGTTACATCAGTAGCGGTGGCATTTGCCGTAAAAGAATACTGATTGACAGTGTTGTCGACTTCAGCCGGAGTTAGGACGACACAAGCTAAAGCAGGAGTAATCGGTTTAGGCGGAGTTGTAAATTGAACGGCACAACTGCTACTGATTGAAGGCACTGAACCGTAAACTGTAACGTTGGCGTTATAGGTGTGATCGTATTCGCTATAAGTGTGAGAGGTATTTGTCGAAGTGTTACTAGTAGTTAGCTGTTGGGTATTGCCATCACCGAAATCAAAGGTATAGCTAGCAATACTCATATTTTGAGCTGAAGCATTGGCTGTAAAATTGTATTGCAGAGTTGAATCGACTTCGCTATCAGTTAGTGAGCTACAAGCTATAGACTTAGGGGGCATTGGGGTAAATTTCAAAACGTTACCACATTCAATCATGATGGCAAAATCAGCTTGGCCGTAGCTATTTAAGTGGACTAGTACCTGAACCTGGGATTGCTGATAGGCAAAAAAAGTGGTTGCCGCACGATACCATACATTGCCTTCTAGGTAAGTAAAACCACCGGTGCCGGGGTTCCATCGGCCGGCAACTAATGCATTAGTACCGACTGTCTGACCGTTAACTGTAATAGTACCGTTACTATAAGCTGTACCGATCAGGGTATTGCTGGTATTCATGCCATTGATGATTGAAGGACTGGCACCTGCCCAGTTTAAAACGGCTTGAATATCATTATTACCGTGGCCATCGCTGTTACTGTTGTAATAACCCTGTAATGAACTGATGTAATCGGAGTCAGTCGGACCAGTTAATCCACAATAAAGAATGTTATATTGCGGATAACTATCTTGTGGGCAAGAAGCCGCAGCCGCAACCGGCGTAATGGCTGATGGGATCATCAGCAACGTAGTAGCCGTAATAGTTGATAATATGAACAAAACACCTAGTGCTGCAAATCGGCATTGGCGCAAAAAAGACATAATTCGATCAGATCGCTTAGCCATTGTCCACACTCCCAAACTTAATGGATTAGCGATACTATATACCCAAATAGACTATTAGTCAATACTTATGCTTACTATTAATTGATAGACTGTTTTAAGGCTTGCTAACTAGCTTGCCATCCTGGAGCTGGAAAGATTCATCAGTCCGGCCGGCAATCGACAGATCGTGGGTCACCACCACGATAGTGGTGTTTTGGCTACGGGCCAGATTATGTAGCAGTTCGAAAATCATCTTACCGGTTTCACTATCCAGATTACCGGTCGGTTCATCGGCCAGAATCAGGGCTGGTTTGTTGGCCAGTGCCCGGGCGATAGCTACTCGCTGTTGTTCACCGCCACTCAGACGACCCGGTTTACGGGCCTGTTTATTATCGGTAACACCCACCTGGTCAAGTAATTCTTGGGCCCGTTTATGACGTTCGCCTCGGGATACTCTATCGAAAGTCATTGGTAACATGACATTTTCCAGAGCTGTTAAATTAGGTATCAGGTTGTAACTTTGGAAAACAAAGCCAATACGTTTGCGCCGATAAGTCACCAGTGAATGATCGCTTAATTTAGTGACATCCCGTCCGGAAATTTCAATGTTGCCTCTGGTTGGTTTTTCTAACGTCCCTAGTAGGCTCAAGAGTGTAGTTTTACCGCTACCGCTTTTGCCAATGATTGAAACAAACTGGCCATCCGGCACATCGAAGCTGACATTATCTACAGCTGTTACCCGGCCGTCACCGGAAGGAAATTCTTTAGACACATTAACTACCTTGAGCATTATTCTGTCCTCATTACTTCTGACGGCCTGACGCGGGCAATCATCCAGCCGGCCGAAGCACTTCCGACCACGGTAATCACAATGGCCGCGCCGAAGCCGTAGGCTAGGATGCTGATACCAATGTCGGCTTTGATATTATTCAGGTTACTGCGGATACTACCCAAACCAAAGTTCCGCCGGACAAAGCCACCGGCACCACCACCGGTATTAGTACTAAAGCCGCCGCCAGGAGGGCCGCCGCTAAACCGGGCAGCGCTACTTGTTGTAGAAGTACTGGTGGTAGAACTATTAGACACCAGCAACTGGGTAACGGGGCCGCCAGCGGCTGCGCCAATAATCAAACCAATAACTGCTCCGGCAATGGTGAAAGTCAAGGCTTCACTCATGAATTGAAAGATAACCCGTAGGTTACTGGCGCCGATAGCTTTGAGAATACCGATTTCCCGCCGGCGTTCGCGGACAATCATAATCATGACCATCAGAACTATTACGCTGCCGGCAATTACCGCGCCAATCAGACTGTAAAGGGCAATCGATTTGACACTGTTCAGTGGCTGTACGGTAGCGTTAGCTTGATCTTCGCTGCTGGTGACGTCAGCTGCCGATCCAAGTGTATTTTTAATAGCATTGGTAACCGACGTTAAGTTATCGAGTGAATCAACGGTTGCCACCGCCGAGGTTACGTCCCCGCTTTGGCTGCTTAATCGCTGTTCAGTCGGCAAAGCCACAATCACGTTGTCATTACTAGCTTGGGTGCTGCTGGTGAAGATAGCGGCAACTGTCAAAGTAGTGGTATAGGCAGTAAAGGTCGATCCCACACTTAAGCTGTTCTTACTGGCCATAACGCTACTAATCATGGCATTGTTGGTATCCACTGAACCGTCAATTGCTTTGCCGCTACTAATGGCTAGATTAATGCCGTTCAGCTGAGTCGGATCAGTAGTACCGGTGATAGTAATTGGCAAGCTAAAGTTAGTTGGTAACTGGCCGCCTCCGGATATAAATAAACTAGGTCCACTACCCCCACCACTACTAAATGAACCGTTTCCGTTAGAGTTTAAGGTTACCGGGGAAGTCAAGCTGGTAGTGTTATTAGTGTTGGATGATCCTCCGAAGGCCGAAAAACCCAAGGTTGTGCCGGCAGTAGATAAACGGTCAGTCAGGGTTTCATCTAAACTGACGACGTGCGGCAGTGACTGAACCTTACTAAGTTCCGAGGTGGTTAGGGAATTATTGGCTTGGCTGAAGGAACTAAAGCCGGCCGGGGCGATACTAATGGTATTACCGATGGAGCTTTTAACGGAACTGATTTTATTGGAAACTGCCTGATGGGCTATTAGCATTACTAAACATAAACCAATACTCAAACCCAATATTAGGATAATGGCGGCGCTGCGGATGACATTCCGGAAGGCATTACGCACACCAAAACTGATAAAGTTCATATCAGCGACAGTATAGCAGCAAACTGAAGAGAGGCTTAAGAAGCTTAGACATTTATGATTATGCTGTTATGAAATGTGATGCGAAACACTGACCATTCATTGATTTTGAATTATAAATAGAATGAACTCGAGACCACCCTTGGTGGTTAGAAGACCGAGTGGACAACCCCGCTTACCGCGGGGTTTTTAGTTATTAATTTATGAATAATAATAATCTAGCGGTTGCCGGAAAGATTAGCCAGATACGGACTAACTAGAGCAAAACACTTAAGCCAACTACTAATTATCCAGATATTACTTACTTACCTGAAGAGAATTAAACAAGTTTAGCCACTGGTTCTCGGTTAAATCATTATTTGGATGAGCTAACAATAACGTACCTTGAGCATTGAGAATTGCAGTTGTACCGTAAGGTTGATAATCACCAGCGAAGACAAAGGTGGTCAGAGAAACCGTACCTAATTTAGTATTGAAATTAGCTGATGGTTTAAGGCTGCCAATAAATCGGTCGTAGGCACCGATATCATTCAGATAAGCCAAAGGAGTTTCTTGCTCGGTAAAGTTTATTGAAGAATTGGAATCTTTAGCGGTGAAGTTGAGTATCTGTTGATTGTTGGAATATTGCCAATCATCCAGACTGATACCATTACCGTTTGGGTACAAGACCGCAAAGCTAACTTGATGTCGGATGTTGGCTGGTACAGGATCATATACCGGATGAAATAACCACCACAATATGATCGCTAAAGCTATAAGAGCCGCTACGCCAAAAAATATAAAAAGTTTCTTATAAGCTAGATACCAAATTTGCCAATTAGTTTTCATGATATACCATAGATTGTAAACTTAAATTTTACCAACTAAGGACCCAGACTTCACCAGCAGCTCCAGCACCACCTGTGCCACCAGTGGTGCCGCCGCCACCACCGCCGCCGCCACCGCCGCCAGTGCCTCCGGCTCCACCAACATAACCAGTACTAGTAGTAGTAGTACCACCGCCGCCGCCACCGCCGCCACATTGGGCGGCAGTTGCGCTTGCTCCCTGTCCACCGGCTGCTCCTGATCCAGCAGTACCGCCGCCACCACTTGAATAGCCACCAGCAGAACCACCAGCTCCACCAGCAACAATAGCGTTACTAGCGTTAGCACCACCTCCGCCACCGCCACCGCCGCCACCCCAAATCGATTGACCGCCAGCATAGCCAGCGGTAGCACCAGTGTCAGCGTCACCAGCACCGCCACCGCCGCCAAATTCAGCCGGTAATCCGGTTGAATTAAATGTTGAACCACCTCCGGCACCACCATTACCTTGGGCATCGGCAGTGAGGTTATCGCCACCCGAAACTGTAGTGTTAGTACCATTGCCGCCAACTAGGCCCCATCCGCCGCCACCGCCGCCGCTAATGCTGCTAGAAGAAGATCCGGCATTACCGGCGCCACCGCCTTTGGCGATCACTAACGTACCAAATGACGAACCAATACCGGCTGTGCCGACGGTACTGGCAGCGCCGCCGGTGACCGAAGTCCCGACAGTGACAGACTGTGAAGTACCGGCGGCAGTGGCATCCATCACCACTTCAGCTCGGGCCCCGCCGCCCCCACCGGAACCACCACCACGAATAGCTCCGCTAGCAGCAGTTTGACCACCACCCCCGGAACCGCCACCGGCACAAACTATCGCTACCACCGTGGTAATTCCCGACGGAGCCGTCCAGGTGCCGCTGGAGGTAAAGGTCTGCTCATCAACTCCGGCTATCAGGTTCTGCCAGGAGTTGGCAGCGTTGTGGACAACATAGCGGCAGGCTCGGAAGGCATAAAGATTAGAGCTGTAATAAATGGCCCCGGGGGTGCAAGTCGGATCACCGGAGGTGTTTTTATTACCCAAAACTAGTATAGCCGGCGTCGATCCAGTCGTACCGAGTGTGATTAACCCATTGCCAGTGGTGATCGGACCGTTATTGACGGATTGAAGTAACAGCAAACCGGCAGCACCGGATTGGATGGAAATAGCCCCCGTGCCCGTGGCAGTTGTACCACCCTGAATAGTCGTCAGGCTGGTACTTAGTAAGTTACCAATGGTTACCGCGTCAGTGGAGCTAGCCGTAGCATTGTTACCAATACCAATGGTTTGGGCCACTCCGCTGGTAATGTTACCTATCTGGGTGGTATTGGCCACGGCAGCAGTACCAATATTAATAGTCCCGCTGGCCCCGGATTGGATGGAAACCGCCGTACCGGTTCCACCCTGAATAGTCGTCAGGCTGGTACTTAGTAAGTTACCAATGGTTATCGCGTCAGTGGAGCTGGCCGTAGCATTGTTACCAATACCAATGGTTTGGGCCACTCCGCCGGTGGTATTACCTATCTGTACAGTCCCGGCTAATCCGGTGTTATCAATGGTCACATTGGAATCAAGAGTATCGACCGTCAGTAAAGATGTTCCAGTGTTATTGTCAACCTGTAGGGCGGTAGTCGAGTTAGTGGTTGGTTCCAGAGCCACCGGAGCGGTAATCAAACCGCGTAACTGGATTTGGCCGATGTTGTAAGGCGACAGAGTGGCACCACTAATTAACTGAACGGCGTCAATATATAGGGTACCCGAAGCAGCGGTGGTATAAATCTCAATTACCGGCGAGGCGGTAGCTGCGACATTGGTGCAATAATACTCACTGAAGCCAGTAGTGCTAGCCGTACTGGAATTGAGTGTACAGGTACCGGAACCTAATGAAGCGGAGATGTTAATCGCTGAAGTGGCCATAGCGTAAAAAGATAAGGTATAAGTTCCGCCGCCAGCCGGCTGCTGAGCTATGTAAGTACTATCCTGGGCACCGTAAGTAGAAGATGTAATAGTAATCTTCAGGCTGCCGATACCCAGATAAACATTTTGGCGGTTTAAATTCCAGGCAAGTGAACCGGTGCCGGTACCGTAGGCACTCCAACCGCTAATACCACCTTCAAAACCAGGGTTACTGACCAAGTTAGTGCCGGCGGAGGTAACGGTTACGGCGTCAACGTAGAAGGTTAGAGCGGTAGTACCGCTACTCCCAATTGACACAGCCGAAGTTGTACCACTGGTTGTATAGGTACAGGAGAAGTTAGTGAAAGAGGTAGTCACAGTCGCACTGCTTAAGCAGTTGTTGGTTCCCAGGGCATTAAAGGATGCCTCCAGTGTGGCAAAGCTGCCGCTGGCCACTGCGGCATAGAAAGACAAGGTATAAGTACCAGCCGCCATGCTGTTATTAAAGGAAGTAACTTGAGCTCCGGTATGAGCCGTAGTGGTGGTAGTGATCGCTAAACTGTCTGCCCCGCTGTAGATATAGCGCGGATCGGTATTTAAGGCGACCGAACCACCAGCAGTTGCTCCTGCCCAACCAGTGGTACCGGATTCAAAGTCGCCGTTAACCAGTAAATTGTTATTCCCGGCAGTAATAATCGGTACCCCTTGGCTATTGTCCACAGTCAGGGCATTGGTGCTGGCACCGGTATTCTGGATTAAGGCAATATCACTGACGGTTTCCGTGGGAGCGGTTAAGGTACCGGTTACTTGAACTCCCGGGGTAGAAGTATTGACGTTAAATATGGTGGTGCCGTTATTGTTTTTAACCTGCAGGGCAGTAGCTGAAGCAGTGGAGGTGGCCACTGTCAGATTGCCGGTGTTACCGACAGAGAATAAAGTAGTACCTCCACCACTGTTGTTAACTTGGAATAAATTCGCATTAATGGACGAGGAAGCATCCTGGATAGAAAATGTACCAGTACCAATAGAGGTACTCAGTGTAATCAACGGCTGACCGCCAGTCGAAGCATTGTAGGCCTGCTGGAGAGTTGATGTGCCGCCGCTGCCACATGAGCCTAATACCAGTTGTGTAAAAGGAGAAGAAGAAGCAGTCTGCAGACACTGACTGGCCGTCGGTGTAGTAGTTGGCGCTACCAAACCGCCTAGCTCAGCGGCATTCAGGGCATAAGGGGTGGAGGTTAGTAGGATATATGGACTCATTATCCCGTCACCGCCGCAGTTAGCCTGAAAGTTACCGGCTGGCGTACAAACCGATTGATTACCAATTTGAATTGATAAGTAGAGTGGGTAGGTATTCCAGGGTACACTAGTACCGAAAGCAGTAACTGTTCCAAGATTAACCTGGTAAGTACCACTAGTTAAAGTCACGCCGCCAAGGTTAGTCCCTGTATCTAACCAGTCTTCGGTCCAAACGGCTGTACAGCCGCTGCCGGTATTATTTGTACATCCGGTATAGATGACAAACTCCATATTGTAATGACCGTCGGTAATGTTAATGCCAGTTGACGAAGTGACAATCTTACCTTCAACACTAAGATAAGGTTCAATACCAGTAGCTGCAGCAGCTGGTCGGGGGAAGGTTATGACAAAACTCAATAACAACAACCCTAAAACTGCACTTAATCCGATAAATTTGTGTTTTCCCAACATTCGAAATGTTAACTCTAACGCTTTTTACTATAGCACCAGATTGACCGGTAAACAATATACTTATGCTTTGCGGCGGATGACAGGGGTTGTAATCTGAGATTTACCAACTGAATACCCAGACTTCGCCAGCCGCTCCATTGCCACCAGCTCCAGCAGTAACACCACCACCACCACCGCCACCACCGCCACCGCCAGTGCCTCCGGCACCACCTTTATAAGCAGTACTAGAAGTTCGGCCACCGCCACCGCCACCACCAGCGCCACAAGCACTGGTATTAGCAGCTGCACCGGCACCACCGGCTGCTCCTGATCCAGCAGTACCGCCGCCACCACTTGAATAGCCACCACTACCACCTCCAGCAGCACCAGCATAGGCAGTATTAGACGAGGAGACAGCTCCGCCGCCACCACCGCCACCGGCGCCCCAAATCGATTGACCGCCAGCGGTCCCAGTAGTACCCCCACTAGGACCACCACCCCCGCCGCCATATTCAGCCGGATCGGCTAAAGTAATTGTTGAACCACCTCCGGCACCGCTATCACCTTGGGCACCGGCAGTGGTGTTATCGCCACCCGCAACTGAGGATGTGCTGCCATTGCCGCCAACTAGGCCCCATCCGCCGCCACCGCCGCCGCTAATGCTGCTAGAAGAAGATCCGGCATTACCGGCGCCACCGCCTTTGGCGATCACTAACGTACCAAATGACGAACCAATACCGGCTGTGCCGACGGTACTGGCAGCGCCGCCGGTGACCGAAGTCCCGACAGTGACAGACTGTGAAGTACCGGCGGCAGTGGCATCCATCACCACTTCAGCTCGGGCCCCGCCGCCCCCACCGGAACCACCGCCACGGGTAGTACCAGTAGAACCAGTCAAACCGCCCCCCCCGGAACCGCCACCGGCACAAACTATCGCTACCACCGTAGTAATCCCCGACGGAGCCGTCCAGGTGCCGCTGGAGGTAAAGGTCTGCTCATCAACTCCGGCTATCAGGTTCTGCCAGGAGTTGGCAGCGTTGTGGACAACATAGCGGCAGGCTCGGAAGGCATAAAGATTAGAGCTGTAATAAATGGCCCCGGGGGTGCAAGTCGGATCACCGGAGGTGTTTTTATTACCCAAAACTAGTATAGCCGGCGTCGATCCAGTCGTACCGAGTGTGATTAACCCATTGCCAGTGGTGATCGGACCGTTATTGACGGATTGAAGTAACAGCAAACCGGCAGCACCGGATTGGATGGAAATAGCCCCCGTGCCCGTGGCAGTTGTACCACCCTGAATAGTCGTCAGGCTGGTACTTAGTAAGTTACCAATGGTTACCGCGTCAGTGGAGCTAGCCGTAGCATTGTTACCAATACCAATGGTTTGGGCCACTCCGCTGGTAATGTTACCTATCTGGGTGGTATTGGCCACGGCAGCAGTACCAATATTAATAGTCCCGCTGGCCCCGGATTGGATGGAAACCGCCGTACCGGTTCCACCCTGAATAGTCGTCAGGCTGGTACTTAGTAAGTTACCAATGGTTATCGCGTCAGTGGAGCTGGCCGTAGCATTGTTACCAATACCAATGGTTTGGGCCACTCCGCCGGTGGTATTACCTATCTGTACAGTCCCGGCTAATCCGGTGTTATCAATGGTCACATTGGAATCAAGAGTATCGACCGTCAGTAAAGATGTTCCAGTGTTATTGTCAACCTGTAGGGCGGTAGTCGAGTTAGTGGTTGGTTCCAGAGCCACCGGAGCGGTAATCAAACCGCGTAACTGGATTTGGCCGATGTTGTAAGGCGACAGAGTGGCACCACTAATTAACTGAACGGCGTCAATATATAGGGTACCCGAAGCAGCGGTGGTATAAATCTCAATTACCGGCGAGGCGGTAGCTGCGACATTGGTGCAATAATACTCACTGAAGCCAGTAGTGCTAGCCGTACTGGAATTGAGTGTACAGGTACCGGAACCTAATGAAGCGGAGATGTTAATCGCTGAAGTGGCCATAGCGTAAAAAGATAAGGTATAAGTTCCGCCGCCAGCCGGCTGCTGAGCTATGTAAGTACTATCCTGGGCACCGTAAGTAGAAGATGTAATAGTAATCTTCAGGCTGCCGATACCCAGATAAACATTTTGGCGGTTTAAATTCCAGGCAAGTGAACCGGTGCCGGTACCGTAGGCACTCCAACCGCTAATACCACCTTCAAAACCAGGGTTACTGACCAAGTTAGTGCCGGCGGAGGTAACGGTTACGGCGTCAACGTAGAAGGTTAGAGCGGTAGTACCGCTACTCCCAATTGACACAGCCGAAGTTGTACCACTGGTTGTATAGGTACAGGAGAAGTTAGTGAAAGAGGTAGTCACAGTCGCACTGCTTAAGCAGTTGTTGGTTCCCAGGGCATTAAAGGATGCCTCCAGTGTGGCAAAGCTGCCGCTGGCCACTGCGGCATAGAAAGACAAGGTATAAGTACCAGCCGCCATGCTGTTATTAAAGGAAGTAACTTGAGCTCCGGTATGAGCCGTAGTGGTGGTAGTGATCGCTAAACTGTCTGCCCCGCTGTAGATATAGCGCGGATCGGTATTTAAGGCGACCGAACCACCAGCAGTTGCTCCTGCCCAACCAGTGGTACCGGATTCAAAGTCGCCGTTAACCAGTAAATTGTTATTCCCGGCAGTAATAATCGGTACCCCTTGGCTATTGTCCACAGTCAGGGCATTGGTGCTGGCACCGGTATTCTGGATTAAGGCAATATCACTGACGGTTTCCGTGGGAGCGGTTAAGGTACCGGTTACTTGAACTCCCGGGGTAGAAGTATTGACGTTAAATATGGTGGTGCCGTTATTGTTTTTAACCTGCAGGGCAGTAGCTGAAGCAGTGGAGGTGGCCACTGTCAGATTGCCGGTGTTACCGACAGAGAATAAAGTAGTACCTCCACCACTGTTGTTAACTTGGAATAAATTCGCATTAATGGACGAGGAAGCATCCTGGATAGAAAATGTACCAGTACCAATAGAGGTACTCAGTGTAATCAACGGCTGACCGCCAGTCGAAGCATTGTAGGCCTGCTGGAGAGTTGATGTGCCGCCGCTGCCACATGAGCCTAATACCAGTTGTGTAAAAGGAGAAGAAGAAGCAGTCTGCAGACACTGACTGGCCGTCGGTGTAGTAGTTGGCGCTACCAAACCGCCTAGCTCAGCGGCATTCAGGGCATAAGGGGTGGAGGTTAGTAGGATATATGGACTCATTATCCCGTCACCGCCGCAGTTACTTCCGGATTGGCTAAACGAGTAAGTAACTGAAGGCGCACAGCTGCTGCTAGTGTTACCAATCTGAAGTGATAAATAAAGAGGGTAAGAGTTCCAGTTAATAGCGGTATTGGTATAAATTTGACATGAACCACCACTAAAAGGACACTGGGTACCAAGATTAGCTTGATAAGTTCCACTAACTAAAGACACATAATGGCCGGCACCACCGCTAACTAACCAGTCTTCGGTCCACATTAAAGTACCGCCACCGGTAGCAGTACCGCCGGAGTAGATATTAAACTCCATATTGTAATGACCGTCGGTAATGTTTGCACCAGTTGACGTAGTGACAATCTTACCTTCGAAACTAAGATAGGGTTCGATGCCAATTGAAGCGCTGGCTGACTGAGGAAAAGTAACCACGAAACAGAGCAAAAACAACCCTAAAACTACACTCAATCCGATAAATTTGTGTTTTCCCAACATTCGAAATGTTAACTCTAACGCTTTTTACTATAGCACCAGATTGACCGGTGAACAATATACTTATGCTTTGCGGCGGATGATGTATATTCGCTGTAAACCGTAACGACGAATCAACCAAAAAATAACTATCACAACTATTACCGCCACACCGATAACCAATGGTTCATTAATATATAGAAAATGCTTGGTAATGGTAGAAATAGATTGACTGCCGGCCAGCTGATAGCTGACCTTTAGGGTGTAGATGCCCGGATAGCTAAACGTATGATTCGAAATTAGTGACACAGTATATAACCTAGAGGTAGCCGGTAACACCAGGCCGGAACCGATATTAATGAGGCCTTTAACTACTTCATGATGAAAAGGATTATTAATTGTCACTAAACCTTGCGGCACGGTTTGGGTATTGCCGATATTGTCGAAAACCAGATGGATACTTGAGGGTATTTGTAAGGTCAGCCAGGACAATTGGAGTGGTTCGAGCCGCACTGCCTGGATAACGTGCCCATAAGTGGTCAGAAACACCAGCGTGGAAACGACCTCATTGGCGGTAATATAATCTCCTGAAGTGTTGGGAAATGGTGCACTGGCCGTAAATTTAACTGCGGCATAATGGCCGCCCGGTGACAGGTTCTCGGTATTAATAATGGTTACTGGAACAATTAGACTGCCGTTTGGGGCGAGAGTAGTCATATTAACGCCAAAACGAATCCAATCGGCCAGGCCATAAGTAGTACTCGGTGAACTATTCGGTAAAAAACTGATCCCCCCACTAATATTATTGAGGGCGGTAAAATCCTGGGCTGAATAAGTTAGTGTTAAGGTTGTGTCAGTGTTATTAGTAACCAGACAGATAAAGCTGGCGGTTTGCTGATTAGCAGTCAGGTTCAGTTGCTCAATGGCCGGCGAGACCGACAGCCCTCGAATCTGAACCGCTGCTGCACTGACCACCGGTTCTAACCAAATCAACGATAGGAAACTACTCAGCAAACAGCTGATAATTATTAAACACCGCTTCATTTTTTTCTCCGACGTAACGACCGCCGAATACTTTTAATTACCGTTCGGCCAACTGACCAGACACCTACTAGCAGTAATGCCAGTACAATGACCATCCCAATTAACAGCTTCCATGGGATCACCCAGAAGGACACCACCCCGACGATCGGTATATCACGGCTGCCGGTGTTGTAGACCAGCGTCAGCTTGGCATAGTACTTACCAAAGCGGAACCGGTTAAGCTTAGTAAAGTCCCACTGCAACTGTTCTACGGCTTTGCCTTTGCTGTAGACTATTTGCCCGTCCACAATCTTAGGGTTAAATACCGGAAAACCGTCGGACCACTCCACTTGGAAGACGCGGCTGGAGTTAGGCAGAACGTTACCTGCGCCTTTGTTGACATCAAGTGTGGCTAATGATGAACTGAAGTTACTGTTTTGGCTGATGTAAATACTAGCCTGCGGAGGTATGTAGATGTTGCCGCTGTTATGGACTGTTACCGAGAAGGTGGTTGGCAGATATTCATACAACTGCTGGCTGACGCTGAAATTAGTAACTTGCAGTTGGCGCTGTTCATTCGGTGAGTGGGTATCTACCAACACTAGTACAGCGTTTGATCCTTTAATGGTATTGGTATTTGGTGCTGGAGTATTAAAGGGTAGCTGTGGTTCAAACATGACAGCATAGTAATATCCCAGTGAGGCTGAAGGTGGCAGGGAAATAGTCATCTTGATGGATGTCCAGACCCCTGGTTGGGCAGTAAACGAGGCCGGGGATAAAGTCACCCAATTGGTAGACGAATTAGCCGCTGAGGGAGTGGTAATGGCTGCCTGACCGCTAGTACCATAAGCGCTGAACAGCTCAACCCGTGTCGCTATCTGCGCTGACTGCAGGTTATTGTTCATTATTTGTAACGTAGTAGTGGTCGAAGTGCCGGGTTTAATAACTAAGTTAACCGCCACCGGGGATGTCGTTAAACTGCTGCCGTTACCTGTTGCTGCCCGGACTGCCGTATCTGAAACAGCCAGAACTGCCAGCAGACTGACAGTTAAAATAAAGGCAACCAGTCTTAAACTATTTAATATTACTGATCTGATAGTTGTCTTAGCATTCTGTGTGTATATTGTCATATTAGTGCTGTACCCGAGAAGAATTAGCGCGCATTTTACGCTTCAAGTTACGTTGCCCGAGCCACATACCAACTCGGATTAGTATAAAGGCCAAGGCGATTAATGTTAGGGGTATGCCGATCATTAATTTCCATGGGATCACCCAGAAGGACACCACCCCGACGATCGGTATATCACGGCTGCCGGTGTTGTAGACCAGCGTCAGCTTGGCATAGTACTTACCAAAGCGGAACCGGTTAAGCTTAGTAAAGTCCCACTGCAACTGTTCTACGGCTTTGCCTTTGCTGTAGACTATTTGCCCGTCCACAATCTTAGGGTTAAATACCGGAAAACCGTCGGACCACTCCACTTGGAAGACGCGGCTGGAGTTAGGCAGAACGTTACCTGCGCCTTTGTTGACATCAAGTGTGGCTAATGATGAACTGAAGTTACTGTTTTGGCTGATGTAAATACTAGCCTGCGGAGGTATGTAGATGTTGCCGCTGTTATGGACTGTTACCGAGAAGGTGGCTGGCAGATATTCATACAACTGCTGGCTGACGCTGAAATTAGTAACTTGCAGTTGGCGCTGTTCATTCGGTGAGTGGGTATCTACCAACACTAGTACAGCGTTTGATCCTTTAATGGTATTGGTATTTGGTGCTGGAGTATTAAAGGGTAGCTGTGGTTCAAACATGACAGCATAGTAATATCCCAGTGAGGCTGAAGGTGGCAGGGAAATAGTCATCTTGATGGATGTCCAGACCCCTGGTTGGGCAGTAAACGAGGCCGGGGATAAAGTCACCCAATTGGTAGACGAATTAGCCGCTGAGGGAGTGGTAATGGCTGCCTGACCGCTAGTACCATAAGCGCTGAACAGCTCAACCCGTGTCGCTATCTGCGCTGACTGCAGGTTATTGTTCATTATTTGTAACGTAGTAGTGGTCGAAGTGCCGGGTTTAATAACTAAGTTAACCGCCACCGGGGATGTCGTTAAACTGCTGCCGTTACCTGTTGCTGCCCCACTCGGTGTCGTAGAAGCTATCACACCCAAAACAACAACAGCGATACCAAGCGCTGTTATTTTCATACTACTTTACTATACGACTAGAAACTACCGGCGCCAACTAATGTTACGGTGTCGTTGTAGTCATTAGATGCCGGATCAGTAGCGGCAATATCGGCGATCAGTTTTACGACAACATTATCTGCACTACTGTAAGAAGAGCTATCTGATGCAATCTGTTGAAAACCGGTTGTCGTGGCAGTTATACCGCCACCAGAATGGCCGGTAGAATCGTTGTAATTAGTTGCTGCCGAACCAGCAGTAATAGATGTTACTCCAATAGCAAAAGCGTTATGCCCTTCATAAGTGCCAGTAGACAAATCATCTAGTGCTCCGACTGCCACGCTCGCCACAGCTTGGGACTTGCTTGATGATAACAGACCAGCGTTGGCGTCAGCTGCCCATAGCATCCAGCCTGAACCGGAATTGGTGTTAATGGTTACTGTCTCACCGCTTGTGGTGGTATAGGTAGTGGAAGATAGATTACCAGTAAATGTATCGCTACCACTACCCAGGGACATAGTAAAACTAGATGGAACCGTCCCGGATATAGTGTAAGTGTCACTGGAGATAACATCAACACCATCCGTTTGCGTATCTCCACCCATTGTTAGTACTACTGGATAAGTTCCTGCTGCCCCGTTGGTAATAAAGCTGCCGGTGGCCGTGATGACCGTGCAATATAAAGTGGAAGCTGCGAAAGATGTTCCAGATGTAAAGGTCAATGTACCAGCTGAAGTACTTGGACTACTGCCATTAATAGCAGTAGCGCCAGGAAATATGCCAGTGCCAGCAGTGCCGCATCCGTTCAAGGACGATCCATTTACAGTTGTATTCGCGCCTGTTGCTAAAGTAACGCCGGTTATTCCGGAGAAATTAACACTTGCCGACGTGCCTGATGCGTCACCGGCTGTTTTAAATTCAATAAATACACTGCCTGCTCCGCTGGCAACCATATTAGTTTCCACAACGGAAGTTTGTGTTAAAGTACCGGCGAATACTGATTGCCACCCGGTCACATAAACAGTTAACAACCCAGTAATTATCGCCAAGAAGAGCGATAGCTTTAATTTTGACCGGATACCTATTTGTTTCATTTTTAACAGTTCATCACCAGAATAATGTAACGCTTATGCTTTGTCAATGATTGAGCTGTGTAAAAATAATCAAAATCGTTAATTAGCTAATTTATTTTCTAGAAACTGCCAGCACCAACTAGTGTTACGGTGTCGTTGTAGTCATTAGATGCCGGATCAGTAGCGGCAATATCGGCGATGAGTTTCACAACCACAGCATCGTTAGCAGAAGCGGCGTTGTTTGATGCAATCTGTTGAAAACCGGTAGTCGTAGCAGTTATGCCACCACCACTATGACCAGTGGAATCGTTGTAGTTAGTCGCTGCCGAACCAGTAGTAACAGAGGTTACCCCAACAGCAAAAGCGTTATGACCAACATAAGAGCCGGTGGACATATCATCTAGTGATCCGACTGCCACACTATTTACGTATTGGGTCTTAGTTGAGGAATATAGACCCGCATTAGCATCAGCTGCCCATAACATCCAGCCTGAACCAGCATTGGTGTTAATGGTTACTGTTTCACCGCTTGTGGTGGTATAGGTAGTGGAAGATAGATTACCGGTAAATGTGTCGGAACCGCTTCCCAGGGACATGGTAAATGTCTGAGCGATAGTGCCAGATATTGTGTAAGTATCGCTAGAGATTACGTCTAGTCCTTGAGTTTGACTGTCTGAACCGGCAGTAATTGTAGCAGTGTACGCGTTAGCTGCAGGGTTAGTCATTAATCCACCGGTTGCGGTAATAATCGTACAGTAGCTAGTACCGGATGCAAAGGTCGATGAAGAAGTAAAAGTTACTATACCCGATCCATCACTTGGTGAACTACCGGTAATAGCAGTTATAGTACCTGAAAATATGCCGTTAGCTCCTTGACAGCCGTTTAGAGATGCGCCACTCACCGTTAATCCAGTACTAACTAAACTGGTTGATAAATTAGATAAGTTAACACTAACGTTAGTACCTCCAGTAGTTGCAGAAGTAAATAAAATGGCGATATTGGTAGTCTGACCGGCTACCATATTAGTTTCCAAAATAGTTGATTTGGTAAGAGTGCCAGCAAATACTGGCTGCCAACCAGTAACATAGACAGTCAACAGACCAAATAACATAGCTAATATGAACGAAACTTTTAATTTAGGCCATAAATGTCTTTGTTTCATATAACAGGTTATTCATCATAAGCGTAATGTAACTATTGGGGTTTGTCAATGATTGGCTATAGCTTATGGAAAATTTAAAAGCTGGCTGAAGCCACGAAAGTCAGAACTTCCTGATAACTACTAGAAGTTGGGTCGGTATAAGCAGCTTTAACCTGAACATTGGCATTGGCGGTGCCGCCGACAATTGGATAGGAAGTAGTAAAAATATTTGCCGGGTTGCTTGATTCTATACCTACCGTGTTGCCCGTACCATTATAGGGGCTAACAACCGAAAGCGGCCCACCAGATGATTCTCCGGGATTGGTTCCTTGAACTCCAAAGCCTTCCGACTGAGTAGCTAAGTTAGCGCTGACTGCTGCAATTGTATAAGTGGAACTTTTAAACCCGCCATTCTGGCCATAAACATAGACATTACCTCCCGATACGGCATTAGTGGCGAAAGTGAATGACAGGTTATTACTGGTGACGATAGTATTAGGAACAAAAGTTCCCAAACTATAGGAACTAGGTAATACTGAAAAAGTGATCGAGGGATTAACGGTTGATACCGAAGCGACTGCACCAAATTCGGTATTAGTAAACTTTCCCTCCATAGCAGCGACTTTGAAATAATAGGTGGTATTGACAGCTAGGCCGCCTAGGTTATTACTACATCCACTACCCCAGGACGAACAGGATTGATAAACCTGGCCGGAACCGAGCAGATCGGAAGCTTGGATATAATAAGTTGTCGCAAAATTACTAGTAGTGGAAACAGCTATGGCATAAGTGGCATCAGATGGCTCATTAGTGGTGTTGATAGTAAAGTTCAGCATATTGTAATAAGTGTTCGAACCGTTACTGAGGGTCGGGGCAACGGGTACGTTAAGCTGTTCGGCTTGAATCGAGCCGTTTCCGGAAGTATAAGTAGTACTGGAGCTGCTGCCATTAGCTTGCTCGCCGACTGTAGTCTGGGCTTGGTAAGTATTGGAGGTGGCGCTGTTGGTACCACCCGGCCCGATGCTATAGCTTTTTAATGAATAAGTGCTACTAGATGAAAAGGAGGCAAACAGGAGGCCTGCAGCTAAGACAAATGGTCCCCACATACGCATAAGCTTTATTATACACGGGGTAGTTTTAGACCAGCCAATGCCAGGTTTGCAGAATCATATTAAAACTAGTTTGCAGCGGCTGAGTGCCACTGACGTCATCGCCGATTAATGAAACAGTCGCCAGCCAAGTATCATGAACTAAAAAGGCTATTTGACTAAATCCTTCTGCCTGGGTATCAGTGATAATTATTACCGGTTGACCATTTATGTTGGTATTGCTTTGGTGAAATTCACTAGGATTGTCTATCCGACCCAGATAAGCGCTATTATTGCTTAAATTTCCAGATGGATTGCTGCTAATATCTACCGCTAAAAACCAGCTTTCTACATCTTTAACAGTGTAGTCTAGCGTAGCGACTGATGGAGGATAAATTGGCGTACCCGTTTTTAGATTTAACCCGGAAGGGTAATCATATGAGGCATATTTGGTGTTTTGTAACTTAGGAGTTAAGGAAACTGAAAAGCTTATATTTTGATTATCGACCGTTCCTTGACTGACATTCGTAACACCTAGGGCCGGTTGGTTAAGTCGGCTAATGAAATGCAGACCAACAACAAAGGCAATAATTATCAAAAGAAATAAGCTACTAAATATAATTACTCGTTTCCTGGACACAAGCTAATTATGGCATATCTGCTTGAAGAATTATGACTTAGGATGGATGGGTGCTTATAGCTTTAATTAACTGAGTACCAGCCAAATGGTAAGCTATATTTGCGAGCTATAGCGTTATTTGGCAAAGGTAGAGTCTTGCTTGTTGTATGTTCGATAATTATCCATACATCTTTGAACTTTACGGTCATAACTTTTTGAGCTGCATATTTACTACTACTATAAGTCACAACTTCTTTAGCTGCAGTCTTAGTAAAAGCATTTATTATTATAGTGGCCTGAACCCCGGGAGTAAGTAATGGGTGCATATTTAAAATGGCTTGATCTATTTCAAGTCTGTCGTTTTGGTTCGGTACAACCAATTTCGCAGGCATTCCTATATATGATTGGTTCACTTCTTTGAAAACAATCAAGGTAACACCTAGAAAAACTAGGATGATAACCAATAGGACATAACGAATTTGAATTCGAGAAAATGTCTTCATCATTTAACAAAAAGAGATAATATTGCGCAATTATAGAGTCATCTATATGTTATGTAAATTAATATAACAATAATTGTCATTTTATTAACGGTGAGTATACTTTTGGACAGATACATTAATTAACGTGAGGGAGTTAAGGTATATGATAGTTCGACTATCCCTATCTAAGATACCGATGCTTGTTAAGGTTGCACTTTTAGCAATCATAATATCACTAGGTTTTGGCGCGAGCCTAGCTTATGCCGACAATTCCGGTACCGTCTCTGGTGTAGTCACCTTAAACGGTAGTCCATTAGCCGGTGCAACTGTATATTACAATCATGATGGATCGACCGCATCCATCACCGATGCCAATGGTAATTACTCAGTCAGTTCGGTACCTGGTGGCCAGGCTTATGTAGGTGTTTATTTAATCGGTAATGGTCCTGGATTGGTTAGCATTGCTGATGATCAAGCTGATACTCCTATCTACGTAAACGGTGATACCACACAGAACCTGGCTTTTGTCAGCTATACTATTACCGTTAATGCTGAATATGCTGATGGGACTCCGGCAGCAGTGTCAGTTGAGGATGTGAATACGGGTGGCCCGTATATGTTCACTGACGTAAATGGTAACGTTTATAACCTAGATGGCGACAACGACGTAAGAAGCAATAACAGCACTAACTCTGACGGCATCGCTACCTTAGAAGTTCTGCCTGGAACAAATTACGACGTCTGTGCGTATAACTACTATGGCGAGGGCTGTACCACCACAGGAATTGTTAACAGAAATGTGTTAGTTAACCTGACAGTGCCTACACCTCCTGTACCTCCTTCACCCGGTACCGTTTCTGGTGTCGTAACATTAAATGGTAGTCCAGAAAGTGGAGCAGTTGTAACTTATAACTGGGAAGGGTTAAATTCATCTACTACAGATTCAAATGGCTATTACTCGGTTAGCTCTGTAGCTGGTGGTACTGTTTTGGCAAACGTAGAAATATCCGAAAGCTATATGGGATTCTTCTTCCGAATCGTTGATGAATACTCATCGGTTTACGTAAACGGTGATACAACCCAAAATTTTGCCTTCACTACAGATACTATCAGTGTTACTACTGAATATCCTGACGGTACTCTCATCGATGCAAGTGTTTCAGATTATAATACTGGAAATGAGCCAACTTTTATTGATGCGGATGGCAATATATTTAATATTTCCGAAAATGATATCAGTGGATACAGTACTAACGGTATATTAGATGTAATACCTGGGCAGAGCTATGACATTTGTGCTGGTAACGGTATGACAAGTGCATGTACGACAACTGGTGTGATAAATGGGGATACCTCGATCACAATAGTCGTACCTAAACCAGTAGCAGTTTCGGCCCCCTCACCAACCAACCAACCACCCGTGCTCAGCATCTCATATGCGATACCTGCTTATTTCGAAATTTATCGGAATGGTATTCAAATAAGTTCTACTACTTCAAATACATTCATAGATACTAATGCCCCTCAAGGAGTAAACAACTACTTAGTCATTGCTTTTAATGCTAGTGGAGTTGCGCTAAGTAATAGTTTTTCTATTAGTGTAATTTATGACACTACACCACCTATAATTAGCTACAACATTACTCCTACACAAAGTATTAACGGATGGTATAATTCGCCCGTAACCATATCATTTACTTGTAATGATGACCTGTCTGGAATAAATTCATGCCCATCACCTATTAATTTAACCGCTAACGGTGCCGATCAAATTGTTACTGGTACAGCCTTAGATAATGCAGGGAATTCAGCATCGATAACAACGCCAGCAATTAATATTGATCAAACTGTTCCAGTTTTTGGGACACCATCGTGGTCGACGAATCCTATGGTTGTTGGTCAGACTACAAACTTATCTGTTGGTGCATCTGAAATGTATTCTGGTGTTATAGGAGGTGAATATTATATTGGGAGTAACGATCCCGGTCAAGGTAATGCAACACCATTAACTTGGAATAATAATACTGGTACTCTTACAGCAACATTAGGTTCTAATCTTACACCTGGTACTTATTCTGTTAATATCAGAGCAGAAAATGCTGCCGGGAGCTGGAGCGCTGTTACCACGACTAGCTTAGTTGTGAATCCTATTGCTACTCCAGTTAATCTTACTGCATTAACTCCTACCAATAAATCACCGAACCTTTCTTGGTCAGCTGTTTCAGGTGCTGCCTCATACAACATCTATCGCGGCAATGTGGTTGTTGGCAATACTTCTACTACCTCATACACCGACAGCACTGCAGTTCAAGAAAGTAATACCTACTATGTGGCTGCGGTGAGTGCTAACGGAATTGAGAGTAACCCAAGTAACACTATTACTGTCATTTATGACACGACAGCGCCAACTATTACATACAGTCTTTCCCCAGCATCCAACAGTGCAGGATGGAATAATAGTCCAGTAACAGTTATATTTAGTTGTAATGATAGTGGTACCGGTGTTGGGATTGCAACTTGCACTGCCCCAGTTACTCTGAACTCTAACGGCTCTCATCAAACAGTTATAGGCACAGCGGTAGACAATGCCGGAAATACAACAACAGTAACTACGACAGCTATCAATATAGATCAAACTGTGCCTATGGTGGGAACTCCAACCTGGTCAGTTAACCCGGTTATTGTAGTTAATAATAGTACGGTCATAGCTTCTGTAAGCCCCTCAGTTCAATTGTCGCCAATAATTGGCGGGGAGTATTACATTGGTACGATAGACCCGGGTCAAGGCCATGGAACAGCTATGGCCTATGACTCAAGCAGTAGCAACCTAACAGCCAATCTTGGGTCCAATCTGCCAGTCGGTACCTATCCAGTAAATATTCGAGCAGAAAATGCTGCTGGGATTTGGAGTAGTGTAATTACTACTAGTTTAGTAGTAAAACCACTAACTGTTGCTCCAACAATTACCAGTGCCAATACTTATAGCGTTGGCGTTCGACAGATTATTACTACATCGGATTTGACAATTACCACTACTGGTATACCGGCAGCAAGTGTCACGGAAAGTGGTACTTTACCTTCCGGGTTGACATTTACAGATAATGGAAACGGCACAGCAAATTTTACGGGTATGATAGTAGCTGGAACTGCTGGGACATACAATCTTACAATCAAGGCTGCTAATAGTGCAGGTACCGCAACTCAACAGTTCACTTTAACAATTACTAATGCTACTTCTGCACCAACTACTATTTTCTCTAGCTCAAGTAATATGACATTTACAGAAGGATCAAACTCTTCCTATACCTTTATTGCAACTGGTAACGGGTCGAACTTTAAGATATTTGTGTATAGCGGTACGTTACCCCCAGGCCTTAACCTACATGACAATAAAGACGGTACAGCTAGCTTTTTTGGGACACCAACTAAATCAGGCACGTATACCTTCACTTTGGAGGCTGAAAACAAAGAGGGAATAACATATCAGCAGTTTACGGTGACAGTAAGCTAGAAGTATTAATGGATAATCTGCCGGCGGCGCAGTATTTTGACATACTCCTGATATTCTCCCAACCAGAAACTGACCGCCATCAAAACGATGGTGCCATAAACCGGCCAGACTAACCAGAGCCACTGCTGAATACCAGTAAACGGATTACTAGGTGGGGTAATATTATTGCTAATTACCCCATTTAGTGCCGACTGGGATTTAATTACTGTAGTAAGTTGTAGCAGTGCGCTATTGCCTCGGCTATCAGTGGTGGTAATCTTAATCATCGGGTCTCCGGTCATGAAGTAAACGTGACTGATCACAAAGCTTTGGGCGTTACCGATATTAATAATTGTAGAACTACCGTCACCCCAGGATACATTGGCGCTATAGGGTGGCCAGCAGCCGTTGATATTGACGGTCCATTGGAAGGTTTGTCCGACTCTAATGACTTGATACTGAAAAGCGGCATCCAGCAACAACACACAAGAAGAACCTGTAGTACTGGTACTGCTTGGTGTAGTTTTGGTAGTCGGTGAAGTAGAAGTTATCGTTGTGGTAGTAGTTTGCGGGGAGTAAGTTACGTCAACTACTGGTGAAGTCGGTCCGGCTTGATCGGTAATGTTATAGTCCTGGGCTTGTAGTTGATTAAGACCGGGAAATAAATCGGTAACAATACTAAAGGTGTTGGCGTTACAAATATCCACACCACTGAATAGACCATTTCGGTCCAAGGTGACATAAGAATCTGCCGGGCAAGTTCCACTAACTATAATTGGAGTGGTTGTCTCAGTACTATCAGCTGTAGGTGAGGTAATAATTGCCGGTTCGGTCAGGGCCGGAGCCGGGATCGTAGCGGTCACGGTATAAGATAGAGCTAATCCGTGCCAGGTAATACCCACCAGAAAAACACCAAAACAAAGCAGGCCGAAGAAGGTAATCGGGTGTAGTAACACTCTTTTATGGATAGGACGTCGCCGACGGATTGCCCGCTTGACCGCAACCGCTTTCGGTGAAAGCGTCCGCCTGGTTATTTTTGTTTTATATTTTTTATTTGACATCGGCCGCTACCAGCAAAGCTAGCTTAAGCAGTATTTACACTGTAAGCATAACATGTCCTGTCCACTAAAAACAGTTGTTCTATCAAAACGGCCGTTAATCTACTAAAACTTTAAGCCAGTAGGCTAATAAACTGATAGCTAATAAGTTAACAAGATGTCTAGTATAAAGGCCAGATGGTGGCTTATGTTATCCTTAGATTAGATTGGATTAATGGTTAAACCGGTGACCGGAAAACGCCAAACCAAGCCTAAACGGTTAAATCAGTTCAGTTATCTAGTGGCTGTGGTCGTGGTGGCGATAGTTTTCGCCGCCAGTCTGATAATTAATCAGTCGATCCATTCTTCTGCCGGTCCTTTACCGGCAACGGTTACTGCGCCAGTCGTTGCTCAGCAGTCACCAGTCAATCATAATTTGCTAGCTAATAGTTCGGGAGTGATACCGACCATCCAACCTGTCCAATACCCGGTTCCAAATGAAACTGATTTAGTGCCGGTAATTTCTCGGATACCCACTACCCAGCCGGTGGTCTTTTTAACGATTGACGACGGTGTCTATAAAGAACCCCAAGCTTTCCCGCTGATGATTGCTAACCATTTGCAGGCTTCATTTTTTCTGGTCTACCGTTTTATCAATGACAACCCTGGCTACTTCGGAGAATTAAGCCAGGCTACCGGTTCGTTAATTGAGGATCATACTTATGACCACAGCTTATTAACCAATCTGACCTACGACCAGCAGATCCAGGAAATCTGCAGTGACGCTACCGTTTTAACCCAGTGGTATGGACGCCGGCCGGTATTGATCAGGCCGCCGGGCGGCGATTATAATGCTGATACACAACGGGCCGCTGCCGCTTGCGGCATGAAGGCCGTCATCATGTGGGATGTGACTATCGATAACGGTAAACTGAATTACCAGGTTGGTAATCATTTGCGACCCGGAGATATCGTCTTAATGCATTTTCGGACCACTTTTACCGAAGATATCCAGGCTTTTATAAATGCTGTTAACAAACAAGGTTTACAGACTGAGTTACTGCAAAACTGGATAACTTAATTGCTTGATGAAAACTGTCCTTAACGGAAGTGTAGCCACATCGCCAGAGCTACCACGGCCGCCAGTAAGATCCACGACAGGATATCTAAACCGTTAAACAAGTGCCACCGCCAGTGCTCACGCCGGCGCTGACTATCAGCCAAATTCAGGCGCAGCCAGGCAGCATTAATCATCAGCAGGCCGCCAAAACAAAAGACACAGAAGATGCATAAGGCGTTGATACTAAAGGTGCTCTGCTCCAGAAACCACAAACCGAATCCCAGGAAGAATAAAGCCAGACCTTGCATGGTTAAGCGCAAGACTCGGTTCAGGGGGCTGCCGGTTAAACCGACTAAGCCGACACCTAGAGTTAAGGTGAAGAAAGTCATGCACATCAGTGAATTCGGAAAATGAAACACCGAACTTTGCCAGGCGTTCAAGACATTGGTGCAGCTAAAGACACTATTGAGATTACAGCTTAAGATGGCATGGCTATTTTTGAGTAAGGTTAAGTCTTCCAAAGTTTCCCAAAAAGAAGCTGCTAAGCCGATTACCGCGCCGCTGACCAATATGCTATATAAAGTTTTGGGTTTCATGGGGTGGATTGCTTCACCATTACTATACACCTCGGTGAATAAGGGTAAAGACTTTAACCGACAGATTCGCCAGGCGGCTAAACGCTGATTAAAGAGCTTTTAGGGAACTAATGATATTTTTAGCGTCAGTATAGGCCGCTTCGTTGTCAGCGTGGGCGGTTTTCAGCTGGGTGGCATTACCGCTCAAAATGGTGTGATCGCTGTTGTAGTCACTAGGCTGGAGCGGTAAGACGTTAGTTTCAATGGTACTGGAGATGTTCTGGGCATTGGTAATCTGAGTAGTCATGTCCTTAAGCTCGGTCTGCAGGCTGCTGACGTTTTTGCCGGCGGTTTGGTCGGCAGTGATCTGGGTTTGGATTTTGTGGGCGAGGGTCGACAGCAAACCTTCGTTAACTTGTTGCTGGTCGGCGGTACTGACTAACCAGACCTTGGGGAGGACTAGGGCATAAACCCGGTACTCGGTAATAATACTTTGGGCATCAGTATGGGCGGCAGTGAGGGTAGTGTCGGCGTCCAATTGGGTTTTCAAGCTGGTTAAGCCGCTAATCTCAGTATTGACTTCGGTAGTCAGGTAACTCTGGTCACTGGCGCTCAGTTTAGTGATAGTGCTGATTTTACTACTGAGGGTATTTAGGGCATCCAGGCGGCGACCAATCTCCTGGTTACCCTTGTTGATAATATTTTGCAGAGCTTGTTGCTGGGTAGCAGTCAAGGTACCGGCGGTAGCGGCTAAGACCGGCACGGTTAAAAGCGTTAAAGCGGCTGATAATACTCCCACTGTACCTAGTAGCTTGAAGTTTTTAATTAAAGATAGTCGTTTCATATTAGCTAACTCCTTTTAAGTGGTTGGTACCTGGATTTCGTTCTGCTGGTCATTAACGGCCGTATTGACGCTGTTTTGGTCGGCGTTTTCTTTAGCCAGTCCGGAACCGATGGCATTAAGATCGTTACTCAAGCCAGTAATGGTGCTGCTGGGGGTAGTGGTGGTGGCCGGTGTAGTGGTGGTCTTAGTGACCGGACTTTGGCTGACCGTTTGGTTGGTGGCGGTTGGTTTATATTGATGGGCCCAGACGGCATAGCCGGCGGCGGCGATACCCAATATTACCAGAATGGCTAAAACAACCATTGGGGCTCCGTTACCGGATTGATTGCTCTTCATCATATTTCCTCTCAGCTTCATTATTTAAATAATAACATTATCGCTTTGGGCTAAAAAGACCGGATACTGAATCCGGTTCTGACCACCGCTAGTTAAAGTATCGACGTTAAAGATCTAGCTAACAGCTGGCCGGCCGTTAATGTTAGGTTTAGGCCACAGGTAAATTACGCCACAAACCAGGCCGGTTACTACCAACATAGCGCCGGCAATATTTAAATCAATCGTTAAACCCCGGCCAAAGGCCTGGTCGGCGACTTTGGTGACTTGGTTGACCAAATTGGCATGACCAGCCAGTATGGCTGGCGAGACGGAAACGCCTTTAGGTGTATTTCCGCCATGGGTAATGGCGTAGACCACGAAAGATTGGAAATTGGCCGGTAACTGCAAAGCTCTCAGCTGACTGACCAGTTGGGAGGTTAGCTGAGCATTAACAATCGCACCCAAAACGGCGACTCCAAAAACGCCACCGACTTCGCGGAATGAATTGACAGTTGAGGCGGCCATGCCGGATCGTTCATGGGGAACGATATTTAAAACTGATGATGTCATGGTTACCAGGCTGATGCCAAAACCGACACCGGATATTGATAAGGCCCAAGCCAATGTCGGGCTGCTAATCCCCGGTTTTAGAAGGGCATTAATGACAAATATTCCCCCACCGGACAGCAAACAGCCAATGGTAGTCAGCATGATGGTCTGGTGTTTGATGTTCCACACCCCGGCCAGTAAAGCACCGGTAACGATCGCCGCGGCCATGGCAATAAATGATAGAGCAATCTGGTAGCCGGAGAAACCGGCAATCAGTTGTAAATAAAGAGCGACAAAAAAGAAAACCGCAAAAATACCAAAGTTAGTAACGAATGCCACCAAATTGGCCACGCTAAATTGTAATTTCTTAAAGAACTTAAGCGGCAACACCGGATCGTTTTGATAGCGCTCGACTAAGATAAAAGCCAGGCCAGATACCACTGTTAACCCAAATAACAGATCAATCCACCAAGTGGCGTAACCGGCGCTCTCACCACTAATAACGGCAAAGCTAGCTGCACATAAGGTCAGTCCACCAAGTACCAGCCCGGGGATGTCCAGTTTTCGGCCTTTTGGATCGGAACTCTCCGGCAATACTAACAGTCCGGCTGTCAAGGCCAGCACCCCAAAGATAGCGCTAAAGGCGAAAACTCCTCGCCAGCTACTGAAGCCGATGATTACTCCACCAATGATCGGTCCAAAGGCTAAGGCCACACCGGATACTGCCGCCCAAACCCCTAAAGCCCTGGATCTTTTACCGCTATCTGGATAAAGCTGCCGAATCATCGACAGTGTTCCCGGTTCCGAAGCGGCCGCTCCGATACCCATAATTACCCGGCCGACTATCAGTAACCAGATGGAATTAGACAACATCGCCACGACTGAACCGATGGTAAACAGGGAAACTCCCGATAACAATACTTTTTTACGTCCGAATAAATCGCCTAACGTTCCGCCGGTTAACATTAGCACCGCAAAAACTAACATATAAGCGTTGACTATCCACTGGAGGTCTTGGACACCGGCGCTCAGATTCGACTGAATATTAGATAGTACCACACTGACAACGGTGTTATCGAGAAAAGTCAAGAACAGGATAGTGCAAATTATCACTAACGAGCGACGATTGGCGAGTAGTCGGTTAGTCATCGTCGGCTACTTTTAGCCTGTTAGATATTCTGACAAGCCGACGGCTTATCACCATCTAAGCTTAATAGTTGACAAAGAGTAGCGTCACTAACTTTCCAGGTTTTGTTAACCAACACAGCTTCACCCTTTTGGTCATTAAGTACCGGTTGACCGTTGAGCTCTATGGTATAGACCACGTTGGCAGCTGTCGAATTTATTAAACTAACACTGTTGACGGCTACACTAGGAGATTCGGTACTGACAGCACTAGCACTAAGAGCGGTGAATTCCGTCTGGATTGGTTGAGCAAATTGATTACCGTTCTGAAGCACTTGTTCTCTACCCTGAAGTGAAGTTGACGTAGCAAAGAATGCCATCCAGTTGGTGGTGATTTGCTGTTTAGCAGCAGTGGTTTGGGCCGTAGTCAGAGCTGTCGATTTGTTGGAATTATTGTGCCTGACCAGCAGAACCACTCCGACCACCACCAGTACAACAATAACTACAGCGACAACACTTAAAGTTACTAAATTATTGGTTCGCTTTTCCATAATAACTCCTCACTTAAATCACTAACCGTAGACTCTTTAGGGTGAGTATAGCACATTTGGGGGTTAGCTAAGTCGCCAATGGTTAATAAAATAAAATATCTCGAAAAAATTCTTGAACCGATTCCTGACCCCAGTAATATAAAGTTCCCTGACGCTTTTCATACCATACGGCTCAGCTTAACGGTCTAGACCGTTTTCTTGAGTAAGGCTAAATAACTTCAATAAGCTTGTGTAGCATAGACACCAATTGATCTTCATAGCCGTTGTAGGCTGCGATTGAGGCCTGCAAATTTTCTTTCGGATCCATACGATCCCAGGCAATGTCTTTGTTGGCTTTTGCTGCTAAAAGGCTAAAGAATGCTCGTTGAGTACGACCATTTCCTTCTCTGAATGGGTGTAGGATATTGACCTCAGAATAATAATGCGAAAAATGTTTTAGGTATGTTTCGTTGTCTAAATCTAGCAACAAGTTTTCTAAATGTAAGTTATGGAAAATATTATTAGCTGACTTCTCTAAGAAATCTGGGTTAGCGAACTGCGTCGAATCCCTGGCCAGCATCACTGCTCTGAGCTCACCAGCCCAGGCATAGATCGGGTAAAAAAGTTGTTTGTGGATTGCTTGTAAATGCCTTAGGTCGAAGTTTCCTAGAATGGGTTCTTCTTTCAATAAAGCTATAGCTGGAGTTGTAATAATGGCTTCAGCCTCTTCCAGCTTGGCTTTATTTTTGATATTAAGTTTATTTTTCAATATGCCAGAGCTAATGTCGACGTAAGGATCTTTATCGCTGTCGTAAGGCATGATTTAGGTCTTAAACTAAGGCAAGTGTTTTGGCCTCAGCAATACTCTCTTTTCTTAGCTGTTCACCAGTGATATGACCTTTTGCGTATTGGTTGAGTCTATTTTTAGTTGCTTTAGAAGGCTCTAAGCCTTCTGCACGAACAGAGGCGACAGCAATAATTACAGCACGTTGTCGTTCTTTGTTCGAGAGGTTTTTGTGTGAGCATTTCATAATCTTATTATAACAGATACGGTGCTTATTTAATAATGCAACGTCTGAACAGCAAATAATCTAGCTAACTAAAAGTAACATAACTACATATTTGACTTATGTACTAATACAGCACAGCTCACCCTAGTGGGCGTATCTTCGAAACTTTGAAAAAGTATTATGGCTGAAGGCTTACATTTCGATGGTTATCAAGTTAGTATCTCAGTAATGGATGCAAAATTATTATGAAACCTATCGAAGTGCTACCTAACCTAAGTGTTTTGGCTAACATATGTATCAGCATGAGCTAAAGCTACAGCGCCCATTAGATATACCAAGGGTTCGCCATATGGACTAACATTATTACCCATTAGTTCTATCTGTCGTTGACCTGGTACATAATCTTCGCCTAAAGTGTGCACGCTAGATTGAGGACCAAGTCGTAACTCAACACCCTCTTCTCGATCAATGCTAACTTCTGGACCATCCTCAAGTATAAATTCAGTGGTGTGTTGGTATAATTGCATGGCTCTAATGGTCTCAGTCATGGTATTACGTACGAACGGCGCAACGACCGACGGCTCAGCCTCTGGTAGATTAAGATAAGCCAAAAAACTAAAATCGCTAAGGCTTATTGGGGAGAAACTAGAAAACGCTAGTTTTTCAGCGTGACCGTTATAAGTAGGGGCCATAACTAATGATCGGACGGCATCGGTTACGTCTACGACTGCGTTAATTTTGCGCCAAGAAACAGCAATTTTGCCAAGCGCTTTAAGACCTATACGAAAACTACGGCTGGTTTCGCCAGACGCTGTGGATTCAGATGACCTGATTAAACTCCGCCCCTGTAACGACCTTAGTCTCAACCGAAGATCGGGAATATTTAAATGAGCTTGTCTTAGCGTAACCTCGGGAACAATAATAGTTAGCTCACCAGGCCCAGGTAGATCATAAGATAAACGATCTGCCATAACAGTATTATTTCATTTTAGTTAAACGATGCAACAATAAGCACTTTAGTCCCCCTAGTGGACGTACTCAGCTACTATAGGGTTGAGATGAGCATTAATTACTAGGAAACATATACTGCAATACAGTAGGATGGATTATTTTAATCCCTTCGTATTCCTTTAGAGTCAGCAAATCTTTATCAAAGGTTACTATGACGTCGGCTTGTGCTTCTTTTGCGCATTCCAGGATTTTATTATCATCAGGGTCCCTTACGACCACTACTTTCTGTCTCGGATGAACAATAGCTACCACCTTACGAATTTGGTTTAGAGCAGTAACTACCTGAACTCTGTCAAAGCCGAATTTATCGCTCTCTAACTTTTCTTGGACTTCAAGCAAAATTGCTTCTGAACTAAATAATTCGTATGTTAAAAATTTCGTGCCCCTACCAATTAGATAACTCCTAGCGTAGCCGTTCTTTAAGGTTGCCGCTATATAGAAACCAGTATCCGGTACGATATTAAGCTTTGGACTTGGCATAGGCAACGACATCGTCTTCAGTCTCCAACCCCAGCCTCTTTAATATAGGAGCTGCTTGAGCTTGCATGTCCTCAAGGGTCTTCTCAAGTCGCATTCTAGAATACATAGACCTAACTATGTCACTTCTTGATAACTTGGCTTGTTTTGCTAAAGCTTCAATCCCTTGTATCGTTACTTCGTCGAGCGAAAAACTTACTGTCTTCATGCTGTCAATTCTAATAGTGTAAGTATTGATTGTCAATAAAAATGTTATTAACACGGCTCTCAATACTGGATTCTAACTTTGATATAACAGATACCATAAGATAATTTCAATCTAAGATGAATGAATGTACTGATAATTAAGGAGTCATCGGCTAAAGAATGTTATTAATAACACTTTGGATCTGGTTGAAGTCATTAAAACCGGCGGCTGGTATCAGAGCGTCTTCGCCGTCGGGGGTGTAATAATCAACCAATAGGTTTTGACCGTTAATATTGTTCAAACTAACCGACTGCACATTCTGATTTTTAATGCCTTTGGCGTCGTTATACAAACTAACCATATTACCTAAACTCATATTGGTGGTGACATTGTTGCCCACGGCATCGGCTAAACTGGCTACCTTGAACGGATTGGACAAAATACCGGGGGTGACCGCTTTACTCTTAAGAGCTATCAGCATTTCCCGCTGGTAGGTCGTCCGGGTGAAATCGCTATCCGGAATGCCGTAATAAACATCGCCGGCACTGGCGTCACCGCGGGCCCGGGCTAGGTCCAGGGCTTGCTGGCCGTCTAAAGTCACCCAGCCGTTGGGTAGTTGCAGATGGGTATAGGCGTCATAAATACCCCTTGGATCGGGGCTTTGGATATCGATCCGGATGCCGCCGACGGTGTTAACCGCATCTTTAAAGGCGGTGTAATCAATTAAAGCCGTATAGTCAGCGGTAATGCCAAAATCCTGCTGGACTACTTGAGACAGTAAACTCATCCCTCCGTCTTCGTAAGCGGCGTTTATTTTCTGGTAGCCGTAACCGGGAATATCAACCCACATGTCCCGGGGGATACTGAGCAGTACCGCTGATTTTTTATTCGGGTTGACGCTGATCAGCATAATCGAATCGGTCAGATCGGCGCCCTGATGATTGGGGTCGTCGGCGGAGTCGCCGGCTAGCAAGATATTAATCCGGCCGTTAGTTTCGTTCAGCGGACCACCAACAAACAGACTGAATAGATCGAGCGGGTTTTTATCGCCGGTCACTTTGCTGACGTTTTGATAAAATTTCCAGCCGATGAAGCCGCCGCCAATAATCACCACAGCCACTAATAACAGAAAAACCCGTAGGATAATCTTTTTCCAACGCCGGCCGGGCGCCGGCAGTGGTTGGTGGTCTTTTAACGGTTCCGAGCCGGTTGGCGGTTGGTGATGGGCTGGGGTATACGAGGTGTAAGTGGGAATCCGTTGTTTGGTAGCTGGCATAAATTAATCTCCTACCTATTAGCTAATTATAGTTTGCAGTAGCTAATATCTGTATAGAACAATTAGCTGAGAAAACAATATAAAAAAGCGGCTGTTTTAGAGCCGCTCTTTATTTATGAAACAGCTAAAGAATGTCCTTAGCGGTGAGACCAGTCGCGGCCTGAGCCGTGTCGATCTCGGTCGCCACCACCACGGTTGTTGTCAAACGAACGGGGTTCGTCGCTGCGCGGTCGAGCCACGCTAACCGTAATAGTTCGGCCTTCCAGTTCTTTGCCGTTAAGCTCGGCGATCGCCTTTTGGGCTTCTTCGTCCGTGCTCATTTCGACAAAGCCGAAACCTTTGGACTGACCGGAAAAACGGTCAGCAATTACTTTGGCGGATTCAACTGTTCCGACTTTTGCAAAAAAGTCAGACAACCCGCTGTCGGTGATAGCATAGGCTAGACCGCCGACAAATAATTTTGTTGCCATATTACTCCTGCTTATGTTCTGTTCAAGGCACCTGGCAACTCAAAGTACATCCAGTAGCTGCTCCCTAAAACGAAAACTTAATATTGTTAAACACTAGAATCCAAACAGCAGCAAGCATTCTAGTAAAACAGAGTATACAACAAATAAGCCGATATTACTATAAAGATATTCATTCGTCAGCTAATTTAGGATAATATCTGACAGTCATCGGTACTGTTTTGGTTTATTATATAAAAGACTAATGAGGGAGAGGAGTGATTATGGATAAACCAAAAACGGCCTTGTTGGTGCTGGATGTTCAAAACAGCATCATCAGTAATTTAGGCGAACAGGCTTCCGCCTACCTGCAGCGGGTTAGGCAAGCGGTGGAAGCGGCTCACCGAGCTAAACTGCCGGTGATGTTTATTGTAGTCAGGTTCCGAAAGGGTTATCCGGAAGTCAACCCCAATAACAAAATGTTTGCCACTATCCGGGAGCGGCAGCCGGGTGTCTCGATGGATGAAAACAATCCAGCTACCCAGCCGGTCATTACACCCGAAGAAGGAGATCTGGTGATTGCCAAGAAGCGGGTTAGTGCCTTTGCTGGTAGCGATCTGGAAATGATTTTACGGGCTCAAGCCATCCAACACTTGGTACTGTGCGGTGTGGCCACCAGTATGGTGGTGTTTGGGACTTACCGGCAAGCTCTGGATATGGACTTTTCGCTGACAGTATTATCGGACGGCTGCCTGGATCATGACGAAGAGGTCCAACGGGTCTTAATGGAAAAAGTCTTTCCGCGCCAAGCCGAAGTGTTGACGATTGCCGAGTGGGCCAAAGGATTGGGGCAAAAAGATGACTGATTTGAAGATTGAAGACGGTAATTTAGTGCTGCATGTCGAAGGTGCTGACGAATTGTGGGCTTTAAAAAGCCATCTATCTATTCCGCTGGGACATATCGTCCGGGCTGAATATGATCCGGACTTGGCTCACAAATGGGTTAAGGGTATTAAAATCGCCGGTGCCCGGATTCCGGGAGTAATCAAGGCTGGTACCTTCTTCCAGGATGGCGGCCGGGTGTTCTGGGATGTCCATCATCCTGATCAAACAGTGGTAATTAACTTACGCCACGAAACCTATAAAAAGTTGATTATAGAGGTTGCGGATCCTCATCAAATAATCCCGATGATTAATCAAGCTTTAGCCTAACAGGCAAGGTCTGGCTTTGTTCTTTCTGGGATTTAGTCTGTGGCTTTAAAGGTGTGGAATTATTTTGTTGCTGTAGACTTGTGCAAAATAGAAGAAGCTAGAGTTTGGTAGGGGATACCTTCCTCTATAGCTTTAGCTTTTAATCTATAAAGATCTCTTTCCGAAAGTCGTATGTTTATATTCTTTGTTTTATTCAAAGTATTTCTAGCTATCTGTTGTAGTCTTTTTTTCTCTTGTTCTAGATTAGTTACACTTTGAAGCTCTCCCTTTTCTAGGGCAGTTTCTATTTCATCAAGTTCCTTTTGCTCCTCATCTGTTAAAACGTAGTACTTCATTGTTCACTCCTTTCAATTAAATACCTTTTTGTAAATTTTCTACTAGGATAAATTGTCTTTAGAAATAATTTCTCATAATCTTCCACAAAAGGTACTAAAAACACATAATTTTCTATTACCACGGCTAATACTCTTTGGC
>CAWJBZ010000004.1:0-131434 GCA_963841325.1 uncultured Candidatus Saccharibacteria bacterium | reverse complement strand
GCTTTGTTACCTAGCGGTTGGTCACCAACGTCGATTGGTCAAGGATTATACAGCACGTTTTACAGTGGTGGTGTATTGCAGTATATGATAAAAGCCAATAATTCCCCGACTGTTTACTTGCTGGATGCAGGTACGGAGCGCGGTATAACAGATTCTCAAACGTATAATGCCTATCAGATGGGATCCGGTGGAAATGACACAACCATGATTTCAAGTGATTTGGTCAGCTTTATACCATCGGGGAATATAGTCGACAGCAATATAGCCATAATTAATAATCAGTCATACGTTATAAACAACGGCTTATATTCAATTCCTTCCAACTTGTCCTCGGCCTATAACTCAAGCAGCACAGCAATAACTTTGAGTGCCCCCTACCAAAGTATCTTGACCAGTGAACCTCTAGCCGCTACTGCCTTCGTTAAATCGAGTACCTCCCCCGCAGTTTATTTCTTGGACAATGGAGATAAGTTACCGTTTAGTAATCCAACTACATTGAGTGTTGTAGCTGGAAATACACCAATGACTAACCTTACGAGTGGAGCATTGAGTAATTTCCCGACTGGCCCAGTCATGCAGAACTACATAACAAATGGTTCAGCTAACTACTTAATAGATTCTGGGAACGCCTATACTGTTCCTTCTAACACGATCTCCAGTGCTTGGGGTCTAGGAACACCACTACCTCTTAGTAGCGCAAGCGTTTCCAATTTCCTTGTTATAGGTACCTTATCTCAAAATATCCAAGACCCAGATGGAGACTTTTGCCTGGTTGATGGCGGAGCATTGCATTGTGCCGGTACCAGTATAATGGTTCTTCTTTGGGATTTGACTAGTGGTCTTGTGCGCCCGACTCAAGATTTACTCAATAATCAGGCTATTCAATATGGCAGTTACCTCACCCGTTTCGTTATTGGTCAACCCGGATCCGCCTCTGCCAATACAATCTATACCATATCTAACGGTTCCTTGTTCGGCATATCGACCATGAACGGGGCTATAAATCTTGGCATTAGCGGAAGTCAAGCCCAACTTTCGCAAACAACCATCAATTCGATGTCCGTCGGCATCTGGCAAGGCTATTTAGCAACTGACGATTCTGATAATTTGTGGGTTCTTGATGGTGGGGTCAAACAACAAGTACCATCTTCTTTAATCTCGACCTGGGAGAGTGGCACAACTCCTACTGCTCTAGGGAGTACCTACTTATCAACCTTACCAACGGGTGTGAATATTAGCAATTCTATTAAATCTGCCAATAACCCAACAATCTACGGAATAAAAAACGGTGAGATATATGGCATCCCATCAGCACAGGTTTACGATCATCTGGGCTAGAGCCTTGTAGCATTGTCAGCCCGTCTCTTATAGCAAGTATGCCAAGTGGCGGTATATGGAGTAATTAATATCCGTGACGCATTAAATACCAGAGGTAATCTGGGTCAACAACTCTATATTTACTCAGTTTATGACGCTTCCATAAAAATATAGGTATGATACCAAATGCTGGCTATACGACCTTTTATAACCGCTGGGACGGCCTGGCTTCGATTGGTTCTTTTTAAGTGTTTTATGGCAGCCCTGTCGGCTTTTAACATTCTAAAGAGAATCGGCCAAAGAGTTTTTGCTGGTAAGTTTTTAATGAGTAGCCCTGTATTATTTCTGAAAGTCATATATAAAGAGAACCTTGGATCCTTTTTGCTTGAACTTACTGAACCCATGTGATGTGCCCGAGTACCTGGAACAACGAAGTTATCCCAGCCCATAACCGTAGCCCGAGTTCCTACATCTACGTCCTCTAGGTACATAAACATGGTCTCATCAAAGAAATCTTTAAAGGGTTGTGCCTCGACGAAACTCCTGGTTATTAGCATGGCTGCGGCATTACAGCCAAAAACTTTTTGAGGCGCTACATCATTGCCATACGGCAATGGTTGCCGCCATGAACCTTGAGTACCCTGCCCAAACTTTGAAATATAGATATGGGTTGAGTCAATTGTGCCCGGATCGTAATAGTCCACGGTTACGCTCTGCATTGTCGCAGCGTGAGGATGTAATTTAGCTGCCTCCGTAAGAATATGGGTCCAATTAGTATCAAGCCGAGCGTCAGTGTTAAGCAGCACTAGATATTCTATGTTACTGTCTTCGAGTGCCTTCGTTATACCAATGTTGTTGCCGCGGGCAAAGCCGTAATTCTTCGGTTGGGCAAGGACCTCAACATCCGGGAAGTTTGTTGCTACGAAATCTAGCGTGTCGTCGCTAGATGAATTCTCGACTAAGATTATTCTTTTGAAGCCGTCATAGGTTTGTCCATGAATTGATTTAATACAATCCTCTAGTATGCCCTTGTTATTCCAGGAGACGATAATATAAGCTACACCCTTGTTAAACGTCTTCAGTGGTGGCACTCGTTTGTCACTCATAATTGCTTCTCCGCTTGTTCGCCAATTATGGTGAGAATGTTAATGGCTGAAGCCTCGGGCGTATAGAGTTCATAGTCGCTGCCAATTGGAAAGATATTGGGGTTAAATAATGTTGCCTGGTGTAAGTCTGGTTTAAGACGGATGGCATAATTATCGACTATTACTTCTGTATATATAACATTGAATTTTCCTTCTTTGGCACTTTCTTCCGTAAAGGTTCTCAATAAACTGGTGATATGGTCAATTTTCTGTTGGTTTCGATAAACTGGTGCAAGAACTTTGCTGATGTCGCTATGACCGACCCAGTTAAAGCATCGACATCTCTCACCCAACCTGGATTACCGAAGAAAGTCTGATTAGGAAAAGATGGCCGATTCATAAAGAGCGGATGGAGCTGACCGGTTGTGTCACGGACCAAGCCACAGTCTTCGATCATAGACGAGTTTCGTATTACTAGGGGAGCGACTGAGCCAACATGTTTTTGGCAAAGTGGGCCACAAAGCCGTTCTAGCCAATCTTTTTGCAAAGGTAGCACGACCTGATTAATGATAACGACATAGGCATCATTAGTTAAATCTAAGGCTTGCTCGAGAAAATCCTGGCCAACGTCAGTAGAGGTTATCTTTAGATTTTTTGCTTTAAAGTTTGGCTTGATACCACCGGTCGGTACAACCATCTCAACTTGTAAATTATCGAGTGAAGTACGCTCTAAAAGCATGACAGTGTATAGCCTAAGAAGGGCGTCTGATGCAAATGGTGTGATAATCAGGCTAACCTTTTTATAGGGTTGGAACTTTAATTCATAAAAACCCGGGCTATCCTTTTTAGGCTTGGCTTCGACAGACAGGCTCTGACGTTTGAAATGTTCTTCCAGTGACTTCCGCCCAGCATCCGTAATGTTTTTCTTTGATGAAAAATCTTGGGCCGTCGAGTTTTGAGTCGAGCGCCAATGATATAAAACTTTAGGTACATGAGCAATTTTAGGGCTCAAATCCGTCACCCGAAGCATGAGGTCGTAGTCCTGAGCACCATCCTTATCCGGATTAAGTAAGCCGGCTTTAAGCATCAAACTTTTCTTTATAACAGTTAAATGATTGATGTAATTGACGTGTGTCAATAAATCTGGCGACCAGTCAGGCTTAAAGTGTGGATCAAAGTATATTTCACCGTTATCGGAAATTTTATCCTCGTCTGTATAAATCAATTCAGCGCCAGAATCGATTATTGTGAGGGCTACCTCGTAAAGAGCAAACGGTTCAAGCAGGTCATCGTGATCCACAAAAGCAACGTAATCACCCTTCGCCATCTTGATGCCATAATTTGTATTTACTGAAATGCCCTTATTCTCGGTTTCAAATATTCTAATGCGCCCATCTTTGAGCTTACAGTCATTAATCGTGGCTCTTGATTCAGGCTTGCTTGAGGCATTAATCAGAATCAATTCCCAGTTTTGATAGGCTTGAGATATAACGGAATAAATAAGTTCTTCAAAGTAGGCAGGTGGTGGATTATAGGCAGGTATAATAACAGATATCAATGGTCCACCCGAAATGTCCCTCAACTGATCCCGAAGAGGTGGGCAGTCACTTTGCTGATGAACCCACGTATTATAGTATCCAGCTATTACATTGGACCGTAAGTGAAATAAAACTAATATTTTTTTAACCAACCGCCTTCTTAAAGAACCGGTTGGTAGTAGTACTTTAGCTATTTTGTTCATAAAATTTTCTCTTATTAACAAGCAGAATCATCGAGTCGTTTTGTTTGGAACACTTAATCATCATCAAACCGAACTTAAATTAGGATAATTTTCCTCACTAAGGTTCCCCATGATTATATCCAAAATTTAAGATTTTAGCTCGGCTAATTACATTTACCCAGGTCATTTACACGGGCTTTTTGCCAATCAGCCTGGCAACTACGTTTCTTGCCTTCCAAAATCTTGAAACCTTGATGTCTCTTATTTCCCTCTCTTTAGCAGTCAGTAGTTGCCGTGTTTGATTGAGTGATAGTTTATTGGTATCTCGTTCATTTTCGGCTTGCCGCAGAGAAGCCGCTTGGCCAACTAACTTTTGGTGTTGGCGAAGCACGAAGTATTCAGCTAAATCAGGGTATTTATTAAACGCTTTTGTTAGCAGACCGCTGCCGTTTTTCCCATTAGCCTTAATTAAATTATCAATCATCTCTGCTATGTGTTGGTCGAGTATCCTTTTATGGGCGGGATTCTTGCCGTAAATCTTCAATAGCTCAACGAAAAGGCTTAGATGTTCTACGCCGAAGTTTTTCCAAATTTTATTAATATCTTTGTAGCTATTCCACCAAAGCCCACCCGGATGCCGCCGATAAGTTGACATTACCTGATCGATAAAACCTATCTTACCGAACTGGGCATGATACAGGTGAAAATACCAATCATGAGGTGTGACATTAAGTTGGTACACCGTACTTTTGTTTTTTATACATTGCTGAGCTTGTCTGTATAAAGTTCTGTTTCAGCAACCCTGCTGTAGAAAAGACCGTTTTCTACTAAAAACTCAGGGAAGATGTAGTCTTTGTGCTTATCATTCTCAAAAAAAACTTTTACTGGATGAAAACAAACTGAATAATCTGGATTGCCTTGCAGAAATCGACCTAAATTTGCAAGCTTATCAGGGCTTAACCAGTAATCATCACCTTCGCAAAGAGCAATATACTTTCCTTTTGCGGCTTTAAACAATATTATTAAGAAAGCCTTGTTTTCCCCTAGAGTACTGATTCTGCTTCTCGAAGAGAGGCCTGATTATCAAAGGATATTGACTGGCATAATTTTGAATAATGCTTGTTGTTTTATCAGTTGAGGCATCATCATGAATAATAATTTCGAATTGAAAGTTTGTTTTTTGCATTAAAAAACTCTCAATCGCTTGAGCAATGTATTTTTCCTGGTTATAAGTAACACAAAGGACACTTACTAACGGCTTGACTGTGAGTTTAAATGTATTAGTCATGTATTTAATTAATCCTCATATTGAATCTTTGTTTACGGCCTTGGTACTGCATACATTACCATATCCCACGATACATACTGGTGCTGTCTTAAATAATAATCATAATCTCCCACTAAGCTATTTATATATTGAGGGATGGTAATTAAGTCGTCTGGTCTATGATAAACACATATTGCTAGCTTGGGTCGATTATTTATAATAACGTTCTTGGCTCCTCGAAGGGCTTCAAGCTCAGCACCTTCAATATCCATTTTTATGTATGAAACTGCTTCTTTTTTAACAATATTATCTATCCTATCCACTTTAATTGATGTATTACCCTGAGGGCTAACAGTAGAAGTTACCCCGCCGAATCCTGAAAACTTTAGTACTGTTCGTTTAGACCAACAACCCTTATTATATGTTTCAACATCTTTTATGTGATCTTTCTTTATGTTTTCTAGTAGTCGTTTATAGCTGTCACTATCTGGCTCAAAAGCGAAAATCTTATCGTATTTCCTGTTAAGCTGTTTTACGAATTCTTGTATCGTGTCACCATCGTAGGCGCCACAATCTATCAGTGATTCATTGTTGTCGAATTTAATAACATCTGGGAAATACTGATCAAATCTTGCTAAAGAATAAATATTGTGGGGATCGCCACTAATTTTCGTATTAATAAAAGCTAAAAATACTTTTTTGGATTCTTCATCACTAAGAAGATTAAAAGTTGTTTGAAATTCATTTATATGTCGTTTTACGAAATTATAATCAAAAAAGTTGGGGCGGTCTGGAGCATCAAAAAAATATATTTTTGAGTTGTTTTTATATTTTTTTAAATTCTTTTCGGCTTTAACATAGTCAGCAAAGCCAATAACAATATTAAATTTGGGGTATTTCTTATAAGCATCTCCAATTGTCGTTATAACAGTATTATTTATAAACATTTCTTTGTTTTTTAAATAAAACTCGTCAACGCAATAGGCGTCAATAAAAATATTTCGGGATGCCAAGAACTTTGACACATCTGTTGCGTAACTGCCCGCTCCATACATCACGAGTGGTAGCCTTGATTTACTTAACTTTCGTATATCAGATTGCGTTCTATTTTTAACATTCTTGATAAGTTCCAACACGATAATTCCTCCCTAAACTCGCCAGTCTATTAAAACCTCGAGCATATCAACATCAAAGACCGGTATACCTAATTTATCGTGTACAAATTGTCGTTCTTGGAAGAGGTTATCAATAAAAATCGATTTGGTTGGTTGGATTTTCTCTACCTTTAGATCATCTTTTGTAAGGTGAATAACATCCGCAAAAAGATTCTTGTCGATAGCATAACTTTGTAGTGTCTGGTTTATATCATTGGTGTGTTTGGTAAGTAAGAATATCTTCTTCCCAAAATTCCTGCACTGGTATAAAAACATTATCGAATAAAGATGTACTTTGCCATCAATTATTAAAGTATCATCAAAGTCAAAATAGACATTATCAAACTCGTAATCAATCTTGTAGCGGCTTATCAAAGTTCGATCCATTTTAATATCATAGGGGTTTAAAATTACGGTGATATCATAACCTAATGCTACATAAACGCTAAGCAATGGTAGATTTGCACCTCTGGCTCGAGTTAGACACATTGCACCTGCGCAGCGAGTTGATATCTCGAGAAGTTTAAACTTACCTGAATTATCTTTTTTAACCTGAAAAAACCATAGCCCCATGAAGGATAGGCGCTTATTAATACTTTCGGCAATCATTTGGATCTCGTTGGTTGCTTGCCTATTCTCACCACTTACAGACACACCTGCCAATATGCGATCCCGCGATCGAGGTGAAACAACTGCTAATTTTCCTTTCTTATCAGTTAAACAGTCGACAGTATATTCTTCGCCCGGTAAGTATTCGGAGACAACAAAGTCATCAAAGCTTAAATTTTTAAGCTCAGCTCGCTTGGTGATTTTTTTTGCACCAACTGATCCTTGGCCGATCCGGGGTTTAATAAATACGGGCAGAGGTATATTTTTAAAATCATTTTTATATATAACTGGGTTGAACTTGCAGTCTGAAAACAAATCGTAAACTCTTTGTTTGTCTCGGCATATTTCAGCAGTTGTTTTATCGGCAGCAATTATCTTGGCATTAATTTTATCCTGATTGGCTGTAAAAAAAGTGGTCACTGTATCGTGAGTCGGGAAAATCACATCGATTTTGTAATCCGCCAGCACTTTGTTAAATTTTTCAAAAAACGATTCTTCGCCAATGAAGGGTATACCACTGATATAGTTTTTAAAAATATAGGGGCCGTGCCTATCAACTGAAGAACCGCCATATAACTTAATGTTTACGCAGGTTGAAAGTGCATCATGTAGCTCCACAGAGTTAATTTCTCCAGCAGGGAAGATTAAAACGTTTATTGGCTTAATCATTTATTGCCCGCAAGATTCTTACCATTTCCTTAATGCCATACCTTTGATCTATTGGTAAAGGCAGAATGCCTTTTGCAAGTTTATACTCTGTTTCTCCTCGATTGCTCCAATTCAAAACATTGGGCCAGTAAGTAGCTATGAATATATTATCTCTAATTAGTTTTTGTCGGAGCATACTATCCCTCGTCAAGTATGGGTAAACCATGGGGCAACTAAAACTGTTTAGATCAATTTGTAATCTATTATTATCCTTTAGTCCCTTGTGTAAAAAATCAAAGTTTGCCAATCTCTTTTGTCTAGCTGTTTCAAAATCAATATTGCCTAAAATACTTCTTGTTAGAAGTGACATCTGCATGATTGGCTGATCACTTAGACTGCCTTCATTCGAGGTAAAATCCTTATAAGCTTTATCTGCATCAACGTCTATTCTTTTAATTAGATGAGAAAAGCGTTGATATGATATGCCGACTGGTAGATCCTCGACTAATTTTTTGTTGGTATATAAAAAGCCACCATCTGGCAAACCAAAAAACTTGCGGGGGCTATAAAAAGTGTGACTACTTTTAATTGGTTTGGTATAGAGCGCTTGGCTGTTATCTAAAACTAGTTTGTTGCCATACTTTTTGCCTAATAAGTTACCATACCCATCTTTAATCCCAAAATAATTTACATAGACAATAAGTTCATTTTTTTTAAGTTGCACATTCTTATCAATTTCTAAGTTTTCATCTATAGAATAAAATGAGTATGGAACTTTAAGCTTATTTAGGGGCTCTATCATAACATCACAGATATACTTTGGTATGTATACGTGTGTTGGTCGGTTAGTTTGCAAAATATATTCAAAACAGTTTCTACCGCTATTTAGCAATATGGCATTAGAATGCATGAAACCGCTATTTTGCAGTTCCAATTCAAAGTAGCCTCCGATAAATTTAGATGAGTTCATAGTCTTGTAACATTGTAACGATGTCTTGAGGAGCATTAAACATCATGACATCAATAATTGATAGGTTCGGCATAAAACTATCGGTGTTTTGGTCATATTTAATATCGTGCGTTTTGATAAAATTCAGTTGTATACCAGCTTTATCAAAATCGTCTTTATCATATAGCTCCGTCCCCCCAATTGGATTAATGTATTGATTAGCACTATTCCTTCTACATATTTCAATTATACGTTCTGCTCCGCTAAGTGAGCTTATGTCATTATAATTCTCGCTACTAACCTCAAACACCGTATTTATATTCAAATATTTACATGTCTCTTTAACTGAATAGATTGCCAACCTACTTATATTGTCTGTTGCTAAGTCTAAACAACCTTCCACTATCGGCCAAGCACTGTTGAAACTCAGAGCTTTTTTATAAGTCTGCTCGATTGTTTTTTTTAGTTTTGCTCGGTTATCAGAAAATTTTATGTTAGATATTTTTTCAAAAGGGCTAGCTTCTTTGAGCTGAACTGTTATGTAGTGTGGCTCATCATTTAGAAGTATACGATTTCGATTTATCCAACCGTTTTTAATAAAATTCACGTCATCATAGAATATGAATTTGTCTACAGACTGAATTAATTGAAAATAGCCTATATATGGGAAAAAGTACGGTTGCATAATAGCAATCTTAGTCATTTACTAACCTCTGCTATTAATGTTGACTCTTTTCTAGTTTCCAAGTTTTGTAGTTCTTTATGCTTGCTCTGACCCAATTTACACTTTTTTACATTATTACAACCTAGATCCTTCAATCGTCTGTCTAGTTCTTCCCAGTCATAGAGCCATTTATGCCCCCACCAGCTAAAATTCATGTTCAACATTTCTGCTCGGGTTTTTACAAACTCAAGGTTAAATCTTCTAATAAATGGTTTATTTTCCCACTCAGGGTCGTTATACATTTGAACTACAGCTTCAAGGTCTGGCATTGCAATCCTTAATACTCCACCAGGTTTTAATGTTCTCATAAAATCTTTGATTGCATTTTTAGACTCCTCGACAGAAAGATGTTCAATAAAATGTTCGTTAAATATAAAGTCAATACTATCGTCATGGAATGGTAGAGGAGTTCTTAAGTCCCAATTTAAATCTAATTTTTCAATATTATTGTCAGAATTATTATCAATGTTTATCCAGCCATCTTTATAATCAGTGCCGCAACCAATGTTGAGTTTAACTTTGTGCTTTTTCCTGAGAACCTTTAGTAACTGGCTATTAAAATTACTCTTAAGTGATTTTTTAATCATCCGTTGACTGCCTCACAAACCCTTCGTACGTTATCTTCCCCTAGCCCAAAATAAAGCGGTAAGCAAAGTATCCGTTTTGCATATGTCTTCGGAAATCGGGCAAGCTTGGTAGCTACTTAAGTAGGGCAATGTATTAAGCGATGGAAAGAAATATCTTCTGGGAAAAATATTTTCCTTATTGAGCCGTTTTATAACTTTCAGAAGTTTATTTTCATCTCCAAATACTATCGGGTAGTAGGAATAGTTATGCTCAGTGCCTTTTCTCGCTATCATTTTACGGGGTTGGTTTAATAGCTTGTCGTAAAGGTTCACCAGTTTTTTTCGGTGCTGGATTATACTATCGACATACTTAAGGTTACATAGCCCCATGGCGGCCTGGAATTCAGTGGCCTTCCCGTTAATGCCTAGCATGTAGTGGTCGTCGCCATTATGCCCAAATCGTTTCATTAGTTCGATATTGTTACTGGTCTTTTTATTTTTGGTTATCAGACAACCACCTTCAATGGTGTGGAATAGTTTGGTGGCGTGAAAGCTGCAAACCGAGATATCGCCATAATCAAGTAGTGACCTACCCTGGTATTTAACGCCAAAGGCGTGTGCCCCATCGTAAATTACTTTAAGGTTATGTTTTTTAGCTATTAACCCAATTTTTTCTACATCACAAGGGTGACCGAATACGTGAACCGGCATAATGGCTTTAGTCTTTCGAGTTATAGCTGCTTCGATTTTATCGGCATCTAAGCAGAGCGTTTCTGGATCGATGTCGACAAACTTTGGGGAGCAGTTTTCCCAAAGGATAGATGAAGTGGTGGCAACATAAGAAAAGGGTGTGGTAATAACTTCGCCGTCATTGATGTTAAGGGCTCTCAGCGCTAGTTGTAGAGCCATTGTGCCATTGTTAACGAAATGGAGGTTTGGGACATCAAGATACTCAATAACTTGCCTCTCAAACTCCAATAAAAGCGGCCCTTGATTGGTAAGTTGATGAGTCCTCCATATTTGATTTAAGTACGACCGGTATTCATCTATGGGTGGCAGAAAGACCTTTGTAACGTTAATTCTTTCAGGTGATTGCATGGATTTACTTAAGCTCATTGCTTGGTTGTTACTTAACGTGTTCCCATGTATTTGATAACTTGAGAGCGCCACCCCTGGTATCATCTTGCTGTTTTATCACAAACTCACACTGGTCTTTGTCTACACATAATAACTCACGATTTTCCAGGCGAAATAGTGCCGTAGTTACGTAGTAGACCCCGCCATTAAAAATACTAGTATCAAGAGTATAAGCGGTGAGGCCATTGCCGCGCAATTTAACTAACGGTAATGAATTAATCTCTGCGACAGATAACCCATCTTTTATCACAGAAATCCCGACATACATCTCGTCTTGGTTGTCTGACTGATATGATGTTTTTAACAGAAGTTTATCGTCTGTTCGCTCGGTAATTTTTGTACTAACCCGATATGGGCTAGGTACTTCGTCCTTATTATTTTTTGATTTATGGGCGCTTTCGATATTTTCATCAACGTACTCATCGGCGATTTTGGATGGTTTACCATACATTGTCAACTTACCGCTATTGAGATATATGGCACTATTGCAAAATCTTCTTATGGCACTCATGTCATGTGATACAAACACCACGGTTTTTTTCTGCTGCTTGAGGTCTTCAAAGTAGTTGAAACATTTTTGCTGGAACGCAGCATCGCCAACGGCTAAAACCTCATCGAGTAAAAGAATGTCGCTTCTAGCTCTAATGGCAATCGAAAAAGCTAATCTTACCTGCATGCCGGATGAATAGTTTTTGAGTTTTTGCTCCATGAAATGTTCTAGCTCGGCAAACTCGACAATATCGTTATACATAGCCTTTACTTCATTGCGATTAAAGCCTAGCAGGGCCCCATTTAAGAATATATTTTCACGACCGGTCAACTCTGGATTAAAACCAACACCTAGTTCAATAAACGGCGTTAGTTTGCCATTTATTTGTATGCTGCCTTGAGTCGGGTGAATATATACCCGCTAAAAGTTTTAGTAAAGTGCTTTTACCGCTTCCGTTACGACCAACTATGCCAAAAAAATCGCCTTCTTTTACCTCAAAATTAATATCTTTAAGGGCTTGCTGCTTCTCGTATGATCGGTTGCCACCCTTAAATACATTTATAACCACTCCTTTAAGCGAAGATTGTTTTTCGTGCGGTAATTTAAATGTCTTGTTAACCCCAACAACTTTAATTGCAATGCTGTCCATATTTAAAGATCCTCCGCAAAAGTCTTAGCTCTTTTTCGGAAATAACTAATACCGATAATGAGCACTGCTATAAGTATGAAAAAGGGTATCGCCCTAACGAAAACTGAGCGGGAAACATCGGTTAAAACATAGGTCCTGTGAGTCACTATTACATACCTTGCAGACTGAACGGCCTGTGTCAGAGGACTCATAAATAAAACTTCCTTTATAATTGGCCACTTGAGCCTGGACACTGGGTAAAGCAGCGGCGTCAGATAAAACAACGCTTGACAGATAACCTCCCAGATATAGCTTATATCCCGGTATCGGACGAAAGCCGCCGACAAGAAGAGCGCCAAACCTAGTGCGAAAACGTATATTTCAGCTAGGATCAATGGTAACCAAAGGATATCAATTGACACACTAACGTGATTAAGAATCATGAAGATAGCTATAACAATAAAATTCAAAAGTAAACTTATAACGGCCGGATAGACTGCTTGATATAACAATTATCCATCGTGGGATACTAATTTTACGTATTAGATCACCCCGTGCCACAATCGAGCTTAATGATCCTGCGGTGACTTCAAGAAAGAAATTCCATAGAATTATTCCAACCAACAGATAAACCGCACTATGTGGAACATCATAATTAACTTTTAGAAATTTTATAAATACCAAATACAAAATTGAAAATAACAATAGGCCTTAGCAGTGACCACACATAGCCCAGCACAGAGCCTTGGTAACGCAATCTTGAAGTCAGTCCGGACCAATTCGGCGAGCAGCACACGATTGCGCTTAGAGAAGATACGCTTAAACATTTGTTATAGCGTATTATAGGTGAAGAATGTTTATATGTCGATGAATGACGTAGCTGTAATTGTACTCAACTGGAACGGAAAAGACGTATTAAGGTCCTGCTTGGATTCGTTATTAGCTCAAAGTTTACGCTGCAGTGTTTTTGTGGTTGAGAATGGTTCGACTGATGGTTCATTAGAATACCTACGAGAAAACTACCCCCAAGTACAGTTGATTGTGAACCAGGTGAATCTCGGCTTTGCGAGTGGTGCTAACTGCGGCATCAGAGAAGCAATACGAAGACATTTCGACTATGTAGCTCTACTTAATAACGATGCTTATGCAGACAAACACTGGCTCAAAAACTTAATTGCTGTTCTTGACGATCATACTGAAGTGGGTATTGTTACATGCAAACTGGCGCATGCCGATAAAGTCCACCTCGATAGCACGGGGGATCAGTACACGATCTGGGGGCTGCCCTACCCTCGCGGTCGGCGGGAGCCAGTCAGCTCTAAATATGATCACCGAGCTAATATTTTTGCAGCCAGTGGCGGAGCTAGCGCTTACCGAGCTAAAATGCTCGAGGAGATTGGGTTATTTGATGAGGACTTTTTTGCCTACTACGAAGATATCGATATCAGTTTCCGGGCTCAACTGGCAGGCTGGAAAGTACGTTATGCACCCGAAGCCCTGGCATATCATCAGATTGGCGCTAGTAGTAGTCGGGTTAAAGGATTTACAACCTACCAAACAATCAAAAACTTACCTTGGTTGGTGATTAAGGATGTACCAAGGGGGTTATTGTTTACAGTCTGGTCTCGGTTTCTGCTGGCTTATACAATGTTCTTTGGCCGGGCTATTCTGCGTGGTCATGCCTGGTCGGCGTTCAAAGGTCTAGCGGTTAGCTTACGAAAAATACCCAAGAAGTTGCGTGAACGACATGCCATTCAATCACAAAGAACCGTTAGTAGCTCATACATTAGTAGTATGCTTACTCATGATTTGCCACCAAATGCCCATAATTTACGTAAATTGCGCTCCTGGTGGTGGCACTTAAGGGGAAAGAAATGAAAAAAATAGTTATCGATGCGCGTGAACTGAATACCTCAACAGGAACGTATGTTAAAAACTTACTGAATTACCTGCAGGAAATCGATACCGATTTATCGCATCGTTATGTGGTTCTGCTCAAACCAAAAGATATGGACATCTGGGAGCCAAAGAGCAAACGTTTTACTAAGATGTCCTGTCGTTATAAAGAATTTACTTTCGGTGAGCAAATTGGAATTTTCGGACAACTGATTAAGCTTGGTCCTAATCTGACACACTTCACCATGGTCCAGCAACCGATTTTGTATCAAGGCAAAGTCGTAACTACTATGCACGACCTGACAACCCTGCGCTTTAATAACCCTTCTAAAAACCAGTTTTGTATTCAGGGTTAAACAACGAGTTTATCGGTGGGTTAACTATATCGCTGCCCATAAGTCAAAAGCAATTATTGTCCCGTCAGAATATGTGAAAGATGACGTGGCTCGGGCAATACGTCTGAACAGTCGGAAAATAACCGTTACCTACGAGGCAGCTGAGCCAATTGAGGCCCCGGCTGAGCCAATCGAGGATTTGGTTAATACTAAATTCATTATGTATATCGGCCGACCTAACCCGCATAAGAATTTGGAACGATTAATTGAAGCTTATTCACAGCTTAAAGCGGATATGCCTGAACTACATTTGGTGCTAGCCGGTAGACGTGATAGCCTTTATAAACACCACGCTCATGAAGTTGAACAAAAAGGTATACCAGATGTCCATTTTACTGGACGGGTTAGTGATGGACAGTTGCGTTGGTTGTATGAGCAGACAGCTGCCTATATTTTCCCGTCTCTTTCTGAAGGCTTCGGCCTGCCTGGATTAGAAGCCATGGCTCATGGTGCACCTGTTAGTTAGCAGTAATGCCACTAGCCTACCGGAAATATTTGGCGAAGCGGCTTATTATTTTGATCCTCTCGATACCGAAGCCATGGTTAAAGCTATAAGGGCGGTATTGACCCGATCTGATACGCGTGAAAGGTTGATTGACGCTGGACATAAACAGGTCCGGAAATATTCTTGGAAACGGATGGCCGAACAGACTCTAGATATTTACCGGCAAGTACTGGGTGAAATCTAATCTATTAGAGGTTATGATACTAGCTTTTAAGGACGTTCTAACAGACAATATTATTTATCGAATTACATAAACTTGCTATTTAATAATGTTTATGCTACTATACTCTCATTATGAAAGAACAACCAAAACAAATAAATACAGAATCAAAACCTAACCACCGTCGAAGCATACCCCGAAAGTTACTTGCTGGTGTGGCCAGTGTTGCATTACTGGGCGCTGGTGCTGGGCTAGCTAGCGAGACAATCGTTAGTCAAGGTAGACAGATTAACTCATTGGAGCAAAACGTCAGATCCCTGAACCAGTCTGAAAATGACCGTGCCCAAGAAGCTGTTCTGAATTACCAGCAAGCCAACCAACAGGCTGAGGAATTTACTCAATTGTTCAATAGCAACCCTGAGTCAACGGTTACAGTTACAATCCTAAATGGCGTTCTTGAGCCTTTAGGGAAAAACGGTAAGCCTGCTGACCCCCGTGCTATGGCCTATATTGAAGCACCAATTATTCTATCAACTGTTAGTGGCTCTAAACCCGATCGTAATGGTGATTTCCTGGTTGATGGTTACATTGGGATGCAGAGTACAGCTGCTGATGGTAGTTTCGAAGTTATTGTTCAATCCGTAGAGCGCGGTGAATATGAATTTGTACCTTATAACAATAAAAATTTCGTATTGTCGGTAGGATTGCATTCCCAAGGGGGCAAAGGTGCTCCTGGTAATATTGAGGGTCTGAGTTTATACGCTTTTGGCATAACCAAGGGGGAGGGTCTAACTACCCCAGATGGGTCAGCATTACAGCCCGGACTTCAAGTAGGCATGAAATCATAATCTAAAGTTCAATATTAACCTTTGCAGATTATCTTCAGAATTAATCGAGTAATTAGTTAACTATCTCTTTTATTCCGATTATAATAAAGGGGTGTTGTAGTTAGTTTGTGAATATTAAATGGAGATCGAGTAATTATGTATTACTACAATAATGGTTTTGGCTTCCCCTGGTTCATGTTCGGCTGGGGTTTAATTTGTCTCATTATCGTTATTCTAATATTCGCTTTTATGGCTAGCCGAAGACAACATTATTGGCACGGCAACTATTGGCATTGGTACGACCATGAGACCGAGGAACATAAAGAACCGCTGGACATTATTAAAGAACGTTACGCTAAGGGTGAAATTAATAAAGAGGAGTTCGAACGGATCAAAAAGGATCTGCAAGACAGCCATTAGTTATCAGCTTTCCAGCTGATAGAGATTAACATCTCAGCGTTATCACAGACATTTGTTCTTTAGTCTAGATGGCTTGTAGTACAATGAAACGAACTGGAGCTAAACTTAGAGTATGAAATTAGTTGTCATTATCCCCTGTCTCAATGAGGAAAAAACACTACCAATAGTGCTCAATACTATTCCCAAAGAGATACCGGGAATCGACGAACTGGAAATTTTGGTAATCAACGATGGCTCAACTGATAAAACTGTTGAGGTAGCTCGCCAATTCGGCGTCGAACATTTTATTAACCATGCTAGAAATCGCGGTTTAGCTATGAGTTTACGTGACGGCATCCGCGGCGCACTGGAGCTCGGAGCCGATATTATTGTGCTAACTGACGGGGACAACCAGTACCCCCAGGATCGTATACCCGACCTAATCAAACCGATTTTAGCTAATCAAGCCGATATGGTAATTGCCGATCGTCAGGTACATACCATTGATCATTTTTCGGCTACCAAGAAATTCCTGCAGAAATTCGGTACTCGAGTTTCTAACGCTGCCTCTGGCACACAAATTCCTGACAGTACTTCCGGCTTTCGAGCTTATTCCAGAGAGGCGGCTATTAAGCTTAATCTGGTTGGCCGGTTTAATTTTGCCATGGAGAATAACCTCCAGTTCGGTTTCAAGCGCCTGGCTATTGCCGATATTAAGATTAAGACCAATGGCAAGACCCGCGAATCACGGCTCTTTAAGTCCTCTTGGGAACACATCCGGAAGTCATTAATTGCTTTATTCAATTCCTACACTATGTATAAGCCTTATGCGGTCTTTTTGACGCTCGGCTTAATTTTGTTGGTTTGTGGCTTAATCCCGTTTGTCCATTACTTATATATCATTATCATTAACAAACAACCCTTTGGTACCCATCATTTGCAGTCATTGATAGTTGGCACGGTGTTACTGAACGCCTCATTCATCTCTTTCACTCTAGGAATCGTTGCTAACTTAATTCGAATTAACCGCACCTTGATTGAGGATATTTTGGAAGAGCAGCGACGGCATAACTATGGCATGTCAGTTAAAAAACCAGATTCCCGAAGAATAGGTCTTTCTCCCTTGGATCACCAGATGCTTAGCGACCGAACTGGCGACTTGGTTAACTTTGGCGACAGTACTATTAGGCCAGTACCAAGTTTGGTCACTCCGCGCAATAAACGTCAGGAAGCCCCCGCCCTGCAAAAACAGAACAAACACGATAGCTACTACTAGGATTATGGAGGTTCCCAGAAATTTAGTACAATAATGGTCCATCTTTGTGTTTAGTCTAGGGATCTGTGACGCTCGATTAGGTGCAATAATTAGTGTCGGGTGGTAAAAACGCCGTCGTTCACCAAAATACTCATATTTCAGTGAATTACTCTCACCGAATTCACTCTGGCTAATTGCTGGCTGCTATACTTGACAAACAGATCTGGTTCATGTATACTTCTAAGTAAACTAACGTTTATGTTAATTATTTAGGAAGAATATATGGAACGTCAATTAGCACTAAGCCTGCAACAGAAACTCGGTATTTCAGTGATTCAAATCGTACGAGAAGAATACGAGATGCTTCTGCTGAACCGCTTAGTAGGAGAATCGTTCGGTGGCAAACTAGTTTTTCGGGGCGGTACCGCGCTCCGCCTGGCTTATAATTCGCCGCGTTTTTCTGATGACCTTGATTTCAGCTGCCTAACGAATATTACCGAAAAAGTGTTTAAGTCCTGGTGTAAACAAACAGCTCGATCCATTCCCTATCTTAGGTTAGACGAAGCGTTACGAAAGTATTTTACTCTTTACGCCATGTTTAAAGTCAAAGACCCGTCTATCCCTGAAACCATAAGTATCAAAGTAGAAATTTCCACGCGTCGAGAAAACTGGCTAATAGAGCGGGACTATCAATTACTCACTCTCAGGAGCGCGGTGACACCTATCACCGTTCTCGCTCAAGTAGCCTCCTTAGCTAAAATTGAGCGGGAAAAACAGACAATTAACCCTCCGCGAATTCGGGATATCTTTGATCTGTGGTTTATCGGCCAGTTACTCAAAAAAGACCATCGGCTGGATTTTTCGAGTTTTAGCCCCAAAGAGGTCAAGCGCGAATTACACCGGATGCTGGCGGCACCACACAGGAGATTATTGGAACCATGGCTGCCAAAAGAATAAAAACCATAGATTTAATCAATGCCCTGAGAAGCTATGATCGGGGATTTTTTACCATTGCTGATCTAGAAAAAATTACTGGGCTCCCCAGGGAGAGTCTTCGGGTTGCCTTGACGCGACTAACTAGCCAAAAAGTGCTCACCCGAATAACCAGGGGGGTTTATCAACTGAGCCTGCTGGAAATAGACGTCCGAAAAATCGCCAATCAATTGTATTACCCCTCTTACTTGTCATTTGAGTCAATTTTGTCTTTGCGTGGAATTTTGAGCCAAATACCCTATACTCAGACCTTCGCTACTGCCAAGAAATCCAAAAAAATGAAACTCTGGGGCATAGAAGTCGAGTTTATCCAGCTTAAGCCAGCTCTGTTTTTCGGCTACCAATTGGAGAATGGTATTTATGCGGCTGAGCCGGAAAAGGCTTTACTTGATCAGTTATATTTAGTCAGTCGGGGGAAAAGAAGCCTTAGCATAGAGGAACTGGATTTAAAAACCATTAATAAAGCTCGGTTGGAGATTTACGCTAAGCGCTTTCCCGCCTACATTAGTCCGCTACTGACAAAGGTTAAGGAGTATTTAGGGACAACATCGATTGGGCTTGAGACAAAAGCAAGAATATCCAGGAGCAAATAGCGGCCAGCTGGTAGTGCTATTTACTAACGATCTGTCAGTTAAAAAACCAGATTCCCGAAGAATAGGTCTTTCTCCCTTGGATCACCAGATGCTTAGCGACCGAACTGGCGACTTGGTTAACTTTGGCGACAGTACTATTAGGCCAGTACCAAGTTTGGTCACTCCGCGCAATAAACGTCAGGAAGCCCCCGCCCTGCAAAAACAGGGCCAGCACGATAACTACCGCTAGAACTTTATAGGCTTCTCGTTTTTGGAACGTCAGGCTAAGTGCCCGGCCGGCTAAGGCGCCTACCAGTAATAGTACTGGAAGTAAATAGCGGCCGTTCATGATTTCTAAAACGGCTGTATATTTATAAGTCTCATAGCCAGTGAGCATTAGGGCAATAATGTACAGAACAGAAACTAGTGCCAAAAAGATCAGATAGGGATTGTTGTGGAACAGCCGCCGATGCCATTTAATAACGGCCACGGCACTAATTAAGCAGATTAAGATCGCGGCCGCCGCCGGTAGAGGTAGCGGCGGATAGTTGGCGAAGGAACTATTTGGTCCGTTAACGGCGAAGAAGAGGCGGTACCACATCCAATAAAACCACTCACCTACCCAGGCAATCGGGCCGGACGAAACTATTTTCTGGTTAGCTAGTACCTGCTGGTGATTATTATAATCATGTAACCAGATATTGTAGGCACCACATTGTTGAACGTTTAGTACCGCATCGCATCTCGGGGTAATGGTACGATATTCCACCAAGTTGAGACCATCCCGCTGCATAAACATACCCAGACTAATCAGCGTCAAGGCCACTAAGACCACTTTGACTATCCAGCCTAGTTTATTAAAACTGGTAAGAAAAGCTGTCCAAAGCTGTTTGAATTTGCCTTTGAAATTCTGGTAAGTAACAAAAGACACGAACAGTACTGCCGCTGCAAAGATTGGTAAGAAAGCGTATTTCACCAGGCTGGCTAACAAACAAACAATGACTAGGGTTAAGATACTCCGAGTGGTGGGTTGCTTTTGCCGGATTTCATCAATCACCTGAAAAGTCAGCAGACAAGTCCAGGCGACTAGCGGAAAAAGCAAATCATCATAGTTAACTTGAGCGGCTATCACGGGTACTACCGGAATCAAAACAAATATCAGCAGCATGGTGTTAGTTAACGGTTTGGAGATCCCGACGCGGCGCAAGATCCGGCGAAACAATACCAAACCAGCGGCAAAAAAGCCGATATCAATCAGGCGCAAAAAGATCACTTGAGCGGTTTGGCTTTTGTAAAAATGAGCAAATAAGCGGTAAGGGAAACTCATCAGGTAATGGTACAGATAAGACGGGTCGTGGGTTACCGCCCCAAAGGCATTAGCGCCAGCCGGTTGGTGAGTCAGAAACGGCAACCAGTAGTGGGAATAGATCTTGACTAGGCCGAAGTGGAAGTCCTCGTCAAACGCTTGGGGGTAAACCGCCGAAAGAGCAATCCAGGCCGACTCGAACACAAAAAATAGCAAAATAAATCGGTAAAACCATTTGCTACCCAGTACTGTTTTGATCTTGCTGGTCACTGTCCTCACCATCGGCGTCATAATAGTAATCCCAGTTTACTGTAGGTAAGCTGAATCAGCTATTTCCTAAATTATAGACTAAAGCCAACCAAACCTGTAAAGTGGGGGCGTGACTAAAAAGCAACTACTCCGCCGATCAGTGACGATTATTATTCTATTACTAACTGTTGCCGGTGCTATTTATTACTTGGATAAGCACCGCTCTTTAGTCACCCAATTAGCGCATATTTCGCCATGGATAATTATTGCTATCCTACTGCTTTACGCTGTTATGTTTGTGGTGTTAATGTTCATTTTAGACGCTACTTTAAGGATCTGCCGCATCCGAATTAATAAACAAGAGAATGTTATTTTAAACGCTTACACCCTAATCATTAACAACTTCTTTATTATTGGCCAAAACGGCCCGATTTTCCGGGGTTATTACTTAAAAACCCGACATGGCTTGAAGGTCCGGAATTATGTAGCTGTCACCCTACTGTATTTTCTGATCTATGGCATCATCAGTGTCTTTTTCATCTTTCTGGGCAGCCAAGCTTGGTGGCTAACGCTGCTAGTCGGCATCCTGATGATTGCCACGGCTGGTGTGATGATCAAGCTCTATGTCAGACGCAAGAAATTTAACGCCCAGGAGTTAAGTGTTACCTCCAAGGGGATTGTCTATCTTCTGGTGGTAACGGCTTTACAGGCCGTAGTCCAGGCTATTATTTACGGGGTTGAACTGCATAGTAGCGGCCATGCTAACGTTGATCTAAAACAAGTCATTGCCTACACCGGTACGGCTAACTTAGCATTGTTTGTAGCTTTGACGCCGGGAGCGATCGGTATACGTGAATCATTCTTGATCTTAAGTGAACATTTGCACCATATTAGTAGCGGTATGATCGTGGTTGCTAATGTTATTGACCGTTCGGTTTATTTGGTCTTCTTACTAATTATTCTGGTAGTAGCCCTCAGCCTGCACGCTAAAGACCGGCTGATGAGCAAAAAACCCACTCAAGACAAATCGACCAGCTAATCATAATTCAGGTTTTTTAAGCCAAATAGAAGCCACTAATTTGGCGACAGATAATATTGAACCTGCCCCATTGAACCGTCGCTTAGTATGGTGTTAGCTTCCATCTGGCCATTGCCGGTACCGGGATCGATCGTTCCGGAGTCACCATAAATAAAGGTCGGGGTTGGACCGCCGCTGATGACGATTTCCACATGCCCGCCGGAATAATCAAAATAGGCCACGTCACCAGGTTGTGGACTGTAGCTTGAGGCATCGTGATAGATAAAGCCCTGATATTGGATACTATTAGCGTCGTATTCATCCCAACCATCGCGTTCGCCCTGAGTAAACGGATATCCGGCTTCCTGATAAACATAACTAACAAAGTCGGCGCACCATTCTTCATAACCATTACCATCGCTATATTCGTTGAGCAGGGTGTTGTGGTTTGACGATCTAGACTGCCAAGTGGTCCATTCTTTAACCGCATAACAGGCCACCCGCTGGCCTTCTGGGCCACTATTGCATAAATTACCGTAACTACTACCTTTGGCTGTTAACGGCGTCCATTGTTGGCTAGACTGCGCTAAACTGTGGCAAGCCGTAACCGTCAGCGATACACCCGACTGACTATTTGGTACGTTGAGACACAAGCCGCTGTTGGGATTTTTATAACCGCCTTGGTCGCGCAGCCAGACTTGACCGGGTGCCAAGTCACAGTCATTCAAGACCACCCGATTACCGGTTGAGGTACTGTCATTTTGAACGGACAAACAATCGGAATCGTTATGTTTAATAGCTGTGTCGGTGACTGCCCAGTCTTGAGCGGCACCATCATTACAACCCCAGGCATCTACTTCAGCATTGGCCGTTGTCAACCCCTGATAATCATCCAGGCAAAGCCCGGAAACGCCTGACTTAACTTCTGGTATGGCCGCATGAGCGCGCAGATTCATGAAAGTAAAAAACCAGACAAACCCGACGACCACGGCAATAACCAGTACCAGCCCATAATGAGCACTGCCGGTTTTGGTTGACTGTTTAGCTGTCCTGGTAGATTGTAGCTGTCTATATTGACTATAGGTTGGCATGCTTTAAATTATTCTTTTTATTTTTGATTTCGCAGAAACAATTATTAAACCTTTGGATGATAATGTCCAGCGGTAAATCTACTCCGGGGGTTTTCCGGAAGCCACTTCTTCGTCAGGCTTGAGGACAATTCGCCGATCCAGTCCTTCGCCAATCGAGTCCGAGTTCAAGCCAGACTCAGCGGCGACCTTATGAACCACTCGCCGGTCGGCCGCATTCATCGGTCGTAGTTCCATGGGTTGACCGCTAGACCGGACTTGTTTGATCCAATCTTCGGCGGTTTTAGCTAATCGATCGGCTCGTTGCTGTTTATAGCCGGCGACGTCAATATTAACCCGGCTGTAGATGTGGTTTTGGTTCTTTAAGGCATTGCTGACTAGAAATTGCATGGCCCGCATATTATCACCGTGTTGGCCAATCAGAAAACCATTCATTTGGGTCGATGGCACGTTTAGCTGAATAACATCGTCCTCGTGAGTAGCGTAGACATCGGTATTGAGGCCTAAAAAGGACAACAAATCTTCCAAGAATTTCTTGGCATAAACAATGGCCTCCTCTAAATCTTGTTCGGTAGCTTCCACCGATACCGCCACTTCAGTGGCTGGGGTGTCTTCGGTAGTTGGTTTTTGATCTTGATCGTCACTCATCTTCTTCTCCTTCGCTTTTTACGGGCGCGGATTTTAGTTTTAAGAGAAGGTTTCGGTGGTCGCGGATCGCTTTGGACCAACTCCGCTTCAGGGATTGTCGAAGTATCTTTAGGAGAATTCCCTTCAGCGATAGTTTCCAGTTCGGATTCGTCTTCTCGAAGCACCCTGGCCTGTTGGGCAAAGGCGATTAAACCGCCGACAAACCAGTACAAACTAAGGGCTGAGGCTAGTCTAATAGTAACAATAAAGACCATGATTGGGATAAAGTATTGGGTACTTCTGGTAACGGCAGCGGTTATTTCGGATTGGTCAGCTTGTCGACCGCTACTGGCGCCCCGCATAATATCACGTAGTTTAGGGGCATTTTTATCAGTGACCATCAGCTGTTTGCTCTGATAGTACTGGACTATGGCACTACCGAAGCAGAGGACCAAGGCCGGCCAATAAATACCTGAATTTCCGACGGCATCTTTAGTCAGGTTCACTAGACCAAATAGGGAGGTGTCAAAAGAGTGGATGTTGGTGGCAACGTGCTGCATCCATGGTAAATGTTGCAGCCCGGAGTAAGCAAAGCTAACAATTTGGTGAGGGTTGTTGACTACCCGGCGTAATCCGCTATATAAAGCAATCAAAATCGGCAGCTGCAGGATCATAATGCCGATTGGACCAAAGGCACTAACCCCGTGTTCCTTATAAAGGGCCATAACCATGGCTGCTTCTTTTTGACGGTCGCCTTTGGTTTCTTGCTTGATGCGCTTTAGCTCAGGTTGCAGCTTGCGCATGGCTTTGGTCTGGTGAAGTTGTTTTTTAACCAGTGGCCAGAGCAGCAAACGGATAATAATAGTAAAGATAATGATCGCCAATCCAAAGTTGTGGCCGGGAATAATGGCATAAATCAACACCAGCAGATTGAAAATCGGCTGCTCAATAAAAGTGGTAAAAAAGGCGCCCATTGGTTATGACAATCTCTCCTTGTGCGTTTTCACTATAGCATGGGTGGCCGATAGCGGTTGGTAGTGGTCGGCCCGAACAATACCAGCCCTGGATAGTAGCTCGGTCACTTGTTGGTGAAGTTGGGCGGCTGGCAAATCAGCAATTTGTTCGCTAAAAACCGTCAACACTAGGTCGTACGACCCAGTAATATCCGGTTCAAGAGAATGAATAATCTCATATAGCCGCCGCCTAATCCGGTTGCGCACCACGGCCGATTTTTGAACCTTACGACCAACAATAATAGCCGACCGATAGTCAGTGCGGCGATCGTTACGGGCGTATTTCAGCGAGATCTGCTGATTACGCACCGTTTGTCCTTTGTGGTAGACAAAACTTAAGCTGTTATAACCGTGGAAGCGGTGCTGCCGTGAAATCATAGAGAAAACCTCTGTTCGCCCCGAACCAGCCGGATATTAATGTGATAGACGGACACGTCCTTTGGCTCGTCGGCGCTGTAAGACCGTTCGGCCGGCCTTGGTGGCCATGCGCTTCATAAAACCATGTTCCTTAGACCGCTGGCGTTTTTTGGGTTGATAGGTGCGTTTTGGCATAGAACTAATTGTACCTTATCTAGGACAGTTTTGCTTTCCCGATGTCCGAAATGCCGCCAACTAAGACACTGGGTTGGTTGGTTGGTTGATGCATAATTTCCGCCGTCTGACAATGATCAAAAACGCACCCACTAGCCGACGCCGTGAAATCAACAATATTTAACCCACTAAGGCTGGCCACCTATCCACTCTTGAGCAAACAGTATCCACAGATTTTAAGATAGCTTTTTAGCTTGTGGAAAAATATACCTCTAGTTTTTCAAATTATCCTGGTTGAAGAATTGATTTTTGATGGCTTGTGGAAAAGTCTGTACCTTTAGGGTATAGTTTTAATACAAATAAGACGAGGGATGGTGATTATGCCACAAGATAGTCTCTGGCAAGCGGTTTTGGGTGAGGTGGAGCTTTCCGTATCTAGAGGCAATTTTGTGACTTGGTTTAAAAACACCACCCTACTGCGACAGGATAGTGATACCATCGTGGTTGGTGTACCCAATGTCTTTATTAAGCAACAGCTGGAACGGAAGTATGCCGACTTGCTTCGGGAAACACTCAAGAAAAACGGCGCCACACCCGGTGCTTTGATTTTCAAAATCCAAGAGTCGACTAGGACTCGCGAACTGGAAGAGCCGATCTTAGCTCTGGAAGTAGCCGACCAGCGGATGGCCACTAAACCGGCCGCTTTCCAGAACAGCCCGCAGCATGCTTACAGCCAAGGATTGAATGAACGTTATACCTTTGAAAATTTTATTGTCGGTTCCAGTAACGAACTGGCCTTTGCCGCCTGCCAGTCAGTTGTTTCGTTGCCCGGCAGTAAATATAATCCGCTGGTTTTGTATGGTGGGGTGGGGATCGGCAAAACTCATTTACTCCAAGCTGTCGGTAATGCCATTTTGCAAAAAAATCCGGATGCCAAAATACTGTATATCTCAACCGAGCAATTTGTCCGGGAATTTGTGGAAGCCATCCGGTTTAAAAAAACTGCTGAATTTGCCGGCTATTACCGAACGGCGGACGTCTTAATTGTCGACGATATTCAATTCATTGCTGGTAAAGAGAAAATCCAAGAAGAGTTCTTCCACACCTTTAATTCCCTGCACCAAGCTAACCGACAAATCATTATTAGCAGCGATAAACAGCCGCGGGATATTTCAACCATTGCCGAACGGCTGCGCAGCCGCTTTGCCTGGGGTATGACAATTGATATGCAAAATCCCGATTTTGAAACCCGCTGTGCCATTATCCAGTCCAAGGCCCAGGGTCATGAAGTGGAGTTGCCTAATGATGTAGTGGACTACCTAGCCACTAATATCCCGACCAATGTCCGAGAACTGGAAGGAGCCCTAAACCAACTGCTGGCTTTTTGTGAGATGCGCGGGTTAGAACCGGACCTAAGTATTGCCACTAGTTTATTGGGTGCGGCCAAAACCCGCCCCAAACACCTCAGCGCCAAGCATATCATTGAACGAACAGCTCGCCATTTCCAGATTTCTCTAGAGGATATTATGGGACCAAAACGAGACAAAGATATTGTTGTACCAAGACAAGTGGCCATGTATATGCTGCGTAGTGAATTACATTTAAGTTTTCCCAAAATTGCTCGGGAATTAGGCCGTAAAGATCACACCACCGCCATCCACTCAGTTGAAAAAATTGAAAAGGAATCGCGTTTGGACAGTACCATCCGGGCGGCCATTACCGATATTAAGGATCGCTTGTATGCTTAACTTAATTGATGAGCATGTGGTACTCGGAAATGCTGTGCAAAAACGGTGGCCAAAAAGTGGGCAAGGTGCCAAACTAAACACAGTTAGTAATTGGCGAGGTTTAGGCTGTGGACGAACTGCCTGTTTTTACCACCAACCAACCACTAACCATACCCCCTGCTTTCCACTATTTATCGATTTAATTAATATTCGGTTAGATGATGGTTTTACACATCATCCACAGGACCTACAACAACAATAGCAATATATATAAAGAATTATTGTAGAAAGGACGAGCCAGCATGAAATTACAAGTTACCCAAGAAAATCTAAACCGAGCACTCGGTACCGTAGCTAAAGTCGCCAACACCCGGAATCCCTTGCCGGTCTTAGCTAACGTCCTAATTAAAACCAATAACAATCGGTTAAGTATTGCCGCTACTAATCTAGATATTGCTATTACTCAATATATTGGTGCCAAAGTATCCGATAATGGCTCAATTACTGTACCAGCCAGGTTAATGCAGGATTTTATTAATAGTTTGCCTAGTGGAGTAATTGAGTTAAAACTGGAAGAAACCCGGCTCCACATCACCACCGATCAATATAATTCGGTAATTAATGGTATTGTGGCTGATGACTTCCCAGTGATGCCAACTATTAGTGATGGTACCAAGTGGTTGGTTAGTAGTTTAGTTCTCAAAAAAAGCCTCCAACAAGTGGTGTTTGCCGCTTCTGGTGATGAATCTCGTCCGGTACTAACCGGTGTGTTAATTCATACTGCCGATAATAAGTTGTTTATGGCGGCCACCGACAGTTATCGGCTGGCCGAGAAAGAACTCGGTCACAACAAGGCCGGTATTAATCTTCTGGTACCAGCTAGTGCTATGCAGGATTTGTTGCGAATTCTGGGGGAGAACGAAGAAGAAGTCCAGGTCACTCATGACGATCAACAGGTCCGTTTTCAGGTAGGTGACATTGAATTAGTGGCTCGCCTACTAGAGGGTAAATACCCCGACTATCGCAAGCTAATACCCCAAAAATTTACGGTATCAGCTACCCTCAAACGGGCGGACTTTTTAAACGTCACTAAGGTATCCAGTTTGTTTGCTCGGGAAAGTGCCGGCAGTGTCACGATTGATATTGACGATAGCAAACAACAACTCAGTATTCGTTCAATTGCTTCACAACTCGGCGAAAATACTGCTACCGCCACCGCCAAAGTCAGTGGTAATGGCAGTATTACTGTAAACTCGCGTTACCTACTAGATGCCCTGCAAGCCATCACCGGTGATGAGGTAGTATTTGGCTTTAATGGAAAACTTGAACCAACTCTTTTGAAGGATGCCGCATCAGCCGACTATGTTCATATTATTATGCCGCTTAAATCTTAAGGGGCTGACAGTCAGCCAGTATAATAGCTGGTGATGATCCAATCCATTCGACTCCAACATTTTCGGTCATATACTGACGACTCATTTGAGTTCACTCCATCGGTCAATATTATTGTTGGTCCTAATGCTAGCGGCAAAACAAACCTATTGGAAGCTATTTTAGTGATGGCTAGAGGCAGCTCCTATCGTGCTCTTGACGAAGAGTTGGTGGAACTTAATCAACCCTGGGCTCGAATAGACGGTCTTGCCGACAACTACCAACGGGTTGTTAAATTAATTAATAAACCCAAACCAGAAAAAATCTACGAACTGTCCGGACGTGTTATTAAGAGGTTAACCCTGGACGATACCCTACCCGTTGTGCTTTTTGAACCAAATAATTTATCATTGTTAATTGGACCACCCGAAAGACGGCGTGACTATTTAGACGAACTATTAACCCAAACCATTACTGGCTACGGCCAAACCCTGCGTTCTTATCGCCGAGCCCTAGCCCAACGCAACCGACTTTTAAAGAGCCCTTATATTGTTGGTGATGAACTATTTCCGTGGAATGTGCGATTAAGTGAATTAGGGGGTGTGATTGTTCGGGCCAGAACTCAATTAACCCAAGCTATAAATCAGAAAATCGGCAAACTTTATCAAGAATTGTCGCGTAATGGGACGAGAGCTTCAGTAGCTTATCGAATCGTCGGTAAACCTGAAGAATACGAAAGTCAAATGTTACATCAGCTAGAATCACGGTTAATTAGAGATCGGGCTCTTGGTTTTACCTCGTTTGGACCACATCGAGAGGATCTTGATGTCTTGTTTAATTCCCTACCAGCCGCAACTACAGCCTCACGGGGGGAAACCCGGACCTTTGTACTTGGGCTGAAATTAATTGAACTGGAGTTACTAAAGGAAAAAAGAGATAAACTACCACTTCTGCTGTTAGACGATGTGTTTAGTGAGTTGGATGGAGCCAGGCGCCAGGCTTTAACCGCTCATTTGCAACCATATCAATCATTTATTACTACCACCGATGCCGATGTTGTACTAAAGCACTTTAGTGAACAGAGCAATATTTTATTGGTGTCTAAGAATAAATCAAAACACTAACTTTGACCAATAACACCCGAATCAAAAACCTGTTTATCAGTGCTAGGCTTTATTAGAAACAGTTCGATCTGACTTAAGCCTATAGTATTAAGTTTTGCGCTGTAATTGGTGTTGTTAAAACTTACAGCAAAGGTATAAGTATTTGTGAGCGACGCATTATCTGGGTTGATCCTAGGTAAAATAATCGTATTAGTATTGATACTAATACTGCTTGCCGTAGGTGCAAATTTCTGAAAAGCTGCTTGTAGTTCCTCGGCCTGGAGGGCAGTAATGCCGTCACTAATCAGAGTATTTATGCCGCTGAACCGAATTCCAGTATTGCTTTGTGACGGCACTGAATAACCTTGAGATTGCCCATTAATAGAAACCCCCGTGCTAATGGTCCCATTAAGGTTATCGACAGATACCGACACTTTATATGTTTGGTTTTGTGGTTCTAGTAGGATAGAGAAGTTATAGCTTCCGCCACTTGATTCATCTATTATTGGACTACTTTCAAAAGTCATAGTACTAATCAACAAGTTATTAGCTTGAAGATAGCCGTCTATCCGCGTCACCATATAATCATATGAAACTGCTGGTAGCCAATTTTGTAGTATCTCGGGGTTGGTTAATGTGGGGGTGTAGGAAGCGCTGGGTTGTTCTTCTGAAAATTTGTTACTACGCGTTCCATAGATAACCAGACAAACAATTAAAACTATAAATAGTACGGCCAATAACACTACGCGATGCATAAATCTTTGATCATCCCTGAGCATTTTGTGCCTCCAACTGCTCAACATAGGCTGCGACACTAGATGGTAGTAAAGTTAAAGCGTCAGGATAACCCCCACCATTGTAATAACCAATCACCCACTGATTCTGCGACACATCAAAATGTGCTGCCAAGCAAGTATTACTGGGCCCAATCAAACCGACAACCCAAGTATCGTTGTCAAACCACTGGACAAGTCCAAACTGTAAGGCACCCGATTGCCCAGAGCCGCCCAACAATGAGCTGGCTATCGTTTCCGGATCGCGTTGTTCAAGGCTCGGGCGGTAAATAATCGTTTGGAATAAACCAACACTAAGCGTACCTTGGTACGGCCTGATCGTCGGCGACGAAACTATTACCTGGTAACTGCCCGGCAACATCCTAATTGATTTATCGCTAACAGTATGACCATTGATATGAATGGTTGCATTGCTGGGTAGGCTCAACTTTACTGTGCTGTATCCTGTAATGCTCAGGAAAATAAGTCCGGCGCAGACAATTACCACCAAAACCGTCAGTATGTTTAACAATAAAGTTAACCGTCGATTCTGCATAAGATATTGGGCTGGTTGTTCATTCATATTTCAATCCTACACATACCATTAGTTTAAAGCATTTAAAAAGTTGGGTCCTTAGCTCCAGCAAATACTGGGGTTGACCAGCCTAAATAAATATCGCCGAATCCGATAGCCTCGATTTTATCAGCAGGTACAATAGATATAGCACCTTGAGTGTACTGGCCGGTTGGCGATATATCTGAAGATATCACCATGTTATTGCCTAGATAAACAACTATATGACCATCATCACTAGCAGGATAACCAGGCGTTGAGGGATCTTTGTAGAAAAGTAATGCCCCAACGGGAGGGTTTCGATCGCCTGGGTGAGCTAAGCCCTCGGATTCCATTGTTTGCCAATGTATATAGGCAGTATTATAACCTGAATTTAGGTAACCCCAGACTATTCCTGCCACAAAATCACACTTGCCAGCGCAATCGCCATTAGCACAAAACGGTTCGTGCGAATCCGGATTTATTAGCTGGCTATTGACTAACTGTTGAGCGCGTTGGCACATAGTTGCTACATTTGCATATGTCACAGAAGTTTCAGTAGTGAATAAGTCGTTATTTGTGTCGCCGGTATTTGTGAAATTACAGCCGGTCACAGTTCCGCCCGTACCAGTAGCCACACCTGTTGTGCAGTTACTAGTTAAAGCAGTACTCGAACCCGAACCTGTATTTGATGCAGCTGAGGCAGCATACATTTGATAAGCCTCTTGTGCATAGGTTTCACGAGTTATGGCATCTTGACTGTTTGGCCCACTACCATCTCTTTCGTAATTTGTCAGAAAAGACCATGCCGCGTCTTGAGGTGTGGTAGTTTGTTTCAATAGATTACCGGCTACCTGTTCATTATTATTTGGTGCACTACCGTTTAACTGATTCCACAAAAAAGCGACCTGTGTTGACAGCTCATAAGCAGGCCAGCCAACCGACTGAGCATAGTTTAAGATTTTACTGGCTGGAGTCCACTGGACAATACCCCAACCCAAACTTGGATTGTCTGGTTGGGGTGGAGTTTGGTAATCTTTGTCGTCACCTTCCCATATTTCCGGATCACCATGGGATTCCGCCTCTACATTCCCAACAATACCGGCAGCTTGGGCTGTAGTGTAGCCATTATTGGCGAAGTAATTAAAAAATTGTTGTAAATTATCGTTACCACTTAAAGTAATCGAACCAACGCCGCTTGTACTAGCCTGACCAGTACACCATGGTTCATTTGGATCATAAAAAGGCGTACCGCCGATGATACTATTGATCGAGTCTTGTGATATCGCATAGGTAGTGGCTTGACCGATATTTAATGTTATAGGCAGCAACACCGCAAAAGTTATGACTGCTCGATATGATAATTTTCGGATTCGATATAAACTATTCCAGGTCATTGCTAATTAGTTACGTTTTGCATACTTGTTAATTGATTAATGCTGGTGTCATATCGCATTGCCAACCGCCAACGGAACACCAGATCACCATATTGGGGGTTATCAATACCAAGATTTTGCGGTGAACAGTTCCCCTGATTGGCTATTACATCTCCACCGGAATCACGAACGATGTCTCCGTTTGAAAGTAAGCCCCCCAAAGAGCCATCCTTATTTGATTGCAGATAAGGTCCATTACCAGTGATATCAGACACTAAATTACTATCAGGGTCGGTTGGATCAAGACTGTCACCATTAGGATTGTAGTCATAACCGAAGCAGTAAGCGTATTGTTGAGCAATATCATTTTCAAGCGAATTACCGCTTGAATCCTTGGCAGCATCAAGAGTAGCCTGGTTTTCAAGGGGAGCATAACTGTTGTCACCATTATTACTGTTAATTAGATTTTCCTCGGCTTGTGACCAGCCGAACTGTACGTTACCGTAATATTCGTTAGCACAAGAAGAATCAGCCCGAGCCACACCCGTTAAGTTATCCAACAAGGAACCGAAACCTAAGGGTCCAGACACTATATTAGAAAAAAGGCTGCTTACTGGGTTTAAAATTGATCCATTAGTATCGGTGTATACAACACTAGCTATATGGAACAATAAAGAGTTGGGGTTACTGAGTGCCAAGTAGCGGTCCGTGAAACTGTTAGATTGATTCTGATCAGCTATGAATTGTTGATCAGCTTGATCGCTCTGATCAATCTCGCTACATGTTAGAGGCCGGCCAAATAGCTGTTGCCTTTCCAGTTCCCCAGCTTGTATATTAGCCCCTGAATCAGCCTCATTAGCATAATCGGCGTTTTCTTCGAGACCGTTATACAATCCTCCTGCCCGTTCCATAACGATAATTTTTGATAAAATAGTTAGACCACTAATAGCTGCAACGTTTTTGGCAAGACTAGCTAAATTATTAAAACCAAATAAAGCTCTAACCTTAGCAACATAACCACCAAAACCACCAACTGCCGTTGGGCCGTACTTACTTATAAAATTATTAACAAGACGATCAACTATATTTGTGGCAGCAGAATTAGCTACGTCGTCGACTGCCTGAGTACCCTCCGCGCTAGCTACTCGAGCCGCTGCCTCATCTGACTCGCCAACGAACAAGGAAGCTATAAACGCCAACGCGCCGGTGCCGATAGCAAACCAAACATTGGTAAGTGCTGGGCAGGCGTTGTCGGCAAATGCCCCAATAACGTCAGCTATCGGGCCAGGGAGGGTAGCGTCAAGTAGGGTATATTCGCCAGAGGGTGAAGCTTCAGCACTCATGCTAGAAGAGGAAGTGTCTACAGTACCGCCATTAGCCCAGATATACGGGGTAGACTGACTAACATCTCCTAGTTTTGCATTCATCGCACCAACAGCAGTCGCCTCGGCCGTGCCGGTGGAATCAGTTGGACCGCCAGCTTTTTGTTCGTCCCCGGCATCTGCTAAGAAGTAAAATGCTTTTTCCTGTGCCTGCGTTTGATTATTGATAGTTGGACCAGCCTGATCGAGCGACCCCTCATACACTATACAAGCTGGCAAAGCGATGGTATAGGATGGGTTTAAGGCGCTGGCAATGCCTTTAAGAATGTTATTAAAGATATCGTTACTGACCACATTGTCAATGGTATTTATGGCGGTTGGGTCAACACCGTTATCTGCAATAATACCGGCTAAAGCAGGTGGGTTGGCAACGTCCCCATTGGTAGCATCTTTCGCTGCATTTTCGGCATTTTGTAGATCTGAAACGTCTTCAGTTGGTGGTTGAGTTGTACCGGTTGCTGTTTCATCTACATAAGATTGTTGAGCAAGTTCTTCTTCTGCCTCGGCTGGAGTTTTCCCTTGGAATTTACCAAGAGTCCAAGCTATTAAACCGATACCGAGCTCTTTACGAACGTTATTAGCTACAACAGATCGGATAATCGGCCCAACTCCATCGGCATCCATGGCGTTTTCAAGCGCTGGCGCAAAATCATTAGCAAACTTAACTTGATTTTTAAAATCAATTATTTGTTTAACTACAGGAATGAACTTTGTTTTGAGAGTTTGTTGCTCTACTGCGAATTCTTCTCCATCAAGACTGACACTGCTTAGTATAGGAGTACCAAATTTTGTAAAACCGTCATAATTTAGTTTAAGGCCACTATCCCGTTCAAGGTTTTGCATGACTATACTAGGGCGGTAGTTATCTAACTTACCCCAGGTGTTATCGCGCAGGCTTTGATAAGCCGACTGTAACTGTGCAAGACGGCCGCTGTCTGAAGCATCGATAGACAGTTTTGCTTCGTCAACCTCATCAGCGCTATCCGCGAACTCTCGATTAATGCGAGTAAATTCTCGCTGGACGATATAAGCCTCTAAACCAGGCACTTTTAAAAAACCGGCCAGGAGTAACAATAGGAGAATAATTAAAACAGCGCCACCGCCACCGCCAAATCCGGCTATAAGCAATCGGCGCCTATGCTTTGATTTTATAACACCTACCTTGCGATTATTACTAACTGGCTTATCTTCACCCTCGCTATAATTCAAATTGTCATCACCAGAGCTTGGGGAATAATGGGTAGCTGCGGATTCCTGGTCAACTAATTCGGTTGGGCTAACGCTTTTATTAGTCCCTCCATCATTACCATAAGAGGACCCCTGCTGTGAATCGGGATCGTATAACTTTGGTTCTGTTTCTGGCACAGCCATTACATATCTATCTTGCTTATGGTTTTATTGTACTATAGGATTTGACTGATTGTTCAGCTCTATAGTGCCCTGAGGTTGGTTAAGCTCACCCTGTAATTGGTCAGCACTTAACCGTTGAATTTGTTCCGGATTAGTGACAATTAAACTTGTTTCGGTAGGGCTTGCAACAACCTGGATATGCACGTGATTTTGGCCGGCGAAGAACAAACCCTGTCCAACCGGGAATTGACTAAGGCGTTTCTTTTCCTCGCTAGTTAGTTTAAATACCTCGCTTAACATGTCGACTGCTGATGGTGACTGTTTCAAGAGAAACTGCATAGAAGCGTTAGCAACTATAGCTCGGCCCATACGAGAGCCCATAAAATCTTCTACATCTTGAGTAATGGTAGTAATGCCTAAGTTATATTTTCGGGCCCGTTTAGCAACCGAAAATAAGAAATTAGCTGAATCTTCATATTTCATGAGTTGCCAGGCTTCGTCAACGATTAAAATTCGTTTTCGCTGGTCAGTTTTAGTTTTATTCCATATATAGTTCAGCACGATATACATAGCCACCGGTCGTAGTTCATCCTCGAGATCACGAATATTGAAAACCACCATTGGGTTATTGATGTAAACGTTACTTTGTTGAGAGAAAATACCCGCAAACGTTCCAGTAGTGTATTTGCGCAATCTTTGAGCCAATTGAGGCCCGGAGCCACCCATGTGTAATAGTGTATCGTATAGATCATTAATGGTTGGAGGAATCCCAGTTTGGGTTAGCGGATCATTAGTGATACCGGCCCTGGCGTAAGTCTCAATCAGTGCAGAATCAAGATCGGCTTCTTCTGTAGGCGTTAACGCCGGCATTAAAGTAGTGTTGCCGCCAATAAGTTGAGCTTGTGCACCACCCATCATGAGTCTTAGTAAACCGTGCAATGTGATTAAATTGCTTCTCAAGGCGCTATCTGCTTCTTCGGTATCAACAACTTTTGGTAGATCAAATGGGTTAAGTCGCGTTGTACTATTGAGGCTTATCTGAACATAAGCGCCGCCGACCGCATCGCACATGCGCTGATATTCATTTTCTGGGTCGACGATAAATATCTCGACGCCAAACATCATACTGCGCAGAGCTTCTAGCTTCACCGAGAAAGATTTACCAGCGCCAGACTTGGCAAAAACAACAGAGTTACCATTCTCTAGGCTAAAACGATCGAAGATGACCAAACCGGAATTGTGCATGTTGATGCCATAAAGAATTCCGTTGTCCTGGGTAAGATCAGCGCTGGTGAAGGGAAAACTTGTAGAAAGCGCTCCAGTAGCAAAGTTACGGCGAATTTGTAATTGGTCTGTAAATTGAGGCACTGTACTATTGAGCCCTTGTTCTTGCTGGGAGGTAGCTGGTTTAGAGTAAATTAGTTGTTGGCCGAGCAATGACTCAACTTTGTGTGAGACAAACTCCAACTCATCGAGCGACATAGCGTAAATCGTAAAATACAGACCAAACCTGAAAAAACGTTCCTCACCTACCTGTAACTTATCGCGCATCTGTTCCGCGTCAAGTATGGCAGCCTGCTTGGCTGGGTCCCGCACTCGTCCCTTCTCAGAATCAATTTGAATGCCAGCCTCTAGCTGTGTGACTTTTTTCCGTAAGTTCTCCAGTACTACCTGACTTTCTACGGGATAGATATACATACTGATATCTATGATTTCGTCTAAGTTGACCATACTAGATAACCAACCGGTAAAAACCTGTCTAGGATAACCATAGACATAAAATGTGCGTGCATAACGTGTGCCAAGCTGAAAGTATGAGCTGAATAGTTCAATGGAGCTCGGAGCAATAAAGTCACGTAAGGCAGTAATACCTTTTTGAAAAGCAGCCCGTACTTCCCGCTCTTCACTTGCCCGCTGAGTTTGGGCAACGACTACCGGGTCAATTTTGGCTTTGGCCATCAATACTCCCACCCGATAAGTGATTAAAGTTTGCTACAAAAAATAAAATTCTCATTGCAGTTCTCTTTGTAGATGTGGTTGTGGCGCCACGCCCTCACCCTTAGTTACAATGTCGGGCGCTAAATCGTTAAAGTCTTTCAGTTGCTGTCTGGTAGCGGTATCTGGGTTATAAGTGTCATAATAGAGCTCTATAAGCTCCTGCGTATCAAGCGTGAGACCCTGGACGCCGCATTGTAGTAGACCAGATAATACAGCCTGGACTCGGTTACGCAACTCATCCTTAGCTTTCAAGAGGTCAGCTTCATTTATGGTGATACGCTGCTCTTTAGGAATAAACAAAGCCCTTAAGCCGCTTAAAAAGTTTTTACTTTGGGTTAATGCCTTCTGAATGTCAGTTGTTGGGAAAAACGGGATTACCACATAAAATTTTTTATCCATGATATTAGTTTGCCGAGAAAGACTATCGATGTAATCTATATAATCTTCCATCAGCATAGCCAGTAACATGTTATCGTGCTCGGTACGGATTTTATCTAGCCTAGTAATATATTGTTGAAGGTCTATTTTTTGGGAACGAAGAAAAATTTGTACCGGAAAATAAAGGGAGTTTAAAAATCCCTGATAACTGTATTCGACTGCTTCCTGTTCTTGTTGACTCATTAGGTCGAAGTTTATAGATTTCACCATAATAACAGCGCGGAAAGAACCATCATTCATAATCACAATACCGTCACGTATCTCTGCGATCTGAAGGGTGTTTTGGGTACTATTGGGGTTTGTCTTAACGGGCGGTTGCTGGACAGGATTTGCGGCTCCGATAACGGTTGCTGCAGGTGGGTATGTTTGATCCCCTGGTATCGGTTGATTAACCATTGAAGCTGTTGGATCGCTTGGCATATAGGGAGTTAAAGGCGCATCTTGTGCAGAAGTTGGCGTATAGCCACTATGAGGTAACGATACCTGGGGTATCGGCATGGTTGGTGTGTTAGGTCTAGGTTGATTTTGAGCTGATGGATTCATTTTGAGTGTTTGGCCCACCTATGAAGTATGATCATGCAGCGAAATCACTACTTCATCAGAGCGTTCATCTTGTTTATTTACAATACGTCCGATAGTAGCGATGTTAAGATCATTATTTCTGGCTAATGATATTTTAGCAGGATCGGGTAATGGTGTCACTTGACCCGACTTAGCGCTTTGAGATGGTGTTGCACTAATGGGTGTCATTATTTGGTTACCAATTGGTTGAATAACCTTCATGTGTTGGTAATTTATCTCCTGTAGATTGTGTCGGTTAGCTTTCAATTGTTTAGCCAACATCTCTTCAGTCGGTGTCGGTTGTTCGTTTTGCCCGCTGGTGTCTGTTTCTTCACTACCAGGCACTACTACGCTGGGGGTAAGAACGGTGGTATTTTTGCTTGAGATTCCCGGAAGATTAAGCGGGCTATTCAGGAACCAATAATCGGCGGGCTGGGGCAATTGAGGAGAAGATGACGAAGTTACTGCAGCTCTCGATTTATTGAGTTGCGCCATGATTTGCTGTCGGTGAACACTGGAAGATGCGGCAACTAGCTGATCTAGCTTTTGAGCTAAGGGGTTATTAATCTCATCCAGAATATCATCGCTTGCCAAAATGTCTACTAATGGAACCTCCTGAGGCATGCTAGCGGGATCAATGAGCCTGTCAGAGTCGGCTGGCATAGAAGAACGAGCGGGGTCATATAAGTTAGCATTAACGTTTTTAATAACCCAGCCACGAGTGTCGAGAGTAGAAGCAAGCGCTCTCAGCCTACTGTGTACTTCGGACTGAGAGAGATTGTCAGTATAAACTTTTGCAACCTGTTTTGGTACGGTAATATTGACAAAATCTTTCATGCCGCTCTGATCCCATATGCGTAATCTGGGCTTAACGAAGAAGCGGATTTTAGCAAGAGCCCAGACTTCAGTTGGCTGATCACGTCCAAAAGGAGCGGCAAAAAATCCAGTAAAAAGCATGACTGGCGCAAAAATAATTAACAGAAAAGCAGCCCCTTTAGTCAGTGCGATAAATGACAAATAGGCACATAGTGCAGCAATGGCGCCATAGATAAATTGGCGTAAGCTTAGTGGGCCAACCAGTTTATCTTCGGCTTCTATGTCTTGGATGACTTTATATGTTGCCATTTAGCTTAAGTATAATCGAAAACATTCATGATAGCGAAGTTGGGAGTTTACATATTCTGTTGCATGTTTTAAATATTAAAGTATTCTAATGCCTTGAGGGTTTAAATGTTAATGAATTCTCGGTTATGTTCAGTTAATGCTTAAGCGGACGTGGATAGCAACAGTGGGATAACTATTCCGGAGACGATCCGGGAGGAGGCTCTTCGGGACCTCGAAATTGCTCTTCGTGCCCCCGATCATATGTTGTTGGTCGTTGCAGGGTATCATGCAGTGCTTTGGCGGCTACCTGATCGATGGGCCGCGTAAAGCCCGGTTGAGGCTCCACCATTGTTCTCGTGGTAGCGAAATCTCTACCAGCCTCATCCAATGCTTTATTAAAGGCCACCATATTAACTTCCGGACCCCACGAGGCAGCACCCTGGACATTACGAGCCTTAGCCAGTATCTGGCCACGAAGTTGCGAAGCTGCGGTCTCGATACGGCCATTGTAATCTGCGTCAGTTTCCCCGGCTTTTCTGGTCATTCCTGCCGTTACAACTTCACGTATTTGTGCCGGATCAAGCCCTTTTGCCAAAGCACCAAACATATTTTCAACACTTGCAGGTTTACTTCGCACAAGAGTTGCATTATCTGTACCAAAAGCAGCTTCTATAGAGGCAGCTGTATACCTTGCATCAGTTGGCTTTTCTCCCCCACCTATACCTGCTTGATCATACACCAACTGTTGCATTGTCCCGAAGCCCGGCTTGAGGTCAGGACGTCCTGCACGCTCACTAATACTGCGGGTAGACCCTATCAAGCTATCCATTACCTCTCTGTTGCCATGAGAAACACGTACAATTGTTCCTGTTGTATCTTTCAAGTCTTTATAGCCCGCCGCGGCAGCCAGCTGCATTGTTGAATATTGTTGGCGTACTCTGCTATAGCCACCCGTATTTTCGACAGCGGCGGCTGCTCTACCAACACGGGTTTTAATCTGATCTTCATCAGTTACGCCCTCGACGTCACGCATATAAGATTCTAAACCCGTCCTAGCTTCGTCTTGGCTCAGATATGTTCCGGCTCGTAACATATCCTTATTATTTTGAGTGGCAATGATTTCGGGGCGCTTACCGTATGCACCCATGACCATATCTTGATGGGTTTGCCGTGCCGCATCACGCGTTTCCTTGTTAAAATAGTGGAGCTTATCACCTGATGCCATAAATGCGCCAAACCCTCCTCCTACATCGCGAGCTCTCCTGCTGAGGGCGTTACTACCCCTATAACGCTGTCCTGCTAGAAGGGCTTGCCTGTTAGTAGCTAGAATCTCCTGACGTTGCTTCTTGAGGCGAATAAAACCGCCACTGAAAGCTTTCTGAGTGCCACCGGAGATAGTACCCATTATCCCAGTTGTTAGTCTGAAAGCAAAAGGTAGCATAAAAAAAGGTGCGAATGCCACGAGAATCGAAAGTATAGAATTATGCGGACCAACAATATAGGATGCCGCCAAACCGGCAGCTAGAAAAGCCATGATTAATGGATACATTATTAGAGCTCCAAGTAAGGAATCCTTCCAAAAAGTCCATAATTTGGTTGTTCCGGGCAGAACATAAGCGGCGATAGCTAGAGGTGCGGTTAAAATACAAACGACCACCACCAACCATCGTAAGGAAAGAATAAGGAATCCTACAAACAGAGCTAGAAGTGCTGTCAGAAGTAAACTAAAAGCTCCTATTGCCCCCAGTGCCACAACTGCAACACCACCAAGCGCTACTCCATCCACCAAAGATCCAAGCGCTTGGGCAGGGTTAAATGTAACACCGGCGCTTGTGGCATTTACAGACATCATAACAAGATTATTAGCCCATATACCGATGTCATCAAAAAATGTAACCACAAACTCTAACAACGACCAAGCCAATGAGATACCGATGATAGCTATTACAAGTCGTGGTAAGGCCTTGCGTACTGTATAGGCTGCAAATATTTCCAGTCCGGCGGCTTGACTAACCACCATTATTAAACCGGCTATGACCATTATTGCTAGTCCAATGTCACGGAAATTATCGAATGCTGTTTGTAAATTGTTATTACCAGTAAAAATGCCAGCTGTAGGTATATACAAAAAGTTGCTGATCTGTGTACTTAGTGCATTAGCAGCATCAACACCGACGTCAAATATAGGGCACAGAGCCCACCCGGCTGCAGGGTTAGTGATGGGGCAGTTATAATTGACAGTCGTACTGCCACTGCCACCTCCAGGAGCACCAGGAGCACCAGGAGCAGAAGCATAAGAATTTGTCAATGTAATAGCAACTGTTTTATAAGTAGATGGTGTATTACCATAACCAGTGCATTGATTGATAATTAAATTTGCTGTCTTAATATTTTCATAAGAAGTACTACTGTTGCCGGATACTTGTATGAAATCGAGACAATTGAAAAGGGTTTGGGTGTTCTCTTCCAGGGTGACAGTATCACCACTATAATTACTGCTTAAATTACCATAGACAGTCCCAAGATAGGTAATTTCAGCCGGCGAATAGCTGGTCCATGTTGCCTGTAGGCGATTGCCTGTAATATCTACCGTAAATCCATTCGGATCATTATAGTTGTAGGTACATGAAGGGTAGCCGGAACCAGGTGCGAATTGTGCAGTAGAGGCGGCCGTGATCGTTGCATCTGCACTGCCCGTAGACGTGAACATCAAAGCATCAGCGCAACTGGTTGAGTCTAAAGGCGTATCATAGAGCATTGCATAGGTGGTACCGCTATATGTTTTGGTCGTAAAATTACACGGGGTGCCGTCTATATTACCCTTTGGGTCACCATTAAAAGCAATACTGCCTAAAGTAATATCGCAATAGTCTGTCCACTGAGCGACTGGAGGACCACTATTAGTAGGGGGCAGTGAAGCAAAGACTTGAGTACCATCAACGATTGGTAATCCTAAAGCCACCAAAAAGGCAAGGAGCGCTAAAATAACGCCCAAAATTTTAGGAAGATTTTTTGTGTGCATAACGTTTTGTTTATATAAACCACACTATACCTAATACTAGCTAAAAAAACTAGCTTAGCCCAGGCTAATGGGCAAAACCTAATAGCTCAAACCGTAATCTGTTATTAATCGATTATGAGGTTAGAGAATAAATTGTAGATAAGTTATTGCAAATTCAGTTTAAGAGTCAATTGCCCTCCAGGGTGTGGTTGTATTTCCCGGTGGGGAAATGCAAGCCACTACCCTGGAAGGGCGAGGTCGTTTGCGATTATCCTGCTCACTAGTGCTAGTGAACATCTCTTTGCTAGGAACCGCTGTTGAGACTAGCGGTGCAGACGTCCAGTAGCGGGTACCAGTTGAAGTGTGGCGTAGAAGGATTGCTAGTGAACGGATAATAGTTAACGTCGAACCCTTCAGCGCTAGATTCAGCTGGAGTGGGGAAGTACGTCATGTTGTTGCAGTCTGTCTGTGCCAGATTAGCTGATTCAGGTGGTGCACCACAACCCGTAGACCACGGTACATCGTACTTTGTAGTCCAGGCGAAATCAGCACACGGGTCAGCAAAGACCCCAGCTGTATTGAACGTAGCCGTCACGCCACCTCCGTCAAGTGTGGCTACACAGGTAGCTGTAGCGCCATCATAATCTACCGGTGTGTTAAACGTACCGCCATATTGTTGCTCGCAGAGCGCTTGTTCCTGCTGCATGATACTTGGTGTGCTTGTTGCTGTTGCGGCAACAGTTGGCGGCACAGTATATGCAGGGGTTGAATAACTTGACGGGATGACACTACTGTTGGGGGTGGAATTATTGGTGGCGGACTGAGTTACAAGAATTGCTCCTGCCAATAAAAGCACGGCCCAGACCGGGGTGTAGATATTCCGCATTTTCCGGTAGTTCTGGCGAATATAGCCGGACGGTTGCTTGTCCTGCTGAGCTTTTAGCTGCAGGTAAAAAGAAGCTAACCACCCCGGGAACACCAAAACCAAACCGAAAATCCATATTGGCCAGACCGGCATCTGACCAGTATTCCCGTCGGGGGGCCTGTCAGGCTTGACGTCCATTGGTAGTAATCCCTCCAATTTATCAAAGATACTTTCGTCGCAAGACGAACCTAAGTTAACGCTAACATAGATGTGATACTTTGCCAACATTGATGCATTGCAACTTACGCTTACTCTTGATTGATAAACAGATAAACGATATAGTCTAGGAAAAGAAGCATGACCTTTATGATGCATATTATGAAATACAAACAGAGAATATTTGGGCATGTATTGTTTTTGGGAATTTTTACTATCCTAACAGCTTCTATGGGACCAAGCGTTTTTGCTGCTCCCCTGAATTACATGGCCGATACTAGTACTTGTCCATCAGGAGAAGTTGCTGTGCAGTCTGGAAGTAGTACGGGTGGTCAAATCACATGTTGTCCTAATGGCAGTCAAAGCACCCCTATGGCATGTTTATTTGCTAAATATATTAATCCATTCATAAATGTTTTATCTGGTGCAGTCGGGTTGGTAGTTGTAGTTGCCGTGATAATTGGCGGGATAGAATACAGCTCATCTAGCGGAGACCCGCAGAGGCTTGCTTCTGGGAGAAGGCACATCACCAATGCACTGCTTGGGTTACTTGCGTATATACTGTTATATGCATTTTTGCAGTTCCTAATGCCAGGAGGTTTCTTGCATGGTTAGCTTATTGAAAATTTTCGCAGCTACAACGACTACAAGTTGCCAACAATGGAGCTTTTTAGGTCTGAAGCCTTGGTATGCGTATTTGAACGTTCAGCCCGATAACTCCGGGGCTTGCAATGTTGTACTAAACGGTCCCAACGATGCATTACTTGTTCTGCTGGCAATTATTGATGACTTGTTGATGATAGCGGGTCTAGTGGCGGTTATTTTCGTGATATACGGTGGTATTAGATATATAACGAGCCAAGGCTCACCAAACGCAACAGCCCAGGCTCAGTCAACCATAATATATGCTCTTGTTGGTTTAGCTGTTGCAATTATTGCCATCCCCACCATATCTTATTTGGGCAATCGTATAGGTGCTGGTAATGGTAGTGGTAATATATCTGCTTCTAATAACGCGACTCTTAATCTTAATTCCCTACCTTATTCTACAAATACTGTAAATGGGGCTATTGTCGGTACTATTCTCCAGGATGCCTTTGGCATAATTGGAGCGCTAGCACTAATGTTCGTTGTTATTGGTGGACTTCGCTATGTCTTCTCTAGCGGAGATCCACAAGCCGCTGCAGCAGCAAGAAGCACAGTCATTTATGCATTAGTAGGATTGATTGTTGCGATTGTGGCAGAATCGATTGTGTCACTAGTGTTAGGTAGGTTTTTATGATCAGTAAATCAAAAGTTCTAATAATAGTATTAGTATTCGCCATTGGATTGATGCCAACCATAGCTTCAGCTGACGTTTTATTTAATAACGTATGCAGTGGCAGTGGGAGCAATAGCACAGTGTGCCAGGAAAGGGTGTCAGGTAGCAATCCATCTAGTAACCCTTTAATTGGCCCTAACGGCTTGTTGCTTAAAATATCGTTTATCATAGCAACAATAGCAGGCATCGCTGCAGTTATAGTTATTATAGTTTCAGGCTTACGCTTCATTACGTCTGGTGGTGATCCAGCTAAAGCTCAAGGTGCAAGAGGTGCACTAATCGGTGCTATCGTCGGCATTGTCATCATTGTTTTGGCCGAGAGTATTATTGGGTTTGTACTAAGTAAGGTATGATTTAGTCATAAGAATATTCATGAAGTTAATAACAAAATTATTGAATACTAGTCTGGTTCTAGCGGGTTTAGCAAGCATAATACTCGTAGGCAGCGCTGGAGCATCATCAATTAGGCCAATGCCGTACTATATGGCTATGAGTCCTGCTGCCACCGAAGCTTGCCAGGGGGTTAACTTAGTAACTGGTAATTCTTGCAACGATAACGGTGGTCAATTAAATACCACCCTAACCACAATCATTAATATTTTCTCGATAATTGTGGGAGTAGTTGCGGTTATTATGATCATTATTGCTGGCCTACAGTTTATAACCTCTGGTGGTAATCCACAGAGCGTATCCAAAGCAAGAGCTTCTTTACTATATGCAATCGTCGGTATAATTATTGTCGTTCTAGCACAGCTGATCGTTCACTTTGTTATTAACCAAGTTACTAAAAGTACCTAATCAACAACTCTACATTAGGCTTATGTAAATAAGTCAACTGGTTTATAATGCTTGATGACTAACTCATTTATATATGCTATAAAGTTTAATAGGTATATTCCTAAAGAAAGGCAATCGATGACTAAGAAATTAAAGAATGTGGCTATAGCACTAAGTATGTTGTTTATAGCTGCAGTACCGACACTGGCTTTACCGGCGGTAGTAGCAGCTCAGGTTAATATCACCAACGGAATTTGTAGTGGGACTAGTTTTGATCTGTCCGGTAGTACCGGTTGTCCATCAACCACTACCAGCAGTTTCCAAACCCTGCTCGACAATATTGTGAATATTTTCTCAGCTATCGTTGGGGTGATAGCGGTTGTTATGATCATTGTCGGTGGCTTAAGATACATAACCTCAGGTGGTGACAGTAGCCGGGTGGGCGCAGCTAAAACTACGATTATCTATGCCCTGGTGGGTTTAGTAGTAGTCGTTCTAGCGCAGTTGGTCGTTCACTTTGTCATTAACCAGGCTTCCACTGTAAATAGCAGCGGCGGTGCTGGCTAAAAATTGGAAGAAAGACTGTCCATAAAGTTTAATTTTAAAATTTCTGGTTACTATAAAACACTCGCAGCTAGCGAGTGTTTTATTATTTCTAATCGATAAAATTAAAAACCTGCCGTATATTACTCTAGGGCAGAGGATAGATTATTGAGTATTTTAGCTGGGCAACTAGTTGGACAAATCCAATGACGAGACAAATGAAGCAAGTATCACATGCTGTCAGCACTCTATTGCACCGACCCAAAGTTAACTTATGCCTGAAGATCATTTTAGTCTTTATTGGCTTCTTCTTAATAGCTTGGGTCAGAATAGACCCAGATTTCGGCTGGCATTTACAAGCCGGAAACTACATCAGAGCTCATGGTATCCCAAGCCACGATATCTTTACCTATACTGCCCGTAATTTTCACTGGATTGACCATGAATGGGGTAATGACGTTATCGTTTCATTACTTTATGGCGTTGGTGGCTATAACCTGTTAGCTGTGGTTTTTGCCGGTCTATGGGCCGCTTCCCTGTTTATAGTTAGTGCCAGATCGCGGTTATTAGTGTTATTGCTGGCTGTAGCAGCCTTATCGCCATATGCCGGCATCAGACCAATAGCTTGGACAGTACTTCTTTTAGCCGTCTTACTTAAAGTAGTTACCAGTCTCTACGGTCGCTGGATATGGTTGATGCCCCTAATGTTTGTACTGTGGGCAAATTTGCATGCCGGATTCGTCGTTGGACTAGCTATTTTGGCATATTACCTGGTTAGAAAACGGCAAAAAATACTGGCTGCCACTCTGGCGTTAAGTATTATTGCCACATTTATTAACCCCTATGGCTTCAACCTATACGTAGAAATTGCCCGAACTACATTTGACAGCTCATTACATTTCCAAATAGACGAATGGGCTATTTTATATTTACCAATGGCAGCAATTGCTTTTGTTTGTCTGTGGGGAGCCGGTTTTTGGTTATTGCGCCGGAAGAAACTAGCCAATTGGTTAGACATAGGACCGATAATGCTTGCAGCCGCCATGGCGGCAACCAGAAATGTACCCCTTTTCGTTATCGCCGCAGTCAAAGACCTAGAGAAATATTATGAAGAGATCAAAGACCAATTGCCAAAGGAATTAGATCGTCCACGTAAAGTTGTTATTAGAACGTTTGCGTTGCTTATTGTTGGATGGTTGATCTATGTTTTTGTTGCTGCCTTTATCCCGTGGCCACAGCGTAATATGCCATATCCAGTTCAAGCCGTTGCTTATTTACGAGCTCATCCATGTAATGGAAATTTATTTAACGACTATAACTATGGTGGATATCTCATATGGCAACTACCCTCCCAACCAGTTTACATAGACGGACGAATGCCATCTTGGCGTAACAGTTCAGGCCAAAAGTATCTAAATATTTATAATCAAGTAATTGAAAACAAAACAATCAGAAAAGAACAATTTTCCAAGTACGATATTCATTGTGTTCTGTTGTCCAAGAGCAGCCTTAACAACCAATTATTAACCAGTTTACAGAAGTCAGGGTGGCGTTTGGTGATTCAGACCAATAGTAGTGAACTATTACTTAGTTACTAAATTGGTCGATATCTAAGTCACAATAATACACAACACCAACAATAGCATCTGTTATCGACACCATTGATGTTCGATAGTTATCCAGTTCTACAAAACTTGTATCTTTTTAACAGTATCTTGTTTAACTTTGCCAAAACTAATAGTCAATACACCATCTTTCAATACCGCTTCAATTTCTTCTTCCTTGACTGGTACCGGTAAAGCAATGGTGCGGGTGAACTCACCCCAATAGCATTCTTGTAAAAAGTAATTCTCAACTTCTTCTTCGCCCGCCGAAAGAGTGCCCCTAATAGTTAACTGATTGTCAGATATACTTACATCCAACTCACTCTTATTGACACCAGCAGTACGAGCTTTAACGACCAATCGTTCCTTAGTTTCATAAACATCGACCGCCAACTGACCGGCTACAACAGCTTCTTCTTCAGTCCACTCGCTGTCAGTAGTTGGTGTTGCTGTGGTTGGCGCTGCAGCTGCGCTAGTATCATCATCACCTAAAAATGCCGCTGTCAGCTCATCTTCTTCGAGCAATAGATCGTCGTCGCGATTACGTCGCGCCATGTTGTTACCCTCCAGATAATTACTAAATGAGTCTTGCGTATTTGTCTTAATAGCAGTATAGCTTAGCAGTCAAAGAGTATGCAACCATTAGATAACTTATTTACAACGCAATAAATACAACAAGTTGGTTGGTTCGAACAAATTATGCGCTGTAACTAACTGGCGGAGAGAGAGGGATTCGAACCCTCGCGGGGACTTGCATCCCCCTAACGATTTAGCAAACCGTCCCCTTCAGCCAACTTGGGTACCTCTCCCTGAATGGGCCATTGTATTATAAGTCTTCCAATACCGTTAGTCACTAGTTACATAAGATTAAACTAAAGCCGTTGAGCATTACCCCAACAACACCTATAATACAGACCTGAGAGTACTTCAAAATAGCAGCCTGCATTAGTTGTATGACCTCTGGAGGGGTCGGATAGTCCGGTTTATTCCACCAGTCCTGAAAACTGGCAAGCCGCAAGGCTTCGTGGGTCCGAATCCCACCCCCTCCGCCATAGCTGTTTGCAAACCTTTGGGTATAAGCTATAAAATAACGCTTATGAATGACGATACAACCCCCGGCAACACATCTGATGATCCAAATCTATTTAAACCTGATTCGGTCATGACCTCCGATAAGATAACTTCGGAAAAGCAAGCACCGTCAAAATTACCACAACCACTGACTGCTAACGTCCCTATGGCAAATCTATCCGACAATCATACTAGGGCAATTCACCCGACAGATCTGAGTACATCACCAAACGGCGTTAACTGGACTGCTTCAGAGTTTATCGGTCACTATAAATCGGTCGGCTGGTATACACTGCTCGGTCTGGTAGCCATTATTATAGCGGCCCTAGTTTGGTTTATGACTAAAGACAAAATTTCAACAGCGTTAGTATTCATCGGAATATTATTACTGGGTATCTATGGGGCCCATAAACCCCGGGAAATGACCTATACAGTTGACGATCAGGGCTTAACAATTGGTCGTATGCATCATATGTTTAGCGAATTTCGCTCATTTTCGGTTGTACCCGAAGGGGCATTCTCAGAGAATAGAGTTAGTGCCGCTTAAAAGGTTTGCGACGTATACCACAGTTTATTTTGACCCTGCAGATGAAGATAAAATAATTAAAGTTTTAAGTGCTCACTTGCCCATAGAAGAGCCAAGAAATGACCCCGTTGATCAATTAATGCGCCGTCTTCGGTTCTGAGTATCTAAAAACTACGCCCCTTTTGGGGGCGTAGTAAGGATAGATTTTGATATACAGTAAACTTCAGCGGCGGCTCTGTGCTAAACGGTATTTCGCATAGAATTTACGCTCCATACGTCTTAAAAAACGTTGGCGGCGTTCTTGGCGATCCCAACGATCGAAGGTTTCCATAAGTGCTTCTTCGTTGTAGCGCATACCCCCTCCTTAACTTTTATGCTTATCATACTAGTCATTTTAAGCTGGCTAAGCTGTAAGCTTTCTAACATATGCCTAACATTAGGCAGGTACATCTTGGTTTTGTTATAGTGGAGATCAAGATGCCACTGGTCAGTAATACGTTTCAACAGCTAGTTAGTCGTTTCGATCACTACCAACAAAATCATAAACGTGCCGGATTTTTGTATGCCGTTATCAAGAAACATCGGGAAGATGAGGCTGGTCGCCGGGCGGCATTATTTACTTATTATGGTTTTTTAGCACTATTTCCGCTGCTACTAGTGTTAACTAGCGCATTGCGATTATTCTTGCGAGACAATACTCAACTTAAGAACCAAATTATTCACGGCGCCAATACCTATTTCCCAGTTATCGGTCATGATCTACAGCAAAACATCCATGGTCTGACCAAAACCGGCATCGCGCTAGTTATTGGTTTGTTGCTGACACTTTATGGCATTCGTGGTGCGGCAGACGTATTGCGGGGTGGCTTAGACCATATCTGGCAAGTACCGCGAGGACGGCGCAGTAGCTTCCCTGGTTCAATTCTGCGTAGCCTAGGAATTATCATCATCGGAGGCCTTGGTTTACTTCTGGCTCCGGTGGTGGCTGGTTACGCTTTAGTATTCGGGCATAATCTCTTTTTCGAAATACTCTCAATTCTATTAACACTAGTGTTTCTGTTCTGGATGTTGGTGTTGGTAATGAAAATAAGCTTGTCGGTACATAAACCATTGCGTCAAATATGGGTCGGAGCGGCAATTGCTGCGATCAGTCTAGAAATCTTACAGAGTCTTGGTGGCTACCTGGTTGCTCGTGAACTTAGAAATTTAGATAATCTTTACGGAACATTTGCTATTATATTGGGATTAATTTATTGGATTTACTTACAAGCTCAAGTGTTGTTTTATGTTTTTGAGTTTGATTCGGTAAGAGTACTGCGACTTTGGCCACGGAGCATTAAACGCCCCCTAACTACTGCTGATCAGCGGGCCTTCAGTCTTTATATTAACCGGGCTAAATTTCATGACATTGACGACTATAATTCACCTGATCCATAACTATATAGCTAGCACGTTTTACGGTTAGTTTTGAATGATACAGTAGACTTTCCGGCTAGCTAGGAAAGTGCTTAGATGTTGTTTCGCGTTTCAATTTGGCAGACCAAACGATCCGACGTAGCTGCCGCAATTGGCGCAGATAACCGCGGTCAAGCTCATGTAGCCGCTGTTCTTTTAGATGAGAAGTGAAATGATATGCGTCAGGGTGAGGTTTGCGAATCGGTTCCTGGAATTTTTTAGCTTTCATTGCTCAGCTTCCCTTTTATATTCGGTGTTATGGGTATCAGTATATGCATTTAACTGAGTATCTGATGAGAAACCTCTTACCCACAACTGCCTATATTCATATTATAAAAAATCGTAAAGGCATTAAAAGTATATGTGATCAATATCACACATATATCTAAATACGTATAAATTTTTTAGAGACTAATAGATAAAAGTGTAAACTATACCTCGTGTATTATGCTTCTTGGTTATCTTGGTTTGATCAATATACCGACGCAATACAGCATTTTATTGCTAGTCAGTTAATATTATCCCCGTTACTACTGCTTTTTGTTGAAGAGTTGGGCATCCCGATTGTCATGCCAGGCGATGCCGTCTTAGCTTATGTTGGCTATAAACTGTCGATTCCTGGTAATGCATCAGAATTTTGGCCAGCCTTTATTTTAGCTCTGATATCTATCTTGGCTGGTGCGTCGGTCTTGTTCTTCTTATCCAGGCGTTGGGGGCAATTAATCTTAACTAAACTAGCTCAATTTGTTTTCGTTAGTGAAAAACATGTCAGACGTGCCGAGAGATTGTTTGCCAAGCAAAGTGTCTGGGCGATTATTATTGGCCGTCATATCCCCGGACTACGGATAATCATTACGGTGTTAGCGGGATCGTCAGGTGTCCGTTATTCTACTTTTGCAATCAGTACAATTATTTCATCTACGGCCTGGATTTTGATCTTTATGAGCGTTGGCAAAAAATTAGGGACAGACTTTCACGGGCTGATTCAGCAATATATCGGTCTCTCGTTAGCCGTCACGGTTGCGGTGTTTGCCGGGATTATTATTTTACACATTGTTGGGCTGTACCATCAGTCAAAAGACACCCCCACGAGTTAATTACGAAACTAATTGCCATTAGCACATTTCATTTATTTGATGATTTATAAAACCAACGGCTTAATAGCTATCGCCAGTATTACTCGGGACAATAACAAGGTGCTGGACCAGTACCGGTAATGCCTGTCTTGACAGGCATATTCGGGCAACTACAAATTACCGGTAACTTTTGGGGACTTTGATTTTGATAATTATTATGCGAATAATAATAAAATACACACCCCAGTATGATCAAAAAGATTAAGGCGAGTGTGATTAGCACAACCGTGTCAATAAATCCTAAATAATGTTTTTTCACAGATTTAGTTTTTACCATAGGGTTTATCTCTATTTAGCACTTCCGCTACCACACTATCTAATATATTTTCGGGGACTATTTAAGAAAATGACCACAGTAAGGTTACATCTTTAAGAATAGCATCAAGTGATACACCAAAAACGCCGGCCAAACAATAGCTTTGAGAACTGCGAGTACCACTAACCAAAACGTTCCCGAGTGGACATGTATGTAGAATACTAGTGCCCCGATAAAGCCTAGAAACCAGACGCCACTTGCCCCACCGGCTTTTGCCATTTTTTTATTTCTACGGCGATGCTTTTCGTGTTCTTTTTCTTCCATAACTTACTCCGGGATTAGAATCTCCTAACACTTAAGCACAATCAAGTAAAATAATAAATGATTAAATCTAGTGTAATATTCGGCATGTTGAATTGCTAGAGGCTAACGTAACACTATGCTTATTTGGTAGTAATTTCACCTGAGCGCCATTGAGCCCGCAGCTTCATCCAGATCCTACCCAACTCATTACGGCCATCTTTATTTGGCCCCCAACCCCAGAAATTATCTTTTGTAGAATCTTCCACCATATCTAAATCACCGCTTTGTAGAAGTTTATGTAAAACATAGGGGTTTTGAAGCATTTTCAACCTACAGATCTCATACATAATGCCAACTTTAATTTCCTCCCAATTTTTGGGCGCTTTATCGGCGTTGGCTTGGGCTATTTTATAGGCCTCATGGGCCGAACGGGCTTTGAAAATAGTCTCTACTAATTCGGGTGCCGTATCCAAAAAGTGTGAAGCTTGATAAGCATGTTCAGAAGTTGGCCAACGCCGCCCTCTCCAATCAACCTGGAACGAAGAGAAGTTACTAAAAACATAAAACTCACGCTCATAAAATCCGATGACATCACCGCTAGTATCTAAATCAGGATCCCGAAACTGTACAGGTCTTTTCATTAATCTTAATTGTACACAGTAATGACAGTTGCTTAAACATTGCTTAGGCAACAGTAATATCCCCGGATTTGGTCCACTGTAGTCCGAGAAGTCAGAACCGCAATTACCGAAGATTTGGATATAGCCACATGTTCATAAAAATACAGTTATAGCCCAATTTTCCAAACACCTTTTTCACGAAAGGCAGAAATTGTTTGTCGGCGAGCAGCATTGATAAGAGTATTTATAGATTGTTTATTTGTTTTAGCATAGTCAGTCAGTTTTACTATGTTTTGCCCGCGTAAATACGTTAAACGTTTATTCAAGGACTCAATAGTTGCCAACATGACTAAATACTCCAACCGACCAGTATGTTTGAGCTCTTGATATTCAATAAATGCGGGATAATAATAATCAATCTTGCCCTTACTTTGGATAATAACCGGTGGATAGCCAAGTTGTTTAAGTTGTAAATTAAGCAGTACCCTGCCAATACGCCCGTTGCCATCAACAAATGGATGAATACGTTCAAACTCCAAGTGAAAGTACGCAATACGGTCAATAAAATAACTATTATCCGCACTCTTGAATTCAATCAAAAGATTATCAAGCAATTGCTCAACACGCTCTGGTGCTGGGGCTATATGTGTTCCAACACGGACATACTCATTTCTTCTTCTAAATCTTCCAGCAATCTCATCATTAATACTGCCTATAAGCATTCGGTGCAACAATAGTACATTCTCTTTATTGAGTTCGAGGTTTTGATTATTTTGTAAATATTGAATAACTCTAGCTAAGTTTTTAGCCTCAAATAATTCCCGCACACTAACATTTCTGGCGACTTCAAGTTCAAGTAATATTTGTTCTGTCTCTTTAAGTGTTAGAGTAGAGTTTTCGATAGCGTTAGAGTTATACACTAATTCTGGTAGCTCGGCTTCTTCTAACAAAGTGAGTAGAGAACCTTTGTCAATTCTAAGTTGCTCGAATGCTTTTTTGAGCCGAGTAATTCTGTTTCGATTATGGGCACTAATCATATTTAAAGTATACTAAATTAACGTATTAATGTCAATATTTCGTTAATAAGTTAAGAAAGTAAGTAAGATTAACGTTTTATGCGTTTATGCTAAAAAGTCTCAACCGATTAGAACCAATTTCAGTCTGTTAGTAAGAATTTGTGTCAAAAACAGCCAAAATATCAGAACTTATCTGAATCTGTATTAGAAATTAAAATCTTGCATGGTACACCTGTCTGAATGTTGTTCGGATAATGATGTCTGAATGTCGTACGAGCCTTGCCAAATAACAGTTAATCGGGTTCTTTTCTGATATTGCCAATAACACCGTCAGCTATAAGCTCATGCAACATTTGAATCAAAACGGCATCCTCTGGGGGTGGCGAAAACGTTTTTCGTAATGTTTCAGCATTAACTAGTACTGGGGCAGTACCCTCAATCCTACCCTCGAATGAGCGTAAAACTTCTGTAGAAACCGGGCGAGAATTTGCAATAATTGAATACCGTGTGCACAAATAAGCAAGCGTGGCCGCTGTAGTTGCAAGCACACTAGATCCTGTTGTTCTTGCATATTCAGCAGCACTATGCGTATATCCTCGTTCTCCATAGGGGTAAGATATGGTGTTTAGTGGCGTTATATCAAATTCAAGTCCCCAATGATATGCAGCGAAATCAGGACGATAATCAACTATAATTCTATCAAGCACAAGCGACCCTGGGAATTGAATGTTCTGAAGAATTTCAGGGTCGTCTTTAATTTTTTGTTTCGCTACAGCAAAGGGCAGCATACGAAGATTGTCCCAGTGAGGGATAACTCCTGGTATATAGTCATTCCTCGGGGTGTGTTCCATGCGAACTGTATTGTTGTTAGAAAATAGCACACGATTATCAAATTCATAAGCTATTAAAGACTGCATAGAGCTAGGCATTTCTTCACCTGAGAATCCCCTAGCGCTACTTTTAAGCGCATCCTCACCCCAGAGGTCAATGAGCCACCGGCAATAATGACGGGCAACGTGCTGATTCATATCATTATCCAGGCTATCAGATACGCCCTGCCAGGACCTCAATTGGTTCAATGTTATCTGAAGTGCTTCATCAGGCGGAGTTTCAGCGGAGCCTCTTTCGTAATCAGTCATAATTGCTAATAATCCACAAATAGGGTATTAAAAGCAAGCATCAGCATTTTGTCCGAATGTCTAATGAAGTCTAACAAAAACAACATGGGCAAAAATCGTGGTACGCCCGATAGGATTCGAACCTACGGCCTCATCCTCCGCAAGGATGCGCTCTAATCCAGCTGAGCTACGGGCGCTTAATATACAACAGAGGTAATCCTAACACATTTACTCCAGTGTTTCTATATTGTAAGTGAGTGTCAATAACCTCCCCCGACCTGATAGAATAATTAAGCAACAAACCCACACTAGGAGAGGTACCGAAGTGGTTATAACGGGACGGTCTCGAAAACCGTTGTACCCGCAAGGGTACCGAGGGTTCGAATCCCTCCCTCTCCGCCAGATAGATTATGGAACTTTTTACAGAGGTCAGATACAATGAAAGAGGTAGAAAGGGACTGTTAAAAGCCCTGTTTTTGTCTCATTTTAAGATATAATGCCATCAGAAATGAGACAGATCTAGTGCTTGTGTCCCATTTTTGTTAGGACGGAAGAGAGGTCTAGAATAGATGGAAAGTTCCAGACCCGAGCGTTCCGCCACACATTTTATAGCAAAACTTGTTTACAATAAGGTTATGGAAGATTCACTATTTAGCAAAATCATCAAAGGCGAAATACCCTGTCATAAAATTTATGAAGATGATAGGACTTTTGCCTTTCTAGATATTCATCCTATACAACCAGGGCATACCTTGGTCGTTCCTAAGAAACAGGTTGAATTTGTTTGGGATTTAGACAATGAAGATTATCATGCTCTAATGACCACAGCTAAATTGATAGTCCAACACTTAAAACAAGCGTTCCCCGAAAAAGCTAGGATAGCTATGATCATTGAGGGCTTGGATGTGGCACATGCCCATATTAAAATCTTTCCTTTTGACAATGATACAGAGTTCCGATACATACCCGATTTAACGGTTGAGCCAGATCATAAAACACTATCGGATATTGCTAGTAAGCTAGCATTTTGATTTGATATAAACATGTCATCATTTATCGTTGCCCTAGTTTGTGCGATCGGTGGAGGCGTATTTGTCTGGACTAAGTTAATACGTATGACTGGGAATGCTGACCCCAAAAAAGTTCTAAGCAGTTCTGCGGTTGCCAGTGTCATTACTTTTATCATCCTTTACACCTTACTTAAATGGGTATTGCACGTTGGTTAATACTATTGAACCAACCATTTCGTACTAAAAATCTTCATTTTTAGTTATGTAGTTGGTACTATATGGCTATGAGTTTAGTTGGGAAGTATGTTACTGAAATATTTGTCAGTAATGAATAGAGGTGGTATATGAATCAGATTAATGAAAAAAATATGGGTAAGCTGTTACAATCAGCTCGTCAAAAAGCTGGTTTAACTCAACAGTCACTCTGTCAAAAAGCCAACTTAAGTTATTCGACTTTAGCCAAGATTGAACGTGGTGCTATAAAATCACCCTCAATTTTTACAATTCAAAGTATTGCTGCAGCTTTAGGAGTTAGTCTGGATGAGTTAGTAGGTGTATTGCCTACTGGCTCCAGAAAACAAAGACTGCAATCAAAAAGCGGGATACGTTTTGTCTATTTTGATATCAACGGTTGCCTGGTTCATTTTTACCATCAGGCTTTTACGAAAATAGCGATAGACTGCGATCAACCCTCTGATGTGGTCGAGACGGCCTTCTGGCACTATAACGACCAGATCTGTCGGGGTGAGATGACGACCCAAGAATTCAATCAGGCTCTCGGAGAACGGTTATATATGCCCTCCTTCGATTGGAATAAGTACTATCTAGAAACAGTCAAACCGGTTCCGCGTATGAGTGAATTAGTCGATTGGGTGAACAGATATTATGGTATCGGTCTTTTAACTAATATCATGCCCGGTCTAGTTGACCAGATGCGCGAACAGAATTTGATACCGAACATAGCTTACGATGCTATTATTGACTCTTCTAAGGTACATTTATTGAAACCAGAGAGAAAGATTTATGAACTTGCCATTGAACGAGCTGATTGTTTAGCTAACGAAATCTTACTAGTAGATGATGCCCGAACTAACTTAATGGCTGCCGAAAAAATTGGTTGGCATGTACTCTGGTTTGACGATCTACATCCTGATGAATCAATAGCCCATATCCGTGAAGCACTAGAACCGGCCGTGAAATCCTAGTCACTGATTTAAAATTTAAGACACTAATCGAAACCGTTCATACTCTTGATCAATAGAATTTAATTTAGCTTGGGCTTCAGTGAGCTGCTCTTTGGTTTGCTTGACAATATCCCCTGGTGCATGAGTAATGTAGTTTTTATTGTCCAGGCGTTTCTTAAGACGGTCGACTACTTCTTTTTGGGCGGTTCGCTTGACTGCCAATTGTTTGACGAATTGGCTAGCAGCAGATGGCTCGATGTCCAGCCAGCAACGATACGACGTTGTTGTCAGATACAAACCAGTGCCATCACGAACTTCACTGACATTAGTCAGATGAGCGAGGCGTTTGATTAGCTGTGCATTTTCGGCGAGAAATGGAACGTCCGTATAGTACAAAGTGGCATCAGGAATACCGAGAGTTTTAGTGATGTAACGGGCTTCAGTAACAATTGGTTGAATATTAGCGAAAGATTGGGCTCTCTTTCATCAGCCCTCGGGACCTCTGGCCAGAGCTGAGAAGCAAGCACACTATCCCCAATCCAATTAAGAGTTTGCCAAATGGTCTCAGTAACGAAAGGGGCAAAGGGATGAGCGAAAATTAGCACAATTTCCAATACTTTAGCTAGTAACGGAGCATTTGGTGTCGTCTTACTAGTTTCAATATACCAATCGGCTAAGTCATCCCACACGAAATGATAGATTCGATCATAAGCTTCAGCAAAACGGTAACGATCTAAATCGCGCTCTAAACTTCTTTGCAAATGTTGTAACTTATTCAATATCCAATGATCAGCTACAGTTTCCGGTTTAACGTTAGTAAGATTAGCCACTTCCCCACTTACACCCTCGATATAGCGGGCCACATTCCACAATTTATTGCAAAAATTACGAGCATCCTCAACTTTGCGGTGATCATACCCTCGATTAACTGCCGGCACCCTACCGGCGATGATTCCCATCCTGAGCGCATCAGATCCATAGCGATCGATTGCTTGGGTGGCATCTATCACGCTGCCGCGGGATTTACTCATTTTGGCACCGTCTTCAGCCATCACATAACCGTGGATGTAGACCGCCTTAAACGGAATTTCTCCTGTTATATATAGACCAAGCATAATCATTCGGCTAACCCAGGGATACAAGATTTCACCACCAGTTTCCATGAGGCTTAAGGGATAAAACGTTTTGAAATCCGACCCATCGGGATAGTCTAGAGTGGCATAAGGCCAAGAACTACTCGAGAACCAGGTATCGAAGACGTCTGGATCACGACGATAAGATTTATCCTTTACGGTAATGAATTCATCAGACACTCGCTCGTCGTAAATCCAATCCTTGGGATCGTCAACGTTTTGAAAGGCCGGGATCGGGATCCCCCAGGCAATTTGCCGACTAACATTCCAGTCCTTGAGATTTCCAAGGTAATTGATCAGCTGATCAGCTTTTGTCTTAGGGTAAAAAGTGATTTCCCCAGATCGCAATACTTTAATGGCCTGTTGGGCAAGTGGCTGCATGTCGACAAACCACTGCTCTCGGAGTAATGGTTGGATTGGGGTGTCGCATTTATAGCAGTGCCCGACATTATGGGTGTAATCTTCGGTTTTAATTAAAAACCCCTGCTCTGTTAGGTCTCTAACAACTTTCTGACGACCATCCTCAACCGATAAACCAACATAAGGCTCTGGAACTTGATGGGTTAATTTACCTTCATTATCAATCACAGTAATTAGCGGTAAATCATGACGCTTCCCGGCATCGAAATCATTTTGGTCATGAGCTGGCGTTAGTTTAACGGCACCGGTACCAAACGAGGTATCCACAAAGGGGTCGGCGACAATGGGTATTTCACGGTGAGTAAGCGGTAGCTTGACGGTCTTCCCTATCAGAGCTCGATACTTCTTATCGTCTGGATGAACGGCTACGGCAGTGTCTCCGAGCATTGTTTCGGGTCTAGTAGTGGCCACCACCACTCCCCCGCTGCCATCAGTTAATGGATAACGGATATACCACAATTTTCCTTTTTCTTCTTTGTAGACAACTTCTATGTCAGCAAAGGCTGTACCATGAAATGTGCAAAAATTAACTAGTCGTTCGCCTCTATAAATAAGCCCTTCATCCCACATTTTATGAAAAGTGGCATAGGCGCGTCGCACTATCTTGTCATCAAGCGTAAAAGTATAACGTGTCCAATCCACACTACCACCGAGCCGTCGGAATTGTTCCTCGAAACCCTTACGGTTCTGAGCGACAAATTCCCAGATTTGTCGATAAAGCTCTTCTCTTGTGTAGTCAAAGCGACTTTTCCCGGCTGTCGCCAGCTGTTTTTCAAATACTGCCTGAGTCTCAAAGCCAGCGTGATCAGCACCGGGCAAAAACAGTGTCCGCTCACCCTTCTGTCGGTGGTAGCGAATAGCAATATCTTCTAAGCACATCGTCAAAGCGAAACCAATATGCAAACTGGCGTTTGCATTAGGTGGCGGGACAACAATGCTATATGGCGTACCCTTAGTAGCCGGGGTAAAAACTCCACTTTTCTCCCAGAGTGCATAAATATCAGCCTCATACTGGCTAGGCTCATAGGCTTTTGGTAGCTTCATACGCCTAACATGATAACACCTCTTGGGGTGATTCGGAAACAGAGGTGACGTATAACTTAGAAAATTACCAATGAGCGCTAATAAATATCCGATAGGATTGTAGAATCAACAGTTAGCCGTTACATACTTAAATTAGGTTGTATATCTAGGGTATATGGATTAGCCTTGGACTGGTTAAGACTGGCCTTAAAACAGCCGAGTGTCGCAATCATAGCACCGTTATCGGTGCAAAGTTTGGGATCGGTGTAAGTAATTGATACCGGTAAGCGTTTAGTCAGTTGTCGACGCAGCTCCTGGTTAGCGGCAACGCCACCAGCAATTACTACTGATGCAGGTTGGAACTCCTGAAAAGCTAGGACAGTTTTATCGACTACCGTTTCCATGGCAACTCGTTGGAAGCTGGCCGCAATGTTGGCTTTCTGGGCCTCAGACAGGCGCTGTGGGACGTTTTTGGACGGAAACGTGAAATCTTCACCTATTTGAGCTTGAGCTAGTCTTAAAACGGCCGTTTTAAGTCCAGAAAATGAAAAGTCATATTTAGCTGCTAATTTGGCTTTAGGTAACTGATAGGCCAGGGGATCGCCTTCCGGAGCTTTTGCGCTGATACTGGGACCGCCAGGGTAGGGCAGACCAATGATTTTAGCAACTTTGTCGAAAGCTTCACCGAGAGCGTCATCATGGGTTTGGCCGAGTAAGGTGTAGTCAAAATGATTACGGAATATGACGAGTTGACTATGACCACCAGATACGATCAAAGCTAGCATCGGGAAAGCTGGCTGGTTTTTCGGTAATAAATAACCTTGAAGCTTGGTCTCAGTTAAAAAATTGGCATATACATGGCCTTCAACATGATTGATGGCATACAGCGGTTTACCATAACATATTGCCAGTGTTCGAGCAGTTAAAACACCGATTAACAGGCTACCACCTAAGCCTGCACCATAAGTAACGGCAATAGCATCGATATCATCCCAATTTACGGAAGCGTCGTTGAGGGCTTGTTCAACGATTGGAATAATTACTTCAATATGACTACGAGCAGCAATCTCCGGGACTACTCCTCCGAATTTCACGTGCACCTGTAATGAGCTAGCCACGGCATTTGATAACAGATGATAACCGTCTTCTACAATGGCTGCAGCGGTTTCATCGCAACTCGTCTCAATACCTAAAATCTTCATTACCCTACAACATAGCATAAAATATTACTAGATTGGTTATTAGGATAACTCAAATTATCAAGGTCACTAGATATTACTAACTAGTCACCGTATACTCCAAATAAGCTATGCGTTCATTTATTAAAAGATTTATCCCTAAGAAATTATTCCAATTAATTGAACCGTATGGACATTTAGCCGAAGCCATTATCCTTAACTTAAAGAATGGTTTCCCGGCTCGCCATCTGAAAGTAATTGGTGTAACTGGTACTAATGGTAAAACCACTACCGCCTTTTTTATTTATCACATGCTCCGAAAAGCCGGGTATAAAGTCGGGTTTATGACTACCGTAGCATACGGAATCAATGACGATATCAGACCTCAAGTTCAACATATGACCAATGTACCGGTCAAAGAATTAATGCAACGATTGAAATGGATGCGTAATCAAGGCGTAGATTGGTTAGTTTTGGAAACGACCAGCCATGCCCTAGCGCAACACCGTATTTGGGGTGTGCCCTATAGCGTAGCAGTTATGACAAATGTCACCCATGAACATCTAGATTATCATCGGACATTCGAAAACTATCGAGAAGCCAAAGTTAGACTTTTTAAGTTGGTTGCTCGCAATCATCTAGGATTACGTATTGGCGTAGTTAATGCCGACGATCCATCATGGAGATTTTTTACCGATGTTGTTCCGAAAGCGGTAACTTACGGGCTAGAACACGGTGAGCTACGAGCGATCAATATCCAACCGACAACTGAGGGGAGTAGCTTTGAATTGAAATACAAGGATTTAATCTTACACATAAAAGTAGCTTTACCTGGGAGCTTTAATGTGGAAAATGCTCTGGCAGCTGCCGCAACCGGTATAGCTATTGGTTTATCAGATCAGCAAATTGTTGACGGAATTGCCGACTTAAAGAATGTTGAAGGTCGTATGACAACCATAAATGAAGGCCAAAACTTTAGTGTAATTGTTGACTTTGCCCATACACCCGATAGTTTTGAAAAGCTATTTCGAGACCTAAAACCAGTTATTAAAGGCAAGTTAATAGTTATGTTTGGTAGTGCTGGTCGTCGTGACGAAACTAAAAGAGCAGTGCAGGGTAAACTCGCCGGCGAGTTTGCTGACGAGGTTATTGTTACTGAAGAAGATGATCGTGATGTTAACGGCCAATCAATTATGAATCAGATTGCAGAAGGAGCTGAACAAGCTGGTAAAGTACGGGGTAAGGATCTTTTTCTGATACATGACCGAGCAGAGGCAATTAATTTTGCAATAAAACGAGCCAATAAAGGCAATACTGTGTTGTTGTTGGGTAAAGGACACGAAAAAACTATTGAACGAACAGATGGCGAACATCCGTGGGACGAAGTTGGTACTACTAAAAATGCCATCCGAAATATGCTAGCAAGTACACCGAATAAACATAACAACCGAAGTACTTAAATTACTCATAACTAGGTATTTAAAAAAGTTTGTGAAGTTTAGCCAATCAATCCAGTTAACTAATGACTACGGCCATATTGCCAAAAGTGGCAAAGGTGTTTTGGAAAACGTTCATAGAAATCCAACCACTTGGGCCGCCATGTAACGGATTAAGAACGTAAACCTCATTATTATTAGTGTTAACTCCAGCCAAGACAATAGCATGTTCATTGCCACTCACCGGATAGGGGACCGAAACCGGATTACCATTAGGGTCAGTAGCATTGACGTCAAAAGTTGCAGAATATTGCAGAACCAAATTATTGGTATCATCCACCCAAACTATAGCTGGATGACCTTGCTCAACATACTGATAAAGCTGACCTATAGGTATCCCTGTTCCGCTCCAAAGCACATCGCCTCCCGCTGCTCCGGCAACATTAGCTATGTTGGGAGCATAAGTTCCATAACCATAATCAGTGGTCGACCATTGGCTGCCATTAGGGTTACCGACGAAGTTAGTATACGGATCGGCGTTGGTCACCAACTTACCATCATCTGAATAAACACTTGAGGACGGTATAGATTCTACATGCTCATAACTTAACAGATTAGATTGCGAAAGACTAACGCCCTCATGCTCCAAAGCCATCTCTAAACTAGCAGTTTCACAATCTTCACTATCAATCTGATAGATACGTGAAATATTATCTACCTGTGGAGAGATAGAAGTAGCTGGGGTCGATGGTTGAGTGGTTGATCGAGATGATGGTTGAGTAGATTGAGTAACTGGCGGTGTTAATATGGTTAGTTTTGGTGGTAGCGGTAGCGAAACAAGTTTTGGAACAGGAGGTAATGTCGGTAAAGGTAGTGGAGTTTCAAAAAGCTTTGATCTGGGGATTTCTACCTGCCCAGGATTATTATTCGGATGAAACCATGTTGCCGCCAGTGGTGATGTGGAGTGAATAACTTCCGGTGATGAGTTTTTTGATTCTATCGAAAAAAACTGTCGATAGGAACGCAGCAGTAACCAAAATACCTGCCGCAAATTTGGCAATTATACGTTTATGGCTATTTATTTCGTTTTTCGGTAGACTGAGACGGAATCATCACATTTTCCGGCGTAACGGGATCCCTAAGGTCTACTGTTACGCTATAGGTATCAGATGCCGCAAGAGTATGTTCAGTCGTGACGCTATAAATATCAGAAAGACTTAGTCTTAGACGACGGGGGCCTAACGACGGAATACTTCTAGGTTTATTTAATGCTATTAACACCGTCTGCCCCAAGTCTGTCAGTGTAGGCTCATCCGGTAGAGAATTAATAGATTGGATCGGCCGTTCTTAAGTAATTGTTGTACCCTCTATCTCACCAAATCAAACATAAGAACTATATTTGATAATTTAACACCATAAAAAAGATCGGTCAATAAACCCAGAAGAAGGCTTAATATAAATTAATCTATTTTGATTAACAAATTTTCAATTAATTATTGTCAAGAGTAAGAGTAACGCAACGAATATAACCACCACCTTTGGCTAACTCTTGGATTTTTGGAGTGAAAACCATAAAACCGCGCCCTTCGAGTGCTTGCTGTAATTCAGGTGCTTGAGCAGTCATAATCACGGCTTCACCAGTTGAGACTAAGTTGCAAGCATAACCTTTCTGGGCCTCGTGACGGGATACTTCAATCGCGTCAATATCCAAAGAACGAATTTTTAATTGGCTTTCTGGAGTAAAAGCTTTAGGGCACCAGGCAATTAATCCCTTATTGTCTAGTGTCGGTACCCGTAAAACTGCTAGCGCTAGGTCAAGATCATAAAAGAAACTGTCCGGCCAACCAGTTACTGAATTAATGGTAATTGGCCCAAAGCCAGCGAATTCTCGCTTTGGCACAGTTTGAAGACTAATTACCTCGTAACTTAATGCATCAGCTACTTGCCGCTGTGCATCTAAATCAGTGCGATAGGTCGTACCCATAAATAACCAATTACCACAGGGAAGGGCATCACCTTGACCGCTGAAGCGAACTTGTTCTGGTAGTTTTATAATTCGTTTACCGAGGTTTCTGAGGATTTTTTCGGCATATTGCTCCTCAGCTTTGCGTTTATTAGGCAATCGTGAGAGGACTACGGTATCGTCGCGACAAAGACCCCAGTTAGCCGTATACACTCCATCCTGGCAGGCAATAGGAGGGGATACTTTAACAACCGTTATTCCAGCTTGCTCCAGAGACTCGTGAATAGCTTCGTGCTCAACTGTTGCCAGCGAGCGGTTAATCGGGACACGGTTATCCATATAGGCATTAATGGCATAAGTGTCATCGAAATATTCGGCTCCAGACATCAATACTGTCTGATTGATTTTAACGTTCATTATGGTAATTATAGCTCGTCACCTTGACAGATCGAGTATTGCAACGGTATGATTAAGAACAGCGTTGGCACTCTACTATATACAGTGCTAACAAACGGAGATTATAAGTTATGAAAAGGAGAGAGAGTTTTGCTATGAGTGCAAAAATTCATCCACTAGCCGAATACGTGGTAGCTATTAGTGAAGAACCAGAAACCAAAACCGCCAGCGGTTTATACTTGCCTGATAAGGCAGCTGAAAAACCAAAAATTGCTAAAGTAACAGCCGTCGGCAAAGATATAAAACAGCTTAAAGTCGGTGATCGAATTATTTATAAAAGTTATAGTACAACCGAAGTTAAAGTTGGTAACGACGAATATATTTTAGTTAAAGAAGAAGATGTCCTAGGGACAATTCAATAATGTAAGGAGTAAAGAGAGATGGCAAAAAAAGTTTTATATGATGATATTGCCCGAAAGCGATTGCTTGACGGTGCTGAAATTTTATATAACGCCGTTAAAATGACCATGGGCCCGAAAGGTCGTAACGTGGTAATCGGCAAATCTTATGGTGCGCCTACGGTTACCCATGATGGTGTTGCCGTTGCTAAAGCGGTTGAACTAGCTGAAGTGGACGATGAAACGCTCGGTTACAAAGTTGGCGCTGAATTGATCAAACAAGCCGCATCTAAGATGAACGATGTAGCCGGTGATGGTACCACCACGGTAACAGTTTTAACGTATCACCTTTTAAGTGAAGCCAATAGACTGATTGCTGCGGGGCATAACCCAATGCTGCTCCGTAAGGGACTGGAATCAGCCGCTCAGCAAGTTATTGAAAAACTCGGTACTATGAGTGAAGACGTTGAGGATAAAAAAAGTCGCGTGGCTGAAGTTGCCACCATTTCAGCCGGTGATCCGGACATTGGTAACTTAATTGCTGAGGTTATGGCGGCCATTGGTAAAGACGGGGTCGTTACTGTCGAAGAGGGTCAAGGTTTAGCTCTAGAAAGTGAAGTCGTAGAAGGTTTTACCTTTGATCGTGGCTTCGTCAGTGCCTATATGGTGACTGATACGGGTCGGATGGAAGCAGTCTATGACAAACCCGCTATTGTGATTACTGATAAAAAGATTTCCAGTATCAACGAATTTTTGCCTTTACTTGAAAAGTTAGCTCAGGCTGGCAAGAAAGACCTAGTATTGATTGCCGAAGATGTTGAGGGCGAAGCTCTAGCTACCCTGATATTGAACCGTCTGAAAGGTGTCTTTAATACGGTCGCCATAAAAGCTCCAGCATTTGGTGATAGACGCAAAGATATCCTAAATGATATTGCTATATTAACTGGCGCCGAAGTGATTACCGAAGATCGTGGTATGACATTTGAAAACGCCGAATTAGAAGTTATCGGTTCAGCCCGTAAAGTGATTGTTAACAAAGACCAGACCACGATTATTGAAGGTGGTGGTTCAACTACCGAAGTCAGTGCCCGTATCAATCAAATCAATAAACAAATTGAAGCGGCTAGTAGCGAATACGATAAGGAAAATCTTGAAAAACGTCGGGCTTCCTTGAGCGGTAAGGTAGCCGTCATTAAAGTCGGCGGCGCTACTGAAACTGAAATTGAAGAGAAAAAGTTTCGAGTTGATGATGCTGTAGCTTCTGTTAAATCAGCATTAAGCGAAGGGATCGTACCCGGTGGTGGGGTAACACCAATTAACTTAACTAACTCAATCGTTTTCGATGATCACGAAGACGCTTCAATAACCGCTGGTCGCCAAATACTGATCAAAGCGCTAGAACAACCGTTTCGTATTCTGCTAACTAATGCCGGTATCAATGCCGACGAATGGTTGCCTAAAGTAAGAGGTGCAAAAGAAGGTTACGGGGTGGATGTCAATAATCCCAGTAAATTAGTGGATATGAAAGTTAACGGAATCGTTGACCCGACCCGCGTGACTAAAGAAGCTGTGCTCAATGCTGTCAGTATTGCCGGTACCACGATGACCATGGGAGCATTAGTAGTTGAGGTTCCGAAAGAGGAAAAAGTCGCCCCGCCAGATATGGGCGGTGGTATGGGAATGATGTAATCCTAGGTCCCCCAAAACGCCTTAAACCATTACTGCTGAAATTAGCTATTGATATCAACTGAATATAGGCATAGAGCTTAAGCTTTATATCTGTTGCTAGCAGGATTACACTGTAGATATGTGGATTTTTGGCAAAAAACTAAATCAGCAACCTACCAGATCTGATATACCACCAGAGTTTCGTTCTTTCTATAAACGATCACTGATTAGAAAAATAACCACACAACGGTTAATTGCTGCTATTATTTTGATTTTAATTATTGCGATTGTTGTTTTTGGCAGTTTATGGTGGCATTCCAGTAGTTCTAACCATGCTAAAACAGCTAAGTCGCAAACCTCTCAGACAGCTAAAAACAATCAAAAAACCCAGCCAATTCCACCAGTGTCTAAACAAACCAGCACTACACCATCGACACAGTCATCTTCGTCGATATCAGCCACACCTAGCAACATGCCTAATACCGGTCCAGGGAACGAAGTTTTCTGGGTAGCCTTGGGGGCAGGAATTACTGGGACAATTTGTTACTATATTCGACAGTCTAGAAACTTGACCTCGACCACTCCTAAATCCGAAAAAAAGTTTTAACTGATTTTTTGCGAATGAAAATAATTGATCTCGTTGATTACATCAAGTAGTGCTTGTGCTCGGGTTTTTTCATCACTGATATCATTAGCTGACTGATAAGCTTGGGGTATTAGACTTTGATCATCAGCGGCCTGAATCATCATCATAGTTGTGCGAAATCGTTCCTCTGGGGTCTGCTCCAGGTGCCCAATAAGTGGTTTTAATTGTTGTAAGGCTTTTTGCTTGATGCTTAATAAATCATCTGTTTTATCCGGTGAGGAATTCGGTTCCAGTAAGGCTTCATCGGAGGTGGGTGGTTGAGCTGGTGGCGGAACAGGGACTATGTCATCTGTAGCATTGGTAGATGGTTCTGTGGGATAACTAGAAGTATCATTATCGGTAGCAGGCAAACCAAGCGTCCCGTCATCAACTGGTTCGTTAGTAGTTAGGTTTTGGCTATTGCTTTTTGTAGTAGCGTCTTCATCGTGCCCAAACATTTGTTCCCCTCGACGTTAGTAGTTAAACTATACTATATACAACCAGTCTAAAAGTACAAGGATATAGCATATGTTAGATGATCTAAAATACATTCACGAACGAGACACGTCCGATGCTCTAGGTATAGCCGAAAAACAGTGGCAACAACTCAATTACAGCTTCCCAACGGCACAGACCGACGTCGATGTTGATAACTTGGTATTCGCCGGTATGGGTGGATCGGCCTTAGCCGGCTTGATTAGCCAGAGTTGGCCAGCCTATCAAAAACCATTTGAGTTGGTACGTAATTACAATATTCCTCAGTATGTCTCTCCAAGGACTTATTTTATTGTCAGCAGTTATTCCGGTAACACTGAAGAAACGCTTACGGCACTTGCTCAAGCTGAAGCCAAAGGTGCCAAAATTGCCGTAATAACTAATGGTGGAAAATTAGCCGAGCTTGCCAAAGATAGGAACTATCCATTAGCACTTATTCCTAAGACCGAGCAACCGCGTTACGCAGTGTTTTATAGCCTGAAAGCCTTACTCTCGCTGTTGGTTTCGGCAAGGCTGCTACGTGAAGAATCACTTCAGGAGTTAACTGCAGTCGGGCCACGCTTGCAGGCGGCAGTTAGCCAATGGCTGCCAACCGTTCCTGTGGCGAATAATCCCGCCAAATTATTGGCTTTGGAATGTATTGGCAAGTCGATAGTAATGTATGCCGGGCCAAGCCTATACCCAGCTGCTTATAAGTGGAAAATAAGTTTTAATGAGAATGCTAAACAAGTAGCCTGGGCCAACCAATTCCCAGAGTTTAATCATAATGAATTTATCGGCTGGAGCAAACAACCCGTCGATAAGCCATATGCCGTCATTGAGCTAAAAAGCAACTTGGAGTCTGAACGGATACAGAAACGTTTTGCTGTCTCGGAGCGGTTACTGTCCGGGCTCTGGCCCCATCCACACTCTGTAACTACTGAAGGTAACAGCCTTATTGAACAGTTACTTTGGGCTATTGCGTTCGGTGACTTTGTGACTATCTATACAGCGCTTCTGAACGGATTAAATCCGGCGCCGGTAGAGTTGATCGAGGCCTTTAAACGAGGCTTGGCTTAAATAGTTTTTGGGTTGGTCACTACCAGTACTTAAGGGGTAGCTTGGTATAATAGATAACGACATGCGTGGGCGGATAAGTTTAACTCCATGGGTGCAATTTATCGTAGCACTCTGTCTGGCGACGATTGTTAGTGTTGGTTTATTAATCGCTGCGGACATCACTAACCATAGTTTTGTAGTGAATTACTTGTTTGTTAATCTAGTGCTAGCTTGGATCCCACTGGGGCTGGCACTTTGGCTACAACACTGCTTGCGACATAAACTCTGGTCCAGCTGGGAAGGTCTAATCATCAGTGCTTTATGGTTGATTTTCCTACCGAATACTTTTTACATGATCAGCGATTTTATCCATTTAGTAGAGGTAAATTCCCAACAATTATTGTTTAGTGCAGTGATGTTCACCTCATTCATTTATACGGCTGTTTTACTCGGGTTTAGCAGCTTGTATATTATCCATCAGGAGTTCACTAAACGGTTTTCAGCCCGCACCACGGCAATAATGGTCGGTTTGATACTACTGGCCTGCAGCTTTGCAATCTATGTCGGCCGTGATTTACGCTGGAATACCTGGGACATTGCTACCGATCCAGCCGGCGTTATATTTGAAATCTCCACTCGGTTACTACACCCATCGCAATATCCACAAGTTCTATCGGTAATCGCACCATTTTTTGCTCTTCTGGGGAGTATGTATGTTGTTGCCCAACAGGGCATGACGCTTCTAAGACTACGCGAATAATAACCTGATATACTGTTGCCCATGAAGTCTGAATACGAAGCCATAATCGCCGAAACCTGTAAAACCCTGTTTGGTGCTGAAATTGCCGTTCAACTAGCCCAACCCGAAGAGCAGTTTGGTGATTATGCAACTAATATTGCTTTACAGCTGGCCGGTACGCTTAATCGGCCACCAATAGAAGTTGCCAATACTCTGGCCACTGAGCTACGGAAAGTCTTAAGTGAAACAGTTTCGGAAATTAGCGTTGTCGAACCGGGATTTTTAAATTTACGCTTAAGTGATCGGATCTTATGTGATAATGCTCATAATTTTACATACAAACATCCTTATGCTAACCAATCGGTTGTCATTGAAACGAATAATCCCAACCCATTTAAAGACATCCACATTGGCCATGCCTTTAATTCGATTGTGGCCGATTCACTGGCAAACTTATTGGAAGCCGGCGGGGCAGTTACCCATCGGGTTAGCTACCATGGGGATGTTGGTCTACATATTGGTAAATCGATGTGGGCTATCTTGAAATTTCTCAATGGCGATCTAGATAAATTAAATCAGATTACCGAGTCTGAACGGCCGAAATTTTTAAGCGAAAAGTATGCCGAAGGGGCTACTGCCTATGAACAGGATGATTTGGCTAAACAAGATATAGAACGTTACTCCGACGAATCGTTTATCTTAACCGATCCGTTTTATAAGCAAGTTTATGATATCTGTAAAGCTTGGAGTTTTAGCTATATTGACCAAGTTCTCGATAATTTGGGAAGTAAAAAAGTCGAACATCGATATCTAGAAAGCGAAGCCGATAAAGTCGGGAGGAAGATTGTTGAACAACATATCGGTGATGTCTTTGAAAAATCTGACGGGGCAGTTATTTTCCCAGGTGAAAAGTATGGGCTACACACCCGGGTTTTTATATCTAGTCGTGATACCACCCTATATGAAGCCCGTGACCTTGGATTAATTCAATTGAAGCAACAAGACTTTAAGCCCGTGTCTAGCTACATAGTTACAGCTATCGAACAAAAAGCTTATTTTCAAGTTGTCTTTAAGGCAGCTGAATTAGCCGAACCCGAACTTGCCGGGGTTACTCATAATGTTCCTACTGGTATAGTCAAACTTTCAACTGGCAAAATGAGTTCACGCCAAGGTACGGCCATCAATATTGGATGGTTATTTAAGGCAATTGAAACAGCACTACAAAAACGCGGTGCAGATGATCAAAGTTTAGCCGATGGCGTGGTCGGGGCTATAAGATACGTATTTCTTAAAAATCGGATTGGCAGTGATGTAATTTTCGATATTGACGAAGCCATCAGTATGGAAGGTAACAGTGGATCCTACCTTCAATATGCTCAAGTACGAGCCCGGAGTATCTTAAAGAAAAGTATTGTAAAACCAGCAGATTCAATTACCAAACTGGAACCGGCCGAAAGAAGCTTGTTGCGAAAAATTATTGAATATCCAGACGTAGTAAACCGATCATCTAGCGAATTAATGCCCCATCATATCTGCAATTATCTCTACGAATTAGCCCAGGTATTTAATAGTTTTTATGAACATAATCGGGTAATTGGTGGTGACCGCGAAGCAGACCGACTAGTCTTGGTATTAGATTATGCAAATGTCCTTAAAGCTGGTTTAGAGCTCTTAGGCATCCCAGCTCCGTCACAGATGTAAATAGGGTATGATATAAACTATGGCGACCCTAAAATCAACCAACCAAACTTCCGATACTACTAGTAATAACCCAACTACCAAGCGACAACGCGTTAGGGTTGTTTCTCGCGGGTTAACCCAACCGGTCAGTGGCTTCACGGCCTTTTTGCGGCAGAATGCCATCATCGGTTTGGCAGTTGGTTTTGTGGTTGGTACCCAAGTCCAAGGAGTAGTTAAACAACTGATCGCCAGTTTCATTAATCCACTTTCGGCTTTAATGTTTGGCGGTGTAGCTTTAAGTTCCCGGACCTTTACCCTACATTTTGGGCATCAGTTTGCTAATTTTGGTTGGGGTTCTTTCGTTTATGCCTTAATAGATTTCCTCTTCGTTCTATTAGTCATATATGCCATTATCAAATTATTCAAATTGGATAAATTAGATAAGCCAAAAACTTAACAGTTAACCATATATAGCCAAGTTATAATTAAAATATGGCCGATAATGATCAGTGGAGAGCTAAATTAACTCCGGAACAATATCGTATCTTACGCGAAAAAGGAACCGATACACCGTTTACCGGAGCGCTTTTACATAATAATGCTAACGGAGATTATCTTTGCGCAGCTTGTCAAAACGTTGTATTTAAAAGTAACACTAAGTTTGATTCTGGTTCAGGATGGCCTAGTTTTTATGATGCAGCCAATCGCCATGCCGTAAAGTTAAAAGAAGATAACAGCAATGGTCTACGGCGTATTGAGGTACAATGTTCGCGATGCGGCAGTCATCTTGGACACGTATTTAATGATGCACCTAACCAGCCAACCGGTAAACGTTTTTGTATTAATTCAACGGCTTTACAATTTAAGCAACAGTCCTAGCTAACTTTAGTCTGAGTCATTATGGCAATGAGTTATGATTTGCCGAGACGTTTCTACAATATTTACTACCCCAAGCAGCCATTTGCTCCAGAACCGGGATTAAATCATGGCCCTTTGTGGTTAGAGTGTACTCAATTCTAGGTGGGATTTCCGCGAAGCTTTGTTTAGTAACTATACCGTGGGCTTCTAGATCGTCGAGGCGCTTGGAAAGTGTTCGTGGGTTGATGTGGCCAACGCTCTTTTCTAAGAGACAAAAACGTTGAGAACCACCCGCTAGATCACGCAAGATTAAGGCTGTCCATTTATTCCCGATTATTTCCATGGCACCAGCAATGCAGCCGACGCTGGGTTCGAGCACCTTATTTATGGTATTTTGTTGGATAGTTATGGATTTCATACTTTACAAAATATAGTATTTGCTATAATGTTAATAGTATACAAAGTATATCATAGTAAAGGAAGAAAAGAAATAAGATGAAAGTTCAAGTAATTATTGGCAGTACCCGCCCTAATCGAGCTACTCATCGAGTAGCCAAATGGGTTGTGGCCGAAGCTAAAAAAATAACCGGCATCAGTGTCGAAGCGGTTGACCTTGCTGATTATCCGCTGCCGTTTTTAGACGAACCAATTTCGCCGCAGTTTAACCCTAATCGACAGCCTAACCCAGTAGCTAAGAGATGGTTAAACAAATTAGCCGAAAGTGATGCTTATATCTTAGTTACGCCTGAATATAACCGTTCATATTCGGCAGTACTTAAAAACGCTCTGGACTATATTGATTTTCAGTTTGCCAACAAACCCGTAGCCCTGATTGGTCACGGCAGCACTGGTGGTGCCCAAGCTATTGCTCACTTACGCGGAGTAATACCCGGGTTAATGGCAGTAACCATCCCAAGAGCAACCTTTCTAATAGGCCGAGCCAGCGAGTTGATTGATGAATCAGGTATGTTGAATGAAGAACTCAAGACTAATCCCTACGGCCCACAAGCTTCGCTTAAATCACTACTTGAAGATTTGAAGTGGTATAGCAATGCTTTAGCTACCGCTCGGAGTTCACAAAGCAAGTAGTACGCTATAATCAGGTTAATGATTGACAAGCATGCGATACCAAAAAATTTGTTATGGGTCGATCTGGAGACGACCGGATTAAATCCTGAAAAAGACGTCATCCTTGAAATAGCAGTCTTAGTGACTGATTTTAACTTTAAAACGCTCGCTGTTTATCAAGCGATGATCAAACAGAACCCAAAAATCGTAGAAAGACTTATGGCAAAAAATAACTGGTGGGAGAGTTATCCAGCTAATCGTCAGGCCCTATTGCAGGGTATTAAAATCGGTGAACCACTCAAGCAGGTAGAACGAGATTTAATCAATTTGGTTAACCAGTATTTTAAAAATGAACCGGCGATACTAGCTGGAAATTCTATTCATTACGACCGAGCCTACATTAGACATTGGTGGCCAGCTTTTAACCAAAAATTACATTACCGGATGTTAGATGTCAGTGCCTTAAAAATTTTAATGCAAGGCAAATACGACATCGATTTTAAGGGGAAAGAAGTTCATCGTGCTATGGATGATATCAAGGAATCGATTACCGAACTTCGTTATTATCTAGCATGGCTAAAGACAAACTGTGATATAAAACAACCGGATGACCTATAAAATGAAATTTTGTATTAACATAAGCTACATTCGCCCCTAAAACTAATCAATATCGTTTTATAATAAGGGCCATGAATCAGGTTACCGTTGAAAATTTTATTTTAAGTTTACCGAAGACAGTGCGGGAATACCCATTTGATAAGGATTTAGCGGTTTATAAAGCCGACGAAGAAATGTTTGCACTAATCAAAGAAGGAAAAGATCCGGTCCAGATCAGTCTAAGATGTGATCCGGTGTTAGCTAATGTTTTGCGACAACGTTATGAGAGCGTCATGCCCGGTAGTCATCTGAATAAAAAACATTGGAATACTCTTATACTTAGCGGTCAGCTCAATTGGCCGGAAGTACAAGACCTAATACGTCACTCCTACGATATAGTCTGCGCTGAAAAAACTAAACAGCACTAACAAATTTATTGGACGACCGATAAGTTAAGCTACTCTGTTTGGGTACTTTGTTGCATCAACAACTGGGCTTGATTATAGGCAGAACTGAGTAACTGTCTTTCCTTAAGATTATTGGTGTTGGCGAAAGCCTGCTGCAAGGAATGTTCGTAGGTAGTCAGTTGAGATTGGGCAATAGCGATGTAGGTCTGGTCATAAACGCCGGCGTTTTGGGCGGCTCGTAAAGATGCTTCAGTCTTTGAATTGGGCGTTGCTTGTAAATCGTTACTACTAGGCTTACTGCCCAGACTACGTAGATAAGTAACAAAAGCATTTTGTTCACTTAATAAGCTTAGATCGGTAGTAATAGCAAAATTTTGGGTTGGTTGTTCGGTGGCGGTTTGTCCCGCTGCCAAGGATACCTGTGCTATATCAGCTTGTTGTTTAACTATAGAAGTTAATGGGGAGGAGACAGAAGTAGTTGAGCTTGATAAAAGGGCGACTAAAATCCAGATTATAACAATCAGAACAAAACCACCGATTCCGGTCACTAGTAAACGAGTTTTAAGTGAAGTATTATCCAAGGCAATAAGTTTGTTAGAGTGACTATGCTTACCGTAATTGACGATAAAATCATATTGTTCTGGTTTTGGCTCTGATGGGGCCGGCCCGTATGGTTGTGATGGAGGCATAATCATATTTAATCATAAGCGGTGTATGTGTGCCAAAATACTTCGCGAAACTTTATTGGGGTAAGCTATAAACTTCATCAGGCCGAATGGCGTACAATATCCTTACAATGGATGCAATTGACGAGATTAAAGCTCGGTTGAGTATTGAAGATGTCATTAGTGAATATGTTCAATTAAAACGTTCTGGTCGTAACTGGAAAGGCTTAAGCCCCTTTACTAACGAAAAAACAGCCAGTTTCATGGTTAGTCCGGAAAAACAAATTTGGCATGATTTCTCATCTGGAAAAGGTGGTAACATGTTCAGTTTTGTGATGGAGATGGAAGGCTTAGACTTTAAAGGTGCATTGGAACTTTTGGCACGTAAAGCTGGCATTGATCTTGAACAGTATAACCGAAATGATCGCGGTGATGGTCCCAATAAGGCACGACTGCATGAATTATTAGAGTTAAGCGCCAGATTTTACCAACATCATTTGACTAAGAATCGAATAATACTCGACTATGTTTTCAAGAAGCGACAATTCACTCGAGAGACAGTGTTAACCTGGAAAATAGGTTACGCTCCGAGTAGCGGTAACGCACTCCATGTTTTTCTTAAAAGTAAGGGTTATAACGATGCGGAAATCCGCCAAGCCGGTTTAATTACCTGGCGTTCCCAGACGCCTTCCGATATGTTTCGTGACCGACTGATGATACCCTTACAGGATCCCTTCGGGGCAATTATCGGTTTTACCGGTCGGGTACTCTCGGATGATCCTAATTCGCCCAAGTATATTAATACCCCTCAAACGGTACTCTATGATAAATCACGCCACGTTTTCGGCCTACATCTGGCTAAAGAAGCCATCCGTAAAAACGGCTTTACCGTTATCACTGAAGGCAATATGGACGTTATTGCCAGTCATCAAGCTAATGTCCGACAGGCCGTAGCCGTCGCCGGGACGGCTCTGACCGAGCAACATCTTAAAATAATTAGCCGTTTGACAAATGATATCCGACTTAGTTTTGATACTGACCAAGCCGGACTATCAGCCATGGAGCGAGCTATACCGATTGCCAGTAAAGTCGGGGTTTCCCTTAGTATTATCGATATACCCAAAGATAAAGACCCAGATGAGCTAATACGCCGAGACCCGCTTCTTTGGCAAACTGCGGTCACAAAATATAGCTATGCACTTGATTGGTTAATGAAACGCTATCAACAGCTGATAGACATTAAAAGTGCGCCTGGTAAGCGGCAATTTACCGACGTTTTATTGCCCCTAGTACAGCGTTTGCAAGATAGCGTGGAGCAGGATCATTACTTAAATGCCATAGCCTCGGCGATTAATATTAGCCATGAAGCTCTGCTAGCTAAATTGCAAGCTATTCCAGAAAATAAAGTTTTTCGTAAATCATCAAGAGCTGATCTGTTGTTGTCGAGTCCCGAACAGATTGAATACCATAAGCTGCAAGATCACCTATTGGCATTAACTCTGATGTTGCCGGATTTACGCGTTCATTTGAAATTAGTGACACCCGAGATGCTACTCAGTGACGAAGCCAGACAAACACTTGATTTTATAAAAACTAACCCAGACTTTAAAGCTGAGGACACTGACAGATTGAAATCGGCTGCCGAATATGTTAAAATCTTAATATTAGAATATGAAGAGCTCTACCAGAATATCGAGCTTCCAGAACTGGAATATGAAGCGGCTCGACTACAAACAAGACTGGTTGAAGTTTATGTGAAACGTCAAAAGCAAAAACTAGCCGCACAACTAGATATGGCAAACGAAGCCCATACTACTTCGTTGTTAGAACAGGTTAAACGGCTAGATAAATTACTTAAGCAAGTGACGGGAGGAATTTGATCATGCCTAAAGATAAACAACCGAGCATTAAGACGCCCGAAGACATGGAGGCAACCAAGACGCGTTTGGTTGAGCAAGCCAAAAAAGACGGACATATTAGTCAAAAAGAGATATTATCGACTATTCCAGAAGTACCGGAAAATGCCGAAATCCTCGATAAACTTTACACCGAACTAGCTGATGCCAATATTGAAGTAACTTTGGCCGAACCAGATGCCGAAAACTTTAGCGATGAATGGCTAGTAGAGGAAGAGGAAGAAGAAGCCGCTTCACCAGAAGCATCAGGGTACCTTGATGATGATATTGCTGACGACTCGGTTAGACTCTATTTGCGGGAAATTGGTAAAATACCGCTACTTACGGCGGAAGAAGAATTGGCATTGGCTAAGCGTGTTTCCTCTGGCGAAAAGGATGCTAAGGATAAAATGGCCGAGGCTAATATGCGTTTAGTAGTATCAATTGCTAAGCGTTATGTTGGCCGTGGTTTAGACCTGCTTGACTTAATCCAAGAAGGTAATACTGGCTTACTACGTGCTGTCGAGAAATTTGACCCTAATAAAGGCTTTAAATTCTCAACCTATGCTACCTGGTGGATTCGTCAAGCAATTACTCGAGCAATTGCCGATCAAGCGCGTACCATTCGAATTCCAGTTCATATGGTCGAGACCATTAACAAACTATTACGGACTCAGCGTCGGTTGACTCAAAAGCTGAATCGTGAGCCGACCAACGAAGAAATTGCCAAGGAAATGGAAATCGACGTTGATAAAGTCGAACACATTATGAAGATCAAACAAGATATCTCTAGTTTAGATGCATCTATCCGTGACGATGAAGATGATTCGGTGCTAGCTGATTTTATTGAAGATGAGGAAGCTGTTACGCCTGAAGAATCAGCCACTAGTCAGTTACTTAAAGAACAGGTTAAAGATATGCTTAATGCTTTAACCGAACGTGAACAAAAGATCATTAAATTGCGCTTTGGTTTGGAAGATGGCAAAAGCCACACTCTTGAAGAGGTTGGTCAGGAATTTGCGGTTACCCGCGAACGAATTCGCCAAATAGAGGCTAAAGCTCTGGCAAAATTGCGGAAACACCGCGATGCTAAAAAGCTACACGATTATATCAAGGGTTAATAGCCTTATCTAAGCATCACTAGCTCTATTTAATATCTAGTTATTTATATTTGGGCAAGGGAAGTTTTGCCGTGTACTTCTTGGTGAAGCTTAATTACTGCCTGACGGGTGTGTTTTCTGGTATGCCTCTGGAGCAAACGAATACCTAAGTAAATAATGGCTGCACCAATAGCCGTTAACCAATCGATGAAGTTTAATGGTCCGGCGTGGAAATAGGGCTGAATAACTGGATTGTAAAGAATATTAAAGATACAGAAAAGCGATAAACCAAAAGCAATCAGTAGCTTCTTGTTGCTCCATAAATAATTACTAAAGAAATTATGATGCTCGTCAGTCCGGACTAATAATAAATTCATAAACTGACAAAGCACCAGCGTAAGATAGGTTAAAATAGTAGCCTGTGCATATAAACCGCTGCTGGTGTCGATATAGGCGGGACTCAGGCCCCTCCGAGCAAAGAAAAATAAGAAATTAACATAAGCCAATGCGGCCGATAATAAACCAAACAACACGAACTCGCGAATTGTAGTGCCATTGATAATATGATCTTTTAACCGCCGGGGCCGATCATGCATTAGATTAGCTAGTGGTTTATCCCATCCTAGGGCCGAAATTGGAAATATTTGCGCAATTACATCTATGGCCAAGATCTGGATAGCAGTAATTGCCATTGGTATGTGGAACAATACCTGGCTGGCTAAACTAATCAGAATAGCCAATAACTCACTGCAGTTATCGGTCAAAGCACAACGGGCGGCTTTCTGAATATTATGGAAAGTTAACCGTCCTTGCTCAATTGCTTTGACTAGTGTACTGAAACTATCATCCAACAGCACGATTTCAGCAGCGTCTTTAGCTACGTCTGTCCCGGTTTTACCCATTGCCACACCAATATCGGCTCGTTTGAGGGCCGGGGCATCATTAATCCCATCGCCGGTGACAGCGACAACTTGTCTGCTGGCTTTGACTATTTCGACAATCCGGAGTTTATCTTCGGGAGATGCCCGAGAAAAAATAGTGCCACCGTCTTCGACTAATTGCATGATCTGACTGTCTGATAGGGTAGCTAATTCATCGGAAAGCACTATTTTAACTTGGTCATTAGATGCAGCCAATCTAGCCTTGATAGCGATCGCTTTGGCCGTAGTTGGGTAATCACCGGTTATCACCGACACGTGGACATGGGCTTGACGGGCAGTGGTCATTGCCGCCGGGACATCATCGCGCAAAGGATCACTCATACTAACCATACCTAAGAAAATAAGATTCTGCTCAACCTCGTTAAAGTTGAGTTTTTCGACGTTCGTATTTGCTGGGAGAATTCGATAGGCCAAAGCTAAATTACGCATCGCTTTTTTAGCTTCAGCTTCGTTATAAGACTTGAAAAAAGTTTGATCAGCTGCCGTTAGCCGGCGGACATGTCCATGATCCCAAAGCTTAGTACTGTTTTCGAGTACCGCTTCCGGAGCGCCTTTACTAAACACCATGATTTGATCGCTTGAATGACGAACGGAACTCATAAGCTTACGGCCAGCATCGAATTGGAACTCTCGGATTTCCGGGTACGACAATAGCAGCCTCTCGGTATTTAACCCGGCTTTTCTGGCTAGCGTGATTATGGCACCTTCGGTCGGATCACCAATGGCGTACCATGTCAGATGTTGAGCATCGGGTTGACTAACTTTAGCGTTACAGGCTAAAGCTCCGGCTGTAAAAAAGAGCGATAAAGCATCTAGCGCTTGATTGGATAGAGTTTTTTGTTGATTGCTTAGAATTGAACCACCAGGCTCATAACCGGTCCCGCTGACTTGATAATTAGTTCGCCCCACCAGCAATTGGCTGATAGTCATTTCGTTTTTGGTAAGTGTTCCGGTTTTGTCAGTTAAGATAATATTGGTGGCGCCGAGTGTTTCCACTGCCGATAGTTTTTTAATTAACGCTCGGGCTTTAGCCATCCGACTGGCGGTTTGCGCCAAAGTGATATTAACCTCGGCAACTAAACCGTTAGGAATCATTGCGGCACTGATTCCGATAGCAAACAGTAAAGCGGCCTTTAGCCCTAAGTTGGCTTGCAATGCCACAATTGCCAGTAATACGGCTAGAATAAGTGTCCCTTGGGTAATTCGGGTAGCCAAGTTATTCATCTCTTTTTGTAGTGGCGAAGAATCAACTGTTTGGACTTGGCTTAAGGAAGCAATCCGGCCTAGCTCGGTATGCATACCAGTACCAATAACGATGCCATGAGCCATTCCGGTGGCTACGGTAGTGCTCATAAAAGCCAGATTGTGCCGGTTAGGTAACGGAACTACGGCTGAAATAGCATGAACAAACTTACGGCTTGGGTTACTCTCGCCAGTTAGGGCAAAGTCATTGGTGGTTAGTTCAATCTCATCTAATAGGCGTAGATCAGCTGGTACTGCATCCCCCTCTTCGATGTAAACGATATCGCCTAAAACGAGTTTCGTTGAATCTATTGTTCTCAGATTACCGTTACGCAATACTTTAGCGTGCGGAACCATTAGTTCCTCTAGATTCTCCATTAGAGTTTCAGCTTTATGTTCTTGGAAGAAACCAACTGCAGCATTCATTAGTGCGATAAAAATCAGGATGATAGCTGTTTTACCGTCTTGTAAATATAGTGCGAAAACAGCGCTAACTAGTAAGATGATGACGAACAGACTTTTGAACTGGCGTAATAAGGTAGTCAGTATTAATTCATGATGCACATGGTATAAGGCATTAGGGCCCAGTTGCTCCAAACGGCGAGCCGCCTCAGCATTGGTCAGGCCCATTTTATGGCTTCGCAATTCGGCAATAACATCAGCCGGTGCCAAGCGGTAGTAATTCAAGCGCTTATCTGATCCCACCGTGTTCATCTTCAGGATTATTATACACTTTGAGCTTGTCTGTTACCTGATGTTTAGTTAGAGACCGTATAGTAACTGAGCTATACTGATTATTATGGATGTCTTATCAGAGAAGCGTAAGAAGTTTGTAATTATTGATGGTAAAAGCGTGTTTTATCGCGGTTATTATGCCATGCCGAATTTAACCACTAAAGACGGCACACCGACCGGTGGTGTGTTCGGGTTCGCTACCATGGCCCTGGAAGTTATTCGCCGCCTGAAACCAGATTATGTGGCTGTTGCTTGGGACAAGCCAAAAACCAATATCCGTCGTCGGCTAAAACTTTATCCAGAATATAAAGCTGGCCGTAAATCTCCACCAGCCGATTTTTATGCGCAAATTCCGATTTTACAAGAACTACTTAAAACGTTTGGTTGGCCACTTTACGAAATGGATGACTACGAGTCTGATGATCTGATGGGAACACTGGCTTTACAGGCTACTAAAAAGGGAATTGAAACATTACTGGTGACTAGTGATCTGGATATGCTACAACTGGTTGATCCGCACGTGCATGTTTATGTGATTAAGCATGGTCTCAGCAACATCGATTTGTATTCGCCGGAAAGTTTTGAGGCCAAATATGGGATTAAACCCGAACAGTTTTTGGATTTCAAAGCCCTCAAGGGGGATTCTTCAGATAATATACCGGGAGTGCCAGGCATCGGAGAAAAGACAGCTATGGAGCTTCTGCAGCAATATAAAACACTTGACGGTGTCTATAAAAACTTGCCACTAATTAAGCAGAGTCTACGCGACAAACTGGGGGCAGGCAAAAAAATGGCCCAGTTAAGCAAAGAACTGGCCCGGATTTGGACGGATGCACCATTAAAACTTGACTTATCTGAAGTTGACGGCAGTAAAATCCAACCGGCTAAATTACTTGAGCTATTGCAAAAACTGGAATTTCGTACACTAGCTCGTCAATTACCAGAGATTATGCAATTAGCCATTGGCAATCATAATGCCGCAACTAAAGCCGAACATCTCCGACCGACTGGTAAATGTACTGTTGTCGATAGCAACCAAAAATTAGCTAATCTCCATCTGAAAAATGCCGAGCACCTATTTATTCATTCTTGGGCCAAAGCTGAACATGGTCGCGGACCATTGATGTTATTGGTTAGCGCCGATGGTTTAATAGTCTACGCCCTTGATTTGACAAAACTTGATCCCCAAAAAGTAATCGCTTGGCTGAGAGATGCCGCGCCATTTATCGGGCATGATGTTAAAGCTACTCTTGAAGTATTGCTGGCCTTAGGTATTAACCAATTACCGGAAGTTGGCCATGACATACTCATCGGAGCCTTTATATTGAATTCATTACGTCGTGAGCAGACTCTTACTGAACTAGCTACGACAGATCTACACTACCAAGGTTTAGCTTTTGAAAATCTCAAACCCTCACAATATGTTACTCAAGCACCGGCAATCATCGCCGTTATTAAAGCGCTTTATGAACAACAAATTAAGGAGCTTCATTCAGTCCCAAAATTTACCGAACTGGCTGGTAATATAGAATGGCCGGTCATACCAGTACTAGCCCGCATGGAATACGTTGGCATTCAACTTGACACTAGCTATCTTCAGCATATGGGCAGTGAAATCAATGAGGTAATTGCGGGGATTGAACGACAAATTTATGTCCAAGCTGGGGAAGTGTTTAATATTGGCAGCCCAGCTCAATTAGCTGATATTTTATACAGTAAATTACACCTCGGGTTATCCACGGCTGGCATTAAAAAAGGTAAAACTACATTTAGTACGGCAGCTAGTGAACTCGATAAATTACAAGACCAACACCCAATTATTGGATTAATCACCCAATGGCGTGAAGTTACTAAGTTAAAAAATACCTACGTTGATACGCTGCCCTTATTAGTCGATAAACAATCTCGGCTGCATACCACCTTCAATCTGACTATTGCTCAAACCGGAAGACTTTCCAGCACTGACCCTAATCTGCAGAATATACCAGTTCGAACGGAACTGGGTCGGAAAATCCGTACCGCTTTTATCGCCGGACCGGGTAAAAAACTGGTCAGCGCGGACTATAGTCAGTTTGAGCTTCGGCTGAGTGCCGCCATGAGTCAGGACAAAGAGTTGATCGATATGTTTAATCGTGATGTGGATATTCATGCGGCTACTGCGGCACTAGTCTACGGCCGTCAATTAGAAGATGTCACTAAACAAATGCGTCGGACCGCTAAGGTTGTTAATTTTGGTATTCTTTACGGCATGAGTCCACATGGTTTATCGGAAGCGACCGGCATGACTTATGAACAAGCCCAGCGTTTTATAGCCGACTACAACTCCATTCGTAAGCCGCTGATCGCTTACTTGGAAAACTTGAAGGAACGGGCACTTAAGGATGGTTATGTTGAAACACTATTCGGCCGTCGCCGGCCGATGCCGGATATCCATTCACCTAATTTTGCCGTTCGCACTGCCGCTGAACGAGCGGCCATGAATATGCCAATCCAGGGCACAGAAGCCGACCTGATGAAATTAGCTATGACCAAACTAGATAAACAACTGCGAGAATTACACAACGACTGCAATATGCTATTGCAGATTCATGACTCCATTTTAGTGGAATGCCCAGAAAGTATGTCTGAAAAAGTAGCAAATATACTGAAAGTGACTATGGAAAATATCTATCCAAGTATAGCTGTTAAGTTGACCGTAGAGACTAGCATCGGCAATAACTGGGGAGAACTCTAAGATTGCTAATTAGCATTATTCTGGATTGTAAAAAGAAGTGATGATCAAAGCAGTAATTTTCGATTGTTTTGGGGTGATTATAACAGATACACTAAAAACCACTTGTAGGCAACTCCGCCAAACTGATCCAGCAAAAGCCGACCTTATAAAAAGGGTAATAACTGACACAAACAAGGGATTAATTAGCGCCGAGGTCTGCGATTCTAAGATAGCCAAAATTTTGAACATTTCAGATGTAGAATACCAGGTACGAATTAAAAATAATGAGGTGAAAGATCAGCAAATACTTGACTATATCGCTGGGCTACGACCGAAATATCAGACTGCTTTGCTCAGCAACATCAGTACCGGCGGATTGTATCGTCGTTTTACAGCCGAAGACTTAACTAAGTACTTCGATGTAGTTGTTTCGTCTGGCGATATTAGTTTTGCCAAACCGGAGGCTCAAGCCTACGAAATAACTGCCGATAAACTAGGCGTAAGACTAAATGAATGTATCATGATTGATGATTTAGAGGCATATTGTCTAGGTGCAAGGGGAGTTGGCATGCAGGCTATCCAATATCAGTCGTTTGATCAGATGAAGCTTGATTTACAGCTTTTATTACAGAATTAATTAATCTTTAACGGTTGGGCGCCGCCGACTACGTAATTTAACTATCCGTCCACCCTTAGCCCGGGATAATCGCCAAGCCAGAATAATCACCCAAATAGCCAACAGACAGGACACGAGATTGGTAATCCGTTCCAGTATACTAGTCGCATGCTGCGTATCATATAAATAAATAAATGCTGCAAATACTTCTAAAACAATTAACACCCTGGCTAGACGGCTACTACGTCGCTCCTGAGCGGCATAACCTAACACCAACAGGAATCCCAGAGCAAAAATAATCAAAATAATTAATATCAGTGATACTAAAGTGTTACTGATGCAATCAGCATTAACACCGCTGGTACATCCGTTAACGATTGAAATAATAGTATTTAAGAAGCTTAATGCAGTGGTAACTATAAACTGAACCAGAGTCCCAATACCAGTTTCGTAACGTAAACGCATAAGCACTATTGTAGCGAAAATTTACATCAAGCATAGTTGCGAAAAAAGCATATTATGATATCATAACAGTGTTTAATCAAAGAGTTTTGGTAAATGACACGTTATATCGTCGGATTTTTACTGGCCGTCGGATTAATAATTATCGTATTAATCCTGATTATTCGTGGTTTGACCGGACCTTCCCAAAAGCCGTTCAATCTTAATGACTATGCTAATTCAGACGTAATCGTTCAATATACCATTGATTCACCGGTCTCGGCGGCCGTGACGCACCATGACATTATTATCAATGTCGGTAATACTCAGTCATCGATTGTTGTCACTCAAGGCTATGAAGGCCAGATTGTTAGTATGAAAACCTACTCAATGAGTACCAATGCCTATGCTATCTTCTTAAGAGCACTGGCGCTCAACGGCTTTACGGACGGCAACAATAATCCTGCTCTAAGCGATGATCGTGGTCATTGTGCTTTAGGCGATCGCTATGTTTACGAAGTAGTCAACGGTAACAGTAATGACCTTTTACGTTACTGGTATACCTCCTGCGGTACCGGTACATTTCAGGGGAACAACTTAGTGATCCGGCAGCTATTTGTGGCCCAAATACCCGATTACGACTCATTGACTAGTAGTATCACGCTTTAATTTAGTTTTATTTCGTCCTAAGAACTATCCGTTTATCTGTCCGGGCAACTTTTTGAAGTTGTAATGATTGAAAACGGAGAGTACTAGTCAGCGCGGCACTTGGTGAAGTTACTATAATGACACCGCCCCGAATCATTACTTCTACGGCAACCTGGAAATGATCCTGAACGTAACGTTTAATAGCTACCATTTCCGAAGGTTCGTTAAATCCCTTGTGGCTTAATATCGATGAAAGTGAATCAGTCATAATCCTATTCTAACAGGTATAATGGAGTGTACTATGCCTGAATTACCAGAGGTAGAAACGGTGCGCCGCGGCCTTAACCGATTGTTACCTGGTTTGGTAATTAAGTCGGTGGAAGTTATTAATCCGAAAAGTTTTATTAGTTTAACAGACGCAGGGCCGTTATTGGCGGTTGATGCTACGATAGTCTGTGTCAGGAGACGGGCTAAAGTCTTACTAATCGAACTAACTAATCAATATTCATTGGTTATTCATTTGAAAATGACTGGGCAACTACTATTCCAAAACAAAAATGTCCGTTTCGGCGCTGGACACCCAACCAACTCCTTAATCGGTATGCTACCCGATAAGACGACAAGAGTTATATTTACTTTTAAAGACGGTAGTAAGCTGTATTTTAATGATCAGCGGAAATTCGGATGGATACGATTGTTGCCGACAGTCGAAGTACCGAACGTCAGTTTTATTAAAAAATTAGGCCCAGAACCACTAGAAAGTAGTTTTACCTGGCAGACGCTGAAGGGACAACTACATCGACGGCCCAAATCGAACATTAAATCGACATTGCTAGATCAGACCATTATTGCGGGTGTTGGAAATATCTATGCCGATGAATCGCTCTGGGGAGCGAAAATACATCCTCAGAGTCTCGTTAGGCAGCTATCAGATACAAAAATTAAAGTCCTGTACTTGTCTTTAGTAGCTATCCTTCAGTTGAGTATTAATCAAGGCGGTTCTACTGACCGAAATTACGTTGATGCAGAAGGCCAGAAGGGGAACTATTTACAATTTGCTAAGGTTTTTCGGCGTAATGGCCAGGCTTGTCCCCGTTGCGGAACAACAATTCAAAAAATACGAGTGGCCGGAAGAGGCACCCACTTATGTCCAGGTTGTCAAAAACGATATCGGAACTCGTAAAAAAGCATGACATATAAACAGATAGCTATGAACACCCATATTAAGATAAATGAATGCTACCGATTCACTTATAATTAAGACGATGATTACCACACTAACAGGAGCTAACAGATTCGCGATCCAATCAAAATTGGCGGAGTTAATGGAGGCCTTTGTAGCTATTTACGGTGAAATAGCTGTCGAACGCCTTGATGGTGAAGAAACCAATTTTGAACGTCTGCGAGAAAGTTTACAGAGCTCTCCTTTCTTAGCCGAAAAGAAGCTGGTAGTAATCAGTAATGCCGGCGCTAATCAGTTGTTTGTAGAGCAAGCTGAAAAACTAATTCAAGAACTACCTGAATCGACAGATTTAATATTGGTAGAGCCGGCTTTGGATAAGCGGCTGAGTTATTATAAATTACTGAAATCAGCTTCGGATTTTCATGAGCTGAATGGATTAGATGAAAATAATCTGGCTAAATGGTTGGTCGAATCAACCAAGTCTGAAGGCGGAACCATTAGTCTTGCAGATGCCCACTTTTTAATTGAACGATTGGGGATGAATCAACAACGCTTAGCTAATGAACTTAGTAAACTATTACTTTATAATCCCGTAATAACCTCAAAAAGCATCGCACTTTTAACTGAACCAACTCCACAAAGCACGATTTTTGAATTGCTCGACGCAGCCTTTAGCGGCAATACCAAACGAGCCCTGGCGCTTTATCATGATCAACGAGAGCAGAAAGTTGAACCAGCCCAGATAATTGCCATGTTAACCTGGCAGCTGCGGGCAATAGCAATTATTAAAACAGCGGCCGGCCGTTCCGTAGATGCTATTACTAAAGAATCTAAACTTAATCCTTATACTATCCGTAAAAGTCAATCAGCCGCAACTCGGGTTAGTTTTGCCCATTTAAAACAATTAATTGCCGATTTAGTGACCGTCGACATGCGCTCCAAACTTGAAAATATCGACCTTGATGAGACTCTACAGCTCTTTTTAATAAAACTTACACCTTAATTGGTCGAACTACTTATTTTGACGACTCGACGGTTTAGTTTTCTTAGTGACGGCCTTTTTAGTGGTTGTTGTTTTCTTAGCGGTTGCTGTTTTCTTGGTAGTGGCCAGCTTCCTAGATACTGATTTAGCTGTCGATTTTTTGCTGACAGTTGGCTTTGCTCCGGCTGCTTTAGCTCGAGCCGCTAGCTGTTTTTTCATCCGGGCAGCCTTATTTTTTGATATCAAACCTTTTTTAATTGCTGTATCGATAGTACTTTGAGCGCTACTTAATGAATCTGGGGTAATTTTCTTGGTAAATAGCTTTAAGGCGCTTCTCATAGTGCGTTTAGTCTTACTATTGCGAATGGTTGCTTTTCTGGCAGTTCGGACACGCTTTTTAGCGGATTTAATTATGGGCATAACTTTCCTTAGAGTTTAATCAATTTCCAAGTGACTATAACAGATGTGCGTTAATCTTGTAAAGCTGTCTGACTATATTTATTGGCCATTAATAAGATAACCGTCAGCTAACAACTTAACGCTTATGGACAAGTGTAGTCATTTGTGTTAAGCTCACGCTAAAGGTTAAAATAAACACGTATGGATAGTGCAGAACAGCAAGTTATTGACCACTTAAAACAAGCCCGTAACGTCTTAGTAACAGTTCGAAACAACCCAACCGTAGACCTACTCAGTGCTTGTATAGGCTTAGCTCTGGGGCTTGATAAAATGGATAAACACGTCGCTGCTGTTTTTAGCGGCGAAGTGCCTAGTACTTTAGAGTTTTTGAAACCAGAAGAAACCATTGAACAAAATCCGGATAGTTTAAGGGATTTTATTATAGCCCTGGATAAATCTAAGGCAGATAAATTACGTTATAAAGTTGAAGACAAAATAGTCCGGATCTTTATTACCCCCTACAAAACCAGTCTGAGCCAATCCGACCTAGAATTTAGTCAAGGTGACTTTAATGTTGATGCCGTAATAGCACTAGGAGCCCATGAACAGCAAGAACTTGACCAGGCAATTACAACGCACGGACGGATACTACACGATGCTACGGTAATGAGCATTAATAATACTGCTAACGGTAACCTAGGTTCGATAAACTGGCAAGATACTAGCGCTAGCTCAGTATCCGAACTAGTCACTTTACTCATCAAGGACCTTAATAAAGCTGTGCTTGATGAACAAATCGCCACGGCTTTATTAACCGGTATAGTAGCCGAAACAGCCCGATTTAGTAATGAGAAAACTTCACCAAGAACGATGAGTTTAGCTGGTGATCTGATGTCAGCCGGAGCAAATCAACAACTTGTCGCTACTCAGTTAGAAGAAGAAAGCGAACCTATTACCGCTGCCCAAATCGATTCTGGTGGTACTGCAAGTGGACCAAGTAGCTCCCAAAATTTAAATGTCGAATTACCAAAGCCAGATGACGGTACGTTAGAAATTAACCATCAAACTCAGATGGAATCGGTACAACCCGTCCAAACACCAGTAGAACCAGGCATTTTACCTGAACCACCGGGAATCTCAGGCGTTCGAGGCGTACCGACAGATGAAAATCCATTCAGCGCCGAATTGGAAAAAGAAGATACTGAAGATTTGCCGCCAGCCGGCCACTCCTATCTTATAGACGAATCAACTTACTCAGGTAATAATCCCGTAGTACCCAGCCGAACCGAACCTAGTAACATTAACCCAAATGAAATACCCGATAAAGAACCCTTGGTACCACTACTAACACGTGACAATCAGCTGGATAATCCGATGATGACTGATTCACCATCATTACCATCGTTATCCTCTGTCCCCCCAGTTATGCAAACGTCGGATACGACAAAACCTTATTCGCCGGCTGGACCATTAACTCCCACATCAGATAACGAAACACTTGAAAAAATTGAAGAAGAAGTAAATAGCCCGCACCTAAAGGAGGAACAAGCTACCAAAGATGTCGATATTGATTCTGCCCGCCAAGGTGTCTTACAGGCTTTACAAAGCAGTAAAGAGCCATTAAAACCTTTGAATGCGCTCGGTGCTAATCCATTAGGAGACCCACTTCATCCCGCTTCTGATATGGTCACTCCTACACCTCACACTAATGAAGTCGAAATTGATAAGGACGGCAACTTAACGCCAAAACCAGTAACACCACCAGTTACACCTCCTTCAACAATAGTACCGGAAATAGAGAAGGTGCCTAATGGCAACGCACCTTTGGATTATCCCTCCATAACCCCAGGGCATGATCAGTCCGCTTTACCCGAACCTCATGACACTACTGACGCTCCACCTCCGGTACCACCGCCATTTATGCCGCCTCACAATTATACGGATCCCGGTCAATAAGCTGATATTGTCTTAATCTTTAGTACAATTGCTACCATGCAAGGAATATTGTTAGTAAATAAGCCTAAAGGATGGACATCCTTTGATGTAGTGAATTATGTTCGTAAACTAGTAGCCCAAGCTCTAAGTGTTAAATCAAACACCGTTAAAGTTGGTCACACCGGTACACTTGACCCACTAGCCAGCGGTCTACTAATTTTACTAATAGGTCAAGAATATACCCATCAAGCTAATGAATTCAGTCACCTCGACAAAACTTACATAGTTAAACTATGCCTAGGTCAAACTAGCTCAACCGGTGACGAGGAAGGCGAAAAACTGATGGTGAGCGATCGAGTGCCAGATATAAATGAAATAAAAAAAGTACTACGACATTTAACCGGTGAATTAAATCAGACACCGCCAGCTTTTTCGGCTATTAAAGTTCATGGTCAGCGAGCCTACCAGTTGGCCCGGGCCGGAAAAGACGTCAACCTCGAACCCCGCATGGTTAAAATCTACCAGAATGAATTGCAACATTATCAATACCCGATAGTTCAATTTACTAGTAGAGTCAGTAGCGGTACCTATATTCGTTCATTGGCTGAGGACATTGGCAGAGCACTCCAAACCGGCGCCTATTTGTCGGATTTATGCCGTACCAGTATTGGTGATTATTCACTACACCAGGCAATCGCTGTACAAAACTTAAATGCAGAGCTTATTGCTCAGCAAATTAAATTGCTGAACTGAATACTTTTTCTCAATAATCACCTTGTGCACTTAGGTATCTTCTGATATAATGTGGCAAACATGATAACACGTGAGAAAAAACAGGCCGCTATTGTTGGTGTGCAAGCGCATAAAACCGACACCGGTAGTTCGGCAGATCAAGTGGCGATTGCTACTGAACGAATCAAAGAATTAACTGAACATCTTAAGATACATAAAAAAGATTTTGCTGCACGCCGGGGCTTATTACAATTAGTCGGCCAACGTCGCCGATTGCTTAAATATATAGCCGATCATGATAGTCAAGCATACCTAGATTTGATTAAAAAACTGGGTATTCGCCGCTAAAAGCGCATGAACCAGCCCCCTCGACTGAGGACGCCAGCTTGTGCACTTTAAAACCTCGAACACCAAACGTGCTCGTAGATAGAGCTACAAATATACCAACCAGATAATTAGACATGCACAAGAACGGCTGGATATTTGCACTCTGCTTACGAGTACAAAAACCATCTGATGTAGTAGAAAGGTCAGAATAACCCTATGGGACAAACAATTAACCCTTCAGGAAAAGCAATTATAAATGTTAAAACCGAATTTTGCGGCCGTACTTTAACGCTTGAAGTTGGACGACTCGGTTTTCGTAGTTCAGCCGCCGTACTGGCTAGTTATGGCGATACCGTAGTGCTGGCTACGGTCATGATTGGTGATACTGCCTCCACCGGTATGGATTATTTTCCGCTTAGTATAGATTATGAAGAACGATTCTATGCGGCCGGTAAGATAAGCGGTAGCCGTTATATTAAAAGAGAAGGTCGGCCATCAGATGAAGCGGTATTGATTGGACGAATTATTGACCGACCGATCCGTCCGCTCTGGCCTAAAAGCTATCGGAACGAAGTCCAAGGCATTACTACAGTCCTCAGTAGCGACCCGAGTTTCCGACCGGATGTTATTGCTATGATTGCCACTAGTGCGGCACTGATGCTGACTGGGGCACCATTTGACGGTCCGGTAGCTGGATTACGGGTTGGCTTAAAAGACGGTAAACTAACCGCTTTCTTGTCGGCTGACGAACTGGCCAGTGGTCCGCTTGATCTAGTGGTAGCTGGAACCGGACAAGCTATCACCATGGTGGAAGCCGGTGCTAAAGAAATCAGTGAAGAGCAGATAGTTGACGCTTTAGAGTTTGCTTTCAAAATGATGCAGCCGGCTATAGAAGCCCAAAAAGAACTGATTAAAAAAGTTGGCGTTACGCCGCAAAAATATGAACTTGAATTGACCGACAGTGATATTCAGCAACGGGTAGAAACGTGGCTGGAAGGTCGTTTAGGCACCGGTTTACGGGCGCCTTATCCAGAACGGAATGATTTACTTAGAGATCTGCGTGATACCATGTTTGGTCACTTTGAAGAGGAATTAGGTGATGGCTTTGCTGAAGTTAAACAAAAGTATGAAGAAGCTTTTACCTTAGCGATTCATAAAGACGTACGTGAAGGTGTTGTTGAAGAAGGTATCCGACCGGATGGACGGGCTCCGACAGATATTCGACCGCTTTCCAGTGAAGTCGGTATTTTACCACGTGCTCACGGTTCAAGCCTATTCACTCGTGGATTAACCCAGGCATTAAATATCGTCACACTGGCGCCCCCGTCTTATGCCCAAATGGTGGATACCATGGAGCAAAGCGGTGAACGACGCTATATGCATCATTACAACGCACCAGGTTATACAGTTGGTGAAGTCCGTCGACTAGGTAGCCCCGGTAGGCGAGAAATCGGCCATGGTTATTTAGCAGAACGAGCCTTGCTGCCGGTTATCCCAGATGAAACCGATTTTCCTTATACCATTCGTTCGGTTACTGAGATAATGAGCCAAAACGGATCGACCAGTATGGCCGCAACCTGTTCAAGTTGTCTGGCTCTAATGGATGCCGGCGTACCGATCAAAGCTCCAGTCAGCGGTATTGCCATGGGCTTAATCATGGAAGGCAATAAAACTTATATCTTAAGTGATTTAGCCGATGCTGAAGATTTTGCTGGTGATATGGACTTTAAGGTAGCCGGTACTGAAAAAGGTATTACTGCTTTGCAAATGGATATGAAAGTTCATGGTTTGCCGGTCAGTACCCTTAAGCAAGCCCTTATTCAGTCCAAAGCGGGTCGGGCTTTCATTCTTAAGCACATGCTTAGTACGATTGAAAAACCCCGCGCCGAAATGAGCCCATATGCGCCAAGAGTGGAATCGATTCATATTAATCCGGAAAAAATTCGTGAAGTTATTGGTAAAGGTGGTGAAACAATTAATAAAATTATCGCTGAAACTGGAGCTGAAATCGACATCAAAGATGACGGCACGGTTCTAATTTCCAGCCCAGATAAAAAGTCAATTGATGGCGCTATCCAGTTTATCCAGACTCTGACAGCCGAGCCAGAGGTGGGTAAAATCTACCAAAATTGTCGTGTAGTAAGTGTTCTAGAATTTGGAATATTCGTAGAAATACTGCCTGGCAAAGAAGGTCTAGTGCATGTCAGTGAAATGCAAGATAGTCGGGTGAATAAGCCTAGTGACATCGTTAAAGAAGGTGATCATGTTACGGTCAAACTTGTGGCTATTGATGACCGTGGACGCCTGGTACTAAGCATGAAAGCCGCTCAACAAGAATTACATAAGCAGAAATAAGATGGGTGCACTTAAATTATTAGTCGAAATGACTAGATGGCAGATTGCCAAAAATGGGTAAGCTAGGAACTACTTTATGAACAAGAGTTCGCTTATTTATAAGATAACAAAATGGCATCAGACAGTCATTGGGTTATTGGTGTTTGCTGTTGTTGAACTGTTATTAGCCTATGGGTTTGCCTCACTGGCTATCGACCGTGGCAGCCTGTGGTGGTATGCATTAACGCTGATAACTTTTATTGGAACCCTACGAAATTTAATAAAACTGATACGGAAGGTATCTCATGTCCACCAATCAACAAAAACTTGATCAAGTTCAAGCTAAAATATTAAGTGACCAAGTTTGCCCGGAATTAGCAAAATCAGCTACTCAGTTAGTCTTTGGCGTTGGTAATCCTCAAGCGGAATTGATGTTTGTTGGCGAAGCGCCAGGTAAGAATGAAGATGAACAGGGTAAACCGTTTGTTGGAGCTGCCGGTCATTTTCTGGACGAAATGCTCAATATGATTGGTCTTAAACGCGGTGATGTGTATATCACTAACATCGTCAAATATCGGCCGCCAAACAACCGGGAACCAGAGCCGGTTGAAAAAAAGGCTTTTCTACAATACCTCCAAGCCCAGCTGGAGATTATTAAACCGAAAGTTCTGATAACGCTAGGCAGCCACAGTTTAAGTTGTTTTTTGCCCGATCTGGCAATCAGTCTTTGTCATGGCCAACCGAAACGGATCCGCCTGAATTTTCAACGGACAAATAATACTAAAGGGCAGGCAGCTACCCAATCCGAAAACGGCTTTCCATTAGTAATCATGCCGCTTTTCCACCCAGCAGCCGCGTTATACAACGGCGGAATGCGTCAGACGCTGATTGATGATTTCGCTAAACTACCGGCAGTTCTTAAACAAGCTTCAAGTAATAAATAACACTAATAATAATTGATAAATCAAGGAGAAATAATGAATCCGAACAGAAATAATAACCCTAATCAACCACCAAGGCGTAGCCATAATCCCCCGTCAGTCACACAACAGGACGATCAACCGGCTTCACTAACTCAACCCAGACTAAGTACTTCCCGCGGTCAAGCGGTACGTGCCCAAAAAAAGTCACAAATGGATGCTCAACGGATTGCTGATCAGTATACGGCGGCGGTACCACAACCAGAACGAAGAGCTAATGTCATTGACGACAGCCCCCGATTACGCATCATTGGCTTGGGTGGAATGGACGGTGGTGGGTCAAAGAATATGTTACTTGTTGAATATCAGGATGATGCCGTCGTTCTTGATTGCGGTAATGACTTAAGTGTGGATCTACCAGGTATTAACTATGGCATTGCCGATACTACTTACCTGGAACAAATTAAACATAAGCTACGAGCTTATATTATTACCCACGGTCACCTCGATCACATTGGTGGGTTGCCACATATTGTGCCGCGTATCCCGGCTCCAATTTATGGCTCCAGATTTACTATTGGTATGATTGAAAAAGTATTTGAGAGTTTTACTTTACCTTTTCCTGAAGGTTTTCAACTACGCACCATAATCATGAATGAAGAAACCCACGAGCGGCTTAAAATCGGTCCATTTTTTGTTGAGCTGGTCAGAATTACCCACTCGATACCTGGCAGTACTAGCGTGATTCTGGACACCCCAGTCGGTAGAATAATCAATACTGGCGATTTTCGCCTGGACCCCAATCCGTTGGATCATGAACGAAGCGACACCGATCGACTTAAACAACTGGGTCATGAAGGGGTATTGTTATTAATGTCCGATAGTACCTCGTCTGAACGACCTGGCCGAACACCATCTGAGAGCACTATCGAGCCAACCTTTGTAGATTTGATTGGTAAAGCCGCCGGCCGGGTTTTCATTGCCATATTCTCAACCAACATTAATCGTATCCAAATGGTGGTTAATGCCGCTACCCATCACGGTCGTAAAATAGCGATGGACGGGAGGAGTATGATGAGTACTCTGGAAGTTGCGGTCAAACTAGGTATGATCCGGATCCCAAAAGGTACTTTTGTCCCGATTGCTAGCGTAGCTAATTTACGCGACGACGAAATAGTTGTTGTTTGTACCGGTTCACAAGGAGAACCGAGCTCAGCCTTACAGCGCATGTCAACCGGCGACCACAAACACATTAAGCTAAAAGAACAAGACTCAGTGATATTGTCGAGTACACCTATCCCTGAAAGCGGCAATGATAAGTTAATAGGCGATATGGTTGATGAACTAATGAAAATGGGAGTACATGTCTATCGTCATACTACTCATGAGCTTGACAACTGTGGACCGCTGCATGTCTCTGGTCATGCCAGCTTGGAAGAATACGGCGATATGATCGAAATGATTAAACCGAAATTCTTTATGCCGATTTACGGTTCCTTCCGGGCTAAGAAATACCACATCGAAGAAGCAATCCGGCGTGGTGTCCCTCGTGCCAATTGCGTCAATGCCGACAATGGACAAATTGTAGCCCTGACAGCCGATAAAATGTCGGTAATTGGTGAAGTTCCGCACGGTACCATATTAGTGGATGAAACTAGCGCCATAGTATCGAATGTGGTAGTCAAAGACAGAGTGTTATTGAGCGAAGAAGGTTTAGTGGCGGTGGTCTTGACTGTTGATAAAAAGACTGGCAATCTGCTTACCAGCCCTGACATCATTAGTCGTGGCTTTATTTACATGCGCGACAATGAAGAGCTCATGAATGGATTAAGAACTGAACTGCGCCGAGCAACCCAACAGCGTTTTAAACGAGTCGATCTAGACCGTTTTAAAGCAGAACTCAAAGATCACATAACACATTATTTATTTGATCAGACACAGCGTAGCCCAATTGTTATCCCAGTAGTAAACGTCATCGGCTCCAAAGGCGAAGTTAGTACGGTTACAAATGGCAATGGTAACGGCACAACTAAAACTGGTGAAGAAATTGTTGCCGAGCAAGAACGACGCTTCCAAGAAATGCGAGCCCGTCTGTTAACACAGGACCCAAGAGTTGATTAGGATTATCAGCGTCTTTTCTAGATAAACGACAGCTTTTTGACAACTGATGTAAATTTTGCTATAATAAACTATATTATTAGCCAAGCTAAGGCGAAAATCTGTTACTGATAGCCTAGACCATAAGAAGTAACAAGGGTATAATCGAGAAAGCCATGGCAATTAAAAATAAAAGACATATTAAGAAAAAACCAGCGACATTAAACGAGGCTAGCGAAAAATCTCCGTTCCAAGCCCTGGCAATTGCCACGCTACTCTGTTTGCTAGCACTATTCTGTTTGCTTGGTGGTTTTAATAGTGGCGGTTCGTTGCCAGTTGGTTTATTCCATGGAGCTTATGCCGTATTTGGCTGGATGGCATATCTTGTCCCACTAGCTCTTGTCTATTGGGGAGTGATTCTGTTCGCCAGCGAAGACCATCACCTGTCTCTATCTAAATTTGCGGGTATGGCCGGTATTTTAATTTTTTCTGCCGGTTTGTTTTATGTTAGTTTTGTCACCAAAAATCCAAGCGGTATCTGGCACGGAGGACACGGTGGGGTTGTTGGAAATGTTTTAGGTAGCGGATCACTTAGTGTATTAGATAAATTGCCGGCAACAATCCTATTTGTTGCGCTGACACTACTGGCTATATTTATTGCCTTTAGTATTACGCCAAAAGTTATCATCCATTTATTTAAGATATTTAGTCACAGCGGAGAAGAAGATGAGGCAAACGATCTGGCTGCACTTAAAGCTAAAGCTGAAAACGGCTTTAAACTAAACGAAGGCGTGCCAATTGTTCATCACGATACCCAACACATGGCCAGCCTGAGGAATACTACCCAAAAATTGATGCCGAGTATTCAGCAAGAGGCCTTAACTACTGCTAGCGACCCAGACTGGCAATTTCCAAGTCTTAGCTTATTAGATCAGAAACAGGATAAAGCTGATGCTGGAAATATCAATGCCAACGCTGCTATCATCCGTGATACCTTAGCTAATTTTAATATTGAAGTAGAGATGGAAGGAGCTAATGTCGGACCTAGACTCACCCAATATACTTTAAAACCTCCGGCCGGCATCAAACTGGGCAGAATTACGGCACTAGAAAACAATTTAGCACTGGATTTAGCAGCCCATTCTATTCGGATAGAAGCCCCAATTCCTGGTAAACGAGCAGTTGGTATAGAAGTACCCAACCTAAAATCAGCCACAGTTCGCTTGAGCTCTATTTTCATATCCCATGAATGGCAGGCCCTAACTAGTCCCCTTGGTTTTGCTATTGGCAAAGATATCTCCGGAACACCGATTGTAGCTGATCTTGATAGTATGCCGCATCTAATGATTGCCGGGCAAACTGGTTCCGGTAAGTCGGTGATGATCAATACCGTTTTAACTAGCTTGTTATACCGCAATACCCCATCCGATTTAAAATTAATTCTTGTCGACCCAAAACAGGTTGAACTCAAGCCTTATGACGATATCCCGCATCTTTTAGCTCCAGTTATTACCGAACCGAAAGAGTGCATCAGCGCTCTGAAATGGGCTATTGTTGAAATGGAACGACGCTATCGAGCATTATCAGAAGTTGGTAAGCGCAATATTACTGAATATAATGCCCTAAAAAGAGAAGCAGGAATGCCCTACATTGTAATAGTTATTGATGAACTAGCCGAATTAATGATGTTAGCCGCGCGTGATGTAGAAGCGCTAGTAGTCCGGATAGCTCAAAAAGCTAGAGCTGTTGGTATTCATTTAGTCATAGCTACCCAACGCCCGAGCGTAGATGTAATTACTGGTCTGATTAAAGCTAACTTCCCAGCACGGGTTGCTTTTACCACAGCCTCACAAGTCGATTCGCGAACGATTATTGATCAAATTGGAGCTGAGAAACTGCTTGGCCAAGGCGACATGCTACTACTGACTGCTGAAATGGTTAGGCCAAAACGAGCCCAAGGAGCATTTATCGGTGAAGAAGAAACCACTCGGGTGACGGATTTTATACGCGCACAACGCCCGCCACAGTATAACGATGAGGTGGTTAGTCAGCCGGTTATATTAAATGGCCGAGGTAGCGTTATTGCCGACTATGGTACAAATGATGCCAATGATGATATGTTCAAAGATGCTGTTCGTTGTGTGATTGAAGGACGAAAAGCCAGCACCAGTTTACTACAGCGGCGCTTGCGCATTGGTTATGGCCGGGCAGCTCGTCTGATTGAAGCTATGGAAGAGCAGGGAATTGTTGGTCCAGCTGATGGCTCACGTCCCCGAGAGGTTCTGGTTGGCAGCATGGATGCAGTATTCGGTAATAGTGATTTTGATTCTGAAGATAACGATTTATCAGAGTTAGGGTAAATCCTTTGTTGAATAATTGACCAACAGAGGTGGATAATGTATAATTTGGGTCACTATTAACTCAGCTTATGGCCATCTAGTGCACATGGGCTTTAACCAATGGAGGTTGTCTTGAACCAATACGAAATTGCTGTTTTATACCACCCAGATCTGGAAATTGATCTGGACAAGGCTAGTAAACGGGTTGAAAAAATTTTTACCGACAACGACGGTAAAGTTACTAACATTGACAATTGGGGTAAGCGAAAGTTAGCCTACCCAATCAAAAAAAACGAGCATGCTATCTACCTATTCTATACAGTTGAATTTCCGACGGCTAGTTTACAAAAGATTGAAAACACTCTTAATATTACTGATGAAGTCATTCGTTTTTTGATAACTAAACCAGACCTGAAAGCTATTGCTAAAGCCGAAGCCGAAAAAGCTAAATTACTAGCCAAGCAAAGCGAAGTTGACGTTGCAGAGACCAGTGAAAATAATGAGGATAGCGACGAGCGGTAGGCAAGTGTACAATCGAGATAAATTAGAGGAGAGATACAATGGCAAAAGGGTTTAATAAAGTTATTTTAATGGGAAATCTAACGCGTGACCCTGAGACGCGTACCACACCGAATGGCCAAAATGTAACCGGTTTCACCTTGGCAGTTAATCGTACCTGGCGAGGACAAGACGGTACATCACAAGAAAGCGTCAGCTATTTAGATTGTGTGGCATGGGGTAAGGCGGGTGACGTTATTGCTCAATATTTACAAAAAGGTCGCGCCCTGCTAGTTAGTGGACATCTGGAGCAACGTAGTTGGGAAGATAAAGACAGTGGCCAAAAACGATCTAAAATTGAAGTTATTGTAGAAGATTTCAACTTCGTAGATAGTCGTGGTACAGCCCCGGCAACTGACCAACCAAAACCGTCTAAACAGGATGACAATGTCGAAATTGAGGATATTGGCGACGAACCAATAAATCTAGACGACATACCATTTTAATTAGTGTTATATCGAAAAATATCGTCGATTAATTAGAGCACAACATAGAAAGGATTTTGTAAACCAAATATGGCAAAAATTTTTAAACCTAAGACCGATGTAGCCTATTTTGACTACAAAGACTTCAAGACTTTACAGCGCTATATTGATAGCTACGGACAAATCGAGTCACGGAAAAAAACCGGGCTCAGCGAAAGTCAACAGCGCCATTTAGCTCGGGCCATCAAACGGGCTCGTCACATTGCACTACTACCATTTACAGCCAGTAATTAATCAATTATTAGCGCGTAACCGATACTACCGGTTAAAAATCATGTCTATATCAGTGAAATACGCATATTTTTCTTAGATGAATATTTATAGACAATTACAAAATGTCACAAATATCACCGTATTTGACAGCTAAAAGCCTAGAAGAAAGCATTATGAGTATGCTATCTGGAATTGATGTCTATTCCCTGGAATCTCAAGCTGCCCGAGAAATCGCTCTGCTTAAAAAACAGTTAACTGAAGTTCGTCTCCATGCCCGAGACTATGAATTATCGGAAACCAGAGAAGATCAACTTAGAAACCTGAAAAGTGGTCGTCGCCGGCTTGAAGATGTACGTAAATACATTCTAGCCATTAGTGAATACAATATTTTTAGCTCAGTTGATGTAGCTCAGCTGACAGCTCAAACGGAACTTATTTCAGAACATTTAGTATAAGGAGAAGAGTTATGGCTCTAAATATCACCGATCTTAAAAAGGGAACTATCTTTCAGCTTGATGGCATACCCTATCGTGTCATTGATTATTCGCAAAAGGTGATGGGTAGGGGTGGTTCAATTGTTAATGTGCGCATTAAAAGTTTACTCGATGGTAGAGTACTGGCTAAGACTTTCAAGGGTAATGAACAACTCGAAGTCGCGGATATTACTAATCAAAGTGTTCAATATCTCTATAATGACGGCAAGTCGTTTTATTTTATGAATCAAACGTCGTTCGAACAATTTACTGTACCGAACGAGCTGATTGGTGATAGTGCTGCTTATATTAAAGAGGGTGATTTAGTAAACTTGCAACTATTTGCAGGTAACCCAATTAACATTGACTTGCCAAAAAATGTACCCCTGAAAGTAACTCATGCTGAAACAGCCGTAAAAGGAGACACCAGTACGACAATTACTAAAAATGCCACACTAGAGACAGGCATAGTTATTAAGGTACCGGCGTTTATCAAGACTGGAGATGTGATATCGGTTGATACTTCAACCGGTACCTACCGTGAGCGGGTGAAAGAATAAAAATGCAAGTTGGTGACCGATTGATTTGTGTTTTTATCGATCCACCAGAATTGGGATCAAGATTTACCAATTGGCCACTACATATAACAATTATTCCGTGGTTTCGGGTTGGTGTTCTTACCATTGAACTGACGGAAGATATCCAGAAAAAGCTACGAACCTACCCCTCTTTTAATGCCATTATTGCCGGAGATGCACATTTTGGTCATCAGCGCAAAAAATTAGTGAGTCTGATACAACTCCCCAGCCCGCTAGTAGCTATCGAAAGTAAGCTACGACAAATGTTACGATCGCACAATGCCTGGTTAGTAGACGAGACAACCAAGACCGCATTTGCTTATCGACCTCATGTCACCACACAAGGCAGTAAACATTTATCTAGAAACGATATCTGTTCCATCAATACAGTCTTGATAGTTGAACAAAAAGGAGAGTATAAAGAGATCATCTCAGGAGTAACGCTAAAACATGAATAAGCTTCGTCTTTATCAAGCGATGCTAGCCCAGCACTTAACAGTTTCCAGGCATCAGGCCGAGAGCTTAATTAAACTTAGACAAGTCAGCGTCAATGGCAAAATTGTGACAAAGATTGACAGTTTGGTTGATGAAAATGACCAAATTAGGCTTAAGACTAATAAACAGTACGTCAGCCGAGCAGCTCTAAAATTAGCCAGTATCGTTCCCAAACTGAAGATTGATTTTCGTGACAAACGAGTGCTGGATGTGGGTAGTTCGACGGGTGGTTTTACGGATTATGCCTTACAACATGGTGCACTGTCGGTAGTAGCGGTGGATGCTGGTACCAGACAACTTCACCCAAGTTTGATTAATCATCCAAAAATTGAACTTCATGAAAAAACTGACATCCGTGATTTTAAAACTAAACGACAATTTGACATTGTACTTATTGACGTGTCTTTTATTTCAGTTCGAGAAGTATTGCCACATATCGCTAGCTTAGCAATACCCAGGACAGCTATCTTAGCGATGGTTAAGCCGCAATTTGAAACTGCCAGCACCGATCGAAAACACAAAGGAATTATTAAAAATAATCGGATCAGACGCGACATACTCAAAGCTTTTGAAGAATGGTCAAAAAGCAGCTTTGTGATTAGTAATAAAGCTGACTCGGACATTACTGGGGCTAAAGGCAACCGTGAGCGGTTTTATCTTTTGAAAATAGTTCCAAAAACTAACCATTACACCACAGTTGATAAGGGTAAATAAGTAGCCTTCGGCAGAGGCAGCCTTAATGCTAGACTAAGGATATGTACTTTGCGAGTCGAACGCAAGCCGGACGTATACTGGCCAATCGGATACTGCCAAAGTATCGCTATGAAAACTGCGCGGTTGTAGCTTTAAGCGACGGCGGGGTAGTAGTTGGAGCCCAAATTGCCATGGCGTTGCACTGTGTATTGTCACTGCTTTTGAGTGAGGATATAACTTTACCGCGCGAACTAGAGGCTATCGAAGGAATTAGCCAAGATGGGTCAGTATCTTTTAATGATTCCTATTCACCAGGTGAATTAGATGAATTTATCGGCGAATATTATCAGTACATTGAACAAGAAAAATTAGAAAAACTGCATGAGTTGCACCATCTATTAGGTTCTGGAAACACAGTTGATAAACGCCTACTAATTGGACGAAATGTCATTCTCGTATCAGATGGGCTAAGTAGCGGTTTTGCAATTGATCTTGCCGCATCTTATTTAAAAACCATCCCAATTGAAAAAATGATCGTAGCCACGCCATTAGCCAGTGTCCAAGCGGTTGATCGGCTACATATAGCCGCCGATGAAATATATTGCTTAAGTGTCGTTGAAAACTATATATCCACTGATCATTATTATGATCAACGCGACATACCACCACATGACAAGATTATTCAAATCATTGAGAGAATTATTTTTAGCTGGAAGTAGAATTGGTAGAACGGGATAAATACGACTGCAATTTATGAATGTCTTTCAATAGAATATGTGAAGATTCATCAACAATATAACCCTTACGCTCTAAGATGGAAAGCTCACGACTGGTTGTCTCGCGCGAAGAATTGATGGAGCTGGCAATATCTTGATGCCTGAGCGGTACGTTAATTAATAAACCGGTAGGTGTTTCAACACCGAATCGATTAGACATGGTTAGTAGAAAAGAAATAACCCGCTCGCGCACCGACCGATACTCTAAATTGATAATGTGCTCACTGTGCAAACGGTACATTTCTATAGTCATATCCATAAGAGGTGCCATTGCATTGGGGTTATGGCGCATGAAATTAATGAATACTTGTCGGTTGACACGAAGAGTTGTTGTTTCAGCCAATGCCCGGTAAATGATCTGTCTCTCCTGACCCGTTATGGCCCAGATAAGCGGAAAGACCTCATGCTCTTTACGAATTATCAATAGGTTTTCGTCGCCGTAGCGAGTAATGTCGTAAGCTTTAACAAGACCTTCAGCAATATAAAAAACACCCGGCGGTTGCTCGCCGGGTCCGATGATGAAATCCCCCTTCTGGTAGGTAACTTTATGGCCTTTTCCCCGAAAAAACCTGACTAATTCTGCCATTTGTCCCAAAGTCGCAAGCATAACTTAACTATAAGAGTAATTTAAGTTTTGGACAAGATCAGTAGGGAATGTCTCGCGGATAATGCAATATTCTAATAAACCCAAAACTACCTACTTACATTAAATCTGAACTCAACCACGTCATCGGGTTGCATAATATAATCCTTACCTTCAGTGCGAATCTTCCCAGCTGCTCGGACGGCTAACTCTGAACCACTAGTTATTAAATCAGGATAATTAACAATTTGAGCAGCAATAAAACCGCGTTCAAAATCGCTATGTATAACTCCAGCAGCTTGTGGTGCAGTGGCTCCTTTCGGTATAGTCCAAGCTCTGACTTCTTTAGGGCCAGCCGTCAAAAAACTTTGGAGTCCTAGTATCTCAAAAGCCGAATGAATAAGCTGAATAAGTCCAGACTCTTTTACGCCGTAACTTGCTAATAATTCCTGAGAATCAGTTTCGTCTAAATCGCGTAACTCACTCTCAAGTTTGGCGCAGATGAACAACGCCTTGTTGCCCGGAACGAGCTTTGCTAATTGATCTTGCTTATCGTTATTAACAAGATCCTGATCACTAACATTGAAGACATAAATAACCGGTTTCAAGGTGAGTAATTGAAGCTCTTTTTGTAACCAACTGCTTGAGGTTAGTCCGTTATTAGTAGCTGAAAGTAGTCTTCCGCTGTCGAGTAGTGCTTTAACTTTGGATAATTCATCAACATTTGGGCGTAATTTAGCATCGGCTTTAGCTTCTTTTTCTAAACGAGGTAAACGATTGTCTATGGTTTGCAAATCGGCTAGTATTAATTCAGTGTTAACGATATCGATGTCTCGTTTTGGGTCCAGATGTGCGTCGATATGAGCAACATTACTATCCTCAAAAGCACGAACTACTTGCACGATAGTATTAGTGCTGCGAATATGGCTTAGAAATTGGTTACCAAGACCTTCGCCTTTACTGGCACCCGCAACTAGACCAGCTATATCTACGAAGGTTACTGTTGACGGTATAATTCGCTCAGTTTTGTATAACTCGGCTAGCTTTTTTAGGCGTGCATCTGGTACCGGCACAATTCCAGTATTTGGTTCGATTGTCGCAAACGGGTAATTAGCTGCCAATACATTATTATTAGTGAGAGCATTAAAAAGAGTAGATTTACCGACATTTGGTAACCCAACTATACCGCAGGAGACCGAGGAAGACATATATCAATTATAACAGATAAGATATAATTTGGATTGACATAATAAGATAGTTTTTATATACTTTTAGTACTATGAGTATACAAGTAAAACTTCAGGTACCAATTGATAAGAATGTTCGGGATAAACTTCAATTACGAGCTACTAAACTTGGTTTTGATTCCATACAGGCTTATATTCGATTTTGGGCTAAAGCTGAAACTGATGGACGTATCTTTGATCTCGGCGACGATGATTGGCGTGAACCTTCTAATGCTGCTGCCAAGAGGCTTAATCGTTGGGCTGAAGAAGCTAAACAAGGGGAAAACGTCTCAAAATCATATCACTCTGTTGAAGAGTTTATGAAAAACTTGAGATGAAAGATATTAAACGGCATCGTGAGTTTGAAAAACACTTTCTAAGACGAATAACTCCACACGAAAAGCTTGTAACACAGTTTGAAGAGCGTCTTTCACTTTTTATGGTAGAAAAGTTAGGTAATCCTTTAAACGATCATCCTCTGAAAGGAAAGCTTGCGGGCAAACGAGCATTTTCCGTTGCTGGTGATATTCGCGTTGTTTATGAAGAGACTAATGATAGTATTATTTTTCTAGACATTGGTACTCATATCCAGGGTTACAAGTAGAGTAGCAGCATTGATCACCAATTTTAGTTTGTAGCTCTTTTATGAATATTGGGATATATCCATGTGTCTTTTTGTCGTTTGGCTCGAGGAGGGAAAAGACAATCTCAAGCGGTTAGTTTATAGCATAACTATGTCATTATTAGAATCATAAAATAGAGCAAGTAATTATCCATTGTAGACAATACATTAATAGATACTATAGTGCTTATGTAAACATATATTTGCATATACGAATAAAAAATTGCTATACTTTGAGTTACAAATAATTGGAGGGACTCTAGCATGATAAACACCGCCAAAAAAATAATGTTATTTGTAATAGTTGAATTACCTATAGTTTTAACTAATCCGGTATTTGCCGATACTACGGGAGTCACTCAAGTAGAGAACTTTATAAAAAGCGTTATACAAGTGATGGCTGCTCTAGCCGGTCTGGTAGCGACCGGCTTTTTTGTAATGGGAGGCTATCAATATATTATGAGTTCAGGTAATCCCGAACATCTTGCTCGAGCGAAACGCACGCTTATATATTCTGCGGCTGGTTTGTCTGTAGTAATTGCTGCCTTTGTTATTTCTAATGTTGTAACTGATTTAGCCACCAACGCCTTCGGAAGTTAAATATCATGGGTTTACTATCGGCCAACTCGATTGTAGTGCTAGCCGATACGACCCCATCATTGGCTAGTAACGTGATGAGGTCATTTATAGCCCCAGTTGTCGGGGCTCTTGGTGTATTAGCGTCATTGGCTTGTGTGGTTTTCATTATTGTAGGTAGCTACCATTACATGACTAGCTCTGGAAAACCCGAAAATCTGGAGCATGCCAAGAAAATTATACGTAATGCGCTAATAGGCTTAATTATTGTTTTAGCAGCCGGTGTGTTGACCGCTATCCTGACTCATGCCTATGGTACTCCTGGTGGTGGTGTTGGAGAAACGATGCCTACACTGACATCAATACAACCAGTGCATACTTCCAGTAATTTGGTTGGTGTTATCATCACTGCCATAACTGGTGTCCTAGCCAGTATTATTTCATCGATTGCCGCGCCATTCATCCAAGCACTGAAGTATTTCATTACTGGAACGCCACTAATGGCAGCCAACCCCAGTGTGTTTAAACTTTGGCTGACTATTATTGGGATGACTGACGCTCTTTTCGTCTTACTAATAGCATTATTGGGATTTGGTGTTATGAGTTATGCAACTTTTGGACTGGATGAAATTGAGATTAAACATTTATTGCCACAAATAGGCTTAGTCTTTTTATTAGCAAATACCTCAATATTTGCCATTGATGGAATTATTAGTTTATCTAATGCCATGATTCATGCCCTAAATTCTGTCTTTTCACCAACTTTGGTCTGGTCATCACTTTTAGCAGTAGCAAATCAAGCGAATGTGTTAAGTATTGCCGCACTAATTATAATGATCTTTTTCTTGATACTTGTTGTCTGTTTATTGGTTTATTATGTAGGTCGTTTAGTGGCACTCTATCTTGGTGCCGTTCTTTCTCCACTAATCTGTATAACCTGGCTTATCCCCGGGTTTAAAGACTTTGCCGAAAGTGCCGCCAAAGTGTATCTTGCCACAATATTTGTACTTTTCATTCATGTGGTCATTTTAGAATTAGCAGCATCGATTTTTGCTGGACTAGCACTTACAGGTTCCAATAGCTCACCTGATCCTATCATGTCTTTAATTATTGGTTTAGCGACTATCCTGGCACTTTTAAAAACTCAAGGTTTACTTATGCAGTTGTCGTATATCAGTATTGGCCCAAAGACCATTCGAAAATTAGGAGGCCAATTTATTACAGGCATAAGTTATATAAGCACAAAAAATCCTGAACTACTCACGCCAGCCCATTCCTCTGTTATTTTATCAACCACAAGATTAGGTAGTAACATATCTATGCCTAAAATGGCAACCACAAGCCCACTAGTAATGAATAGCAAAACAACAGATTCAATTCCCATAATGCCACCCATCGATCATTCAGCCAGGACTACTAAAAAAACAGCTAGCATAACCAAGTTAACTCGAGGTACCAAAACGGCCAATTTAACTTATGTAAAAGGAAAATAATTATTATGAAAGTAGCGAAAGTACCCGCCCAAATTACTACTGTAGAAGATAGAATTGCCGGAAATCTTAATCTTGAACAGTTATTATTACTCATGGTGCCGCTGTTCGGCGGCAATATTGTATATATAATTTTTCCGCCAAGTCTACATTTTGCAATCTATAAAATCGTATCGATTATTGTATTTACTATTATTTTTGGTTTTATGGCGATCCGCGTTAAAGAAAAGATATTACTACAGTGGTTAGTTATTATGTTGCGGTATAAACTGCGGCCGCGTTATCACATATTTGATAAAAACGATATGTACCTTCGTAACAAAGTCATACAACGAGTTGATGAGAATGGCCCTCAGGAATGTATAAAAATTAGACAGCCACGTAATACACAATCGCTAAAACTAGTCACAGCAGATATAGTCAAAATACAGCAAATTGTCTCTAATCCTCGCACAAACTTATCCTTTAAACCTGCCAAGAGAGGAGGTATACGTGTACTTATTACCGAAACTAAACAATAAAACCTCATCTCGCCGACAAATTAATATTACAGGCGTAAGAGACGGTGTATTATTGCTACCCGGCGATAAGCATCAAGCTATCCTGCGGGTTTCATCAGTGAATTTCGAATTGAAAAGCGAAGAAGAGCAGGATGTTCTGATCGAAACCTACCAAAGTTTTCTTAACTCACTAGGTTATCCATTACAAATTATTATTCGTATCCGCGAACTTGATTTAGACAGATATATTGCCGATCTTAAGTCTTGGCAGATTGATGAGAAAGAAAAGATCTATCGTGAGCAAATTCAAAACTACTCTAGCTTTATCCAAAGCCTTGTAAAAGATAACAAAATTTTAACCAGGAATTTTTATGTAGTAGTACCACATGTTGCTAAAGAGAATAATAGCTTTGAACTGATCAAGGAACAAATTAATCTCAGCTGTGACATTGTTACTAAAGGTCTTTTACGGCTTGGTATGCAGTCCCATCGTTTAAACAGTTTAGAAATTCTTGACCTATTCTATAACTTCTATAATCCTACCCAGGCAAAATCCCAACCGATAACCAATAAAACACTACAACTACTATATTCGTTCTATGTACGTAAAGGGGAATTGGAATGAACAGTATACTTACAAAAGTTGCTCAATGGAAAAGACCCACAAACAATGACTCTAAAGAATTTCAACTTAGTTTTGGTGAACAAGATCATATTGATATACTTTCCTATGCCGGTCTAGAGGAACGGCCTGATTATCTAATAATTGATGAACAATTTATCCGTACACTATTTATCTCTGGTTATCCATTAATTGCATCTTCAGGTTGGTTAGACAATCTTATTAACTTTAATCACAACGCTGATATTAGTTACCATATACACGAAGTCAACGCCTTACAGGCTTTACCTAAATTACATAGAAAAATTACTGAGCTAGAGTCAACTAAACGAGCAATGATTAAGACTGGTAAAATTGTTGGCTCAGAAATTACCGATCCGCTTGAATCTGCTATGGAGTTACGCGATAAAATTCAGCGTGGGCAAGAGAAATTGTTCCAGTTGTCAGTTTATATAACACTCCGAGCAGACAATCTTATTGATCTAGATAAAATAACTAAATTAATGGAGTCAACTTTATCCGCTCGGTTATTTTATACAAAAATTGCTAGATACCAACAACTGGAGGGACTGCAGTCTGTACTACCTCGTGGTGAAGACGTTTTGAATCAAAAACGTAACCTTGACAGTTCATCCGCCGCCCTGGCATTTCCATTTATGTCATCTGAACTCGTACAAGAGGAGGGTATTTTATATGGCATTAATAAGTCTAATAACTCACTAGTAATACTCGATCGATATAGCCTAAACAATGCTAACAGTATTGTCTTTGCCCAATCTGGTAGCGGCAAAAGTTATGCTACAAAAGTTGAAATTCTCCGTCAACTAATGCAGGGAACGAAAGTTATAGTAATCGATCCTGAGCGTGAGTATAAACGTTTAAGCGAATCAGTAAAAGGCACTTACATTAAGTTATCCGCTAATTCGAAAGAAAAGATTAACCCATTTGATTTGGCTACTAACCATCATTCACGTACTGATCTAGCCGAACATGTCCAAAACCTTACTGAGTTAATATCACTTATGGCTGAAGGTTTAAATACTAGTGAAAAGGCTGCCGTCGACAAAGCTATTTTAAAAATATATAAAATAGCCAGCAATTCAATGCCACAACTAAGTGATCTCTATGCAGAATTAAAGAAATTAAATCACTCAATGCTATGTGAACGCTTAGAAAAATATGTTAGCGGCTCACTAGTTCATGTTTTCGACGAACAGACCAACATTAATTTGGATAACCGACTAGTTGTTCTAGATATTAAAGATTTGCCCGAGAGCTTACGTCAAATAATGATGATGATCATATCTAATTACGTACAGAATCAGGTAAAAGCTAAACCAGAAAAGCGCCTCTTAGTTATTGATGAAGGCTGGATGTTGCTTGAACATGAAGAAAGTGCTCGTTTTGTAGCTAGTTTGGTTCGTCGAGCTCGTAAATACTACTTAGGAGTTTCTATTATTTCTCAACAGGCTAACGATTTCTTGGGTAATGACTATGGTAGAGCCATTGCCTCCCAGAGTTCTTTGCGCATTTTAATGCATCAGGATACCACAACCATTAAAAATGTAGTATCCGAGTTTAATCTTAGTGAATATGAACAGAGTTTTCTTTTAACTTGCGAAAAAGGTGACGCTTTAATAATTGCCGACCAAAACCATGTAGCTGTCAAAGTAGTAGCTTCAGAAAAGGAACATCCTTTAATAACTACCAGCCCAGCAGAGCTATACCGTCTATGAACCCATTTTTTTTCATAAAACCGAATTCGTTCCTTAAAAAGATATTAATTTTAGCATTTAGTGCGAGTTCACTAGTTATATGTATGCCTGTAATAGCCGTATTGTCGATTACGAATGTCAGTGCTCTCACCAAACCAGGAATCATTCTTTACAATGGGCCAATCTATTCTGGTGATGAATACGCATTTGGTAATTGCACTTATTGGGTGGCCTTACGTAGAGCACAAATCGGTGAACCCATACCTAACACTTGGGGAAACGCTGCGCAGTGGGCTATCAATGCTGTGCTTGATGGATATACAGTAAACCATGTTCCATCATACGGTGCTATTATGCAGACACCAAATGTTGACGCAGGTTTAGGCCATGTTGCCTTTGTTGAAAGTATTGACTCGGATGGGACATGGCATATTTCTGAAATGAACGTGGTTGGGTTTGACGAGGTAGACTATAAAGAAATGCCACTATCAGCCGCGTCCAACTATAGTTTTATCCATGAAAACTAAATAGATAATTCGATAAGAAACTTAACTGATTATAATAAGCATTCTTATCTTGCTTGTGGTTTTTGCTATACTGAATTATAAGATGAGCCAACATGAACATCTCATACCTACAGAGGGTATAGTAACAAGCGATGCAGTTAGGGGTAAGAAGTTATTGACCAAAAGACTATGGTTGATAGGCGCAGGACTGATTATCATCATTTTGGTGGTCGCTGGGATTTTATATAGGCAATATATATATAAGTCTAAGACCACAACACCAACTACCAAGCAAAGTCAGATTTCGTCATTGCTTCATACCCAGCAAGCTTTAAAAAGTGCCCAAACCGAGCTAAAAAATGCCCATACTCCATCAGATAAAGCCACTGCCTATAACAACCTAGGCTTAGCATATCTTAGCAACGAACAGGGCACCGAAGCTATAACTGATTTCCAAAATGCCATTACGACTGACAGCTCGGATCAGCTAAGCTCGTTGATAGGATTAGGCTACGCCTATCATGAAATTGGCCAGAACCAGAAGGCTATTAGTGCATTTCAGGAAGTTGTTAATTTACTACAACAATCCACTAATCCAGTAGAACAAAGTAAGATTCTTGAATTTCAAAATATCGTAAAACAGCTACAAGCGGGCAATAGTATATGAGACAAAAGACACTATTACGTATTTTCCTAGGGCTAGTGTTTATGAGTTTCAGCTTAGTGATTTGTCAAAATCATACCGCCGCCGCAGGATGCTCTGTCCCGTCCCCATTTGGGCTTGCTCCTTGTCAAGGTTATTTCACCGGTCTCACAGACGCTAATTTTAATGCGGCCGTAAATATCTTTCCGATTGGTATTGTTAACTCGAATGGTGTTTATGCTAATAGTGGTGCCACTTTTATTAGTGATATTAATACTTTTTTGAATAGTGGCAATCATCAGGATCAAATTGGCGCGGCTTTTATTATTGATACCATGATGGGACATAATGGCTTTTTCCAAGGGGCAGGCAATTTTAGTAACGGCGTTAACTATGCCGTAGCAGAAGATTCAGCCTGGCAGAGCTTAGTCAATTCTTATGCTAATGGCACTACTATCGGTTATGGCGTAAACTGGGATGCACCTGCCGATTGTGTCTCCGGCGCACTAAATAGTGGCTATTTCACTGATATGGCGGATGATGCTTTCCATGGCGCGAATTGTGCTCTCGACACTACTCCCGAGATAATATTTTACTGGCCTGGTGGTGGCAGTTACGAAATAGGGCTAAATTGTGGCAACCTAATGGGAAGTGTGACACCGCCCCCAACCGTACCCGTACCACAGCCACACGGCAGCATATCTATTTCATGTAACCCATCTGCCAGTCAATATTCAGCTACAGTTAACTATGGTGATTCTAACGGATATTCTACAACTGGGACCATATCTACTGGTACTTGGAATTCGGGTAATGTTAGCTCTGGATCAACCACACCTATTCCAACCAGTGCAACTAATCCTTATTCATCCCAGACGGTTACTCTGACTGTTTTTGATAGTGGTAATAACTCAGACAATTATTATTATCCTTCTACTTACCCTTCACCTTGTTTAGTATTATCCTGCGGTAGCCTAACAACAAACCCCAACCCACTTGATCCTTATATGACATATTCAGCTACCGTAACAGTTACCACTAGTACTGGCACCGCCCCGCCTGGAGCGACTATGAGTATTAGCATTACGCCGACCGGTGGGGTATCGAGTGGCAGCGCACCAGTTACCGGAAGTGGCGGTGCAACCTTCAGCGGACTTGGGCCTACTGGAGCTACTGGGACCTACACAGCTACGTGGACGCTTAGTGCCTCCGGCACTACTAAAAGCTGCTCTCAAACCTTTCAAGTTGTTGATCTGTCCTATCTTCAAGTTTACGGTGGTGATGTAACAGTTGGCGGAAGCCCATCTGCTACAGACAATCAATGTGTCACTCAGTCAAACTCAGGAGTCTTTAGTTGGTGGGATAGTGAAAGTTCAAATTTTTCAGGTGCTGGTACCCAATATGCCGTTCAAGCAGAACAACAAATAGAAGGTTTTGCTAGCGCTCAGAAATCACCCAGCTCACCACCCTCATCTCCGAGTGGATTATCATTTTCTAATACATCCGGAGTTAATCCAACTGGTCTAGGTCTTTTTGGTGGTTACTTTAATGCTGATGCTAATTCTTATGACTGCGATAACTTTACAAGCGATGTCACCACTGATCCATATCTGACTACTTATACTTCTAATCAAAATATCGATCTCAACAGTCCGATGACTGTATCAGCAAATTCAAACGGCGCACCAACGGTTATTGAAGTCAATAATGCCAACGTTTACATTAACAATGACATTACTTATGGCAATACTGACTGGACAAGCCCCAGTCAAATACCGGACTTTAGGTTAGTAGTAGTCGGTGGGAACATTTATATTAACAACACAGTTAATGAATTAGATGGATTATATGTAGCCGAGCCAGTTGGCACAACTGGCGGTGCGATTTATACCTGCGCGACCGGTGACGTTGCAAGCTACCAGATCAGTCCTACCACCATAACTAACTACAACTCGACCTGCGACGGACAGCTGCATGCCAACGGTTCATTTATAGCAGCTCAAGTCGTATTTTTACGTACCTTCGGTTCGGCAGGAGAATCCACTAGTGACAGCCTTAACTCCAATAAGGCCGCTGAGGTTTTTGATTACACTCCGGAAATGTGGTTACCGCGTGGCAATATCAACCCGTATAGTGGTTACACGGCGATTACTGGCTTGCCTCCAGTCCTTTAACTCCGTATGTTGGACTATAAGTTAACATATAGCTTATGCTATAATTGCCCTAAACATAGTCCCCGTTGCGGTTCGGGTGGGACATGGATAGGAAAAGGCAACGCGTAAGTTTCTATGCAGATAAGAAAATCAAAAAGTTTAGTTAAATTGTTTGGAGCAATAACATCATGAGTTTGCTGAATGGGGTATCGGCCTTTTTCGGTCTGGATATTGGTAGTTCAGCACTACGGGTTGTCGAACTGCATGGGAACGGTGCACAAAAGGTTCTATATAAATATGCCTATATGCCGATTGATAATAAAATTTCGCTCAGTGATTCTAGGAATGATCAACAACGGCTAAGCCAAGCTATTTTACAACTTGTTACCCAGGCTAAACTTAGTACTAAAAATGTGGCTGTTGGTATACCCTCAGATCGTGTTTTTACGACAGTAGCTGATGTTGACCGTCTGCCAGCACATGAACTAGAAAAATCCATTCGTTATCAAGCCGATGCTCTTATTCCAACCCCTCTTAATGAATCAAAAATAGATTGGGCACTACTAGGTGATTCGCCAGTTGATAAAACTAAAGTTGAGATCTTACTAACAAGTGTACCAAACGACTTCGTTGAGCGACGACTCGACATCGTTGAGTCGGCAGGACTAAATGTAATTGCTTTTGAACCGGATAATTTAGCTCTTGTCCGTGCCCTTACATTGCCCGGCTCGACCGTTGCCCACATGCTTTTAGATATTGGTTTAAAAAGTACCGATCTTGTAGTGGTTTATGAAGGCGCCCCAAGATTAACTCGTTCTATCCCGACCGGTACAGAGGCAATTATTCGTTCAGCTGTCCAGAATCTGAATATTGACGAGAAGCAAGCCGAACAATTTGTAATGAAATTTGGTCTGGTCAAAGATAAACTTGAAGGACAGGTTTATGACGCGATAATTGGTACCGTGGAAATACTGGCGACTGAAATTGAAAAATCTATAAAATTCTTTCAAACTCGCTATACAACGATAAAATTGGAACGGATTATTGTTACCGGAGGCGGCTCAGTCCTGCCTGAATTTCCACTTTACCTGGCTAATAAATTTAATTTGAATGTTGAGATTGGTAATGCGTGGTCTAATGTTCAATTTACACCCGAAAGACAGAATGAACTATTGTCTATTTCCAATCAATTTAGTGTGGCTGTTGGCCTGGCGGAGAGAAACGAATGATCCAATTTAATTTATTACCAGACATTAAACAGGTATACATAAAAACCCAACGCACTAAACGACTAGTTATTAGCAGTTCTCTTATTCTAAGTGCCATTGCAATTTTTGTTTGTCTTGTATTGGCGGTTTCAGTATACGTTGTTCAAAAAAGGAACATCAATGATCTAAATAACAATATTCAAATGAACAGTACCGCCCTTAAAAATGTACCAAACTTGACAACCATCTTAACTCTTCAAAGCCAGCTTAATTCGCTAGCAACGCTCAATAGCCAAAACCCTGTTGCCTCACGACTGTTTAGCTTTCTAACTCTATTAACCCCAACTCAGGCAACCATATCAAACTTACAGATTGATTTTACCCAGAATATCATGACGATTAACGGTAATGCTCCCAGTCTTGCTGTCGTCAATACCTTTGTTGATAATCTCAAATACACCTCTTATACCATTAATGGCGAATCTGCCTCGCAAAATGCCTTTTCATCAGTTATACTAACCAGTTTTAGTCTTAGTTCAACATCAGCATCGTATACCATTACCCTTAACTTTGACCCCACAATCTATAATAATGCTCATGATGTAACCATAAGCGTTGGCGGCAGTTCACCTCAGACATCTGCTCAACAACCGTCAATAATTTTCAAGAAGGGTGACTAAGCTATGGCTGGTGTACCTTCAGTCAAACGTGGTCTAATAGAAAAATCTAATTCTACGATTGTAGCCGTAACCTCAGGAGCTTGTTTTATAATAGTATTTTGCATAGTTGCCGGTTCCTCACTAATTAATCAATTAGTCTACCAGAACCGTGTAATTACAGCCGATAACCATGCCCTAAATCAGCTTAAGATTGATCTCCGAGCCGCAAAAAGTCTGGAAACTACCTATAATGCCTTTGTTGATACCCCCTCTAATATTATCGGTGGGAATCCAAATGGCGCTGGTCCTCAGGATGGCAGTAATGTCAAGATAATTCTTGATGCCTTACCTAGTGCCTACGATTACCCTGCAATGGCTACCAGTTTGGAAAACATTCTTACAAATCAAGGTGTACAGATTGAGAGTATTAGTGGTACTGACGAATCAGCCAGCCAAACTGACCAATCTAGTCCAAACCCAACTCCTCAACCAATGCCGTTTCAAGTTACCGTGACGGGAAATTATACTTCTATACAAAATGTTATAAATGCTTTTGAACATTCTATCCGCCCATTTCAAATTCAAACCATAGGTCTTTCAGGTGACCAAGACCAATTAACTCTAACGATTGCCGCTCAAACCTATTGGCAACCAGCTACAAATCTTAATACTAGTACAGAGGTAATTCAATGAAACAAAAAGACATCGCCCTTATTATTTTTATTGCCGCAATTAGTGCGATTGTGGCCTTTACGGCATCGCACTTCATATTCGCTACTCCCCAAAACCGTCAACAAAGAGTGGCTGTGATTGATAAAATCTCCACGCAGTTTTCAACACCCAATCCCCAATTTTTTAATAATCAATCAATTGATCCAACACAATTAATAGAGGTACAAAATAGTAACAATACCAATCCATTCAACGGATCTGGGCAATAACGGGAGCTAAAACAATGAGCGTCCTGTCTGTAGCTACCCAGCAACAAGTTGAAAACGACCTTATTCATAATGGTATTATTACTACTGCGCAGCTTAAATCCGTTAAAGAAACAGTCCCTAAAGATGGAGGATCGGTCTTTGGAACGCTCGTTAGTAGAAAACTGGTGTCTAATGAGCAACTTACTAAAGCTATCGCAAAAGCTACCAGAGTTCCTTACGTTAATTTAAGTAAGATCTCAGTTGGCCCGAAGATTCTAGATTTACTGCCAAAAGATATTGCTGAACGTTATATGGCAGTACCACTTGGCGAAATGCAACATCGAGTAGTAGTGGCTATGCTTGATGCCGATAATGTCCAAGCAGTAGACTTTTTGAGTAACAAAATTGGTAAGCCTTTAAAAGTTTATGCAGCCAGTGAAGAGGGGATTCGTAATATTCTGCAGCAATACCAAACGCATATATCTGGAACAGTTGCTGGTCAATTTGAAAAAGATTTTGCCGCAGAACAGCAGGCTCAAACAAATAATAAAACTAGTCATGAAGTTTTGGGTGATAAAAGTATTACAACCCTTGTCCAAGACTCACCAATTAGCAAAGCGTTGTCGGCAATTTTAGAATTTGCGGCCAGGAACAAAGCTTCTGATATCCATATTGAACCACTTGAAGATACCTTAAAAATCCGCTGCCGAATCGACGGCATTCTGCGGGAAATTATGCAACTGCCTAAGAGTTCTGAACCACCTCTTATAAGTCGAATAAAAATTTTATCCAACCTAAAAATTGACGAACATCGCATCCCCCAAGATGGTGAATTTTCAGTCCGGATTGCTGCTAAGGATATTGATCTTCGTATTGCAATCTCTCCAGTTGTATGGGGGGAGCAGGTAGTAATTCGTCTGTTGGATAAAACTACTACCAGCTTGAAACTGGAAGATCTTGGTTATACAGGACGGGCTTTACGGCTTATCCGTGAGGGATTAAAGCAAAGTAATGGTATGATTTTAAATTCGGGTCCCACAGGCTCTGGAAAATCTACCAGCCTGTATGCTCTAATTCAAGAGATTAAAAGCGATGCAATTAATATTGTAACCCTTGAAGATCCTGTTGAATATAAAATGTCAGGTGTTAACCAAATACAAATTAATCCTGACGTCGGATTAACTTTTGCTACAGGTTTGCGATCTATCTTACGCCAGGATCCAGACGTTATTATGGTTGGTGAGATTCGGGATAAAGAAACTGCTGAATTAGCAGTCCAATCAGCCTTAACGGGGCACTTAGTCTTTTCTACACTTCACACCACCTCAGCTGCGGGTATCCTTCCTAGATTACTAGATATGGGTGTCGAGCCGTTTTTAATTGCCTCGACAGTTAAAATAGTTATTGGCCAACGGTTAGTACGACATATTGGCGAAGATGAAGAACAATATCAGTCTACTTCAGTAGAAACCGAGTCTATTCACAGTACACTCAGTAATCTATTACCGGCTGATGAATCAAAACGTCAGGGAGTAAGTAGGGATCTTGGCTATGATAACTTGCCACTAGTTACCCAAAATGCTTATACTTTAACTAAGGGTAAAGATAGCCCTCGTACTCCCGGAGGTTACAATGGTCGTACGGGAATATATGAAGTATTTGAGGTAACTGAGGCTATACAAAAACTTATTTTACAGCGTGCGACTAGTAGTGAAATTCAAAAAAGCGCACAATTACAAGGAATGATAACAATGCGCCAAGACGGCTATTTGAAAGCTTTAACCGGGATAACAACTCTGAATGAGGTTAATCGAGTTGCAGCTGCAGATATAACATAGGCAAAGAAGGGTGGAATAAATATGCAAGGTCAACCGCGAATAGAAGTATTACTAGAAGAAGTTGTTAAGAAAAAAGCATCAGATCTTCATTTACAAGTTGGTTTACCACCCATACTGAGGATTGATGGCTCTTTAGTACCAATTAGCGGTGCGGATCCGTTGAATGATGAGGCAGTAGAAGCACTAATTTTTGCTATTCTTGATGAAGATCAGAAACAAATACTTCTAAAAGACAAAGAGTTTGACTTTAGTTTTGCCTTTGGAGACATGGGTCGTTTTCGGGTCAATGCTTTTCATGAACGCGGTAACCTAGCAGCAGCATTAAGGCTAATTCCTAATGAAATATTATCTATTGAGCAACTAGGATTACCCCCTGTTGTCGAAAAATTTGCCGATTATCCTCGGGGGTTGGTACTAATTACTGGCCCAACCGGCTCGGGTAAATCGACCAGCTTAGCTTCCCTAATTCATAAAATAAATATGGAAAGAGCAGCTCATGTTATTACTATTGAAGACCCGATTGAATATACCCATAAATCCAATAAATCAGTTATTGTCCAGCGAGAGGTTCACTATGATACCTATTCATTCAGTGCTGCCCTGAGATCAGCACTGCGGGAAGACCCAGATGTAGTCTTGATTGGGGAAATGCGTGACTTGGAAACTATTGCCAGCGCTATTACTATAGCTGAAACCGGTCATCTGGTATTTGCTACACTACACACTAACAGTGCTGCCCAAAGCATTGACCGGATGATTGATGTCTTCCCGCCGCATCAACAACCACAAATACGAGCCCAATTATCTAATATTCTAATGGCTATCTGTTCCCAGCGCTTATTACCGGCTATTGGTGGTGGTCGCATTGCTGCCGCTGAGATTTTGGTGGTGACACCAGCGGTGCGCAATATTATTCGTGAAGGCAAAACACACCAGCTTGATGCAGTGATTCAGACCGGAGCAGAATATGGCATGCAGAGCATGGATAAGACTTTAGCTAAACTGATACATGAAGGCACTGTTACCTATGATGAAGCTCGAAACTTTGCTGTTGATCTGGATGAGTTAGATAGACTAATGAGGAGTTAATGAACTAAATGTTAACTTACAATTATACTGCCCGGAACTCAATAAGTGGTCAACATATCAAATCGACCGTTCAGGCTGACAGTGAACAATCTGCCGCCAAGCTTATTCGTACTCAAGGGCTTGTGCCAATAGACATTAGGATTAGCAAAGGTGGAACATTTAATATCCTTGGCAAGCTGAATCGTATCAAATCCAAAGACAGAGTATTATTTTCTCGTCAGCTGTCAACTTTACTTAATGCTGGTTTACCACTCATCCAAAGCTTACGTAATGTAAATAACCAGACCGAAAGCAAGCCACTTAGAGTCATTATTGGAAATATTATTACAGATGTAGAAGCGGGCTCAACGCTAGCCAAAGCCATGAGTAATTATCCAGGAGTATTTAATCAAGTTTATATAAGTCTAATTGCTGCCGGCGAAACATCTGGAACTCTCGATAAATCTTTGGAACGGCTAGCCGATCAGCAGGAAAAAGACGCCGATATCCTAAGTAAAGTCCGTGGGGCAATGATTTATCCGGTCATAGTGCTATTGGTAATGTGTGCCGTAGTAGTTTTTATGTTGATAAAAGTTCTTCCACAGGTTAAAAATCTCTACAGCGAAACTGGTAATCTTTCTCTGCCTCTTATCACCCAGATATTACTGGATGTTTCAAATATTATGATCCATTGGTGGTGGGTAATATTGGTAGTAGTTATAGTCATTGTCGTGTTTACGAGCAGGTGGGCTCAGACTTTGGGAGGAAAGACCGTTCTGGACGGAATCAAAATGCATATCTGGCCGATCGGTCCACTTTATATGAAATTATATATGGCCAGGTTTTGTCGAACAGGAACTACGCTGGTAGCTAGTGGTGTTCCGCTTATCCAAATGCTTATCATTACCGCTAGAGCGGTTGACAATGTTCCAATCGAAGGTTCTATCAACAAAGCAATTGAAAAGGTTAAAGCCGGTAAATCTCTCGGTCAGTCTTTGGAAAATGATCCTAACTTTTTAGAATTGGTACCAAATATGTTACGGATCGGTGAAGAATCGGGTTCAATGGAGCAAATGCTTGGGAAAGCAGCTGAATATTATGAAAAAGAGCTAGACAATGAAATAAAAGCTATTCAGACCATAATTGAACCGGCCATGATGATTTTGATGGGTATCGTGGCGTTTGCTATTGTGGCCGCTGTACTACTACCGATTTATAATTTAGCGAGTAATATTAATAGCGTCGTATAGAATCTAAACAGAAAAGACTTGATTTTTAACAAAAGTATAGTTAAGATTCAAGCATAAGCATTAAAGCATTCTAAGGGGGCATTTGTAATGCTACATAACACTAAAAAACAGAAAACCAGCGGCTTCACCATTATAGAAATCATGATTGTTCTAGCCATTGCTGGCTTAATAATGTTAATTGTATTTCTGGCCGTACCAGCATTACAGCGAAGTTCGAGGAACACATCTCGTAAAAATGATGCCGCGTCCGTACTGGCAGGCTTTTCTGAATACTCGGACAACAACGGCGGGGCGCTACCTACTAATGCCATATGGGCTACACCAAATCTAACGCTTTGCAATATTGCTGGATGTACAGGTACGGACGCCCAATCTGTAGTTAAGCTGGGTTATTACACAGGTGGTGTCAGTGCCGCACCAGCTGTAGGTATGGTGACAATCTATAAGACATATACTGCTCCACCAGCACAAGCCAATGCAGCTGACGAATTGATTATTGATACTGGCGGTACTTGCACTAGTGCTACCGCTATGGGTCCCTCGGGTAGTACCAGGCAATATGCAGCCCTGTTCGGCATAGAAGCAAGTGGTGGATACGTCTGGCAGTGCACCTCCTCATAGATTTAAGCATAATACCGAAAACTGATATCAGGCCTCAAGGGCCTGATTTCATATGTTAAGATAAGCATATGATTTGGGTCGGGCTGGTGATTTTAGGGTTGTGTCTAGGAAGTTTTGTTAATGCGCTAGTTTGGCGGATGCATGAACAATTACTGACACAGAGCCGTAATCATCCAGTATCTAAAAGAAAATCTAGCACCAGTACCCTAAGATTATCCTATAGACGAAATCTTTCTATTCTCTGGGGAAGAAGTATGTGCCCGAAATGCCACCATGAATTGGGGGTAAAAGATTTAATACCAATAATAAGCTGGGTTTTATTACGCAGTAAATGTCGATACTGCAACCAATCCATTTCCTGGCAGTATCCGTTAGTTGAACTATTAGTAGTTTTGTTGTTTGTGGTGTCATATGCTTGGTGGTCTTTGGGGTTTAATGCTGCGGGCGTATTCAACTTTATATTTTGGCTAATATTTTTAACTATCTTCGTTGCTTTAGGAGTTTATGATTTTCGCTGGTTTTTATTACCCAATCGATTGGTGTACCCGTTAATTGGACTTGTATTGATTAAAGTAATCACAAACGCTTCATTGTTTAACGGTGGCTGGCTGACTATCATTCACGCTTTTTGGGGAGTGATATTTCTAGCCGGGTTGTTTTATTTGTTATATTTAATTTCTCGAGGAGCATGGATTGGTTTTGGAGATGTGAAATTAGCTATCGGACTTGGACTTATAGCCGGTAGCTTACTTAGTTCAGTAGTGTTATTATTCATGGCTTCCGTAGCCGGATCATTAATTGCTGCCCCTTTACTTATACAAGGGAAAGCCAAAATAACTACACGAATACCATTCGGGCCATTATTATTGCTTTCTACTATTGCTGTAGTGTTATTAGGTGGGCATATTACAGATTGGTATAACGGCTTGTTCTATTTCCACTAAGATGCTGACCCCAAGGTGCTTATGGTATACTTAGGCGCATGAGCATGGGTATCGGCATCAGGGGTTATAAGGATGCCGGTTTTACTATATTTGAAACAATGATTGTGCTGGCTGTTACTGCTGCGCTTTTTGCGGTCATAGCAGTAACATTGGGGGGTCGGCAAAACGATGCTGAATTTACGCATGCCATACAAGATGTTCAATCTCAAATCCAACAGGTTATCAATCAAGTATCAGCTGGATTTTATCCCAACACCCAAGACTTTCAATGTGCCAGTAACGGCAACTCTATTATTATCAGTAACGGATCAAATCAACAAGGAACCAATCAAGGTTGTGTATTCCTAGGAAAAGTTATTCAGTTCGATGTCAATAATACTGATCCAGAAGAGTATATGGTATATACTATTGCCGCCTGTAACCCATCTCCTTTAGTTGGCTGTGCGACACCTCCGGTACCATCTGACTTTACCGCTGTTGACCCACAAATCGTTAATTTCCAATATACCTCTACCACTGGAATGCTCGAATATGGCTTAACAACCTATCCATTAAGTGCCGTTAACTCAATTGGTACCTCTTTAGGGGCCGTTGGTTTTCTGATGGAGTTGGGCAACCTAAACTCGGCCTCAGGAAATTATAATTCTGGCACACAGCAAGTCGACTTAGTGACTATTGGGAATACTAGTACTGGATTAAGTTCTGCAAATGCCATCAAGACAATTAATGATAGTTTAGATACTAATCAGTATACGGTTGATCCTTCAAGCGGCGTCCAAGTCTGTTTTGTAAGTAATGGTACAGATCAATCAGGGCTAATTACGATTGGTGGATCTGGACGTCAATTATTAGCTGAGCTACAGATAAAAAGTAACAGGACATGTTCATCATGAACCGCCGACTGAAATCAAGCTATCTCAAGAAGTTGAGCATTAATGAATTAAAATCAGAATCAGGCTTTACTATCCTGGAATTAATGATTGCATCAGCTGTATTTGCGGTTATTTTACTTGTTGTGGCGGTTGGAGTAATTAGCATTACAGATAGTTATTATAAAGGTATTGTAGGATCCCAGACCCAATCAACTACCCGAGCAATTATGTCAGAAATAAGTGAATCAATAGAATTTGGCAGTAATATCCAAATTAATAACGCTGGATCTAATAACATTGGTTGGCTTTGTATAGATAACGCTACCTATATCTATCAATTAGGACAAGAAGTTATTGATCAACCAATTTCGCAAGATCAAGGGTATCACGGCTTAGTAGTTAATGAAAGTAGCGGTACTTGTCCTACAAGTTTGTCAAGTTTCCCCTACGACTCGTCAGCATTACCAGCTAATTCACGCGAGCTACTCAATCAATATATGCGTTTAGCATCGTTTAGTGTAACTAATTCAGGCAACCTTTATACTATCCACCTTCGCATCATTTATGGAGACGACTCAGTCCTTAACCCAACGCCTACCGGCAATACCGTATGGGCAACCCAAGGCTCATCTGAAAACTGTATTGGGGCAGCTGGTACGCAGTTTTGTGGAGTGTCAGATTTAGAGACAACAGTAGAACAACGATTAGAATAAGGGGTTATAATTTAATTAATAAGCATGAGCCGTAAAAACTTCAATATCAAAGATGAGTTAGGCGTAGTCTCAATCATGGTGACTATGGTTATGATGGTCGTGATAAGCTTAATTGTTTTGGGATTTGCCGAAATAGCACTTACTGAACAGAGTAACTCACTTAATAATCAACTCAGTACCCAAGCCTATTATGCGGCTGAAAGTGGTATTAATGATGCTCGTGCAGCAATAGTTGCTAATGGTCAACCTGTACAGAGTAAAACAAGCTGTAGTAATAATAAGTATTACAGCCTAAATGGCACTGTTAATCAGACCTACAATGTTGCTTATACCTGCGTGTTAATTGATGCCAGCCCAACATCACTCTATACTACAGCTAACTATTCTTCTACAGTGTTACCAATCATTTCGGGCTCCTCGGCATTTAGTACCCTAACGCTAAATTGGGGCCTATCCAGTGGATCAACTGACCAAGGTTCCTGTGCCATAACTAATCTAGACAGTTTCCCGCCTGCTAATAACTGGGGATGTAATTATCCAATATTACGGGTAGATTTACTGGATGGTAACGGTTCAGCTCCGTATTCAAGATCAAATTGGCCGAATGATACCGCAACCATGTATTTCATACCAACTACTGCGGAAGCATCATCTACCGCGACCCTTAGTTCACGAGGTGGTATTTTTGCCGCAAATTGTGGCTCAACAGATTGTACTGCCGATATTAATGTAAGCGCCGATGGTAGCAATGCTAAAACTTTCTATATACGAATTACAACTGTCTATAAAACTGGTTCACCACTCACAATTTCGGCAGCAGGAGGAATACCTTTTATTGATGCTCAGGCTATTATTGACTCAACCGGTAGAGCCCAAGATGTACTCCGTCGCGTAGTTGTTGCCGTAGACCTGACCGATGCTAATACTTACGCCATACCAAACGGGGCATTAATTACAGAAGATTCTATATGTAAACAGTTTGGAGTAACTAATACTTTATTCCAGGTTTATAACAATATAGGATCCGGTGGAGGTGGCAATACCTTATGCACTCAGCAAGGGCCAATAACACTTAATTACACAAGCGGTGGCGGCGGCGGCGGTGGCGGCGGCGGTGGTGGCGGTGGTGGCGGCAGTGGCTCAGTCAAGCCAGATATTTCCGGCCTCCTTGATAGAGGGTCCAATCCTAATGGGGGAGTAAATGGCTCTAATTTTACTTGGCCCTTACCTTCTGGTTGGGCAGGAGACCCAATCACTGGGATTGTTGTTAATCTAACCTGGGCCGATCTCCAACCCAACGGTGCCGATAGTTCCATCTCTGGATCTCATGGCGTCAGTGTCCTCAATAGTGCTATAACTGATATCGCTAATGCCAATTTGACTGGCAAATTTTATATTAAAATCCGTATATGGGCAGGTGAATATGCTCCTGATTGGGCTAAAGCTATCGGGGGGCCTATTACCGGTAATTCTGGTGCTACGATTGGAGCCTTTTGGAATTCTGAATTTGAATCAGACTGGTCTAATCTCATCAGTCAGATGGCTGGTCTATATGACACTAACCCAGAAATTGAGAATGTTACCGCCAGCGGCTGCATGACCGAATATTCAGAACCAATGCTCCATGATGATTTTAATACTGCTCCGGGATTAACTAATCTGTTAAATGCTGGCTATACCAACACCGCTGACTATAACTGTTTACTCAATGACGTTACTGCTTTCCAGGCTTGGAAAGATACCCATGTTTCCGTTAGCATGAATCCTTGGCAGACACTAGGAGGGGGTTCTCTACCAAATGGTTGTAGTAATGGTGACTGTATGACTGAGGATTTTATTAACGCTTTTGCTTCGGCCATGCCCACTCAAGCAGCTCTGGAAAATAACTCTATCCGTTATCCGGCGATCACTGAATATGCTGCAATGTATTCCGCCATAGTTGCTGCTCAGAAACAATATGGGGTAACGGTTGATTATCAGTCGGCAACTAAAGATAAACTCGAGAATAACAGTGGTTCAGCAGTTTGTGGTTCTAGCCAAGCTTGTGACGGTATGTCAGAAATGCTCAACTGGGCTTGTGGCGCAACCGATAGCCTATACCAACCCACCAGTAGCGGCCAGAAAGCTTCATCTGTCGAATTACCCTCAGGCTTTAACAGTGCCGTTTATAGCCCCTATGATGACTTTAACACCCCAGCAAGCTACGCACCATACTTAGCCTGTCTTGAAGCCGATCCGCATGGCGGGTAAGTACAGTATTTAGGTGTGTTTGTGATGATACTTCTCATAAACACTTTTTAAGTGTTGATCAGTAACGTGAGTATAGATTTGGGTAGTGCTAATATCACTATGCCCGAGCATTACTTGAACTGAGCGAATATCTGAGCCATTCATTAATAAATCTGTCGCAAAGCTGTGTCTTAACACATGGGGATGGACATGTTTAGTGATACCAGCTAACTGGGCATAGCGACTAACTAGTCGTTGGACCGAACGAGCCGTTAACCGTTGGAAATTACCGCTTTGATCAACTCTTTTGCTGCCGCTATAGCGTATAAACAGGGGGATAGCAGTATCTTCTCGCTTTTGTAGATAGCTATTAATCCAATTAGCAGCTTCTTCACTGATAAACACTGGACGATCCTTTTGCCCCTTACCACGTACTGTAAATTCCCTGAGCTTGAGATTAATATGGTCGCGGTTTAGACCAACTAACTCCGACACCCTTAAACCCGAGCTAAATAATAACTCCATAATAGCCCGGTCGCGACTACCGATAATGGTTTGGATATTTGGTTGAGCAAATAGCCGATTAAGCTCATCTTCATTAAGAAAAGTTACTTGTTTACGGTGAACTCGAGCTAATTCGATTTTATCGGCAGACATAACAGTAATATCCCGCTTAGCTAAATACTTTAAAAAACTCCTTAGGGCAATCAAATGGTAATTAACGGTAACTCTTTGTAGCTCGTCAGAGGTATTCGTACCTAACCGATTTAGCCATAGTCGCCACTTACGTACCAGTTCTGAATCTATGTTAGCTACCTGAATATCACCAGCAAAATCAACCACTCGAGTTAGATAATGATCGTAATTAGCGATAGTTTTCTGTGAACGGTTTTGTTCAATTTCTAAATGTTCTAAGAAATCGGTTTTTGCTTTAGTAAATAACACAGGCCAATTATAACATTGTGCGACATAGGTATATCATTGTTGCTAATAGTCTGTCCTGTTAGAATAATAACTATCAGTAATTAATGTCAGGTTTTGGTAGTAAAAATGGCTCAGCTTCATCCGGTATTGCATTCTATTAAATTTCAACGAACATTTTGTTTAATTAAGCCAGATGGTGTTAGCCGCGGTCTAATAGGCGATATTATTCAGCGGATTGAAAAAGCGGGGCTAAAAATCGTAGCTCTGAAACTGGTTCAAGCTAATAGGGAACTGGTATCAAAACATTATCCAACTGAAGATCAAGTATGGGTTAACCGTCTTGGCGAGAAAAGTATAAGCAGTTTTGAAACACTAACTATTAAACCCAAAGAAGCTTTAGGTACAGATGACACAAAAGTAATAGGCAAGCGGGTCAGTGAAATGCTTGTCGACTATTTAATATCTGGGCCGGTCGTCTGCATGATAGTGGAAGGCATTCAAGCCATAGATATGGTCAGAAAGCTCGCTGGTCACACCATTCCCTATAAAGCCGACGTCGGTACCATTAGGGGCGATTACTCGGTAGATAGCCCGGCTATTGCTAACGCTGAACATCGATCCATCCACAACATCATTCACGCCAGTGAAAATGAAAAAGAAGCCACCAATGAGATTAATATCTGGTTCGGAAATGAGGTTATACATAATTACCGTCTAGCTGGTGAAGATGTTATGTATGAAAAATACTATTAGAGGTACTAAGATAGTATAGGTAGGTCCCCGTAGTTAAATGGATAGAATAACTCCGTCCTAAGGAGCAGATCTGCGTTCAAATCGCGGCGGGGATACCATACAAGGGCAGATGACACCATTAGATGTCACCTGATACAATACGCTTATGGCCAAAGACACGAATAGCAAAAATACCGCTAAGTACTTCGATGGCCAGTTTGATGACGAAGAAGTATTGTTGGTTTTTCGCCGCCATCCAATTGTGATGCGCAAAGGGTTGATCATTAGTTTAGCCTCATGGCTAATTGGTCCGATAATTATCGTGATCTTGACCTATCTTAGACCTAATAATCCGCCCACCATGTTTGCTTTTTTTGTAGCACTAGCTGTCAGTATAATAGTGGGCTTAATTCTTCTTATACCGTCTTGGATTGGTTGGTATTTTAGTATTTTTATAGTAACTAACCAACGGTTTATCCAAATCTCCCAAAAAGGATTATTCCACAGTAGCTATGCCGACATGAATTTAGCTCAAATCCAACAAGTTTATTATGAGATATCTGGAATACAAGAAACGCTGCTCGGATTTGGTACAATAAAGATGCAGACATATTTGGGCGAACTGATTATTCACGACATACATCACCCTGCTAAAACCCAGAGTAAGATTGTTCAGATTTTACGTGAGCAAGGGGTAACTCTAGCTGATGTGCCTTTCAGACGCGTTGGTCCATGGGACGAGAAGCACGCCGAAGAGACTTAAATTATGATAAATAAGATAAAGCATTTCCTAGCACACTGGAAGCACCGGGTTTCTAAACCAGAACCTCAGATTACGGATAGCGGTGATATCCATATAACAAACGAAACGATTGCTGCACGCCGCGAAGAAGTGCTTGGTAGCGCCCGTAAATATATTTATCCGTTGCAGGCCTCAAAATACCGCATTGTAAAATTATCGATTGGGATTCTAATTGCGGCGATCATTGTCTTTTTTGGGTTTTGTACCCTAGAACTTTATAAGTTTCAATCAACATCGAGTTTTATTTACGGAGTGACCCAAGTTATCCCATTCCCGGTAGCAATTGTCGACAACACGTATCTGGTTTCATACAACAGCTATCTTTTTGAACTGCGTCATTATATGCATTATTACGAAACTCAGCAAAATGTTAATTTCTCAACCACTGCCGGGAAACAACAACTAGGAATCTTTAAGCAACGTTCCTTAGATCAAGCTCTACAAAATGCTTACGTTGATCAATTAGCCCAGACCAATCATATCTCGGTAAGTACAAACGACGTGAACAATGCTATATCGCTGGTTCGTGCAGAAAATCGGCTCGGGGCGAATGATCAGGTCTTTCAAAATGTTCTGAGTGAGTTCTGGGGCTGGACAATGAACGATTTTAAGCGAGAGTTAAGCCAGGAGTTATTAGCTCAAAAGGTTGTTAATAAACTTGACACTGCAACCCACCAGCGGGCTAATCAAGTCTTTGCTGATCTGAAACAAGGTGCGGATTTTGCAACGCTTGCCAAGCAATACTCTGATGATAGCTCTACAAGCAATAATGGTGGAGATTACGGTATATTAATCAATAAATCGAACGCTGATATTGCTCCACAAATTATTGCCGTATTGTTTCAACTGCAGCCAGGTCAATATTCAGGAATAATTAATACTGGATATAGTCTTGAAATAGTGAAAGTTTTATCCGTGCAGGGAAGTGAAGTTCAAGCTGCGCACATATCATTCAACTTTAAACCGATAACAAATTTCACAAATCCTCTCATGACAAGTGAAAAACAACATCTTTTTATTCACGTTTAACTCACTAACCTCTAATCCAGAACATTGCTTTTTAATAGTTTGCTTGTTATGATGACCTCTGTTACTTTGCAGGTTTCTTATGGGCTCGTAGTGAAGAGGCCTATCACGTCTCCCTGTCACGGAGAAGATCGCCGGTTCGAATCCGGTCGAGCCCGCCAGTTTTGACAATACATAGTTCTTATGTTAATGTACCTCTATGTCAGAAATACAAAAATTAAGTGTCATTGAGCAAACTCCATACCCTACTGAGTTAGTAGAAAAGGTACATGAATTACCTCAATCGGTAGGCCAATCCGAGCTCAATTCTAAAAGTTTATATGTTGTTCAGGGCCTTGACAAGTCTCTTGCAGAACAGCTTGTACAGTTATCAACTCAACCAGATATACTGCACAACTGCCCCAATGATGCCGCCAAAAGATTTAGCAACATTCAAGCCGTTCAAAAATGGATGGAGAAGGGTCGTTTAGCTCTTCCACTAGTTAGAAAGAGCAGTGATGGAACAATGAAGTTAGTTGGTTTTGGCTGGATGGGACCTGGTGAACCAGGAAATGATGAACCTACAATAAATGGTGCCAAGACTACTTTTGCGATTCGTATATACGATGAAGCTAAGGGACAAGGTATAGCTAAACCTTATACGAAAGCCATACTAGACGCTCATGAGGTACTTTATGGTAATACAGGTGTATGGCTTGAGACGTGGGAGGATAATACAGCTGCCGTGAAGACATATGAAAATTCTGGTTTTGAAAAAGTGGCTGAGATTTCGGGTGATCGTCACAGAGTCTACATGACACTTGGACGCATAGCCACTGCAGATCTAGCAAAATAATCCCAGATATCCTCCGCTACGGCCCGCCAAGTCGCCTATGCTTGCTTTCCAAAGTAACTTTGTTGATGATATAAGCATGAAAGCTACACTTAAACCGGATTGTCTTAAGATAGATATTACTATTGAAGAATGCATGCGTGTGCGAGAAGGTGGACAGGTTGCTGATCGAATTAATCCGTTAGACCTAGAAGCCAAGATTGAGGTTTATAGCCTAGAACAAAGCGGTGACCCTGAACTTGTCAGACGAGCCACAGTAGGCAAAGGTGTTGCTCAAATACTTGGTAATAATGACATATTACTATTTGCTCCAGCTATCTGTTTTGAAGACGTCCGTTTTTCCCGAGTTGACTTCAAAGGAGAAGACATTACTTCACCAGCGGGCGAAGAGTTTCTAGAACACTGGCGACAACGCATCCCGGGCCAACTTATTTGTTTAATGTTTGGCGGATCGCTCAATATTATAGATTTATACAGTTACTTTGAAACACCTGACTCTGACTAGTAAAATAATTCCACAACTCTAAAGCTAAGGCCCACCAATCTGGTTATGGTTATGGCCTAATTATCGTCAGGATATAGTACCAAGTAGTATATTTGTTTATTAGTAAAATATGGAGTAGAAATAACCGAGCAGTCCGGTAGACACGAGATAAGTCCAGGGGATGATACAATTTTAAGGCAAGCATCTGTAATCGGAAAAAAGGCCTTAGAAATGTACTACAGGAGTAGTAATCTAAATTGGTCCAGGCGGTTGGCTCGTATGCGTGTACTAACTAACCCCGAACTTATTTATAGTTTTTCTAAGGTTTCACGAGCCGATTTTCTTCCACATGACCAAAAACCTAATGAAGGTTTTGATCATCCGCTCCCAATTGGTTATGATCAGACTAATTCTCAACCCTCACTAGTTGGTTTAATGCTTGAGCTTCTTAAACCTCGAAAAGGGCATGCCATTTTGGATGTAGGAGCTGGTTCTGGCTGGACAACAGCTTTGCTCGCTTCAGTTGTTGGTAGAGGAGGTAGAGTAATCGGTACTGAGAGAATATCACAGCTCGTCGAGTTTGCTAGAAGTAATCTTGAAAAGTACGATTTCCCTCAAGCCAAAATTGAGTATTCTGAGTCTGATTTAGGCATGCCCACAGAAGGACCATTTACAGAATTTTGGTTTCGGCTTATATGATTGAGGATTGGGTGCCTGATTTGAGAGCACAATTGAGCCCCAGAGGCGGGATCATGGTCGCACCCGTAGAAACAGCAGCTGACCACAGATCAACAGGCTACAACCAAAGTATCATTGTTATTACTAGACATGGAGATAAATTTGTTAGGTTTATTGCCATAGAAGATGTAGTGTTTGTGCCTTTAGTCCATGGTGACCAACTTGTCAACTAAGCTAATAAATGCTATCCATTGTTCGAAAATCCGACTCGATACCCCGTCAAGCATAAACACTATATTATTAAATGTAATATTTTTAGAAGTTGACTTGAAGCCAGCGGCTATAAAGGTATAAACTAATATCTAATCAATCCTAAATATTCAAACAAAAATGCCACGCAAAAGTCATCATAAACTAAGAAAATATTCTAAAGCTAAAGCCGATCCTCGACTAGAAAAACTTGTTCTTTTTGTGG
>CAWJBZ010000003.1:0-104255 GCA_963841325.1 uncultured Candidatus Saccharibacteria bacterium | reverse complement strand
GGTTTGCGCCTGAAGGGTCACCAGTGATCGGGGCAGGGGCACCCCAGCCGATATCATAGTCGACAGCTGACGGTTAAACATCACAATATCTTTAAGTTTGACTTTAGGCTTGAAGATATCGAATAAACCGCCTTTTTTAGTGACACCGATATCCAGCTTAATCAGAATTGGCCGGAGATTTTGCTTGTTAAGAACGGCAATCAGAGAATCACGATCCGGGGCGTCGTAAACGCCGCTAATCGTTTTGCCTTCGTGATTGACCGCTTTGTAGCTGAATTTCATACTTAATCTTCCGACGTGGCTCGCAATATTTCTTCAATACTGGTTTCGCCGCGTAAGGCTTTTATAAATCCATCAATCTGCATTGTCAGCATTCCTTCTTGAATAGCCATATCTTGAATTGCTTCACTCGTTCCACTACTGACAATCAATTTTTGAATGGCATCCGAATTGTGTAAAACTTCATAAATACCAATACGTCCTTTATAGCCAGAATGGTTGCAGGCCGGACAACCGTCATCCTGTGCTTTCCACAATCGCCTTAGGCTAGTGCTGGTAGTACTTAAATCGCTATTCTGGTCGGCCTTAGGATCTTTAGCGGTATGGGGCCGGCCAATACCGCCATCAAAAGCTTGTTTCTCCAGTTCATTAATCCGTTTCAAATTCAAAGCACCATCAAGATGGAAAACTTTTTCCAGATGCTGTAATTCAGCCTCGTCCGGTGCATATGATTGTTTACAATCGACACAGAGACGTCGGACCAACCTTTGGCCGATTACCGCCCGAACAGTACTGGCAATTAAAAACGGCTCAACATTCATGTCTAGCAAACGAGGTAAACAAGTAGCTGCGTCGTTGGTGTGTAAAGTAGAAAATACCAAGTGACCGGTTAGCGCTGCTTGTACTGCCAACTCTGCCGTTTCACTATCTCGTATCTCACCTACCATGATAATGTTGGGATCTTGTCGCAGCATAGCCCTTAAACCATTACTGAAGGTCATCCCAGCTATGGGGTTGACCTGAGTTTGATTAACGCCTGGGATGCGGTATTCGACAGGATCTTCTACGGTAGCGATGTTTACATTTGGTGTGTTCAGCATACTTAATACACTAAATAAAGTGGTTGATTTACCCGATCCAGTCGGTCCGGTAACCAGGATCATCCCGTGCGGCTGAATAATGGCATGCTGCATTGTTTCCATAGCCGCACCCCAAAAACCTAGTTCGGCAAAACCGGCTGCTTTATTGGATTCGTTTAAAATCCGCATTACTACCTTTTCGCCGTCAACTATAGGCATGACCGAAACCCGGATAGCGTACAAATTACCACCAACCTGGACCTTAAACCGTCCGTCCTGAGGAGCACGGTGTTCGTCGATTTTAAGGTTTGACAAAATCTTGATACGTGACACCAAAGCTCCCAGCATTTTCCGCGGTAGTTTGTTAACTTCCCGAAGTAAACCGTCTATCCGGTAACGAATCACGACTACGTTTTCTCGTGGTTCGATATGGATATCACTGGCCGTCGACTTAATACCGTATTCAATAATTAAATTAACAGTTTGAGCGATTGGTGAGTCCTCGGCTAGATCTTCTTCGCCCGGTTCCTCTGATTCGTCGGCCTCATTTTCGCCAGAAATAACTTTGGTTAGTTCACTGCCAATATTGCCATTTTCGCGGTATTGATCAAGCGCTGCTTCTAGCTGGCTTACGGTAGTGATGTAAACCCGAAGGTTGTTGCCCAGTTGCTTCTGTAGAAAGTTAAGTGCCTGGATGTCGTCGGGGTCTTCCATGGCCACCAGTTTTGTCTTATTTTCGTCAATATCGAAAACAACCGCATGGTACTGTCGGGCAATACGTTCCGGTAATAGTTGCAAAACATCCCGTTTAATGTCTTTAGCGTTGAGCTCAACTAGCGGAACATCAATTTCAGTAGCATACAACTTGGTTAACTCTTTTTCGCTGATCAAGTTGTCTTTAATGGCCAGATCTTGTAGGGGTTTCTTTTCGGTTACTTCTTGCTTATGTAATTCAGCAATCTGATCATCGGATATTTTTTTATCAGCTTTTTTCAAAAGCTTCACTGTTAGCGAGTCAGCGATGCGCATTATAGAGATACTCCGTAACTATTCGGATGTTTGTGTATTAATTGCATATTAGCCTGAGCGCCCATCATTACGTTTAAGGTTATTCTAACAGCAAACCGCAAAAACCTGAAGCATTTTACTGGGGTCAATAACTGTCGAGGCGGTATGATGTCTGGTATACTGTGAACAAAGAAAGAGTCCGGACGGGTGGCGAAGTGAGCTTCAGTAAGTATGGAGGTAGCAAATTATGGTAGTAGATAAACAGAAAACAACCGCAGCATCAGAAGGTAAAGCTAAAGCGCTTAATTTAGCACTGGATAGTATTGAGAAACAATTCGGTAGAGGTTCGATTATGAAATTGGGCGAATCGCTACATTCTCAGGTGGAATGTATTCCCTCCGGTAGCATTGCGTTGGATTTAGCCCTCGGCGGCGGATTACCAAAGGGCAGGGTAGTGGAAATCTATGGTCCGGAGTCCTCGGGAAAAACCACCCTGACACTGCATGCCATTGCTGAAGTTCAGCGGGCTGGCGGAACAGCAGCTTTTATTGATGCTGAAAATGCCCTGGATCCAGCCTATGCTAAGCGCATAGGAGTAGATATTGATAACTTACTCTTAAGTCAGCCGGATAACGGCGAACAAGCACTGGAGATTACTGAAACACTGGTCCGGTCTAATGCCGTGGATTTGATTGTGATTGATTCGGTGGCAGCCTTAGTGCCAAGAGCAGAAATTGAAGGGGAGATGGGTGATAGCCTGCCCGGGCTACAAGCTCGGTTAATGAGTCAAGCCTTGCGTAAACTGACCAGCGTGATTAGTCGCTCAAAAACTACCGTAGTATTTATCAACCAGATACGAATGAAGATTGGTGTGATGTTCGGCAATCCGGAAACCACCACCGGCGGCAATGCGCTTAAGTTTTATGCGTCGGTTCGAATGGATATTCGCCGGATCGGTCAAATCAAACAAGGGGAAAGCATTATTGGCAACCGGACCAGAGTTAAGGTAGTCAAGAACAAGATTGCTCCGCCGTTTCGTGAGGCGGAATTTGACATTATGTATGACGAAGGTATCTCCCGATCGGGTGACGTTCTTGATCAGGCGGTAGTTCATGGTATCGTGGAAAAATCTGGCGCCTGGTTTACTTATAATGGACAAAATGTTGCCCAGGGACACGAGGCGGCAAAACTATACCTTCAAGCTAACCCTAAGGTGATGACTGAAATTGCTCAAAAAGTGATTACTACAGCAACCGCTGCCACCAAAGAAGAATAAACTAACTCAATCCCTGACAAAATAGACCAAGATCATTAATAGGTATGAAAATTACCAGCATTACCCAGCAACAAAAAGTTAAAAACCGTTACTCGGTTTTTATTGATGGCCGGTATGGCTTTTCTTTAAGTGAGTCGGCCTTACTACTTAGTCAATTGGTGCGTGGGCAGGAATTAAGTGCTGACGAACTAAAAAGCTGGAAACATCAATCCGTCGAGGATAAGATTTCAACTAACGCCATAAGATATGCAGCTATGAGACTGCACAGTCGTTGGGAATTGGAAAACTATCTCCGTCGTAAAACCGTCTCCCCTGCTCTAATTAAGAAAATACTTAACAAGTTAATTGATTTAAATTTGTTAAATGATTTAGCTTTTGCCCGTAGCTGGGTAGCAAACCGCCGTCTACTCCGCCCTACCTCGAAGCGAAAATTACAACAAGAGCTACGAGCCAAACACGTTAGCGCAGAAGTTATTAAACAAGTGATAGACGAAGATGAAGTTACTGAACTAGATGTTTTACGGAAATTGATAGCTAAGAAGCGACAACTGACTAGGTATCGGACCGATAAACTCAAACTGATGCAATACTTAGCTCGCCAAGGTTTTGATTACGGCGATATTAAAAACGCTCTAGATACTGATTAACTCGTTCATAGTTTAAGCTAGGCTGACGGTTGCCGGTGATGGATTCCCTTCGAGTAGATCGCTGATAATAATCCGGTTATTGGTGATTTCCACAATTTGGGTCCGGTCGATACTTAAACTGCCGCCGGCTAGGTTTCTTAAAATTGATCTGGAAACGTACAGCTTTTGGACATACATGGTATCCGTTTCTACGGCATAATCACTAACTTTACCAATTTTCTCTTTGGAAACGGTAACCACTGGTTTTTTAAGTAGCTCAAAATGAAGAGCCAGAACCTGTTTCAAACGTACTAAATCATGCGGCTGAGCCAAGACATCGTGGTCATCGATAATGTAACCTTGACGAGAAAGTTCACGGATATCCTGATAAAGTAAAATAAGTTGTCGCTTTTCGACAGTGTCATTACAGTAAAAGCCTTCAACTTTTAAATTATTAGGATTAATAATAGGAGAAACTATCCAAGCGACCGGACCGCCGCTTCTTAGTGATAACACCGGTTTATTGAGAAGCGACCCACTCAGTTGTAGCATATTTTCATTGTACACCGCGACCTAGACGAAACCGCACTAACCGATTTCACTTGCGGCAACCTCGAACAACGCGTTACTATACGGGGGTTATGAGTAAGACTCAAAAACAATTTCTGACTTCTTATAGCCCAGCCGAAACTGAGGCGATTGGCGCTAAACTCGGCGTTAACTTACGAGGCGGCGAAACCATTGAGTTGGTTAGTGATCTGGGCGGTGGTAAAACGACACTGGTCCGTGGCCTGGCCCGCGGACTGGGCAGTAAAGATTTGGTAGCCAGCCCGTCATTTACTCTCAGTCGTCAGTACCAAGCCGGCGAGCTAACCTTGTATCATTTTGATTTTTATCGGCTGTCCGAGCCAGGGATTATACTTAATGAATTAGCTGAGATCTTACATGACAAACAGGCGGTGGTAGTAGTCGAATGGGGAGCGATTGTCGAGAATGTCCTGCCCCGTGAACGATTGACTGTCAAGCTTGAAAGTAGCGCCGAGTTGACTCGTAAATTGAGTTTTACTTACCCTCAAACTTTAAATTATTTAATGTCGAAAGGAATTTAAAGTGTTAATCGTAACTATCCGTACCGATAAGCCTGAAGCTGAGGTTGGTTTGTTTAATGATACACACCAACTGGGCTATCAAACCTGGCCAGCTCACCGCGAACTTTCGTCAACTATCCACTTAACCATTAATCAGTTATTAACTGACTCAGCCAAAAACTTAAGCGACATTCAGGGAGTCGTAGTTTTCCAAGGACCAGGTAGTTTTACCGGCTTGCGTATTGGCTGCAGTGTGGCCAATGCTTTAGCCTATAGTTTATCCATACCGATTACTGCTACTAGCGGAGATAGTTGGCTGAAACAGGGTTTAGCAAAATTATTGGCTGGCGAAAACCAGCACATCGCCCTGCCTGAATACGGTGTACCGGTACATACTACCCAACAGAAACATTGACCATGCTCAGTTGTTGGGGGTATAGTTTTGTTAGGATATGCTGCTATGTGATGGTACATGAGCAATCCTATTGATCTAACTCTTTAACTCGACTTTCAGATAAGGTGGACTTTGGGCTAGTGACGTGATAGCGAATGCCCATACATGACCTTGTCTGCCGATAGAAAGGAACAGTATGAATCCACTGACAGTAGTGCTCGCCGTGGTAGGCGTAGCCGTTGGTTTCGGTGCAAACACCGTTATTACTCAAAAACGGATAGGCTCTGCCGAAGAGCAAGCCAAAAAAGAATTAACTAAAGCGCAACATGAAGCCGAAAAACTAATCTCACAAGCTCGGGAGAATGCTGCTCAAGAAGTTCAAGATGCCCGAAAAGAAGAACAAAACCACCGCCGTGAACTAAAAGACCTGGAGCAACGTCTGGTTACTCGCGAGGAGACGCTTGATAAAAAACTTGATGATTTGGATAGGCGATCTGAAAATCTGCGTAAAAGTGAAGACGAAATTGATAAACTCAAAGACGAAATCCACGACATTCGTAGCCGTCAACAGGACAAGCTAGAAAAGATTGCCAAATTAACTAAGGCGGAGGCGGCCGATAAGCTCATGCAAATGACCGAACGGGACATTAAAAATGACCTTGTCGGGTTGGTTGCTAAACTGCAAAATGAAGCCGAAGAAGATGCCGAAGAGCGAGCAGCACTGGTTATTACTACGGCTATGGAACGAATGGCCAGTGAGGTGACCGCTGAACGGACAGTATCTAGCATTAAACTTGAAGATGAGGAAATGAAGGGCCGCATCATCGGCAAGGAAGGTCGGAATATCCAAGCCCTGCAACGAGCAACAGGAGTTGATATTTTAGTTGATGACACTCCGGGCTATGTTGTACTATCCAGTTTTGATCCGGTCCGACGGGAAATTGCCCATCAGGCCCTGGAGATGCTGATGAAAGACGGCCGGATTCACCCGGCCCGGATTGAGGAAGTTGTTGAGAAAGCTCAGAAGAATGTTGAAAAAGAAGTAGTCCGGGCTGGTGAAGATGCCGCCCGTGAAGTCGGGGTTATTGGTATCCCGCGTGAGATTCTCCATTTGGTTGGGGAGCTGAAATATCGGACCAGTTATGGCCAAAATGTCCTGAAGCATTCAGTGGAAATGGCTCATTTAGCGGCTATGATAGCCGAAGAAGTCGGAGCTGATGTCCCGACTGTCAAGTATGCGGCCTTAACGCATGACATGGGTAAAGCCTTAACCCATAAAATGGAAGGTAAGCACCACCATATCAGTGGTGAGATGTTGCGTAAATACGGTGCTCCGGAAGCAGTGGCTCTGGCTGCTGAACAGCATCACGATGATATGGAAGCTACTAGCGTAGAAGCAGTCATTATCCGAACGGTTGATGCCTTAAGTGCCGCCCGACCGGGAGCTCGGAATATCTCTTCCGAGAACTTTGCTGAACGTATGAAAGACCTCGAAAATGTGGCCACTAGCTTCAAGGGAATCGAGAAAGCTTACGCTATTAGTGCTGGCCGTGAGGTCCGGATCTTTGTCCAACCGGAAGAGGTTGACGATCTGACTGCCATAAAGTTAGCTCGAGATATAGCGACTAAGATAGAGTCATCATTACAGTACCCTGGGACTATTAAGGTGAATGTCATTCGCGAAACCCGAGCCATAGAGTACGCCAAATAAATGACATTAGAAACAATATGAATATTCTATACGTCGGAGACGTAATGGGTGAGATGGGTATAACAACCGTCAGTGAGGTTATACCGCAGCTACGGAAGGCAAAAGCCATTGATCTGGTAATCGCCCAAGGTGAAAATGTTACTGACGGCAAAGGCATCACACTTGAAGACTTTCAATGTCTCCGGAAGACAGGCATTGATTTTATTACTGGTGGTAACTGGACTCTGTTTCGTCCAGAAATTGTACCATTGCTCAGTAACCCGGCTGAGCCGATTATTAGACCGGCAAATTATCCGGAAGGAACGCCAGGACTGGGTTATAAGTATACTGAAACGTCCCAGGGCAAAGTTTTAGTTATCAGTTTGCTCGGCCAAGTTGTTGGTCGAGACTCAGAAAAATTAATCGATAATCCGCTGGTGGTCGTTGATCAAATTTTAGAATCGCAAAGCGCTGTAAATCGAGTGGCTTGTGTAGTTAATTTTCATGGCGATTATAGCAGCGAAAAAGTAGTCATCGGGCATTACCTAGATAGACAGGTAACCTTAGTGGTAGGCGATCATTGGCATGTTCCGACGGCTGACATACGGATTTTACCCGGCGGTACGGCGCATGTTACCGATGTTGGTATGTGTGGCGCATTGGACTCATCCTTAGGAATATCTTATGAAGTGGTTATCAATCGTTGGCGTCATGGGTTAATGACTAAGAATGAACTGGAGACTAAAGGAGCCCGCCAGTTCAATGCCGTCTTAGTATCAACCGATAACCGTGGATTAGCCAGACAGGCCGAGCACATTCAACAATATCTTTGATTGGGGTGGCAGCTTTGAGCTGTTTGCTATATAATCACCTCTGTTAACCTTGATCTTTAATAGATATTGCCTTACGGGGATTGGCGCAGTTGGCTAGCGCGCGCGCTTTGGGAGTGCGAGGTCGGAGGTTCGAGTCCTCTATCCCCGACCAGTTTGTTTTTTTCGGGGTGTAGCGCAGTTGGCTAGCGCGCAGCGTTCGGGTCGCTGAGGTCGGAGGTTCGAGTCCTCTCACCCCGACCAGTTGATTACTAATTGTTTATAATTCCATTTTTGTCGGTCGACTGTACAATATGGGCATGAACTTGGTTATTGCAATCGTAATTATTCTGTTGATCCTGTGCATTTCCGAATTATTGTGGCGACATCGAAATATCGATACCGAGTTAACGCGTAAGTTTGTGCATATTTCCGCCGGGTCGTTTGTAGCCTTCTGGTCATTCTTTTTAAGCCGGGATGAAATCGTTCTGTTGAGTGCTGCTTTTGTTCTGGTGGTACTTTATTCAAGCTATACTCAGCTTTTTAAGGCCGTTCATAGTGTTCAACGGCCAACATGGGGAGAAATACTATTTGCTATAGCTGTCGGTGTTCTGGCTTTTGTAGCCCATAGTCACTGGATATATAGTGCCTCACTTTTGATCATGAGCGTGGCCGACGGTATGGCAGCCATCATTGGCCTTAGGTTTGGCCGAACCAATCGCTATAAAGTCTTTGGTTATACCAAAAGCGTTGTCGGAACGCTGACTTTTTTCCTGATCACCATGACCATTCTGACGGCCTATGCCATATTCGTGCCGAATATTTTTAGCACCTGGTTTATTGGTATTGCCGTGGCCGCTACCTTACTGGAAAACTTAGCCGTCAAAGGATTTGACAATATCTTAGTGCCGCTATTGGTAGCAGTGTCGCTTAATGTTATACACTAGAAAATCGCCGCGTCCATAAAACGCTAAAAATGACTGCAATTTCGATGGCAGCTCGTATCAATACCCCTATTAACGGGGCTACTTTACCGGTAGCTAAGACCAGCATTAATAACAGGCTTAAGCCAATAGCCATAGCTAGGGCTAAGTGAATATTGCGAACAGCTTGTTTGGCAGTTGCCATCGCTTTGGCTATTAACCCCAGGTCATTTTGCAGAATAACTACATCGGCGGCATCACCGGCGGCAGTGCTACCGCGAGCACCCACCGCAACTCCGACGTCGGCTGCCACTAAAACCGGTACATCAGTTAACCCGTTACCAATAAAGACCGATGGGCGTTCTTTAATATCCTCAATAGTTAGTAACTCTTCGCCGGGGCGGGTGATAACTTTAACATCAGTTATGCCTAGTCGTTTGACCACGCTGGAAGCAAATGATTGGACTTCGTCGGTTACCACTAAAGTCCGGACCACACCTAATTGCGTTAATTTTTTGAGCATCGGTTGAACATCCGATCGGTAACTATCTTTGAAAGTTAGATAACCGATTAACTTATGATCAGCTGCAACATAAATGGTAGTTTGTTTAGCAGGTGACGGTTTGAAATGTTGCGGGAGGCTGATGCCCCTTTCTTGCATTAAACCGAAATGGCCGAGTAATACGTCCTGGTTACCAATATGGGCTTCTGCGCCAAACCCGGATAGCTGTTGGATGTGTTTAGTCTTGATAAACTTTAACCTTTTACTAACCACAGCCTGGCTGATGGCTTGAGCTAGTGGATGATTGGACCGTTGTGTTAAGCTACCGGTAAGTCTTAGAACCTGACGTTGGGTGGCTGGCTTAAGGACGGTAACTGATTCTATTTCAGCAGCCTGGTCAGCCAGGATCGTGGTTTTATCAAAGGCATAAGTTTTTGCTTTAGCTAATTGTTCAAATAAACTAGCCGTTTTAATAACGATGCCACGTTTGGCAGCTTGCTGTAACCCTGTTATTAAACTAAAAGTTGGGACTAGTATAATTGGCGCCGGCGAAGCAATCACAATTACTTCCAAAAAACGCAGCGACTGCCGGCTTACAAACCAAGCAGCAATCGCAATTATATAGGCCCCAAGCATAAAGTAGATACTGTAAAAATCTACCCGTTGGTTAATTGGTGCTGGGCTGCCCATTGCTGACCGCTCAAAACGGGCAATTTGACGATATTGATTATCGGCTGTTGTCCGCAGTACTTTAGCGTTAATCGTTTCGTTGACGTTGGTTGAGCCGCCTAAAATAATATCACCGCCTTGGCGATATTGCAGTTTGTGGCTACCGGTCAGACTTGATTCATCAAAGTTACCAGTACCATTTTTAATAACCGCATCCACAGGAATAACCTCTCCGGGACGAATTTCTATCTCATCACCTACATGGATGTCGCCGATTTGAACATCTACCAAACGACGTTTCCGAAATACGTGAACAAGATCAGGAATTTTATCCATTTGCTGAGCTTTTCGGCGTTGAACTCGCCGGACAATAACATTTTTAAGCGATAAATTAATAACTAATATTAAAGCGACTGCAATACTGACCCAGTATTGACGTAAAATAACCGCCGCAACTATAGCTACTATACCTGGTAAGTCGATGCCGTAATTGCCAGCCCTAATTGACAACCACATTCCCCAAAGTAAAGGTATGACAGTAATCAGTGAAATAATACTTATTTCCCAATGGACGGCGATTGTTAAATGGAATAATTCGAGTACTAGACCACTAATCAGGCCGGCAATTATCCAGCTTAGTAGTCGGTAATTTTTTAAAAAATAGACCAATCGCTTCACTGTCTCCTACCGAATCTTTTTCTTGATGGTAGTAATATGTATATTACAGAATGATATATTTGATATGTAAATAAATATGGGGCGAGTGGTGAGAATCAAACTCACGACCTTCTGGACCACAATCAGACGCTCTAATCAACTGAGCTACACCCGCCATTAACTAAGTCATTATATCTGTTCAATATTCCATAGGCAATTGTTATTATGCAATTAACTTATGGGTGTTAATGTGCAAAGTCTCAGATTTGTAATGGTGTACAAGGAAATGACAGTTAAGACATAACCATATTAAATTTGAAGTGTCATTGTTTTGGCGATTTTTATCTTTATGATGCGCTATTAACACACGTGTGTCTCTAGTTTGACACTTTGCACATACTTTAATCCGTTTAGATCGTTGGAGAATGTAACGGTATGAACTTTCGCCACCTTTCCAGTTAGCGTGATTATGACCAATGTATACCTTGGAATTTCTCCATATTGTTTGACAAGATTTACTACAAAAGTATTTTCCACTTTTTGATCTATCTAGTTCTTTGAGGTTTCTATAGATAGACTTATGACACATAAAACAACGGGTAAATTTACCCGTCTTAAACCCCAGATGTTTACACCGATTTGAGCAATACTTACCCCACCCCTTTAATAGGCGGTTTGGTTTAGTATAAAACTGCTTGGAGCATCGATGACAATTAACTAAGGGCATATAGATAGTCTAACCGTACATAAATTAAGGGTCAATAGTCTGTTTCTGATAGTCCACAGTACAGTATACTAACTGCTTTATTGGCCTACGCCATCTCTATAATAATCGGTTTATATTTGCTACTATATGGCAAGTGAATAATCTATTATTTACAAGAGATTTTTTATGGGGGGTAAGTACAGCTGCCCATCAGGTAGAAGGCAATACTCACAATCAATGGAGCGAATGGGAAAAAGCTAATGCCCATCGGTTGGCCCAAACAGCTCAAAAACGATTGAGCTGGTTACCGAATTGGCAAACTATTCAAACAGCAGCCATTAATCCAGAGAATTATATTTCCGGCAATGGCGTAGAACACTACAACCGCTATCCAGAAGATTTTAAACTACTCAAAGAACTGAATCTGAATGCATTTCGCTTTGGGGTAGAATGGTCGCGACTTGAACCGACCGAAGGACAATGGGATAAGCAAGAAATCGAGCATTATCGGCAATACATTAATGAGCTAAAACGACTGCAGATTGAACCAATTTTAACTTTCTGGCACTGGACTATGCCAGTCTGGTTTACTAAAAAAGGCGGGTTTGGAAGAAAGCAAAACCTGTTATATTTTGATCGTTATGTTAAAAAAGTGACTGAGGAGCTTTGTCAAGATTTACGATATGTCTTGGTACTCAATGAGCCGAACGTCTATGTTAGTTTTGGTTATATTCAAGGCTCCTGGCCACCCATGCGTAAGAACATCATTAAAGCCCTGCAAGTTTACAATAATCTAGTTAAGGCACATCGCCGAGCTTATCAAGTTATCAAATCAATTAACCCGAGATTGTCTGTCGGAATAGCTGCTCAAATCAGTGACTTAAGTCCGGTTAATCCCAATAATGTCATTAATCTGCTGAGTATAAGGATTGAAAACTATATTGCTAACTGGTGGTTTTTAAATCGTATTAGCAACCGCGTTGATTTTATTGGACTTAATTATTACTTTTCGGCGTACATAAATTGGCAAGGACTTATGAAAAATCCAGCTAAACCGATTAATGATCTCGGTTGGTATATGGAACCGGCTGGAGTGGGCCGGTTGTTGGAAAGATTATGGCGCAAGTATCATAAACCATTAATTATTACCGAAAACGGACTGGCAGACGCCATTGATACTTACCGCCAGTGGTGGCTGGAACAGACTATTGTCGCCATGCAAAAAGCTTTGCAACACGGCGTGAAGTTATTTGGTTATTTGCACTGGAGTTTACTGGATAATTTTGAATGGGCATCCGGGTGGTGGCCTAAATTTGGCTTGATAGCGGTTGACCGTCAGACGATGCGTCGGACTATCCGTCCCAGTGCTAAGTGGTTAGCTCGACAGATCAAATAAATTTGATAAGTTTATTGCTTATGGAAATAATTAGTATAATAGGAGCCTATGGATTACAAGTCATATAGACCTCGCCAGGTTGCAAGTATAGATGGTATTTTGCGTAATCCAGATAAGCCAAATAATTTTCCAGCACCAATCAGCCAACCGCCAACCGTCACTAATCAACCAACTATACCACCATCACCAAGCCCACCGCCACCGCCGGTAACCCACCAGGCTATCAATCAATCTTCACTACTGAATACTACTATACCTAACCCTCGTTATGGACAACCAGGAATTACCAACCCTAGACAAACTAAACGCAAAAAGTGGTCTCGGAAACGTAAAATCTTAACTTCAATTTTGGTTGTTTTTATTTTGCTGATTGGTACCACAACCTGGTTTGGCGGTCAAATCATTAACAATCTGGATAAAGTGTTTCATGGCAACCCATTTAGTGATGTCCAGGCATTATTTAGTAGCACGAAACTAAATGGTGAAAGTCTGGGTCGCGTCAATATCTTACTGGCCGGAGACTCAGCTGATGACCCAGGCCACAATGGGGCTGACTTGACTGACTCCATTATGGTACTCAGTATTGATACTCAAAACCATACAGCCTTTATGATGAGTATCCCTAGAGATTTATGGGTTTATGTACCGGGTTTGCAATCTTATCAAAAAATTAATGCCGCCAATGAAGTTACTAACTTTAGTCATACCGGATTACCAAACGGTGGCATGGGTCAGTTGGAACAAATTGTCCAGACTGATTTAGGCATCCCGATTGATTACTATGCTCTGATTAATTACGCTGCCTTTCAGGATGCCGTAAATGCGGTAGGTGGCATAACAATTGATATTCAAAGTCCCGACCCTAGGGGTATTTATGATGCCTATACTCATCTAAAGTTACCCAACGGCGAAGTGACGCTTAATGGTCAAGAAGCTTTAGATCTGGCTAGAGCCCGGGGCGATACACCAGCTGGCGATGTTACCTATGGGATCCCTAATAGCGATTACACCAGGACAATGTACCAACGCGAAATGCTAGAAACACTAGCCGCTAAGGCAAAAACACTAGGCGTGATTACTAACCCGCTAAGAATTACTAGTTTATTTAATGCACTTGGTAATAACGTTCAAACCAATTTTAATCTTCAAGATGTACTGCGACTAGTACAGATAACCAAAGGTATTACCCCATCGAGCCTTGGTTCTTACGAATATAGCGCTAGTTTGACAGGAGCAACTAATCCGCTATTAATTGGCTACGTAGATCCAGCTTCAGGTCAGGACGCACTGATACCATCTGCGGGCATCGGAAATTATGGACAGTTACAGCAATACTACCTTCAGTTAACCTCTAACAGCCCGGTTGTCAAGGAAGGAGCGAATATTGTCATTCTTAATGCTAGCGAAGTGAACGGCCTAGCCGGTAAAGAACGTAGTGTACTTCAAACTAAAGGCATTGACAGTGTAACTATTGCTGACGCCAGTAACGTTTATCCAAATACCATGATCGTTGATCAATCCAACGGCAAAGACCCGGCTTCTAAGCAGCTTTTGGAACAACTCTTTCCCGGAATGGTAGTAACTACACCCAGCGGTTCAACAGAAGCTAATGAAGCAGCTAATTACCCGAATGCCAATTTTGTGGTTATCTTAGGACAAAACTGGGGTACTTAATAGTTTCAGGCGTCCATTCATCATCAGCCGACGCACTTGATCGTGCTCAAGTTTATAACTCTGCTATGATGTGAATTAGGCTATGGACAAAGAAAAAGTAAAAACCCTCGATAACCATTCGTTGATGGATGCCCTACATACTTCCGCTGAGGGCCTAGGAACCGCAGAAGCTCAGAGCCGTTTACTACACTACGGTCCGAACTTTCTCAAAAATGAAGCTAAAAAAAATTTATTTGCGTTACTACTGAAACAGTTTAGAAGTTCTTTAGTTTATTTGCTGCTAGTAGCCGCTCTCTTATCTTTTGCATTGAAAGAATTCAGTGATGGTCTAGTAATTATTGTCATTCTACTAATTAATACCGGTCTCGGTTTCTTCCAAGAATATCGGTCGGAAAAGGCCGTAGAAAAGCTACAAAAGTTAGTCGATAAAGACATTTTAGTTATCCGGGAAGGCAAACAGACTATAGTGCCAGAAAAACAACTCGTTCCCGGTGACTTAGTAATACTACGCGAAGGAGATATTGTACCAGCTGATATCCGTCTGTATGAAGTTGATGATCTTACGGTTAACGAATCACAGCTCAGCGGCGAATCAGCTCCGGTTACCAAGGAAACTAACGGCGCTAAAGCACTGGTCTATGCCGGCAGCGTTATCGAACGAGGTGAAGCAAAGGGTTTCGTCTATGCCACGGCGGGTACCACCGAACTCGGCAAAATTGCTCATTTGTCTAGCTCAACAAAACGGGTCACCCAATTTGAGCAATCGCTTTCTTCTTTCAGTAGCTTTCTAGTAAAATTTACTTTTCTGACTTTGGTCATAGTGTTCATCCTAAAATTGATCCTGATACACGACATATCCAATATTGGTACGCTATTGCTATTTATTATTGCTTTATCGATTGCCGTGGTACCGGAAGCCATGCCGGTTATTGTGACGGTGACGTTATCTCGGGGAGCGCTTAACTTAGCTAAACGGCACGTTATCGTAAAAACCCTAAGTGCTGTGGAGGATCTTGGAGATATAACCATACTCTGCAGCGATAAAACCGGCACGCTGACGGAAAACAGGCAAACCGTCAAACAATTGATTGCCGATGACCCGAAGTTATTTCAGCGTTTAGCGATTGCCAGTCTGGAAACGCTTGATGAAAAACGTAAAAAATTTCAAAGCTCTTTTGACAAAGCTTTTCTTGAATACGTTCCACAGGATGTTCAAGCTGAAGTTGGTACATACATCCGTCTCGAAGAACTGCCATTTGATCCGGCTGCTCGAAGACGACGGGTAGTCTACAGCGATGGTCACAAAACATATTTAGTTGAAATTGGATCAGTTGAAACACTACTGAAGCTGACCAAGGAGCCTAAAACAGAGAAATACCTAAAAATCATTAAAGCTGACGGAGCCATGGGACTCCGTCATTTAGGAATAGCTTATAAACCAATTCATTTTACGTCGCCGGATAATTTTGACATTCTGGAGCACGAACAAGACTTGCAATTTGTTGGTTTTGTAGCTCTTGAAGATCCATTGCGGCCATCAGCCAAACACACCATTATGCTAGCTGAAAAGTTAGGGGTAAGCATCAAAATACTGTCTGGAGATAGCCCAGAAGTTACCCAATACGTGGCCACCGAAGTCGGTCTGGTAAACAAAGGTCAGACCATTCTAACGGGTGAAGATATCGACGCTATGACTGATGAACAGCTGGCTGAAGCAGCTCAAACTAATAATGCCTTTGCAAGACTTAATCCGGAACAAAAATACCGTATCATCAAATTACTAAAGTTACATGGCAATATTGTAGGCTACCAAGGTGACGGCATTAACGACGCTCCAGCCCTTAAATTAGCCGATGTTGCGATAGCAGTTAATAATGCCACTGATGTAGCCCAAGAAAGCGCGGACATTTTACTACTACACAATGATATAGAGGTAATTGTTAACGGTATTCATTACGGTCGTCAAATTTTTACCAATATCAATAAATACATCCGTTTTACATTTGTCAGTAACTGGGGCAACTTCTTTGCGTTGTCGGTGCTTTATTTATTATTGGTTGCCTCATTGCCGATTTTACCGGTGCAGGTGTTATTGACCAGCTTATTGACCGATCTGCCCTGTATAGCCATAGCCACCGATAATGTCGATACTGGTGAGCTGCAGCGCCCCAGCAAATTTAATGTTCACTCATTGATGTTTACGTCGATGCTGTTGGGTTCGGTGACCGCCTTTTATGAGATTATGTACTTTGCTATTATCAGGAACCATTCAGCCGGGATTGTCGAAACTGGTCTGTTCCTATTCTTAACCTTCAGTGCATTAATTGTGATCTTTTCAATTCGCAACCGAGATCATTTTTGGCTGGCCCAGAAACTGTCTAACCCAATGAAGATAGCTTTTGCCTTTATCACAGCATTCACACTCTTTTTGGTTTATCTACCGGCTACCCAAAAACTTTTATCGTTTACCGCTCTTTCATTCGGCTTGCTTAGCATTACAGTTTTACTAACCTTAGTTCATTTCTTAACTATGGATACCATCAAAGTCTGGTTTTATCGAGCCAATAACGCTATTAATCGTTAGCTGTTAAACAATGGCGCCCCGGGAGGGATTCGAACCCCCGACCTTGAGCTTAGAAGTCTCTTGCTCTATCCAACTGAGCTACCGGGGCACATTATGGTGCGGGATGGGGTAGTCGAAACCCCGCCTTCACCTTGGAAGGGTGACATACTAGCCATTATACTAATCCCGCAACAGAGGCGATTATATCACAGGTAAACTGTTTTAGAGCTCATGCATTAGTGAAATATGGGCTCCGAGCGAATCAAGTCGTTCGGCCAAATCTTCATAACCGCGTTGGATGGTATAAATATTGCGTAAGATGCTGACTCCAGGAGCAGCCAGCATCGCGATCAATAGTAAACTAGCCGGTCGAAGAGCCGGGGGACAAACTACATCTGCAGCTCTAAATTTTGTTGGTCCGTCAACATATACACGGTGCGGATCGGCTAGTTCGACTTGAGCTCCGACTTTGGTTAGTTCGGTGTAATAAATCGCTCGGTTTTCATACAACCAATCATGGATAAGAGTTCTGCCTTTGGCAACAGCGGCAATCGGCACAAAATAAGGTAGGTTATCAATGTTAATCCCGGCAGGATAGACATTAGGATGGATTTTTTCGGCCAGGGCATGAAGCGTACCGTCGTGTTTATAAACAGTTAAATTCACTAAATCGGTGTTGCCGTTATTGGCTTTATAGCGGTCACTCATTTTAAACTTTAAGCCCATCTTTTTCAGCTTCAGGAGTTCTAGGGACATGAAATCGATTGGTACGCGTTCAATGGTTATTTCAGAATTAGTGGTTATCGCAGCAGCTACAAAAAACATGGCTTCGATCGGGTCTTCAGCCAATGCGTAGGTGATATTCTTTTTAATATAGGCCTTACCCCGTACCCGCAATACCGTACTGCCAATACCTTCAATATTGACTCCTAGTTTTTGCAGGAAGAAACAGACATCTTGGACTGAGTAATTGGCGCTAGCAAACTGAATAATAGTTTCTTCGGTTGTTCGAGCAGCCGCAAACAAGGTATTTTCGGTTACGGTATCACCAGCTTCATATAAAGTAATTCTGCCCGCTGGTTTTTTGCGGGTAGCGACGTGATAATAGCCTTGAGTTGCGACAATATTTACTCCGAATTCCTCCAGAGCGTACAAATGGGGTGCGACTGTCCTGGTGCCTAACTGACATCCACCAGCGTAAGGTATCTTGAATAATTTGTAGTCATGAATCAGTGGCCCGATCATCATCAGTACGGTACGAGTCGATCGAGCAGCTTCGGCATCTAGATGGTCAAGTTTTAAATTAACCGGTCTACGGACTTCGAGATCGTTTCCGGGTAACCATTTAATTTGAACGCCAATACTCTCGAGTACTTCAATTATGCGATAAACTTCTTCGATACGAGGGAAAGACTTAAAACGAGTTACACCGTAATTAAGTAAACTAGCACAAAGTAGCCCAAGAGCAGCATTCTTACTGGTTTTTAACCCAATTGAGCCGTGAAGTTCATAGCCGCCCTCAATGCGCAGATTAACAGCATTACTGCTAATACTGATTAGTTGTTTGTTCAAAACTTCACTAATCCGCCCGAGTGTCTGCAAACTTAAGTTTTGCTTACCGTGCTCAATCCGGTTAATGGCTGATTGGCTAGTATTTAACAGTTTGGCAAATTCCGCTTGAGTTAAACCACGATCTTGTCGCACCTGAGCTACAAGTTGGCCAATTTTTTCTGGTGTATTTGGCATAACTGATTAAAAATATCACACGTGATATTTTAGTGCAAATTTAATTTGCTTATGTCTGACATTTTTTATGTCGGACCAAACTTTACTATTTGCTACTGCTAACCAACAAGGGCTACAATGGCAACATGATCTAGTTACTAATCTCTACTACTTATAGATTCACGGAGTAAAGTTAACTAGGAGAATTGGGTTATGAAAGACGAAGACATAAAACGACTGATTGCTGCTGAAGAAAAACGGCAGCGTGAGGGATTAGAATTAATCCCCAGCGAAAACTATGTATCTCGCGATATTTTAACAGCCATGGGCAGTGTTTTTACTAACAAATATTCAGAAGGATACCCAGGGCGGCGTTATTACGGCGGGCAAGAGAATACTGATCAGATTGAAACCATTGCCATTGAACGGGCTAAAAAACTTTTTAAAGCCGACCATGCCAATGTCCAGCCTCACTCTGGAGCCCAGGCCAATGAAGCAGTCTATCATGCCTGGTTGGAACCAGGTGATACCGTTCTAGCTATGGACCTTAGTCATGGTGGCCACTTAACTCACGGTTCACCAGTCACGGTACTGGCTCGGACTTATAAATTCGTTCGTTACGGCATGAAAGATATCGAGACTGGCGAGATCGACTATGCCTATATGCGTGAACTAGCTCTCAAACACCGACCTAAAATAATTCTGGCCGGATTTTCTGCTTATCCGCGGGAACTGGATTATGCTAAGTTTGCTGAAATTGGCCACGAAGTTGGCGCGCTGCTGGTTGCCGATATGGCTCACATTGCTGGGCTGATTGCAGCTGGCGTGGCTAAGAACCCATTCGATTATGGTTTCCAAGTCATTACCTCGACCACTCATAAAACCCTACGTGGTCCACGCGGTGGTTTAATTTTGAGTAAAGGGGTGGTTGGTAATCCGCTCAAAGCACCAGCCAAAACCATCGAGAATATCCCAACCTTAATAGACCGGACAGTATTCCCGGGAGTTCAGGGCGGACCACTGATGCATATCATTGCCGCTAAAGCTGTCTGTTTTGGTGAAGCCCTGCAGCCGTCATTCCGAACCTATGCCGAGCAGATATTGAAAAACGCCAAACAGCTGTCCACTGAAATGCTCAGCCGTCAGTTTCGACTAATCAGCGGCGGTACCGACAACCACTTAATTTTGGCTAATGTTCACTCCAGCTTTGGGATTGACGGTAAAGTAGTTGAAGAAACACTCGATAAAATCGGTCTAACGCTGAATAAGAATGTAGTTGCTGATGACCCGTTGCCGCCATATCGACCAAGCGGTATCCGTTTAGGAACTCCAGCCATTACCACTCGGGGCCTGATAGAAAAAGACATGGCCACCCTGGCAGAATGGATGAAAACGGCTATTGATGCCAGAGAAGATAGTCGGAAATTAGCTGAACTTCGTCAAACGATCAAAGAATTTTCGTTACGGTATCCACTACCCAGCGATAAAGACTGAAACCTAACCAAATTAAGGTAACAACTCTGGTTCTTGTTCGAGAGTCACACCAAATTTAGCCTGGACAGCGGCAATCACTTTTTGTTTGAATTTTAAAAGATTAGCAGTGTTTTGAGCGTGTTCATTAACAAAAATTAACGGGCTGGTTGGCCAAGTAGCCATACCCGTTTCCGTATCGTGAAAGTTTTTAAAACCAACTTGCTCTATCAGCCAGGCAGCAGCTAACTTGATGTTGTTACTGTCTTCAGTCTGCCAATAAGGTATGTTGCCATAGGTTGGCAAGAGCTGGGCTAAAATACCTTTGTCGACAATCGGGTTTTCAAAAAAAGAACCGGTATTAGCAACCTGACTAGGATCAGGCAACTTCTGGGTGCGGATAGCAATTATCGCCTGACGGATAGTTTGCGGCGTGAAGCTAGTAATTTGATGTTCCGTAAGATAGCTTTGCAAGCCAGCATAAAAAGGCGGCTGAGGGTTGCCATGCATTAAATGAAGAGTAATGGCCGTAATATAAAAACGTCCTTTATCGGTGGTTTTGAAGCGGCTGGTACGGTAGCCAAAAGCACAGTCGGTACCGGGTATATTAACGAAGCTTTTAGTTGACGTATCGTAAGCTTCAATCGTCACCAGTGTATTTGCGATCTCTTGTCCATAGGCGCCGACGTTTTGGATTGGGGTAGCCCCAGCCGAACCGGGGATTAAACTCAAAGCTTCAGTACCAGTCAATTCGGCATCTACCATCCGCGTGACAGCACTATCCCAGTTTTCGCCGGCGCCAATCGTCACATAAAAGTTGCTGCCGTCTTCATTAAATACTTCATAACGACTGATCTTGTTGATTAGGACTAATCCCTGAAAACCCTCATCTCGCCAAACGATATTACTACCAACACCAATCATTATCACTGGTAGCTGCCGTTGTTCTGCCCAGAGTATTGCTTCGGGCAACTCGTTTCGGTCATGAACCTCAGCCAGGTAAGCAGCAGAGCCGCCCAGACGCATTGTTGAATAATTGCGAAGACTGATGTCCGATGCAAACTGCATAAATTTAGTATAGCTTACCTATGTAAGCATGTTCAGTTTTGTCGGAAGGTTATGTTATATAATATTGAATATGCAGGAACCAAGAAGTCAACTACCTTTTAGGACTCTCGGAAATCATCTGAAGATTCTTCGTAAGAGTCAACAGAAAAGTTTAGACGAAGTATCCGGTGCCATTGAGATTGATACTGATCTGTTAAAACGTATTGAAAAAGGTGAGGAACGTCCCAGCGAAGACCTGCTCATGTTATTGATTAATTATTTTGATATTCAGGATCATGAAGCTGTCCAATTATGGACTTCAGCCGGATATTTTAAGAATAACGAGGGTCGCCGGCATCACCCCGAAGATCCTCAGTCCAAAGTAGCCACTATTCTATTAGCTTTAGATGTACGGGTGTTATATAGCGACGAAGTGGTCATTACCGGGAATGAGCATGGTATCATTATGAGTTTTCTGCAAAACATTGGTCAAGACCAGCCACTACCGATATCCCGAGTCGGGATGAGCTATAGCGAAGCTGAGGAAGTTTTACGAGTCCTGGAAAGAGCAATCTTACGCCATAAGTATTTACCGAAATTACTACTATTGCCACCAGGTGATTAAGGGTAGAGATTTATTCTAGATCTCAACCATCTAATAGCTCATCTGAATTAAAGTTGCAATATCGTATCACTATTGTTTGGTAATGGTTGCCGGGAATATGAAGCTAATAAGTGTAAGTTGAGGTACTGCCACCAGTTTTACGGATAAAGAAGTAATAAATCAGGCCGTACACAATGATAGCGATGATCACATAAAGCAATACCCACTGCCAAATGGGGCGCTTACCGTAAGCTTTGGTTGGCTTTTGGGGCTGTTGAGAATCTTGATCCATAATTACCTCACTAATTTCGAGTCATTATAACCCAAAAGTACTTAATCGCAGCAAGAATTGACACATTATTACCAAAATACAACTCGATACTAAATAATCTCTAGGTATCAACCGGGAGATTTACCCCAGTAATGAATATAGTGCAATGCTTTGAATAAGGTGTGGTTAGCTACTATAACGAACAGCACAGAACCAATAAAGTCACCGATATAATGTAAAAACATATTGTCTGGGCAACATCTACCGGCAAAGATAGTTATTCTCTAAAAGGTATGTATCTTGATTAGCGTGCATATTAGTTGGTAATTGATTGAACCAACCACCCTTGGCAGCTTCCGCGTTGGTTGTTATTTTACCCGTGTATTTAGTTACCTCAAAGACTATTCCAACTGGAGAATCTAGGCCGCGAGTATAGTGGCTGGGATATTCAATATAACTTTTATTAGTCGCTTCCACTACTTTGATTGCCAATTCCCTTAAAGCAATACGCTTAACGGCTTCAAGCATTGGCTCACCAAAACGAACCGTACCTCCTGGCAGATGCCATTGATCCTTGCATGGTTCTATCGCTCTTTGTGTTAGATATATTTTGCCAGCTTTATCTTTAACTATTATTTCTACCGTTAAACGAGGTACTTTGGAATAGATATAATCGAATTCCTTTTGGCTTAATGGATGATCATTATCAGGCATAAAGATAATTATAAATGACCGAGTAAGTATTATTTATAAACTGACGTGGCGAAAACAAAGAATTTTGAATGTTCTTCGGCTAACGATTACTGCACTTTGAAACATATTTCAGGAGCAACTTGACCGGGTTTAGTGTCCCATGATGGGCAATAATATCCTGCTTGTTTGGCCCTTGCGCATAATTGTTCAGGAACACCGTTTATTGAGCATGAAGTTTGATTTGAATCGGATGTGCCCCCAGTTGTGGTTGAGTTTTTAGATGCTTCAATATGGGTATACATTATCCATCCCATACCACTGACCGCAATTACCACCACCAGAATTAGTAAAACCTCAATTACACTAAAACCGGCTCGATAACTTTTCATTAAGGCAATTGTACTTTAAGCATAATCAAAATGGTACGCCCGAAGGGATTCGAACCCCCGGCCTTCGGTACCGGAAACCGACGCTCTATCCAGCTGAGCTACGGGCGCAAAACAGTCTAATCCTATCAGATAAGGCTAAATTATTTCAAATCACAACTATTTATTAATCGAAAATTCCACTATCTCGACAGTGGTAACATTAATCATATGCCTATTGTAAGAGTTAACGATATTGCTCTCTATTATGAACTACATGGTAGCGGAGTACCACTAGTGCTCATAATGGGCCTGGCTGCTGATATTTCTGAATACGGTTGGTTAATTGAAGCTTTATCAAGAAATAATTTGGTGCTGGCTTTTGATAACCGTGGAGCCGGACGCACCGAAAAACCCGATTTGCCTTACTCAGTTGAAATGATGGCCACCGATACTGCCGATCTAATGAGAGCGCTTGATATCACAAAAGCTAACATTTTAGGAATATCAATGGGTGGTCGTATAGCCTTGGACCTGACACTCAAACATCCGGATATGGTAAAAAACCTGATACTAGTATCTACCTCTGCTCGTGTCGTTAAGACCTGGCGACGGGGAATAATCTTTAATTTTCTACCAAGACTACCGATTCTAAAAGGTAAGTATCCGCAACCGTATTATGCCTTTAATCACCAAAACAATGCGTCATCGGCTTATGATTGCGCCGATCAATTAACTGATATAAGCATTCCGACCTTTATTATGCATGGTAAAAAAGATAAATTGGTTCAGGGTAATTTAGTTCAAGAACTACAAGTTGGTATTAAAAATTCGAAACTAATGGCTTTTCAGGATGGTCATATGTTTTTCATGTTTAAAGAACGCCAACGATTTCTTAAGGCAGTTGAGGAATCATTAAAATCAGACTAGATAAACTCTGAAATTGGCGCTCCCGAAGGGATTCGAACCCCCAACAACGGTTCCGAAGACCATCGTGATATCCATTTCACCACGGGAGCAGCTAACCTATTATTGTTATAAAGTGGCATAAAAGCAATTGTTCTGCTAGAAAAAATAATAAACACCTATACAGCCCAGTTGCCTGTATACTAATCTTATCAGTTACTGATGGAGTAAAAAATGCCAAAAATTAGGACAATTCCGGATGCTGATGCAGCCCTATTGTCTTATTTAGCATTGGCCACAAGATTGGGTGACCAAACTGAAACACTAGCGCGCTTCAAGCCGTTGATGCAAATTCTTGGTAATCCACAAGACAAACTTAAAGTTATCCATATTGCCGGCACAAGCGGTAAGACATCGACTGCATATTATATAGCTGCTTTGTTAAAGGCTAGTGGCCAAAAAGTTGGTCTGACTATCTCGCCACATGTCGATAGTCTGACCGAGAGAGTCCAAATCAACGGCCAGCCGATGGCTGACCGCCAGTTTTGTACCGAACTAGAACATTTTCTTGAAATTGTTCAGACAGTTCCTATACGACCGTCATATTTTGAGCTACTTTTGGCATTTGCACTTTGGACGTTTGTCAGTAACGGTGTGGATTACGCGGTTGTGGAAACCGGTATTGGCGGACGGTTTGACGCGACCAATATCGTGACCCGTGCCGATAAAGTTTGCGTCATAACTAACATCGGACTTGATCATACCCACCTTCTTGGTAATAGTCTGTCAGCTATTACGTGGCATAAAATAGGCATAGTTCATCCTCATAACTCAGTTTTCATGTTTGCTCAAGCGCGTTCTATCATGGCGGTTGCACAAGCCTGGGTAGACCAACAAGCAGCAGCATTAACTATTGTTCACGATGGTGTAGAGAATCGGCTCAATAATCGGGAGATGCAGTCAATGCCGGCTTATCAACAACAAAATTGGTGGTTAGCTTACAAAGTCTATTGTTTTTTGCAGTCGCGTGACCGACTACCGCCACTTAATACCGATGCCTTACATAAAACCCAGTTACTGTCTATCCCGGGGCGCATGGATATACGGCGTATTGGGCCAAAAACGATTGTCATGGATGGAGCACACAATGTCCAGAAAATGAAGGTTTTTGCAAGCAGCTTCAGGCTACTTTATCCCGGCGTTAGGCCGACTATACTAATTGGCTCCAAACGTAACCAGGACTTCCAGCGGGCTTTACCAACCTTAAGCCAAGTAGCCAGCGACGTTATTGTGACGACCATCCACTCCCGACATAAACAAACGTCTACCCATCACCCTAAGAAATTAGCTGATACAGTTAATAGGCTCACTAATATACCCGTCAGAACCATACCCGATCAACAAACAGCGGTGGATACTTTACTGGCTTCACCAGGGAATGTAGTAGTGATCATTGGCTCATTCCATTTATTAGGCCAATTACGTCGCTTACCACCCTTAGTAAAGCCTAATTAACGGATATAGTCCAATCCGCATTAAGACTGACTGAAATTTATTCTTCATATATAACCGAGCTACTGCCGAATAGCCTGGGCCGAAGCACCATTAGTCTTAAAAAAACGGTTAAAGCGTGAATAGCCAGCATGCAGCCTAAACAAAACAATAGGCTAAGTAGCCAATTGTTGATAGATGAGCTGTTGATGGTGCTGGTATGCGCCGCGGCAATGCCATAGGGTATCAGCCGGTAAATGAGCAAGGGCAACAATAAGCACCAAGCAATTACCGCAACAATACGCAACAATCCACGCATAATGTGATACCGGATAAGTTGATGGCGCACGGCGTGGACGTAACCCAATTGTTCAACTAACGCGACAATATCTTTAATCTGCCGGAAAATACCCGCTACTAGCAGATAAACCACTAATCCTACGGCTCCCCAAAAAGCGATGAATACAATGCGACCAACTAGTTGATTTCCAAGAAAATGCGAACTGACAGCCTGCTCTATGACAGTCAGTGAGCTGTGCTGGTAAGCAGCATTTAGCCCGATAATTCCTTGTTGTGTCGTTGAACCGTAGTGTAATAACAATAAAGGCCCGACAAATATTGCCAGCCCGATAATTATTGCTATCATTCCGCTAAGCCACGATGGCAACAATAATGAAAATATTAATTGAGAATTATTTCTTTTAGTCGGTACCATATAAGTTGTATTCTAGAAGGTTACATCATAAAAAAGAAATTTCACTGGGCATCTGAATAATTGGTATTTCATTGCTGTAATACTTATGCTTTAGCTAATATCTGCATATTTTTGGTATATTTAAGTAATAGTATGAACCTAAACTTTAGACAAATCTAAATGGGTCGGTTAATAAAACATTGGTTTAAATCTAGCGGCTCTTGGCTGAAACAATTGCCCCATATTTACCTGATAACTTTTGTTGTTATGTTTGCTGCCGCCGGTTCAATACTGTTGTTTATCTCAAGCGCTTCCACTACCCTTAAGACTCCTATTCAAGGAATTTTAGACAGAGGATCACTAGGCAGCGCCAGCTATAGTGTACCCAGCGGAGCCGGTGTGGCGGCCCTGAACGGAGTGGTGGCTAATATTAGTTGGGCTCAGCTACAACCAACCCAAGGCGGTCCGATAGTCCACCCAAATCAGCTTGATAATGCTTTATCGGCAGTAGCGGCCTATAACAAAAGTCATAGCAATCAACTAGAAGTTAAAGTGCGTATCTTTGCTGGTATTGATGCGCCAAACTGGGCTAAAACCATAGATGGCTGGAACCCGGTCAATACCTGTAATAATCAAGGCTCACCGTGTGGCACATTCGGGCCGTTCTGGACAGCCGACTACGACAACGCTTACAAGACTTTTATGACTGAACTAGCTAGTGCTACCGATCCGTTAGGTTATACCTATGACAGTGAACCCCTCCTTCACGATGTGACTATCGCGCAGTGTATGACCACCTTTGCCGAACCATTCATGCGCGATGATTCTAACTTAGGCCAGATTCTTTACTATACCTCGACAACCGATCCGCAGCCGAATTATACCGGCTCGCCGTACTCCGTTCAGGCTGACGAGAACTGCTTAAATGATGAAGTCGATAATTCCACTGCCTGGAAGCAAACGCACCTCAGTCTGTCATTTAACCCGTTCAAGCCGTGGACTAACGCTACCACGCAGTCCAGTCAGCCCGGTGAAACTTTTACGGCATCGGTCATGCAACACTGTCGGGCGGTCTTAGGTAGCCAATGCACTATCGAAAATAATTCTATCCGTGATACCTATGTCGGTGAGCAAAACCAATCCGGTAACCTGTACTACGATATGGACCACGAAGGCCCGGATATGACCTTCCAAACGGCTAGCCCCAATTCTGTTGGTAATTTAACGACTACCGTGCAGTGGGCTATAGCCATGGGTGCTAATGCGGTTGAACTACCGAGTAACTATAATACCCAAACGCTAGCCACGTTAGACGGTTTGTCAGCCGGCCTGCTGGCCAACCCGATAGCCGGTTCTACTTCTCCGTCACCGAGCGTTACGTCAGTCAGCCCCAGTACCGGCTTAACTAGTGGTGGCGATACAGTGACCATTACTATTGCTAATTTTCCATCTGGCACACCGAGTAGCGTAACCTTCGGGAGCGATAATGGAACCGGCATTTCTAGATCAGGTAACACGGTAACAGTAACCACACCAGCTCACGCTGCCGGCGGTGTATCGGTTGTCGTTAATATTGGCGGTGATTCTGCTACTGGAAGCTTCACTTACGTAACACCCCCGCCACCCCAATTACCAGATTTAATCGTCCAAAGTCTAATTATAAATCCGCCGGCACCGGCAGTTAACGACCACGTGTCCTTTAGTATGGTAATCAAAAATCAGGGCACTGCAGTTGTACCAAGTGGTACTCCTATCGAAGGTGAATTTTTAATTGATGGCACTAAAGTTACTTGGGAAAATGATTATAGCGCTGGACTCAACGTCGGGGCCACCGCTACCCTATCCAATGATCAGGGATTAAATAGTAACGCTTATTGGATAGCCACCGCCGGTAACCATACTTTGGAAGGTTATGTTAATTACCAAAGTACCATTACCGAATCAAACTATAACAACAACACCTTAACGGTATCCTTAGATGTACCCCAACCACCCCCGCCACAAGCACCTCATGCTCCGACTAATATCAGCAGCCCCAGTCAAACTTCTACCAGCATAAGCTTAACCTGGACAGCATCAGTACCCGGAACTAATGGTGATCCAGCCTCAGAACTGGTTTACCATATTGAACGTAACGGCAGCGAGGTCGGTCAGACCGCTAAAGGGCAGACAAATTACACCGATACCGGCCTTAACCCGGCTACCACCTATAGTTACATTCTGTTTGCGACGGATACGGCCGGACGGTCTTCGGCTGACTCATCCGCTTTTACCCAGGCTACCCTAGGGCTTGATTGTGCTACCCCGGCTGCACCAGCTAATTTTGTGGCTAATGCTAATGCCGATGGCACTAGCGTTGCCTTAAGTTGGAGTGCGGTATCGGCCAAATCTCCTTGCTCGATTAGTCATTATATTGTGCAGGAAAATAGCATTGTTATTGACCAATTAACTTCTACTAGCTATACGGTCACTAATCTGACACCAAATACCCACTATACCTTTACGGTGATAGCAGTTACTAATGATAATACTGCCGGTAATCCAGCTACCGTAGATGTCACTACGCCACCCGTACAGAGCACCACACCGCCATCTGCTCCAACTAATCTAGTAGCAGTAGCCGTTTCTTCGAGTCAAATTAATCTGACTTGGTCCGCTGCGACAGATCCTCAAAGCGGGATTAAGCTGTATCAAATTGAAAGAAATGGTCAGGTTATTAGCACGACTACCACTTTAAGCTTTGGTGATTCCGGCTTAACACCCAATACCTCCTATACTTATATAGTCATAGCGGTAAACGGAGCTAGTCCAAGCTTGAGTACTGCTTCGGCACCAGTTACTGCAACTACACTGCCAAATACTAGTGGGGGTGGTAGTAGTAAGAGCACCAACCAATCATCAAACCCCCTACTGGAAAATACTACTAGTGTCGGTAGTGGTACGGATGCATCTACAAACTCAACTAGCGGTTCCAGTCAGAGTTATAACCCCACTGCAGCCAATCCGGTGAGTGATAACCCAGCTGCCAGCAGTACTACACCCAGTAGTAAACCGCAAACCAAAACCCTTAGTTTATCGACCCGCCTGACAGATGCGTTCGTAGGCAGCGGGTTAATCCTGGGAGCTCCAATTGTAGTTCTTTTCTACCTCAGGCGGTCGAAATTAAGCTACCTGACTCCGACTAAACCTAATTTAGAGACCATCCTTTCGACCATAGAGTCTGACGGTAATGGATCTTCAAGACTCGTTCCCGGGACGATTATTAGTCCAGATGTATCATCAGAGAGTAAAAAGGAAGACAAACCATGAACTGGCTGTTTGAACATTTTCGTCTTTTACCAAAACGTTTATTACTCATTTTGATAGTAATGCTGGCGGTGATGGTGATTGGTGGTTTTCTGCTAGTTCATGCCATCTTCCCATCCAAAGAAGTAATACCGCCCGCTCCGATTGCCACCGTTGAAATAACAGCCAATGGCTTTATACCGTCAACCCTTAAAGTGCAGGTGGGTACAAAAGTAATCTGGGTAAACTACGACCAGGCTCCTCATCAAATTGCTGCCGATCCGTATCCGACCCATAGTGATCTACCGGCTTTAATTGCTCCAAAAGCACTCGGCTATAAGCAGACCTATAGTTTTATCTTTACCAAAGCGCGGACGATTTACTACTACGACGAGATTAATCCAACCTGGCAGGGCAGTATCGTAGTCGATCCATAGTCTTCAGTCAGCTCGTTTGATTGTCTAGCTAGATCAGGGCAATGTCCGAGTTTGCTATAGTTAATTAGATATGGAGGATGTTCTAATGGACTTGAAGATCGATAGTACGATCACGCTCAATAACAAAACTAAGATGCCGCATTTAGGTTTTGGGGTCTACCAAGTCCCCGATGGTCGAGCGACAGTTGAAGCAGTTAGCTGGGCACTCCAGGCTGGCTATCGGCAGATTGACACAGCCAAATTTTATAACAATGAGCCATCGGTCGGTAAAGCTGTTCGCGAAAGCGGCATTCCAAGAGACAAAATCTGGATTACTACTAAACTTTTTCCATTAGACTTTGCTCATGTCGAGAATGCTTTTGAAATTAGCCTACAGAAACTCGGCCTGGAATATATCGATCTATACTTAGTGCATTTTCCATTACCAGGTCTCAACAAACGGATATGGAGAAAAATGGAAGCCATTTATAAATCCGGAAAAGTCAGATCCATCGGGGTTAGTAATTATAATGCTCAACAGCTACGAAATATTCTAACAATTGCTACCATACCGCCAAGTGTCAACCAAATGCGTTGCTCGGTTTTTGGTTACAACCGGGAAGTTTACGACTTATGCCAACAGCAAAACATCGCCTTCGAAGCTTATAGCCCGTTAACTCGGGGGAAGAAGCTTGGTAATGCCGAAGTAGTTGAAATTGCCAAGCACTATCAAAAATCAGCTGCCCAGATTTTACTACGCTGGGCACTCCAAAAAAACATGATAGTTATTCCCAAATCACAGCATCAAAAACGGATCATTGAAAACTCTGATATTTTTGACTTCGTAATTAACGCAGCGGATATGCAGACTTTAGATAGTTTGCGTGCCTAAACCCAATAACCATCCTTGAAGAAATACTGTAATTAATATACTAGAATAGATTCCATAAATTGTATCAAATCTATTTTAATGCTATAAAAAGAGTGAAGTTACTTTAATAATTATTATCATAATCTTTAACTTCATCTTATTAATGTAAGTATGGAGGCGTATATGGATGACAAACATCCTCAACGTAAAGGGTTTGACTACCAAGAGCGATGGCACGGCTTTGGTTCACCAGTAGGGCTAGGCATCGGTCTTGTCTGCTGCGGGTTATTCCTTTTACTAGTAAGCTTGGCTTATTATTTTTTTGTAACTAGATAGGTATTAGCTTACGAATAAAAACTAGCTCCTAAATGAGCTAGTTTTATAACAATCACAATCGATACTGGAGGGCCATCGTGGAAGCTGTAGCAACCAAACTTAGAGATAATAAAGAGCTATTTATAGCTACGCTTTGACTGTATTATTACTCTATGCCGATAAATAAGTACGTAGCTAATTCAAGTGGTGAATTTGGGGCTGAGATTTTGGACAAGATTGAGGCTGGTTTCAAAGAAGCCGTAGTTATTGTTAAAGATAAACTCAACGCCGATAAGATAGATATTATTATTGTTAATGCCCCAATGAATGTAATTCCTGAGATTGGGATAGGTGGATATTCTCCTGGCCCCTATAACATTTATGTCAGTCTAGACCCTAAGTTCACGACCTTTACTGTTGAGGATTTAGTGCTAACTATTCTGCACGAATCGCACCATTGCTTGCGTTGGCGTAAGCCTGGTTATGGTAAGACACTTGGTGAGGCAATGATTTCTGAAGGTTTAGCAACATTATTCGAAGAGGAGCATAGCGGTAAGCCACCAATATATGCTCAGGTTAAAATTAAACAAACCGAGATTGAAAAAGCAAGAAAAAACTTAGATAACGAAAAATACAATCACAGCGATTGGTTCTTTGGGTCTAAAGATGTTCAGAGATGGTTTGCTTATACTTATGGTTATCGACTAAGCAAGACATACTCAGAAAAAGTAAATAAAAGTGCAGCCGAATTGGTAAATACACCAGCTAAGTTGTTTTTAGCCTAAAGCCCCGCACTATCATTGAAGCCAAACACCTAGTGGGGTAAGAACTTTTTAACAGGTTATAAAAATTATTTGCTACAACAATCGAAAAATCAGCAACCGAATAGCATCTGTAAGTGATGACTTGGAGGGCCGTGTGTAATGCTGTTGCAACTGTAATGAAAAGTAATAGCGAGACTTATATAAGCTGCCTTAATGCAGATAAAGTTTCATCAACAGCCTGACCGGTCGAATCAATAACAATCTCACTGGAGTCTACGATGCGATAGATATTATCGTAAAGCATGTCAAATTCGTCAGCGGGAACCGAGTACTGACGTTCATCATTTCTTTTCAACAGCTCTTCCTTGTCGGCTCTTAAAACGATGCTCTTCGTATCAAAGCCATGTGTGTAAGCTATGTCTAACAATTGTTTCGCATTGCCCAGGCTAGAGCTTGTATCATCCCAGGTAAATAACCCTTCAAGTACTATGGTGTAGTCGCCATTCTGTAGATACTGCTCGTAAACAAGGGTCATATTGTTATAAGCGAATAGGTGCTCGCCATCGCTTACTTCAGATACTTGCCGTCCTACTAAGTGGAATCCCCAACGAAAAGCATCCTGTTCTATAAGAGCCACAGGTTTTGGTAATAACTTACAAAACTCGGGGACCAAAGTACCTTTACCGGTTGCAGGTGCTCCGCGAAATATATAAACCGATTTCATGAGCCTAAGTATAACAAAAACCTCCAAGTAACCTGGAGGTTATAATGCTTATGCTTGGAGGGCCAGGAGGGATTCGAACCCTCGATGTCCCGCTTAAGAGGCGGGTGCTCTAACCAACTGAGCTACTGGCCCGATTGCCAACTTCCAACTTTAACAAATTACCCCTGTTTTGACAATAATCAACAATAATTAACTAGCCAACTAGCTAATACTATTTGTACAATAAGATCCGTGAAATTACTAAATGGCCGCGAACTAGCTGGTTATATTAAAAATCGACAAGCCCGAGAAGTACGGGCCTTAAACCAATCGTGGCATATTACTCCCAAATTAGCCATCATCCAAACTATTGATGATCCGGTCATTGATACTTATGTCCGCCTTAAAAAACACTACGGTGCTGATATTCAGATAGATGTCGATATTCACCGGATCGCTCAAGCTGCTGTACCAGAACTAATTAATCAACTTAATGCCGATACAAAGATTCACGGCATTATTGTACAGCTGCCACTTGAAGATCCCGCTAAAACTGACGAGATTGTTAATTTGGTAGCTCCCCAAAAAGACGTTGACGCACTGGGTAGCCAGGCTCAATTTGAGCCGGCCACACCCATGGCGATTTTGTGGCTATTATCCGGTTTTAATGTCGGGCTAGCCGGGAAGAAAGTACTGCTAATCGGCAGAGGAAAGTTAGTTGGGGCACCGCTGGAAAAAATCCTTAAAGCTTCTGATGTTGATGTCGAAACTGTCGGACGGGAAGCCGAAGATCTGTCGACCCACACTAAAGCCGCAGATATTATTATTACCGCTACTGGCAGCCCGGCAATTTTATACTCCAATATGATCAAACCAAACACTGTGGTAGTTGACGCCGGTGTGGCTAGTGAATCGGGTAAAACCGTCGGTGATCTCGCACCGGATGTTTACGAAAGGGAAGACTTGACGGTTACACCTCAAAAAGGCGGTGTCGGACCGTTAACGGTCTGTGCCCTTTTTGAAAATGTCATCCGAGCAGCCCGTAAGGTGGCCACTAAGCAATCAACTGAGAACTGATCTGCTGATAGACCTCAGCTGGCATATCATGCACCCCAAGCGTTTTGTAATTGTATTCTTCCGGTAGTTCGAACTGATAAGTTTGGGCTAGTTCTGGATAGGTCTTAAAAGCCAGACGCATTGCCGCCCGCGACTCCTTGATCTCGCCGACACACTCCAGAGGTTTATGGCCTTCAATACCGAGTAATTGTCGGTAAGTTGGGATTAACTCCGGATCTTTCAATAGGTTTTTGCCGCTAAACAATTCTTCGAGAGCAGATTGCGGTAAAAAGGGTGTTAAAGCCAAAAATACAAAAGCGCACTTCGGGCAAGTACCATCCCATAATAGATGATCATTATTTCGTCTAGGGGCTCGGTTACAGGAACTGAACACATCGTGATAGGTATCGAAACTATGCTTGGCAAACAATTCAGCAATACGCAGCTCACTTAATGGCCGCAGCAGGGAATAATAGCGTACCCGGTCACCTAATAGGTGAGCCAGGTAAGCCTGAAAAGCCTGTTCAAATTGGCTGGATTTAGTGTATTGATGATTAATAGCCACTCCCTGATAGTTCAGAGTTGGTTCATTGGCGGATTGCTCGTTAGAGACAACGATGTCCCGTCTGCCAGATAAAATAGCAATAATCACACCACTACAAGCTAGAATTGCCGATATCGGGATATGACCGTTAAACGCACCATGGCTGTTATGGTCTAGTAAAGAACGGTCCCACTCCCGCTCTACCCAATAATGTGGCAAACCAATCCGTTCAATCAGTGGTGTTAGCTGACGGCGGAAATCGACACTCCAGGTGGCTAAATCTTCTGAGGTGTTTCGGAGCAGCTCCACACTAACTAGCGAGTCTTTACCGCCCCCGATACCGACTAATATACCTTTAATAGGTGACTGATTATCATTCAATGAATCTAACTGAGTAACGGTTGTCGGAAACAAAACCGGAGTGTGTGGGTCAAGCTGGTTTTGATAAAAGAATTCGCCTAGTCCTCTTTGGTAGGTCTGGCTAAAAAAATCAGCACCCAATTGGTCAAGTTGGCCTTTTTTAATAACTATTTCCGGGGCTAAATAGGCTTTGTAATAAGATACACCGGCCATCAAGAAAAGGCTCTGACAAGCCCGGTCTAACACCGTTTCATCATAATCAACAAAGTCAAAATCAAACCTGAACTTTTCGCTGAAATGAACCACTTCATCATAACCGTAGTGCAGCGTCAGGGCATGACTTGCCTTATCAAACTGGTAATCTTTAAAAATAAATTGTCGGTATTTTGGATTCATAATTGTTCCACCACCGTTCGAAATTGTAAACCACGTTCTTCAAAATTTTTAAACATATCAAAACTAGCAAAACCCGGTGATAGAATTACTGCATCACCCGGCTGGGCTTGTTCACGGGCTTTGTTAACAATCTCGGTCATAGTTTTAACAGTCTCGACAGAGTAATTAGAAAATCCAGCTTGATCACATTCAGCGGCCAGTCGGGCAGCGCTTTGACCAATCAATATTACTTTCCGTAGTTGGTTTTGATGGGTATACAGAGCTTTAGCTAGATGAGTAATTGGCAAGTTGCGGTCGAAACCACCCATGATCATCACTTTCCAGCCGTCAATGGCATCAAGAGCGGCAATGCCGGCGTCCGGAGTAGCTGCAAAGGAATCGTTATAGTATTTTACGCCACCCACTTCTCGGATAAATTCTAATCTATGAGGTAGACCGCAAAAGGTCGTTAGTACTGAACGGATGGCCAGTAAGTCGGGATTAATTTGCCAAACCACAGTAATAGCGGCACAAACATTTTGCCAATTATGTTTACCCAGTAGCTTCAGCTCGGAAGTGATGCAAATTGTTTCATTGGCCATCACGATAGCATCATTGAGCATATGCGCTCCCGGTTCAGCATAAAAGGGGATTTTTCGTCCCGGACTATGAGCGGCGATTTGTTTAGATAGATCGTTTTCAGCGAAGTAAATAGCTATATCTGAACTGTTTTGATAAGCGAACATATGGACTTTGGCGGCGACGTAATCAGCCATATCGGCATGCCAGTTGAGGTGTTCGGGCACTACCATCAGACAAACGGCGATATGCGGACTGTGTTTAATATCCGATAACTGAAAACTGGATAGTTCCAGAACCACCCAGGATTTTTCGGTTAGCTTAGGCAGGAAATCTAACGGCACTAGCCCAATGTTGCCTCCCAAGTAAACGTCCTCTCCGGCGGCTTCCAGCATCTTGGTGATTAAGGTAGTAGTAGTACCTTTGCCTTTGGTGCCGGTGACGCCAATGACGTTTTTAGTCGGACAAACCTTGAGGAACTCATTAATGACGGTGGTTAATTTATCTTTTATGTTTGGGTTATCCTTGGTGATAATATCCGGGTGAATTCCGGCGCTGCGCACCACTATTTCAAAGCGGTTCAGGTCATCTAAATAATCCGGCCCAAGTTGGGCTTGAACACCGCTAGGGATTTGACTGGCAAGAGATTGATCCTGATCACAAACAGTTATTTGAGCACCAAGTTTAGCATAGTAATTAAGCGCTGATTTACCTTCGATACCAAAGCCGACAATTGCAACTTTCATATATCTAAAAACTATACCTGTCTAGGCAGACTTAAACAATTATAGGTCAAGTTTAGACTTAACTAGCTCAGCTACCTGTCGGGGGGTCATATCGGCCTTCAAGATGACAGCGCTGACACCTAAAGTCCGGACTTTATCGGGAATTTCCTGCTCACCTTTATTGGTTAGAATCACTACTTTGATATCTTTCCCCCAGGTAGTTTTACGCATTTTTTCCAGCATTTCATCACCGTTCATTTCCGGCATCATCAGATCTAGCAGAATAATATCGGGTTTCATGTTCTCCGCTAATCCTAGACCTAGCTTGCCGTTTTCAGCAGTTTCTACCTGATATCCTTCGGCTTCGAACTTGAAGCGGTACATCTGGGAAATGGCTTGATCGTCTTCAATAATTGCAATTTTAGTGGCCATAAATCTTATCTAAAGTTTAGCACAGACCTTCAATGAGTCGAATAACAGTTTGATGGTTAGTTTACTAAATAGACAAAAAAGTAATCTGTCGATATATAACTTTTATGATACAAATGATATCCTTATTTTACAAATAAATATTGATCTATTTATTTCTATTAAAATAGAAAGAAGAGAAAAATCTCGTTAAATATGAACCTCAAGCTGATTTAAACATTGAACCAATCATAATAACTAATTATTGACAAGCTGAAAGAACAAAATGTAGATGGACAGGACGATACACTATGAACCAAACACGACCGAAAAGATATAAAGTACTCAATCAACCACAACTACTGGTGTTAAATTTACTCTATCGTTTTAGATTTATGACAGCTGCTCAGTTAGCTAAAGCTTTCCATAAAAACCGAGCTAGTGATCTGCAAAAACGTCTAAAAATATTGGCCGAACAGGATTATATCAATAAACGTTATGATAAAACTTATCGCCTGCAAGGTAAACCGGCGGCTTATTATTTAACGCCGAAAGGATTCCGATACCTTCAACGGATCAATCCGTACCTAAAAAAATGGAAACTGAAAGATAGCCTTTATCGAAACAAGCACCTATCCGAGGCATTTATTATCCATCAAATAAAAATTGCTGACCTGGCCAGTTATTTTAATAATCTCTATGGCCAAAAGCTCGAACTCGTTACGGTTAATGAGTTAGTTTTCTATAGCAATATTCCGCACTGGCTGCCGGATCTGCTCCTGATTATTAAATTTAGGGAAGCTAAAGGATACTTCTTTTTAGATCTATTCGAAGACAGTAAACCTTTCTTCGTTTATGTTCGTAAAGCCAGAAGCTATCTGAATTATGCCCAGGAAATTGAGGAAAAATATACCGGCAAAACTAATATACCGATCATATTGATGATTTGCGTAAACCCTCGCCGGGAACGTAAACTTCGCCGCCAGATACTTAAAGCACAGGATGAATTATTCGGCACAGTTGTTTTTGCTACTACAACCTTGGAAAGGTTCCTAAGTAGTACTAAAGGATATAGTCGGATTTAAGCTGGTCGACCAAAACTGCACAAACCAGTAAGATCTCTTTTTGAGGGTATAATTCAATCCAAAAGGAGGTCTTCAATGCGAAGACAGTTTTCCGGAGCCCAGAAAGCAGCCGTAGCTTTGGCTGCCCTAAAGGGCGACAAAACCATTAACCAAATAGCCTCAGAATATGAGGTTCACCCGACTCAGGTGAAACTGTGGCGGGATAAGCTTAAAGCCTCAGCTGCTGACGTCTTGGAGGGTGACCATAAAAAGTCAACCTCAGTCCCCGCTAGTAGTGCCCAAGTCGATGAACTGCATAGAGTCATTGGCGTCCGTGATGCTGAGCTGGAATGGCTTAAAAAAAAGATCCATGGGCTGGGGCTTTGAAGCCCGCTCGGCCTAGTAATCTTGTTCCCCTCATTGATCCCAACCACCAAGCCCTAACCATCAGCCGTCAGGCTGAATTGCTGGGTGTCAGCAGGCGTAGTTACTACTACCAGCCGGTAGTTAATGAGGCTGAAAAAGCTAGGCTAAAACAGCACCTAAATGCCGTAGATGAGATCTACACCAAACGGCCGTACTATGGCACCAGACGTATCCAGTACGAGCTGGAAAAGTCATACGGTATTTGTGTTGGCCTGGAGCGTATCCGGCATCTCATGCGGCGTTTGGGCCTAGAGGCTATCTACCCTAAACCGGATACTAGTCAGCCGCACCCGGGCCATGAGATCTATCCGTATCTACTACGTGAGATAACAGCTGCCTATCCCAACCACATTTGGGGCACGGATATTACCTACATCCGGACGACTGAGGGCTTTGTTTACTTAGTAGCATTCATTGACTGGTTCAGCCGTTACGTGGTCTCCTGGGGCTTAAGTGACAGTTTGGAAAACAGTTTTGTGCTGGAGGCTCTGCATGAAGCCTTAAGCTTTATGGCAGACTGTGGCTTAGGTATACCTGACATCTGCAATTCTGACCAGGGCAGTCACTTTACGAGCGAAGCCTACTTAAACAAACTAAACTCAGCCGAGATCCGGATCAGCATGGACGGCAGAGGCCGGTGTCTGGACAATATCTTCACCGAAAGGCTGTGGCGTAGCGTGAAGTACGAAAACGTATTCCTGCAGTCCTACCAAAACATGGCTGAGGCCCAGGCTGGCCTAAGCGAATACTTTCAGTTCTACAACCACGAAAGACCACACTCGAGCCTTGACAACCAAACGCCAGCTGCCGTATATTTCGGCTTAGTGAGTTAGCTAACAATACGTTTTAGAGGCTCACTATATTAACAACCAGTCCTGCAAAAAGAGCTCTATAAATACTGGTTATGCTGCGCAGGTTAGGTCGACCACTTTAATTTGGTGGTCGACCTTAGACCCAGAAGACGAATCGCTTCATTCTATATTGCAACTGTCTAGGTGATTTTATTTGAAAAAGATCGACCATGAGGGTAAAGTTTTAAGACCCAGCACTTCCTGGATAATTGCTAGAACTTGAGTAGGAGTGTAATGAGCCTTCACGATATAGCGGTCAACATTTAAGAAACGCAAACTTTGGGGCGCCTCGGTCTTGCTGATGTTAGTTAGAATTATCACCCGAATATCACTACCCCATGGTGCAGCTCGGAGTTTTTCGAGCATTTCGGCGCCGTCCATCACCGGCATACGAAGGTCTAATAGAATTAGGTCGGGGTGAAAAGACTCAACAATATTCAGCCCCTCTAAGCCATTGGAAGCTACCCGTACGTCAAAGCCTTCACGTTTCAGTTTCATCTGATACATTAACTGGATCGGGAGTTCGTCTTCAACGATGACTATCTTTTTCATGTGTTTCTTATTTTTGATTATAGCGCATCTTAAGGCATAAATTATATCTAGACAAGATAGTTTTATATACAAGAATTACACGCCATTTGTATGATTTTGCTAATGCTATTGACTATTTAGTATAAATAAGGTATTATTGCGGTGTTCTTTAGCAGCTTAATGGCATTCAGGTAAGTTTAATAACTGACCCTGGGTGCTGTTTTTTAATCTTAAGGATCAAACAATGAAAATTTACATCACTTCTGGAATTGGTGCCGGCCCAACCAAGCTGGCAGCCTTTGATGCTGCCTTAAATGTTGCTGGTGTGGCAAACTACAACCTAATTCGATTAAGTTCAGTAGTTCCACTGGATACCTCAATTATCCTCCTAAATACTGCATTGCCAGCTAGAGACTTACCTGGTAAATGGGGTGATCGACTGTACATAGTTTTATCTGAAAAACGCGTTGACACGCCTAACATAGAAGCTTGGGCAGGCTTAGGTTGGGTCCAAGACAAGAAATCCGGAAAAGGATTGTTTGTAGAACATGATGGCGAAAATGAAGCTGCTGTCAGACGGGATATCACCCAAAGCTTAGAGGCCTTAATGGCAACTAGAAATGTAAACTTTGGACCGATTCAAATGAAAGTAGTTGGTCAAGTCTGTAAGCATGCTCCGGTTTGTGCTTTAGCGGTGGCTGTATTTCAGGCGAGTAACTGGGACAACCACGCTATTTATTCTAAGTAAAGGTAATTCTTATGACTAACCAAAGAGTTGACTCTCTTGATAGTGTTCGATTAACCCCTGACGACGATCAGTCTATCTTGGGTAGTAGCCCAGAAACATTGCCTGAGGTCGCGAAGCGTCTAGATCTAATTCAAAGAAGTAAACATGTCGCTCAGTTGGCAATCGCATTGGCTGAAATTTCCCCTGCCAATGAAATTATTAGAGGTGCTGCATTCGGTGCCGGTGAAATACTGTCTAGGAACCCGCTGATGGGGGCTGCGACACTTGGTTTATCGACACTAGTAGTTGAAGGTGTCGGAGCTAGAGCAGCCGCTCCTTTGTTGCAAACAGAAACCAGTAGGCACTTCACCCATTGGCTTAATCAAAGGTTATCAAGATTTACTAGGAGCAACAGAGTTAATTTTTCTGCCGTTACTAAAGGCGAAATAGCCCTTTTGGGTGGTTCTGTTGCTTCAATGGCCGCAGAGAGGATAGAAGACAGTAATATAACTGAGCAAGAAAACCTACGACATGGTTATAAAGTATCTGTTGCATTGGCCGGCTATTGTGCTTTACTCGGTGCCGGTATGGCAGAAGGTATCAAAATTGGTCTTGATAATAATTTACCAGCAACAGGTATCGTAGCTGGCACAGCAGTAGCTTCGGCGGCCGCGTTTAATTGGAGCAAACATCAGATCAAAAACCGTACAAATGCCCTTGCGTATTATGATTTGGTTACCGCGGGAGCTACAGGTCCGCAAGTTGAGGGGTTAGCGCCTACAGATTATAGAAAAGCCATAAAGGATAAGCAGACAGTACATCTAGAAGTAAATAACGGAAAAAAGAGTCATATCATACCATTTCTTGTGCCACTTAAATATGCTGGGTGGTTAAATCCTAATTTCTTTAGCGTAAAAGGTTATGATCCTAGCCAGATGCTTTATTGCGTAATACCCCAAAAAGAACTAGCAAAGTTAGACCCTCAAGTCATTTCTGGAGCAATCGATGATGCTGCACAGAGAGTACACGCTTCAGCTATAGTATTTGATTATTTAGAAGGGCAGTCTTTGTTTGGATCTGGTGATTACGGCGAAGTTGATGAGTTGATTACGTCTAACAAAACACCAGCAGCAACGTATCACTACCGCATGCATGGTGACGCAAAAACAAAAGAATTAATTGGATTTACAACTAACCCACACGTTCGTGATTTGGCTACAGAAGACGATATCAGGCAACACTTTCCAAGAATCTGGGAAATATACCAAGAGCAATTTCAAAGACTGGTTGATGACCACCCTATAGCCGGTGCGCTAAAAAGAGACGAATTGTTAAAAGTGCTACTGTCCAAGGGGAGTTTACTGAAAGCGTATTTTGACGACGAAGATAATATGCAAAGTTTTGGTTACATGGTATCGGATATCAGTTTATGTCCATGGCTTAATGAGAGGTATCTTAAAGAAGAAACTCAAAACTCGCCATTGTATTACTTCTCCGGTATAGCAAGTGCTCCAGGATATGGAAGGGCGGTTAGCCGTTCAATTATGAACAGCTTTGCGTACGATGCATTAGTCAAGCACGGTTTATTTGATATTACGTTTGAGTGCAGTAATATATCTGCCGGTTACATTCCGAAACTAGCAGAATTAGCGCTGAAATCATCAGGAATAGTAGACGTTACAGGGCCGGAAGAGCACAAATACTATTACAACGTTCTTAAACTTGCGATTCGATAGTCAGAGTATATTTTTTGAGTAATTTTATTGGCCGTAAATGATTTTTAGTTTGGCGTAAACCAGGTATACCTAAATCCTGCTCGATATTTAAAAATGACACCCCTGATTGATATAGGTCTTTGCAGGTTTCTGAAACAAGCTTATAGTAAATATTTCGAATTGATGGATCATAACTTAGAAAATGCGCTATCGCATAGCTATTCGGCAAGAGTTCGTAACTAGCGAAGCCCACTAATTGGTTGCCAATAACGTACGCCTTAAAGCGAATACTTTTTGGATAGCGAGTAGCTACCTGTAGCGACCGCTCAAACGCTGTGGCCTCACTCGTTAAAGGAGTATTTGGCGAGCCTTTTTGCTTACTCCATTTTTGTTGTAATTCATGAACCAGAAGTAAATGATCCTTAGACAATGGCGAAAAAACTAGCGGTGAAATTTTATCTCCCCACTCTCGGTCTAATTTTGCCAGTTTATATCTAAAATCTTGAAACTCAGAACCAAGAACTTTTACTATCGCTGAGGTACCAAGTATGTAGTCATAATTTGCAGGATCTTCTGTTAACGAGTAATTATAGTTCGTGGTACTTAAAAACGATTGACATGCTGCCGTGCTAGGTTCGGACAGTAATTTAAAAACATTATTCCTAGACAAATTGTTAGCCTTTTTCCAGGCCAGAATGTTTTTCAAACTACCAACAGAAATCGCAGTACATAGAAACGAGAAAATCAAACTCTTCGAAGTATAGTCAGGCATAACTATATAAAAAGAATCGTCATCTAAACAATATAATGTTTGATCGTTAATAGACCAACTATAAAGGCTAACGAAATTGAAATCAGAGTAGGGCTCAAAATGAGCTACGAAATTTTGAATCTTTTTGGCATCTTCTAGTTGTAGTTGACTGAACGTTATCATAGGGGGCGTAAGTTGCTAGCGATTTCTTAGTATAAGGTTTATTGTATCTATAAAGACATGATTTTATTGATTATAGCCTATATTATACCAATAGCCGTTCTGGTAAGCATGCTTATCATGTTGTTCCAGGGAAATATTCGTCGTCAGAGAGATGTAATTACTTTTCAGGCATTTCTATTAATTTTAGTGTTTTGGCTGATATTTCTTTGGCTCACAGATTTATTTAATCAACCAGACATAAGTTTAAAGTTATTAAGATTCGCCTTAATGTTTGGTAGTTTCGCGCCGGCTTTCTTCTTTGTGTTTTCTGAGCAGTTCATTCATCGTTCTAGCAAACTGATAAACGTTCTTTTTTTTACGGTATCTACAGCATTTGCAATATTATCTTTATCGCCACTAATGGTCGGGAGTGTTAAAAAAGGATCACTAGGTGTCTTATTGCTAAATCCAACAAAAATTTATGCATTACAGACTTTATATACTATCATCGCGTTGGGCTTTTCATATATTTGGCTTCGCCGGGCAATTAGACGTACCTCAAGATCTAACACCGCTGAACAGATCAGAATAATTGGCGTCGGGATGTTACTGGCTCTATTGGTTGGCGTAGTTGGTGGTTACGTTTTGAACACCAGCGGCAGTAATTTATTACTCCCCCTAGCGGTAGTAATATTTGCTGGATGTATATTTCTGGCTATTTTTAGGCACGGCCTTTTCGATATTCGTTTGCTTGTCGCAAGATCATCCGCATACTTGTTATCGCTTTTAAGTTTAGGGTTTTTGTTTGGAATAACCACATTTACTCTTACTAATTTCTTGCTGGGTGGTAAAAATTTGGACAATCAAGCAGTGCGTTGGCTATATATAATTTTAGCTGTAGCATTAGCATTCGCCTTCCCACCTCTGAAACGATTTTTCAATAAGATAAGTAATCGTCTGTTTTATCGATACTCCTATGACGCTCAAGCCCTTTTGGATAATTTTAATAAAATATTAGTCACTACTTTCGGCTTAAATCCCATACTCAGGAAGAGTATTGAAATTGTCGAAAAGAATATTACTCCAACTTATTGTGCCTTTATTATTAAAAAGACCGAAAATATGCCAGGGCGAACGATCGGTAAGGTTATAAAATCTAACTTTTCTGAAAGTGATATTGAATCAGCATTAAATAAATCACCAAAAATTAGCCGGAAAGTTATTGTCGCTGATTTACTGGAAAACAAATATCAGACTACCCAAAAGACTTTACACAACATGGATATATCCCTTATTGCTCGTCTAACCTCGAATGTTAGCGAAGAAGGAATCGGGTATTTAATATTAGGGCCAAAAAAGACTGGTGATATGTATAGCCCACAGGACTATAAAGTTATTGAAATTATCGCAAACGAACTAGTCATTGCTATTCAGAATGCACTTCATACTGAAGAGATTGAAAACTTTAATATCACACTGCAAAATAAGGTCGACGACGCTACGCGTAAACTAAGACGTACCAACGAAAGACTCGAAGAGCTTGATGAAACGAAAGACGACTTCATTAGTATGGCTAGTCATCAACTGCGCACACCACTAACTAGCGTAAAAGGATATCTCAGCATGGTGCTAGAGGGTGATGCCGGGAAGGTTAACCCCAATCAATATAAAATGCTGCATCAAGCTTTTGCCAGCTCCCAACGAATGGTCTATCTCATTACCGACTTACTGAACGTTTCGCGCCTGAAAACCGGAAAATTCGTTATTGAACCAATCCCTGTTAATTTAAATAAATTAATGGAAGAGGAAGTTGCCCAGCTAGCTGAAACCGCCGAAGTTAAAAATGTTGCATTAAATTATAAGAAACCCACTGACTTTCCATTACTCATGCTGGATGAGACTAAAATCCGTCAGGTAGGCATGAACTTTATCGATAACGCCATTTATTACACTCCGTCTGGTGGTCACATTGACGTAACTCTAACCAACAACCCGACAACCATCGAAATGATAGTAACCGATACTGGTATCGGGGTTCCTAAAGCGGAACAGCACCACTTATTTACTAAATTTTATCGAGCCACTAACGCCCGCAAAGTCCGGCCGGACGGCACGGGACTGGGTTTATTTATGGCTAAGAAAGTAATTGCTGCGCAGGGCGGTTCACTTATATTCGAGAGTAAAGAAGGTCAGGGAAGTACTTTTGGCTTTGTTTTCTCCAAGGCCAAGCTGAAAATAACCGATACCCAAATCCCAAAAATTGATGAAACTGCTTTGCACAGTGTTTCCTTAAAGACGACAGCCCCAGCCGCTAAAACAGTGACTTCAGCCAAAAGATAATTAGACAAGTTAATTCTATTTAATATCTATTAACTTTTTAAATACTTTGGCGTTATCAATAGCGTCTTTTAGGGCATCGTGAGTAAGATGAGTAAGAGGTATGGTCCTTAGTCCATCTAAAGTGTTTTATATATTTTCAATTCACCTTCTTTTAGCAACCACAAGGGTAGTTTTTCTTTATATTTCTCTGATTGTTTTACTGCCTCATCCCTGCCCCTGGCGGGAGTAATGCATGAGTAATATAAAAGTACCATTTTTATGGATGACCCTATAATGCATCGTAGAACTATATTGATTAATTTACCTGGCGGATAAGGACTTGTTGCTTAGGCAGATTGTTTAACCAAAATAGCTTTTCGTCTTTTTAGGCTCTTCAGCACGAATACACATTCGTGAAAGCTATTGTAGTGTGTTACAGCGGAGTCCTTTTAAGGACTCAACGCAAATAACACTACTACGGTGCCATGATTTGAGTGAAGGTTCATGGCTAACCTAAAACCAAAACTTGACGAAATGACAGCAGGGAAGCCCCACCCGGAGATGAAACTCCCCTCTGTCATCTAACAATTAGTTGGACGGTTGAACAGTAAAACTGGGCTGCGCGACCATAACGTGGGGACTCTCGCTGTAAGCCGCTCCACAGCAAGACTTGGCACCCATGACAATGGCTCTAGTGATTGATTCCCCGGTGGGGAGAGTCTCCTCCGGCCTACCTTCAGTAGCTCCGGTTATGTCGTTGACTCTCGTAACTGTCTGGACCGTATTCATTTGAACCTCACCTCAGCTAGGTTGTGGATGGTTGAGAACTGGAAGACAACGCCTTCCGGTACTTCTGGAGAATGTATCCTGGAATATCGCGCCTGACATCAGAGCACGTTTTTCTACCAATGAACCTCGCCTTACGGCACCCTCCTTTACATAAGGGGAGGATTTTGCACTGGAGGCACTCCAGATCGTCGAACGGATTGGCTGTAACGAATCTTGCATATCTCGAGATGTTCCCCTGAGTCTTGAAACCATCTCGGACACTGCCCACAGATTCACCTTTGCTCATGTTGTGAGTACACATGAACAAATCACCATCCTGGTCAATCAACAACGCATTGTCAAAGTCGCACTCACAAAAGTTGTAGGTCCGGCCCTCGTCGAATGAATTGGTCGTGAAGCCAAGACTTTCAGCCAGTGTGTAGAGTGACGCAAGGTTTGTGAAGGGAGAATCTCCCTTCAGCCTCCTTGAAAATTCAACTCCGGGATTTCTCCCATCAGCGTGGGAATATACCCATCGGAAAAGCACGACACACTTTCTTTTTACTATGGCCGGGACCTTGTCGAGTAAAGCTGGTATCGTTTCGAAGTTATGATCAGTGACATTCACGCGCAGAATGGATGCCACGTCCGAACTGCAAATTTCGCAGAACTGTGCAATATTCGCCAAGATGGTGTCGAAGGTGCCTGCATGGGAGCCCTTGACGAAACGATACGTATCGTGAATAGCTTGGTCGCCATCAAGCGTTACCTGGACACTCTTTATGCCGAGCTGTTCTGCTTGCTCAGCAAACCGTCCGTCCAGCAAAACGCCGTTAGTCACAACACTGGCACCGTACTCAAAGCCAAACTGCTCTCTCAAAGGCAAAATGCCTTCGGTCAACCGATTGATTGTGCCTTTTGAGAGCAGTGGTTCTCCGCCATACCAAGTCAGATAGAAATACTTTGCACCTGGCAACTGCTTCTCCAACCAGGCTAGATATTGTTTCTCGGTTTCCCGATTCATGAACTTTCCTGTCTTGTTTTCGAAGCAGTACGGACAGTCAAGGTTACAAGATAGGTTTGGTAATATGGTGTGGCGGACGATGCCTGAGGCATACAGACTGCGATTCCACCCAAGCTGGAAGTAGGCAAGCTCATCCATGTCGTCCTCTACCACGAACATCTGTTGCGTTAGGGACTCAAGCAAGCCGACTTCTTCTTGGCGTGTTGGCCGAAAAGCGTTATTCATCAGGTTCTCGAACCAACCACATTCATCATGGGTTAGCTCGGCAATGTTCTTATACATAGTATTGTAGAACACCTTACCTGTGGGGATGTCAACTGTAATGGTGTAATACGAGAGTTTCATGCCGATGATCTCCATAAGAATCGAATCATGTCAATGAGCAACGATCACCTTCGGTTGGGTGACATCTATACGCTATATAACACTAAATAGTTATTTAGTCAACATATGTTAAAATTAGTATTCATAAAATGGGTAGTGACTAATGATACTGTTTGATCCTGATAAGAAGGCATTATTTAATCCACCTAGTCTTAATTTAGCTGGTCAGTACAAAAAAGCACTCATGATTCTGGACGATGAGGTTTGGGAAGATTACGTCATAAAAAACTCAGATATTGAAGCTATCCCGGTAAAAAATAACCGTGGCAGAGTTCTTAATAATCTATGTATTTATAAACAGGAACATGAAAATATCCTTTTAATGTATCCCGGTACTGGCGGATCGGCTTCAGTAATCGACCTGGAATTATTGATAGCCAGTGGCATAGAAAAAATAGTAGCTTTTGGGACATGTGGAGCTATGGCTAATAATATTCCCAAGAATACTTTCATAATCCCATCATCCGCGGTTAGAGAAGAAGGTGTTAGTTACCACTATTTGCCGCCAGGTGATGAAGTAGCTCAAAGCGAAAATTCACTTAGCGTCATGAGAGTAATATTTTCACAGCATAAGTTGAGGTTTTTAGTAGGAAAAGTTTGGACCACAGATGCGGTTTATCGAGAAACTTTACACAAATTAAGATCGATGAAGAAAAGAGGCTGCTTGGCGGTTGATATGGAGTTGGCATCATTGTTGGCGGTGGCTGAATTTAGAGGAATTGATTTAGCCAGTTTTTTGATCGTTGATGATAATATTGCCGGGAGTAACAGAGAGGAACTCGACAGACACCCGGATAGGCTTATCCAATTGGCATTGGAAATGTTAGCAAAGATATAGACAGTATTAGTTGGCGTGATTGTTGGTTTAAACTTTCCGTCTTTGTTTTAGGTTATATTTCTCCTCGGGATGAAGGATTCGAACTCTTGAACCCCTAACTAAATCAATTATCTTTACGTAAGAGAATGTACTTGTATTATATCTTTGTGGATAAGCAGTAGCATATTTTGGTAATCTGTGCTATAAATTAGCATAGTTTTTAAAGAGCATTGACTGACCGCTCGACAAAAACAAAATTAGCTAATACCGCTATAAAATGGCGGTGAGTAACTATTTCTCCGTTTTTTTAGGGCTAACTAGTAATCGATACGGACTAGCATGGTAGAATAAGCAGTAGCAATATTACAGAGTGGGATTGACTTGTTTACCAAAAAGACTATCAAAGATATCGATGTAAACGGTAAAACCGTACTACTTAGAGCTGACTATAATGTACCCCTAAAAGATAACCAAATCACTGACGATTACCGGATTCAGCAATCGCTGCCAACTTTAAGATATTTATTAGAGAAAGGCGTTAAGCTGATTATCTGTTCTCACCTTGGCAGACCGGATGGGAAAACTGATCCTGACTATAGTCTCTTCCCGGTAGCCAAACGGCTGGGTGAGTTATTGGATAAAGATAAGGTAACCTTCGCGCCAGATTGTATCGGCTCGGAAGCCGAAAAAGCGGTAGCCGACTTGCAGCCTGGTCACGTTTTACTGCTGGAGAATCTGCGCTTCCATCCGGAAGAAGAACAAAATGATGAACAATTTGCCGGTAAATTAGCCAGTTTAGCAGAAGTATTTGTCCAGGATGGTTTTGGGGTAGTTCACCGGGCCCATGCCAGCACTGTGGCGATCACTAAATTTCTACCAAGTGTCGCTGGTTTATTGCTGGAAAAAGAAGTCGATACCATTACTAATGTTATGGAGAATCCGAAACGCCCACTGATGGCGGTCATTGGTGGAGCCAAGATATCCGATAAGATTGATATTCTGAATAAGTTTATAGATATTGCTGATATCGTAGCGGTCGGCGGGGCAATGGCTAATACCTTTTTAGCGGCTGAGGACATCCAAGTAGCTAAAAGTATGATTGAGCTGGAAGACATCAACGTTGCCAAAGACATTATTCAAAAAGCTAGGGATAAGGCCAAAGACCAGCAGTTTGTTTTTTATTTACCGCAGGATGGAGTAGTCGCCAGTAAGATCGACAAAACCAGTCCGACGCGGATTGTGGACTGGAGCGCCCACGTCATTGCCGACATCGAGAATTATCCTAAGCGTCCGGCCAACGAAGCCAGCCAGATTAAAGAAGATGAAATGATACTGGATATCGGACCGTTTTCCGGCTCGTTTATTGCCGGATCAATGCAGCTGGCTAACACCGTGGTCTGGAACGGTACGCTCGGGGTAGCCGAGGCTACTGGGTTGCAGGGTCCGATCGGGCCGTATGCTCATGGCACACAACTGGTTATCGAAGCCATTTTGGGACAATTTGGACATCGACCCTTTAGTCTGGTGGGTGGCGGTGATACTGCCGCTTACATCGCCCAGCGTGGGCTGCTAGCCGCTTTTAATCATGTATCCACCGGAGGTGGAGCGGCCCTGGAGTTAATGGCTGGCCGTCAGCTTCCCGGCGTCGAAGCTCTACAGAATAAAGACTAGTGTACAATAAACCATAAGAACTATGTTAAAACTGTCACTTTCTCTGGGATAAAGTCTGATGCGCAAGTTGATGATCGTGGCCAATTGGAAAATGAACCTCAATACCAATGAGGCCAGTTTGCTGGTTCACCGCTTAAATGAACGTATTCAAGCGCACCGAGACATTGAAATAGTGTTAGCTCCCAGCCTATTAAGCTTGCAACCTTTAAGTCTGGAAATTGACCGTCGCAAGTTTCGGCTGGCCGCTCAAAATGCCTATTATAAAGATGAAGGTGCCTATACCGGTGAAGTTAGCTTTACCATGCTACGCGATCTAGCTCATTATGTGATCATCGGGCATTCCGAACGGCGTATCTATTTTCATGAAACCCTTGAAGTAGTTCGCGATAAAGTCGCTGCCGCTATCCGCAACCGGGTTACGCCACTGCTCTGTATCGGCGAAACATATGAGGAACGTAAATCCGGCGAAACCAAACAGGTCATTCATGACCAGCTGACCACGGCCCTCAGTAACTTAACGGCCGATGATGTTGAAAATATGATTATTGCTTACGAACCGGTCTGGGCAATCAGTACTTTTACTGGTATATTGGCCAAGCCAGATGAAGTGGAAGCAGTAATGATACGGATGCGTTCGGAGATTAAGGAACTTTATGGTGAAAAGGCGGCCCAAACCGTTCGGATACTCTATGGTGGTAGTGTCGATGAACAAATTATCCGCGGCTATCTGGAAATCGCTGATTGCGATGGAGCTTTGATCGGCGGAGCTAGCCTCAACTATCTGAAATTCTCGGCAATGGTTGACTCAGCCTATCGAATGCTCCAAGAACAAAGGAAAGAAAATGGCTGATAGTAAAGACGACCCAAAACCGCGTAAGGTTATCGACGTTACCGAACCCGGCAAGAGTGAACCATCGGCCTCCGGAAAACCGATAATCGTTTCTAATCGGCCCTTGTTGCAACGAGATCCGATGGTCGTCGGCAGTGAACCAGCGGAGGGCGATATTGATAACACACCTGCCGGTAATGTTAAAAGACCGGAAGGGGAATTATCATCCTATCAAGAAGGAAATGCCATTACCCCGCCATCAGCTCCCAGTTTACCTAAAGATGTAGCCAAAACCACCAAAACACCAGCGACTGATAGTGACAAGCCAGCTCAGGTTTCTGAGCCGGCTGATAATGAAAGTATGATCCAAGAAGAAAATCCGAAAACAGATACGGCCACTAAGGCTGCTAATCAAGAGCCGATGCCGGAATCGACTAAAACCACAACAGAACCCGTTGAACAAGAGGAACCGGAAACTTCACCACCCGAAGTTGAGCACCAGGATGAAGCAGCTGCTACGAATAGCGAAAGCTCGACCGATGTATCTAAAAACGATCAGCCAACACCTAAAACAGTAACCGACGAAACTGCCAAAAAAGCGGCAGAAGAAAAAGCAGCTAAACTAGCGGAACAAGAAAAGACTATTGAAAGTAAGAAATACTATCTACCAATTAATACTATTGAGCACCGTAAGGATATCCGGCGGGCTATCTTACTTTTGGTGTTAGCAGTCTTATTAGCCTTGATTTGGCTGGATATCGTTTTAGATGCCGGTATCTTAAAATTAGGTCCGATTCATTCGCTAACCCATTTCTTCAATTCTTAACACAGATATAATTCTAAATTAGCGGCTATCTAGGAATAAATATTGTTACAATATTGAGGTGTTAGATAAACTCCTTGAGGGCTTGAACCCAGAGCAGCGACGGGCAGTAACCACCACCGAAGGACCTCTTTTAATTCTGGCCGGTGCTGGTAGTGGCAAAACGAAAACCTTAACCCATCGGATTGCTTATCTAATTGCCACTAACAAAGCTACACCCTATAACATTCTGGCGGTGACTTTTACTAACAAAGCAGCCCATGAAATGCGCGAGCGGGTGGCGCGGCTACTAGGTGATCGGGCTGAAAACCGTGGCTTTATGCCTTATATGGGGACATTTCATGGTATTTGTGTTCGTCTACTTCGCCAGGATGGTGAATATCTGGGGATACCGCGAAATTTTGTAATATTTGATGAAATGGATTGCCGCGCCGCCGTCAAGCAGGTACTTAAGCAGTTAAGTGTTGACGAAAAAAGTTTTCCGGCGCCGTTGATTGCTAGCCTGATAAGCGGTGCTAAAAATGAGATGCTCGGCCCAGCGGACTATGCCTCAATGACTAACGGCCCGGCTCAAGAAATAGCGGCCCGGGTTTTTCCGTTATATGAAAAAGTTCTGAAAGAAGCTTCGGCGCTTGATTTTGATGACCTGATTAACCGCACAGTAACTTTACTGGAAACCCACCAGGATGTTCGTGAAAAGTGGGCGACGCAGTTTAGCTACATTATGATTGACGAATACCAAGATACCAACATGGCTCAGTACAAACTAGTAAGATTATTGACAAAAAATAATAATTGTGCCGTAGTAGGTGATGACTGGCAAAGTATTTACGGGTGGAGGAATGCAGATTACCGCAATATTTTAAATTTCGAAAAAGATTACAAAAACTGTACAGTCATTAAACTGGAACAAAACTATCGTAGTACTAAATTTATTTTAGATGCTGCCCACGCCGTAATTACTAAAAATACCCTGCGTTCAGATAAAAAACTCTGGACCGACGCCGGTGACGGCTTCCCGGTACAAATGGTTCAGGTAAATAATGAACGGGCAGAAGCCGAACTAATTATTAGCCGGGTCCGTTTCGGTGTAGATAGCGGCCTCAGACATTATCGGGACTATGCCGTACTTTACCGGACTAATGCCCAGAGCCGATCAATAGAAGATGTATTTATCCGTTATGGCATTCCATACCGGATTGTTGGCGGTGTCCGTTTTTATGACCGCAAAGAGATTAAAGATGTTATATCCTATTTGCGCTTAATTGTTCAACCTGAAGACCGGATTAGTTTTGAGCGGGTGGTTAATATTCCGACGCGGGGCATTGGCGCCAAGTCATTGGAACACTTTTATACTTGGCAGCAGCAAAATGGCTATACCCTGGCTCAAGCTCTGTCCGAAATTACTGCCTGTGATCTGTTAACCGCTAAAGCATTAGCTGGTCTGGACGATTTAGGGTCTACTCTGGCAGCTCTCAGGTCAGTAGTGGCCACTACTTCTATAAATGGTTTGATTGATTTGCTGCTGCGCCGGACCGATTATCTACATTATCTGGATGATGGAACACCAATCGGTGAGGCCCGCCAGGAAAACGTCCGAGAACTGCTGAGCGTGGCCCAGGAATATCAAGAAGTCGGTTTAGAAGGCTTTTTAGAAGAAGTAACCTTAATCAGTGATGTCGATACGGCGGATTTTGGTAGTGATGCGGTGATGCTGATGACCCTCCATTCTGCCAAAGGTTTGGAATTCCCGGTAGTCTTTATGGTGGGAATGGAAGAATCGCTTTTCCCGCACTCCCGGGCGTTTTATGAGCAGTCGGAGATGGAAGAAGAACGCCGGCTCTGCTATGTCGGCATGACCCGAGCCAAGCAGGAACTGTATATGGTCTATGCCACTAGTCGTTTGCTGTATGGTGGTGTTCAGCATAACTTGCCGTCGCGGTTCTTAGGAGATATAAAAAGCGGTTTTCAGTTTACCAAAAGTAATTCGGATTTCGATTGGCTGGGACGGTTTAATGCCAAGAGTCCTGACCAGCAATATATACCAAATCCGCAGGAACCGCGGTATATACCGGAAATCAATGAAGGCGATGGTATACGACACCAAATTTTCGGAGTCGGAACGGTAGTAGCAGTTAACGGTGACATGATCACTGTCCATTTCAACGGCAAAGGCACAAAAGTGCTGAATCTAGGATTTGCCCCTATTGAAAAGCTCTAAACCAGATATGTCACGGTTAGAAAAACGCGAGTTTGCTAAAATGAATAGGAGCTTAATGGGTGTTTGAGGAGTTTGTTTATATTGTTGAATTCGCCGTTATAAGCTTAGGTTTATGCATCACAAAATATATCGTTTCCACCACAAGTTGGCAGTCAGCCGCCGCCGGCATAGCCGACGCCTACGGTTGTGGAGCCACCATCCCTTGGCGGTGCCAATTGGTGCCTTTATCTGCCTGCTGTTGCTGACTGCTGGTTCGTTGTGGTTTGCCTTGAGCCGTGGGGCTTCGCTGACACCCCCACCCACCGATATTGTTATTATTTCTTATGATCACCAAAGCCAAATTGTACCGTCGCACGAACCGACTGTCGGAGCTTTACTGACAAAGCTTAAAATCCCGATTAATCCCGGAGATGTAGTCGAACCGGCGCCGACCACGCCGATTCACCAGGATGATTTTCGTATTAATATATTTCGGGCTGTTCCAGTTAAAATTATCGATGCCGGTCAAACAACCTTTGCCTATAGTGCTGCTACTACTCCGCGTAGTGTCGCTGAGCAAGCCGGAGTTACCGTCTACCCGGAAGATCGCTTAACTAACGAACCAGTCAGTAACTTCCTAGAAGAAGGGACGATTGGTAACGTCATTATTATTGACCAGTCCATTCCAGTAACCTTGAATATGAACGGTTTTGCCTCGGCCACTCGCACTCTCGCTTCAACTGTGGGAGATTTTTTGACTGAAAGCAAAATTGCTCTGGCTAGCAACGATACAGTAATACCAGCTGTCAGTACTCCGGTCACTGCTAATGAAACCATCTCGGTGATCCGAAACGGTATTCATACCCAAAGTGTTACTCAGACTATCGCTATGCCATACCAATATATAGATGATTCCAGTTTGTCTTACGGCACCTATGCCATTCTCCAAACCGGAAGTCCCGGGCAACAAGTGTTAACCTATCAGGTTAATGTGGAAAATGGACAGGTAGTCAGCCAGACCCTTATACAAACCGTGGTAACCGTCCATCCGGTAACCCAAATTGTCGACCAAGGTACTAACCTATCCGGTATTAAAGGCGATATGGCCCTAGCCGGTATCTCACCTAATGACTATCAATATGCCGACTATATAATTTCCAACGAATCTGGTTGGTGTCCAACTAAGTGGCAGGGAGAAGTTGGCTACTGTCCGCCGACTTTTGAGCCACTTTATCCAGTCGATAGCGATATCGGCTATGGCTTAGGGCAATCCACCCCCCCCAATAACATGGCCGCGTTTGGTAGCGACTGGGAGACTGACCCGATTACTCAATTGGAATGGGCCAATGCTTATGCTGTCAGTCACTATGGTAGTTGGGAATCAGCCTATGATCACTGGGCGGGTTATCATTGGTGGTAGTTATGAATGAACACTTACATACTAAAAAATCTTTAGGTCAACACTGGTTGTCTGACCCAAATAGCTTGCAGGCAATTTGTGATGCTGCCAATCTGACGTCAAGTGACACAGTACTAGAAATTGGCCCCGGTAACGGTAGCTTAACTCAACAGCTGACTAAACAGGTTAGGGAAGTTATAGCTGTTGAACTTGACCTGCAGCTTGCCAATGAACTGGCTCAACGGGTTCCGGTGGCTAACCTTAAAGTCATTCATCAGGACATCTTGAGCTTTGACTTAACAACCTTGCCAACAGTCTATAAGATAGTCGCCAATATACCATATTATCTAACCAGTAATCTGATTCGGGTTTTGTCGGAATCAGCTAATCCGCCGCAATTGGCAGTTCTACTAGTCCAAAAAGAAGTAGCCCAACGGGTGATCGCAAAACCCGGAAAGCTGTCTTTACTAGGTATTAGTGCGCAATTTTACTGGGAAGTAAGTGCTGGCCGGGTGATCACCTCCAAGCTATTCACACCTCCACCAAAAGTTGATTCGCAAATCCTGATATTAAAGCACCGGAGTATCAAGTTGTTTCCAGATATCAATCCGAAAACTTATTTTAGGATTATTAAAGCTGGTTTTTCTGGCAGGCGTAAAAAATTATTAAATAGCTTAAGTAATGGTCTGAAATTACCCAAAGCAGCAGTAGCCGAATTTCTTCATACTGCCGGTGTTAATCCCAATGACCGGGCCCAAAACTTGTCGCTAGACGATTGGTACCGTGTCTATCAAACAATCCATAGTAACATCCTACCCGACACTTGATCTGTTAAGCATAAGTTTTATACTTAATAATAGTTATGCAACCGGCTAATTTGATTAGTTTTAGTATCCAGAACCTAGCTGTCCAACTATCCAAATCCGCGGATCGGGTCCTTCAAGAACAGCTGGGCATCGGCTTGTCTCAGTTTAAAATTCTGAGTATCGTCCAAGATAATCAGCGGTTACTGCAACGGCATATCGCCACGGCGTTAAATCAAACCGAAGCCAGCGTCAGTCGTCAGGTGAAACTACTGCACCGCCGCCAACTGCTGGTTACCCGGCTTAATCCAAAAGATCACCGCCAACATCTGACTACTTTGACACCAAACGGTTTACGAATCATAGCCTCTGCTCTAGAAGTACTAGAGGCCTTTCAGACGCAGCTTGTCGCCGGATTATCCAACCGACAGCAAACTGAACTGCTACAGACACTGGCCGATATTGAACAACGAGTAAGATTGATCTAAAAAACCACTAACATTTTAGCTAAAAAATGGTATAATAATGTAGTTCACATTAGTGGACACTTACGGGGCTGAATTTAAGCTCGACGTTGGTCTTTATCGGTTAGAATCGCAGGTCGCTTGTCAGCGTTATAGGCAAAAACGAATAAGTGCAAACTTACTCAATCGCGTAGCTGATACTTGGAACAGTGTAAAAGCTGCTTTCAGTGTGTCTAACTTCGCACCAGCTGTCGCCTAAGTTGCTTCAGCCGCGCTGGATACGACGTCAGATAGCATTACAGCGCGTCAGATTATCTGATTGCCCAAACATTCTAGTCCAGGATGTTTGCTAAGACTTTGGACTATGGAAATGCGCTTTTTGGTTTGTTTTGAGGCGAATTTCCGAGAACCACTAAGCAGACTAAGCCTGTAGAAGACTGACCAAGATAAACCAGCGGACGCGGAGGGCAGTGCTCCGCCAGCTCCACCAGGAATTTAAATAACCTCTCCATTTAGGGGTTATTTTTTTATTTCAACCGGCTAACTTCGGTTACAAACTTTATATTGTAAATGCTAAGGTAAGTAATTTTACTGCAGTTCAAGGGTCTCTGAGCTACATTAAATAGACACTAAACGGAGTTAATATTCCGTTTAGCCAATACCATCAACCACCGGAACCAAATACCGGACTTCAAACCCAACTAGAGCTAGTAACTGCCGGCCAGACCATCGATTATGACTTGCCGGTTGTCGATAATAAGCATATGAAGGGATAATAAGCTATGGCAACAGCCAGACAACGTGAAGCAGCTCGCCGTAATATCAAAAAAGCTCAAGCTGCTCGTCACAAAAAGAGGTAGTGTGACTCAGTCCAGATATTGGTCAGGAGAAGTAACTAATAATAGTAATGCTCTTGATCTAGAAAAGGGTGTCTTTACCTGGCACGATCCATATCGGATTGCCCAATCATTGAAGCGATCTGCTGAAGGAAGTGAACGACGTAAGGGCACCCCTTATCAATCAGCTGTCTCAATGCTAAATTTTTATATTAATAGAGCTGGTAAAAACTTGCCGGCTACTCAGAGGTCAATTCTAGAACAAACCAAAACCGAATTACGCCGGTTATTTAACCGATAACCGGAGTACCGGCTTTATATTTTGACAAGCTAGTGCTTAAATGGAATTACTAAGGGAAAAACAACCAACAGTCATAACAAATACTAAAATATGTTTTATACCGATAAAATAGTCAGTCTATCTAGGGCTACCGATATCGTTCACCGAAGGTTCTGGCAGACATGGTCCAGAGAACTAGGCGCAACCGATGTTAAAGCTGCTCGTGATTACATTAAGCATTACTGGCCGCATTTATGGCGTTTTCACCCGAACAATGACGAGAGTTTATTGGGATTGCCTAAACCCTACTTGGTACCGAGTTACGACGAAACGGCGAGCTTTGACTTCAACGAATTATATTATTGGGATAGTTATTTTATGGTGCAGGGCTTATACGATACCGAACATCAAGAACTGGTCTGCGGTATTCTAGAAGACCTGATGAGTTTATTTAAACGCTACAAAGTCATTCCCAATGCTTCACGGACTTATTTAATGGGACGGTCACAGCCGCCGTTCCTGACCACCTTTATTTTTGAAGTTTATGAAACCTACCACTTGAACAAAGCTTGGTTGAAGAAGGCTATTGAACTGGCAGAAACGGAATACAAAGTTGTTTGGATGGGCACTAAAAGTCCTAATTATCGACAAATGTCCCGTGGTTTAAGCCGCTATTTTGACATTAATAAGCTGCACGATTTAGCTGAGGCCGAAAGTGGCTGGGACATGACCCCGCGTTTTCACCGTAGAGCACTTGATTATCTACCGGTTGACCTGAATGCCCTACTTTATAAATACGAAACTGATTTTGCCAAAGCCGCGCGGCTATTCGGGGATGATAAAAAAGCTCGGCAGTGGGACAGTTTAGCTACAGCCCGTCAAAAAACGATGAACGAATTGATGTGGGACCATATCCGAGGTTTGTTTTATGATTATGATTTTGTCAAAGGCAAGCGCAGCAGCGTCAGCAGTCTGGCGGCCTACTACCCGATGTGGGCCGGGATGGTGGATCTGAAACAAGCGGCGACATTAGTTGGGGCTTTACGCCACTTCGAATACGGGGGCGGCCTGGCAACTACCGATGCTTTACCGATTAGTCAACATATGCGGGGTAGTATGCCGGTACAATGGGCCTATCCCAATGGTTGGGCTCCTTTGCAGCTGATTGTCATCAGGGCACTGGAACGCTATGGTTATCACTATGATGCCCAGAGGATCGCCACCAAGTGGCTGAGGAATAACCTACGATGGTTTAACAAAAACGGTGTCTTTTTGGAAAAATATAACGTTGTTAATCCGGAAAAACCGCCGGTCAAAGGAGTTTATCCGACACAGACCGGGTTCGGTTGGACCAATAGCATCTTTGAGCGCCTCTGCCAGGACTACATCGATAAAAAAACGGCTTCAATGATATAATGACCGCGACTACCAAGGGGCAATTAGCTCAGTTGGCTAGAGCGCAGCGTTCACATCGCTGAGGTCACAGGTTCGAGTCCTGTATTGCCCACCACTAGATATGAAGCAATCAAGTGCTGGAATACTGATTTACAAAATCGCTGCAGATGGACAGCTATTGGTGCTGTTGGTTCATCCGGGCGGACCATTTTGGGCGAAAAAAGACCAGGGAGTCTGGTCGATACCTAAAGGCGAGCATCATGCCGATGAAGTTCCGCTGGCAGCTGCCAAACGTGAATTTCAAGAAGAAACCGGCCAACCGCTGCCGGAAGGAAATTATCTGGATCTTGGCCAAATTAAACGCCAAGATGGAAAAATTATCAGCGTCTGGGCGATCCGCGGGGATATTGATGCTGCTAAAGTTAAAAGTAATCAGTTTTCCATGGAGTGGCCGCCACACTCCGGTAAGCAGCAAAGCTTTCCCGAAGTCGATCGAGCTGGTTGGTTTTCACTGCCGGAAGCAGTCACTAAGTTATCCAGTGGCCAAAGCAGCTTTTTAGTCAGATTGGTGGAAGCGCTCGGTCGGGAAGAACTGTTACCAACTTTGCAACAATAGCTTCTCTAGGTGGTTTGTTACAATAGGGGAAGGATATCTGCTGCTAGTAAATTAACAGTGGAATCGCTTCTTCGGTAAAATGGAAAATTTGAACAATGAGTAAGTATTACGTAACCACTGCCATACCTTATGTTAACGGAGAGCCCCATTTGGGGCATGCTATGGAGTTCGTAATGGCTGACGTGCTGGCCCGCTATGCCCGGGCTCAGGGTAAGTCGACGATTTATAGTACCGGTACCGATGAACATGGGAGCAAGATTATTGAAAAAGCGGCCGAACTAAAAGTCACCCCTAAGGAATTAGCCGATCAAATGAGCCAAAAGTTCCGTGATTTGTTGCAGAAACTGAATATTAGTAACGATCGTTTTATCCGGACTACCGATAAACCCCACGAACAACGTGCTCAGCTTATCTGGAAAGCCCTTGCCGGGGATTTTTATAAGGGTAAATACATTGGCTGGTACTGTACCGGTTGCGAGACCTTCTATACCGATACGGAAGTTAATGCCAATAAGGGTATTTGCCCGGATCATCATCGACCATACGAAAAAATTGAAGAAGATAACTACTTTTTTAAACTAAGTAAATATACTGAACAGATACGAAAAGCTATTGAGTCGGGTAGTTTCATGATTGTACCGGAAACCCGGCGCAATGAGATTTTAGCCCTACTTAGGGAAGGTTTGGAGGATATCAGTGTTTCTCGGCCTAAAGAAAAAATCGCCTGGGGTATTCCGGTGCCTAGCGATAGCTCCCAAATCATCTATGTCTGGCTGGAGGCCCTGATGAACTACATAACGGTTCTGGGTTACCCCGAGCATCAGGATTTTAAGGATTATTGGCCGGCAAACGTCCAGGTTATCGGCAAAGACATCATTCGTTTCCATGCCGCTATCTGGCCGGCGATGCTATTGGCGCTCAAGTTACCGTTACCCAAAATGCTATATGTCCACGGTTTCATTAATATTGACTCTAAAAAAATGAGTAAATCCACCGGTAATAAAATCTCACCCGATGACGTGATTGATAAATTTGGCTGCGATCCCTTCCGTTACTTTTTTCTGCGGCATATACCATCTTATGAAGACGGAGATTTTACCTGGGAAACCTTTGAAGCCGCTTATAACAACGAATTAGCCAATGAATTGGGCAACGCCGTCCAACGAACGGTGGCGATGATCCAAAGATATCAAGATGGTCTAATCGGCGATATCCCGCCGGCCGAGCACGACACCGTCCCTTATAAAACGGCTCTGGGTAACTGTAAATTCGACCGAGCACTCGATGAAGTATGGGACCAAGTCCGCGGCCTGAACCAATACATTGATGAAGAAAAACCCTGGGAAATTGCCAAAACTGCTGACAGTAACCACCTCAGGGAAGTACTGGCTTATCAGGTCAGTTGTTTACTGGAAATTGCAGATTTGCTGGAACCATTTCTACCAGATACAACCGCTAAAATTCGCAATGTTTTTACCGAAGGTATTATCCGTCCGTTGCCCGGCACACTATTCCCCAAACAAGAAACCGCCGCCGCTCATAAATAGGAGAGAATGACGTGGAGTTATGCGATAGTCATTGTCATATTCAATTGATTGGAGCTTCGGATGGCGATCCGGCAATAGTTGAACTCTGGGCAAAAGCCGGATTTAAAGATCCCAACGAAGTTATTAAACGGGCACAAGCCGCCTCGGTCAGGCGGTTAATTTGTATTGGTTGTGATCTGTTCGATAGCCAAATAGCCGTCGACTTTGTCCAGTCTCGTCCGCAGTGTTGGGCGGCGGTTGGCTTTCATCCGCATGAAGCTAGGCATTATGTTGGTAATACTGGGGCCCAACATCAGTTAGCAGTCTTAGCCGGTCAACCAAAGGTGGTAGCTATCGGAGAATGCGGACTTGATTATTACTATTTAAATTCTCCTAAAAAAGATCAGCAAGCGATGTTGCGTTTTCAGATTGAATTAGCTATTAAACAGGATTTACCGCTAATTTTTCATGTTCGTGAAGCTTTTGATGACTTCTGGCCGATATTTGAAAATTACCAAAGTACCGATCATCCGATCCGCGGTGTCCTGCATAGTTTTACTGATTCTCCGGTTGAGCTAGAGCGGGCCTTAAAGCATAACTTGTTTATTGGAGTTAATGGCATTGCCACCTTTACCGATAATAAGTTACAACTGGAAGCTTACCGGGCAATTCCGCTAAACCATTTGCTTTTAGAAACCGATGCCCCATTCTTGACTCCTAAACCATTCCGTGGTAAAATATGTGAACCATATCACATTCAGACAATTGCTGAATTTCTGGCGGGGCTTCGTAGGGAATCAGTTAAGACACTAGCTACGGTTACTACCAGTAATGCACGACAGTTGTTTAGAATTTGAAACGGAATGACAATGACACAATATAATCATTTATCACCACTTGAAAATCTTAGTGCTCTTGATACAGACACCCAAAGAGCTATTTTAAGCCGGCGGATTTTATTGGTAACGGATGTTGCCGATCGCACTGCAAAAGTGATTAACGAACAAATGTTCCCGTTTAATGAAGAGATTGCCGAAGCAACAACTCAACCCCAGCCAGCTGAAATTAGTCCTTCTCGCCAACCGGATAGAAGCGAACAATTTTCGCCGCAATCCGGACAATCAACCGAACCGTATCAAACCTTGAACTTTCCACCCAAAGCATCAACCGGGGCCATTATTACAACCATGCCGACCGCTGATCTGGATATTGATAAGATACGTCACGATGTTGCTGACAGTTATCCAGAGACTGAATATCCAGGAGGACTGAGCAATGCCGCTTAATTTATTCGGTCAAGCTAAAGCCCAAAAGCAACAGCAACGACAGCTGGATATGCACCGCGCCTTATTGCATTATGAAGCCCGTCTGGGCGGTGAATTGTTCGGACCAATCCCCAAGAGGGTTCGTCGGGAATTTTTCTGTTTGGATGAACATACCTGGGTATGGCATGAGGAATGGACTGACGAACAAGGTCAACATCAAGCTGTTACAACTCGATATGATGTCCGCCCCAGCGGTGTAGTTAAGTCCCAAGGCGCACATTCCTATCAAGCTTTGAGTCGGCAAGAAGCTCACAATCTCTATAGAGCTGTCAAACTCTATAAACACCGAATCTGTTCCGAATTGAACCATCTTGCTCAACAAATTGCCTAATTAATTATCACTGGTCGAGACGTCGTATACTAAATCTGATGCAGACCATTTATTTAGATTATGCCGCAGCCACACCTTTAGACTTAAAGGTATTGGCAGCAATGCGGCCTTATTTTAATAATAAATTTTATAACCCATCAGCCACTTATGAAATGGCCAGACTGACTCGGAAAGCCATCGATACCGCCCGGTCCCAAACAGCTGTGATCCTGGGAGTACGCCCGATGGAAATTATTTTTACGGCCGGCGGGACGGAATCTAATAACTTAGCAATTCACGGTTTAATGCGGCGCTATCCAGGTAAAAAAGTAATTGTCAGCAGTATTGAGCATGAGTCGGTACTGGCTCCGGCGCATTCTTATAACTGCGTAGAAGCAGCGGTTAGTCAAAACGGCATTATTGATCTTATAGCTTTCCAAAAATTAATCGATTCAGAAACGGTTTTAATTAGTGTTATGTATGCCAATAACGAAGTCGGCACGATTCAGCCTATCCAGGAACTAGCCGCTATTATTCGCCAAATATTAGCCGACCGTAAACGAGCCGGCAACAGTTTGCCGCTTTATTTCCATAGTGACGCTACCCAGGCAGCGAATTATTTGGATCTGCACGTTTCCCGTTTAGGTCTTGACCTGATGACCCTCAACGGCGGCAAAATCTACGGACCAAAACAAAGCGGTCTACTCTGGTTGCGCCAAGGGATTGAGCTTGAACCGCTGCTGCAAGGCGGGGGACAGGAGCGGAATATCCGGAGCGGCACCGAAAATGTTCCCAACATCGTTGGGTTTAGTGCCGCCCTGGAAATAGCTCAAACCACCAAAACTGCGGAAGCAGCACGACTTCGACAACTCCAGCAGCTATTTTTTAAGCTGCTTTCGGAAGTAATTCCAAACGGCCGAATCAACGGCTCACCGATTAAACGTTTACCTAACAATGTCCATATCACCATTCCCGGACAGGACAACGAACGCTTGTTAATTGGCTTAGATGAGGCTGGTATCATGGCTGCAGCCGGGTCAGCTTGCAGCGCTAGTCAGGAGATACCCTCCCATATTCTTAAAGCTATGGGTTTGTCGGATGCTGATGCCAGATCTTCACTGCGTTTTACACTAGGCCGAGGTACGACTGAGCAAGCTATCCGTTATACCGTAGACACCCTAGCACGACTTATTGCCTAGTATACAACTGACGGCTATACTGATGACAAGATGCTTAAGCTTCGGCGGTCATTGATATTCTTCTGGATTAGCTTAGCGGCGGTGCTGGCGTTGCCTCTGCCGACCTTAGCGGCTAGTGCTACCTCGAACCAAGCAGTTGTCCAAAGCTATGCCACCAATGGGCCACTGCAAACAGGGATGATTGTCGGCCTAGTCAAGGGTAATGCCAATCAAGTTCAAGCGCTGGCTATGAATGATGTCACCACCATGCAGGGAGTAGTAGTGGCGCCTAACAATGCGGCCATTTCTCTGAGTAACGGTTCGACTAACTCTAACCAAGTTTATGTGGCGACCTCAGGGCATTACGACGTTATTGTTAGTAATGAAAACGGTTCCATCAGCACCGGTGATTATATTTCAGTTTCGTCACTGGCCGGCATTGGCATGAAAGCCGAAGATACCGAAGCGACTGTCCTTGGCAAAGCGACCGCTGCTTTTAGTGGTAATAGCAATATCATCAGCTCAGCGACTATTAAGAAAATTGGCGGTGGCACAACTACAGTGACCATCGGTATTATCCCGGTTGAAGTAGGTATCGGCAGTAACCCGCAACAAGGCCACGGGATCGGTGAACTACCCGGTTTTCTCCAAGTAGCATCCAGTACAATCGCCGATAAGCCGGTCAGTGCCGCCCGAGTCTATGTCAGCTTGGTAATCTTATTGCTGAGTATGGTCATTAGCGGCAGTTTGTTTTACAGCGGTGTCCGCAACAGCCTAGTCTCCATCGGCCGTAATCCATTGGCTAAACGTTACATCGTCCGGGGATTGACGCAAGTCATTCTGGTAGGTGTTATCATTTTTATTATAGGGTTATTTGCGGTATATTTACTACTAAGACTATAAGCGTAAGCACGGTGGGTAAACAAATATGACAATATGGTGGCTAGCAGGAATCCTGGGCATGCTGGGCGCAGCGGCGCTGAGTTTTGTCTGGGTAGCCGTCAGGCTAGGTGGTCAGCCAACCGGTGATCGTAATCCAAAAGAAACATCGAATTACGCTAAATCTGCTGAAGATGAGGTTGAACATATCTTCAGTACTGAATTCCGCGAAGAACTGAGAAACCGCGGCCGGTTGCATTTTGAGAAAATTATCGGCGAAAATGCCATGTTCCTGCAGCAGGATTTACGTCTAACCACCTCGGAATTAAACGAGTACATGAAAAGTGAAATAACCCGTAAGTTAAAAGAGGAATTTGATAAGTACGAACAATCAATCATGGACGCTAAGCAGCTGGCGATTGATTCCATTCAGAAAACCAACCAGGCCATCGAAGAACAGCGTGCCGTTATGTCTGAGCAACTACAAAAAGAAATTGCCGCCGAAAAAAGCCATTTGATTCAGCGCTTTGAGCAAAATATGGCGGAAATAATTAATCACTACGTCATTGCCGCCATTGGCGACCAAATTGATTTAAATGACCAGCTGGAATATATTTTGAGCGAACTAGAGGCCAATAAGCAGGCAATCTTGGAGGATATTGAACGTGGCGCCTGATAAACTGGCCGGATTACAGGTACCAGCCTTGATAATGACACCGTTGGATGTCACCCGCTTAAGGCGTGAGTTGATGGCCCTGGATGAATATTTCCGCCAGGAAGCCCTCCGTACTCCCGGTCAAACAACCGCTAAATTACCAAAGACTAGCCGTTTGCTGGACGAACTGATCGAAAGCAATCGATTGAATTTGCTAGATGCCACCACTAGACAACGAATCATCGCTTTTTTAACAGACGTGGCTGAGCATGCACCGGTTATCCATATTAGTTTTGCCACTGATCCGTCGTCAGCCTTTTTACACAAAATAGTCCAATGGTTGAGACAGAATATTCATACCAGCATGCTAGTCCAAGTCGGGTTACAGCCGGCAATTGCCGCTGGTTGTGTAGTCCGCACTACCAACAAATACTTCGATTTGAGTTTGCATCAACGTTTAACTCAGTACAGTGCCGAATTAATTAAAGACTTAAAGCAATCTGATGTGGTTGCCTGAACTAAAACAACTATATGGAAGACAATACCACCACCAAAAGCACACACTTTCAGCGTTTAGTCAGTAGTGGCTATCCGGTCGGTGAAGTTATTGGTGTTGATCAATTTATGGTCAGGGTCCGGGGTTTACAACCGATCACCATCCACTCGCTGGTAATGTTTGAAGACGGTAGTAAGGGTTTTGTCAGCCAAATTCTGGACGATCAAGTAATTGTGCTGCATATGGGTACTAGCAGTATTACGGTGGGGATGATGGCCGTCCTCCAGCATCACTCCCTGGTCTGTAAAGTTGGTAAGGATTTTATTGGTCGCGTCGTTTCAGTGAGCGGTGCCCCGATGGATAATCAGGGACCAGTAGCCGCTGATGGTACTTGGCCGGTATTTAATGCCGCGCCGATGCTTTACGAGCATGAGGGTTTGGATCGGCAACTACCAACCGGTTTGATGGTCCTTGATGAACTATTCCCGCTGGTCCGCGGCCAGCGTTTAGCTATTCTCGGCGACTCTAAATCCGGAAAGAGCACGCTAGCTCTTCAGCTAGCTCTTAACCAGAAAAATACTGATGTCATTGCGGTTTATGTATTAATTGCTAAACGCCGCAGCGATGTTGATATCCTGCTGACTAAATTAACCGAAAACGATGCCATGAAAAATGCCATCGTGGTGGTATCAACCATGTTTGATTCGCTGGTACTGAGTTATTTAGCACCTTACGTCGCCTGTTCCATGGCTGAATACTTGTGGCAAAAATGTGACCGTGATGTGATGGTAATTTACGATGATTTAACCAGTCATGCCCAAACTCACCGGGAAATCTCTCTGCTATCTGGTGCTAACCCCGGTCGTGATTCTTACCCGGGAGATATGTTCTATGCCCACTCCAGCTTGCTAGAAAGAGCCGGTAAGTTAAACAGTAACCATAAAACATTAACCGCACTACCGCTTGTTCTGGCCTCGGGCGGCGATATTACCGCTTATCTACCAACCAACGTTATGTCTATTACTGACGGCCAATGGATATTAGATATGAAAGTGTTCCGTGATACCATGCGGCCGGCAATCAGCACCGGCTTAAGCGTGACCCGTGTCGGCGGGATGGGTTTAAGTGACCGCCAGAAACAGCTGGCTTCCCAAACCATGATGGCCTTAAATGCTTTTGTTCAAGCTCAAGAATTTTCACACTTCGGTACCGAGCTTGGCCTGGAAGCTAAAACCGATCTGAATCGTGGAAAGCGCCTATACGAGCTATTTAACCAAACACCTGACGAAACTTACTCCATAAATGCTCAAGTCCTGATGCTGGATATTGTTTTGAATCTTAAGGAAGGCCAGTTGCTGGATATTAAGGCCATGAAATCCAAAGCCGAAAGCATAGCTAGTAAACTAACTAATGATCAGGATTTCGAACAGTTACGTGACGAGCTGTTGGCCAGCAGTACGCAGAGGGCGAAGACATGATACAGCTTCGAGAATTGGCTCAAGAAAGAGATGATATGTCTACTATCGTCACTTTAACCAGCATCTTTGAAAGCCTAGCCAGCATTCACATCGCTCAAATTAAAAACCAGGTGCAGCAGTCGCGGCGATTTTTTGACGAACTCTGGCGGATTTATACCCAGATTAAAGTGAGCAACCTGTTCCGGTTCGGTCGCGAAGCCCAAGAACAAGTGGTCGACAAAGAGCTACTGATTGCCATTACCGCTGAAGGTGGCTTTAGTGGTGATATTGACCAGAAGCTGATCGAATGGCTGATTAAAGAATATAATCCGGATAAGCAAGACATCATTGTTATTGGTCACCACGGAGCTATCCAGCTGATTCAGGCCGGTGTCCAATTTAAGAAGTACTTTAAATTGCCGGCTAAAGACCAGAATATCAATGTCGCTCCGCTGATTAAATATATCCGGGGTTACCGGACTACCACGGTCTATTACCAGGCTTATGTCTCGCTGATGGTCCAGGATGTTAAAAAAATAGAACTTCAAACAGCCGTGCAGCAAGCTGGTGGCCGGAACGAGCCTAAAGATATTGATAACGTCATTAGTGAGTTTAATTACATTTTTGAACCGAGTACCTATGCGGTAGTTGCCCACTTGGAGCGGACCATGATCGGTATTACCCTAAGCCAAGTAATTTTGGATTCAAAACTAGCTCAATACGCCAGCCGGTTCCGTTCAATGAGCGTCGCTCAAGATAAGGCGGTTGATTCTGAAAACCAATTGCATTTGGCCTATAACCGGGCGAAACGCAATTTGTCCGACGAAAGATTGAAAGAGATTATTAATGGCTTGAAGAAAGTTACGGCGACCAATGAGTAGAGGATATATCCATGCCTTACGCGATTTAGTGGTTGACGTGGCCTTTGAAGGGGGATCACTAGAGCCTTTTGAGGTCCTATTGGTCGACAATGAAGCTCAAACGCCATTATTGGTAGATAGTTTGCAGCCCGGTAATATTGCCAAATGCCTGAACCTTTGGGCGGATAAAGGTTTACAAAAAGGGATGGTAGTCAACGGCAGCGGGAAGAGTTTGGAAATTCCAGTTGGCGATCCGTTAATCGGACGGGTGGTAGATGCCATGTGTCGGCCGATTGATGGTCTCGGTCCGATTGAGGTGGCTGATTTGGAACGGCGCAGTATCTTTAGGCTGCCGAAGCAGAGCAGCTCCTTTACTGGTAGCAAACCGGAAGTGCTGGAGACCGGCATTAAAGTAATTGATTTCTTCACCCCTTTTGTGAAGGGCCGTAAGATTGGAATTATCGGCGGAGCCGGAGTCGGCAAAACCGTCCTGACGATGGAGTTGATCTATAACGTTGCCCAAAGCGGCAAGGGATTGAGCTTCTTCGCTGGTATCGGCGAACGGATTCGTGAAGGGTATGAATTATATGAGACCCTCAAAAACCGTGACTTACTTAAAAATACCTGCATGTTTTTCGGCCAAATGGATCAAAATCCGGTGCAGCGCTCACTGGTTGGTTCGGCGGCCGTTACTTTAGCTGAGTATTTCCGTGACGAACAAGGTAAGGATATCTTGTTCTTTGCCGATAACATGTATCGTTTTGTCCAGGCTAAAAATGAAGTTTCCACGCTACTGGACCAAGTTCCTTCTGAGGGTGGTTACGAACCAACTATTTTCTCCGATGTTAAAATGCTCCAGGATCGATTGAGTTCATCAGAAAAAGGTTCGATTACTGCTGTTCAGACTATCTATGTTCCAGCTGACGATTTATCCGACCCGGCTGTCCAAATGATTCAACACGAACTAGACTCCACCATCGTGCTTTCCAGACAAGTCGCCGAACAAGGCATCCGTCCGGCTGTTGATTTGACTCATACCAGCTCCAGCCTACTCAGTCCAGACGTGGTCGGCGACCGGCATTACCTTCTTAGCGTTCAGGTCCAAGCTTTGCTGCAAAAGTACGAATCCTTGAAAGGAATTATTGCGATTATTGGTGAAAACGAATTGTCATTAACTGACCGTTCCGACTACAACAAAGCTAAAAAACTGATTCAGTACTTCTCTCAACATATGCATGTTGTCGAAAATCAGGTGTCCTATAAAGGCGAAACCTTTACTCTGGATGAGACCTTAAAGGGAATCGAGGAAATTATCGTATGAAGTTATCGTCTAAACAGCTAGTGCTGGCCGGCAGCATCAGAGGGTACAACTAATGGCCGAACACACTGTCAATGCCCATCAACCCGCTAGTCAAACATCAATAACAGCTCCAAAAACTGCTTCGGCGGCTGAACTAACTCTACAGGCTAAAGTCTGGTCGCCATTTCGGGTTTATTTCGACGGTAAAGCCAAAAGCGTATCGGCCGTTAACGGTACCGGTCCCTTTGATATCCTGCCACACCACCATAACTTTATTACTTTACTTAATGCTTGCGATTTAGCGCTGAATACTCCTGACGGCAAGATCAAAATTAAAATATCCGGTGGGGTAATGCACGTCCATCAAAACACGGTTACTGTATTCTTGGAAGTTTAAATGTTTTAGTTTTAACTAGTCAAAAGCAATGTAATCAAAGCCAAAACTAACGCTGGGCGGTGGCACCGAAGCAGTGCAAATACTAAAATTGGTAGTTGAGCGGTTGATGTAGTATTGCACGCCGGCCGCACTGGAGCCGACCGGAGTAATTACGATATGCGGAGTGGCATTGAATGGCGTTGTAAAGGTGATTGTCAAGAAACAGCCGACTGCTGGATTGCTGCCAGTGTTGATAGTCACCGATCCGGCAGTATCCGCACCACTAACTGAGGCTGAGCCGCCGCTACCCAATGCCGTTCCGTAACTCCGAGACGGAGTGCTCCCGCCGGCATTAATATGGTGCAACAAGGCCAAATCACCGCTGAGCTGTAAGGAGCTGACCGTCAGCTGAGGCGCCGAAATCGCCCCGGAAAAAGTAGCCGCACCATTTACTCCTAAATTACCCTGGACATTAAACTGACCCTGGACTGAACCGTTACCATTTAACGCCAAAGACTTATTGATTTGGACATCATCAAAAATACTATTACCGGTTACTTGCAAGTTATTATTGGTGGCAGTACTACCGATCTGCAAAGTCCCGGCTACTTGTAAGTTACTATGGACGAGCAAGCTACCCGAAAAAACAGCATTGCTTTGAACATTAAGCGTATACTGCGGTCCGCCGACTGTCACATCGCTATTGGCTAGTTGACTAAGTTCACTCTGAGTCAGTGACTGAGAGGATAAGGTGTTGGCGCTATTAGCCTGATTGTTAGCCTTAAGATAATAAATAGTACCAGTCACTGCCGCAATGATCAACAGTAAGATGAACAGCAATAAATAAATATTCAAATGACTAAGCAGACGCTGAAATAGTCCGCGAGACTTTGAGGACTGAGGCGAGGGATTTTCTGGTGTATTAACGGGCGCTGCCGATTCGTCATTGGCTGCACTATTGCCACCGGCAGTGTCCAGTGAACCCGGTTCGGCACTCAAACTATCTGTGGCACTATTAGCCGGACCGGATGAAGTAGTAACCGTAGTTTGTTCTTCTAGTGAGCTAACATCGCTATCCTGGTTGCTAGCCGCACCACTATTGTTATTTGTCCCATCCATGAGTTATCTAAACCCGGTTTGATGTGTTATCTGATTTCCCTTATGCTATATAATACAAGAAGTTGACAAAAACCGTAAGTCGACATTAGTTTGGCTACGATTAGGGAAAATGAAATAGGCCATGCTAACAAAAAAGAATTCGAGGCAGATTATCCGATCTATTGTGTCTAACCGTATCACCCAGATACCTAGGACAGTGTTGTTAGTTACTACCGTATTGTTTAGCTGGTTAGTGATCGGCTTGGCATTTCCGGCCGTCACCGAAGCTTGCTATGATGCTCAATCCTGTTCCACTAATTATGAAGTTAATGAAGTGTTATTCGGCAACGGCGGGGCAGTCGGCTATGGTGATGGTACGTGCTATACCGGCTCAACTAATTACTGCGCTGATATAACAATTGGCGAAACCGGGGTCGGTAATACAGCCGGCACCACTTATCAGGCACAGGCCGGCTTTAATACTTTTCGGACACCGTCACTAACCTTTATTGTGACGAGTGGCAGTATTGACCTAGGAGTGTTAACACCTGGGACCACTACTCACACCACTACCACATTTTCGGTCAAGTCTTATCTAGCTAATGGTTACGTGGTAATAACTGATGCTAATCCACCCAACATGGGCAGCTATCATCTACATAATCTGACAACCGCAACAGCCTCTAATAATACTACGGAACAATTCGGTATGAATCTGGTAGCTAATACCACGATTTGCGGCGCACCGGCCAATTTTGGCTCAAGTCCACAGCAAATACCTAGTCCTACCTTTGGTTTTGGGCAAGCCGCTAGTGGCTATAATACCTGCGGCCTGTTTCAATATAATAATGGCGACACCATCGCTCAATCTACCAAGAGCTCCGGCGAAACTAATTACACCATTTCCTATATTTTTAATGTCACACCCGTCACTCCCGGCGGTACCTACACCTTTTACCAGGTCCTGGTAGCGACCAGCACCTTTTAGGCTGTGGATAAATCTGCTTGCCAGGTTAGCATAAGGGTGTTAGAATCCGGCTATAAGATGTCTAACAAACATTAAAATAACAGGTTACCATCGTTATGAATTTTAGATTAAGAAGTTTAACACGGTATATTTATGCCTTAATTGCTCTGGTTTTTATTGGACTATTCAGTCTATTACCCTTTTTATCTCAAACGGTATATGCCGGCGGCTCTGGAGGGCTTCTAGAACCACGCAGTATTACTATGAGCAGTGCTGTTCCAAGCGCTACCGGTGTTACTTACCAGCTGAAATTTACTCCGGTAACATCAGAATCGGGCACCAACGGTGAGCTAATTGTTGACTTCTGCGGCGACACCCCGATTATTGGAGCAACCTGCGCCTTTTCTAACGCTACCACCCCAGTTTTTGGTACTAGTTCTTGTACTGTTACCGCTAGCGCCGGATCAGTCAGTTGTCCTGGCTCAAATTACCACACTATTCGGGTGACTGGTTTAACCTTTGCAGCAACCACTCCTTATACGATTACCTTCGGTAGCATCACTAACCCGACTACGGTCACTTCGTTTTACGCCCGAATTTTGACTTATGGTAGCAGTGGTTCCTCAGGTTATACCCCGGCTTCCTCTTCTGGTGGTGCTACCACCACCGGTTCCTACGTGGACTGGGGCGGGGCAGCTTTATCCACCGTTCAGACTTTATCACTTACCGCAACAGTCATGGAAACTTTAACCTTTTGTGATTCCGGCGGTACAATCACTAACTGCGGTACTACTTCCACTCCCTCACTGATTCTTGGTCGAGGAACGCCACAAACTATCAGCGCTTCTAATGTTGACGGCGGGTTGTTATATACCCAAATATCCACCAATGCCCTAAATGGAGTAGGTGTAGCACTTAAGGTTACTTCAAGCACTACTTGTAGTGGGTTAAGTATGAATGGCGGCTCCACTTGTGGTATACCGGCTAAGACGGTTGGCGCTAGCGCACCGACCGCAGGAGCCATTACTAGCGGCACCGCGGCTATTGGAATGTGTGTTGAGGCAGGATCTGGCATAACCGCTCAAGTACCGTATAACGGATCATGTAGCGGCGTCTCTGGTAACTATAACGTCACTGGTGCCGGTAGCACCACAGACACCTTCGGCTTGAATGATTCTACCAGTGGAACTAGTACTAGTTTTGGCTCAACCTGGATTGGCACCTGGGGCACCTGGGCTAACGACACACCGTTTTACACCTATGGCAGCTTAATCTTTACCAGTTCCGCGCCATTGAACAGTATTAACGATCCCTTAGAATTCGCTACCACAGCTGCCAATACTACTCCAGCCGGTATTTATACCGCTAACTATACTTTAATTGCTACCGGTTCATTCTAAAAAAACAGACACGATCTTAAAAATTGGTAGCAATCAATATCTTTTAGTCTGTGGATAAATCTGCTTGCCAGATTAGCATAAGCGTGATAAAATTTGCCTGGATTGTACCAAGTTAAAATAAATACGGAAAGAAAATGAAAATCAAGTTTGATCGTTTGGTGCGTAGATCATACGTCTTAATTGGATTGATTTTTGTTGGATTGTGTAGCATACTGCCACTTCTCACGCAGCAGGCCTATGCTACCGGGTCTGGCGCATTATTGGAACCCAGAAGCATCACTATGAGTAGTGCCGTACCGGGAGCTGCCAACGTCAAATATATCTTATCTGTTAATATTGTGACAGCTGAATCTGCTGGTTCGGGTGCTTTAATTGTTGATTTTTGTAGTGACACGCCAATTATCGGGGCAACCTGTGCTTATAATGCCGGCGTAACGGTACCAGCTGTAGGTTCTGCCACCGCCAGCACGGGCACTATTAATGATGGAACTGGTGCTTGTGCTTCTACCTATAAAGGATCGACCATATTTTTAGGTGGTTTAACACTAACCGCTGGCACTTTCACTGTAACATTTAGCGGCATTACTAATCCAAGCGGTACTGCTGGTTCATTCTATGCCCGGATTTTGACCTATGGTTCGACTCCTGCTTGTACAGTTTATACCCCGGCTTCCTCTTCTGGTGGTGCTACCACCACCGGTTCCTACGTGGACTGGGGCGGGGCAGCTTTATCCACCGTTCAGACTTTATCACTTACCGCAACAGTCATGGAAACTTTAACCTTTTGTGATTCCGGCGGTACAATCACTAACTGCGGTACTACTTCCACTCCCTCACTGATTCTTGGTCGAGGAACGCCACAAACTATCAGCGCTTCTAATGTTGACGGCGGGTTGTTATATACCCAAATATCCACCAATGCCCTAAATGGAGTAGGTGTAGCACTTAAGGTTACTTCAAGCACTACTTGTAGTGGGTTAAGTATGAATGGCGGCTCCACTTGTGGTATACCGGCTAAGACGGTTGGCGCTAGCGCACCGACCGCAGGAGCCATTACTAGCGGCACCGCGGCTATTGGAATGTGTGTTGAGGCAGGATCTGGCATAACCGCTCAAGTACCGTATAACGGATCATGTAGCGGCGTCTCTGGTAACTATAACGTCACTGGTGCCGGTAGCACCACAGACACCTTCGGCTTGAATGATTCTACCAGTGGAACTAGTACTAGTTTTGGCTCAACCTGGATTGGCACCTGGGGCACCTGGGCTAACGACACACCGTTTTACACCTATGGCAGCTTAATCTTTACCAGTTCCGCGCCATTGAACAGTATTAACGATCCCTTAGAATTCGCTACCACAGCTGCCAATACTACTCCAGCCGGTATTTATACCGCTAACTATACTTTAATTGCTACCGGTTCATTCTAAAATAGATTATGAATGAACCATATTTTAAGATTTCTTGCTAAGTCACGTCGCTATAGCTTTCAGTCATTGCTATTAGTGGTGGTTTTCGGATTTATAGTTTATTTGTTATTACCATCAGCTTATAGCGATCAACTGCCGCAACGTAACTTAATGCTAAGCGATAATCGGGTTAATGTCTATGCGACCTATCAACTGGGGTTTACCATACCTAATTCCGAGACGTTAGGGTCCATCAAACTGCAAATCTGCTCGAATAACCCGTTAGTTGGCGAACCCTGCACCATTCCGACCGGTTTTGATATTTCAGGGGCGATTTTAAGCAATCAATCTGGCCAAACCGGGTTCACTATCTTGTCTTCTGAGACTGATGCCTACGATATGGTATTAACGCGCACTCCGGCGACTGCCAGTCCCGGATATGTCACCTATACTTTCCAAAATGTCATGAACCCATCCGTTGCCGGTCCTTACTATGGCCGTTTACAAACTTTTGTATCTAGTGACGCCAGCGGCCCAGCTACTGATTCAGGGGGGATTGCCTTTGATATCAATAACCCCATTCAGCTCAGCACTAAAGTACCACCTTATTTGTATTTTTGCGCCGGTGTAACTATTAACCCCTATGATTGCAGCACCGCCAGCGGTAATTACATAAATTTTGGCAACTTTAGTAGTACAACAACTAACAGTGCCCAAACTCAGTTGGTTACGGCCACCAATGCTGACACCGGCTACAGTATGGATGTTTTCGGCACAACCATGACTTCCGGTAATAATATTATTAATGCCATGTCTAGCACCGACGTTTCCCGTCCGGGCATGAGCCAATTCGGCCTTAATATGGTAGCGAATCAAACGCCTTTAGTTGGCCAGAATCCGATTGGTCCTGGTGTCGCCTATCCGGAAACTGCCTATGACCAGCCTAATTGGTTTAAATTCCTGTCGGGTGACACCATAGCTGCCGCTGATCAACCGACTGACTATACCGAATTTACAGTTAGTTATATTGTCAACATTGCTAAAGGTCAGCCGGTTGGAGTGTATGTAACTTCACTGACTTTTCTGTGTTTGGCAAACTTTTGACGGTTTGTTACTATAGGGTTAACTAATAAAAGTTGGAGAAAGTGAGAGTATTCATGTTCAAACGTTATCTGGCGGCTACTGGTTGCACGCTGGCCACTTTTTTATTGGTAACCTTATCGCTAAGTCCGTTAACTAGCGCCGCGTCGACTGCCAGTGGAACGGGAAGTGGACTAACTGTCTCGCCATTATCAACAAATATAGCTATGAACCCTGGCCAAACTCAAACGGTGCCAGTCTACATCCAAAATGTCACGAGTTCGACAGCCACTATCCAAGTGGTAATCAATGATTTTTTGGCCGGTAACTTAAGTGGTAAACCGGCATTAATATTAAATGGTCAATATGCCCCAAGCCATAGTCTGAAACGCTTTATTACCCCTATAAATAATGTGATATTAGGCCCCGGTCAACAAACACAGGTCAATGTTAGTATTGCAATACCTAAAGGAACAACTGGCGGGGGTTATTATGCAGCTGTTCGGTTCACGCCGGTTGTTGTTAGCGGCGGTAAAACTATTACCCTGGCTGCCAGCGTCGCTTCGCTTATGTTGGTTCGAGTCTCCGGTAACATAATCGATGATTTAAAGCTCGCCAGTTTCGACATCTTTCAAAATAGCAACGGTAGTCCACAGGCCATCTTTTTTAGCAATAAAAATTTAATAGCCGGAGCAACCTTTAATAATGTGGGTAATGTTCAGGAACAACCATTCGGAAAAATTATTCTTAAAAGTGGGAATAAAGAAATAACGTCTTATGACATTAATACCACCAATCCGGCTGGTAACGTTTTACCGTCGAGTGAACGGATGTTCACGATTAATCTGGATAAAGTAGGGATTCTTGGTCGGTATACCCTGGAGGGGAATTTCGGTTATGGTAATAATGGCCAATTTGTCGGTGGCTCCACCACTTTTTATGTCATACCGCTAAATTTAGTAATAATTGTAGTGGTCGTTATTGTTCTTATCTTATTCTTTATTTTTGGACTGCCTAGATTAATCCGTAGCTATAATCGCCGAGTTGTCCGCAGAGCTCGTCGTATCTAGGCATGTAGTAAAACTTGCTAACCGAAGCAGTTTTGGGCTATGGTTGAAGTGTGATAATAAGCAAAAGAGCTATCAATCTCCGTTTGGGAGTAACTTTCAGCACAGCAGTTGTCCTAATCTGTTTATCAATGACCGGGTCTATCGGGGCACTTGGCTCGCAACAAAACCCCCAATCTGGAACTCTCGGTTTTGAGGGCACAGTTTTAGGTGTTCCGCCCACTCAAGCTGCTACTATCGCCATACCAACTAACGGTCAAACTTTTACTAATATTCCAATTACCGTTAGCGGACTTTGCGAAACCGGCTTACTGATTAAGATATTTGCCAACAACGTTTTTGTCGGTGCTACCCAGTGCTCCAATAGCAGTTACAGCCTGCAGGTTGATTTATTCAGCGGGACAAACGATTTAGTTGCCCGAGACTATGATAACTTAGACCAACAAGGACCGGATTCCAATTCCGTGTCGGTATTTTTTAACGATGCCCAATTTGCCAAGTTTGGGACACGGGTCACGCTGAGTAGTAATTATGCCCGCCAAGGAGTTAACCCAGGGAGTTTGTTAACTTGGCCGTTAATTTTAAGCGGCGGTACCGGTCCTTATGCCGTAAGTGTTGACTGGGGTGATGGCAGTAGCGCCGAGCTAGTGAGTGTTTCTTTCCCGGGTGTAGTGAACGTTACGCATACCTATGCTCAAGCTGGGGTATATTCAATCGTGGCTAAAGCTACAGATATTAACGGTACCTCTGCTTATTTGCAACTAGTTGGGGTGGCCAATGGCAAAATCAACGGCACCTTGTCCAGTTCCAATAGTACTACGGGTACCACCAAAACGATTATTCTCTGGCAACCGATGCTCATCGCTGTTCCGATAATCATAGCGGCATTCTGGCTTGGTCGGCGCCACGAACTATACGTCATCCGTCGAACCATTGAATCCAGCCGCTAATCCATCAACAAACAGTTTGGAAATTGATCACAGTAACACGGCAGCAATAGTGTTTGCTAATATATAAGGGTTATGTCAAAAGATACTAAAGTCTATGTCGGTATGTCTGGTGGAGTCGACTCGTCGGTAACGGCAGCTCTGCTGCAGCAGCAAGGTTATGCTGTCACCGGTGTGTATATGAAGAATTGGAGTAGGATCTGCCGGGCATGCATTGTCCGTGGCTAGAGGACTACCAAGATGCCAAGCGGGTGGCGGTTCATCTCGGTATTCCATTTAAGCTATATGATTTTGAAACTGAATACCGTCAGAAGGTGGTTGATTATATGATTGATGAATACCGAGCTGGTCGGACTCCTAATCCGGATGTGATGTGCAATCAGGAGGTGAAATTCAAACTGTTTCTGGAAACTGCCTTGGCTGATGGCGCCGACCTGATTGCCACTGGTCATTATGCGCGTAGTAACAACAGTCAATTGTTAAAAGGTATTGATGATCAAAAGGACCAAAGTTATTTTCTATACCGAATTACTACTAATGCCTTACAAAAAACGCTAATGCCGATCGGGGATTATCGAAAACCAAAAATTCGCGAATTAGCACATCAGTTTAGACTAAGCACTGCTGACAAGAAAGATAGTCAAGGAATCTGTTTTGTTGGTCAAGTTGGTATTAAGGACTTTTTACAGTTTGAACTGGGAGAACAACCAGCCGGAGCAATTATTGATCAACACGGAGAAACAATTGGCCAGCACGACGGAGCAGTATTTTATACTATTGGCCAACGGCACGGTCTTCAGGTGGGTGGTGGTTTACCATACTATGTTACTGGTAAGAATATGCTTAAAAACGAAGTCTATGTCACCACTGATCTTCAGGACAGTAATCTCTGGAAAAATACTCTGGATTTAACTGATCTGCATTGGATAAATCAAGCGCCAAAATCTGGACAAACCTACCAAATCCGTACCCGTTACCGTGCTCCCTTAGTAACCGGTCAGCTAAAACTGACCGGTACAACTGCCAGTATCAAGCTCGATGAAGATATCCGTGCTATTACACCCGGCCAGTCGGCGGTGATCTATGAAGGTGAGCGGGTGGTCGGTGGCGGTATCGTGGTCTAACTGTTTTTAAGTTATAATTTGACCGAAAGAACTAATGTCTTGGACACTTAGTTTAATCAAGTAAACTCAACACTGTAATGATGTAGGTAAACATGACCGCACAAGAAATCCGCCAACGCTATCTGGAATTTTATAAAAGTAAACAGCATGCTGTTATACCCAGGGCATTACTGGTACCCCAAAATGACCCGACCACCCTATTTACCGGATCCGGCATGCAGCCGTTACTACCATACTTGCTTGGGCAAGAACATCCTGACGGAAAGCGCTTAGTTAACTCCCAAACTTGTTTACGGGCCCAAGATATTGAAGAAGTTGGCGATAATCATCACACTACCTTTTTTGAAATGCTTGGCAACTGGAGCCTTGGCGACTATTTTAAACAGGAACAATTATCCTGGTTTTTTGAATTTTTGACGGAAATTGTTGGTCTGGATCCGCAGCGGTTGTATATCAGTTGTTTCAGTGGCTTCCCCCAGTACGAAATCCAGAAAGATACTGAATCAGCGGCTATCTGGCAGCAATTATTTAGTTCTAAAGGGATTGATGTGCGGGAAGTGGAGATTGGCTCGACGGAAAATGGTTACCGGGTAGGTGAACAAGACGGCCGACTATTTTATTATGATGAAAAAAACTGGTGGAGCCGCGTCGGTGTACCAGCTGATATGCCCAATGGCGAACCAGGTGGTCCCGATAGTGAAGTGTTTTATCGGTTTGATAATTTTCAGCATGATCCAAAATGGGGCGAAAAGTGTCATCCCAATTGCAGCTGTGGCCGCTATGTTGAATTGGGCAACTCGGTGTTTATGGAATACCTTAAAACCGAAACCGGCTTTGAAAAATTACCAAATCGAAATGTCGATTACGGTGGCGGCTTAGAACGTATTACCCAAGCGTCGATTAATTCGCCGGATATTTTTCAAACCAGTTTATTAAAGCCGATTATTACCAGACTTGAGCAATTATCCGGTAAAAACTATGACAACCATGCTGAGAATATGCGAATTATTGCCGATCATCTGCGCGGTGCCACTTTTTTAGCGGTTGACGGCGTCGGACCGAGCAATAAAACTCAAGGCTATGTCTTGCGCCGTTTAGTGCGCCGGGCTATCCGTTATGCCTTTGATTTGGGCATTGAGCAAAACTTTCTGGAAGTAGTCATACCGGTAATTGCCGATCTGTACCATGAAGATTATCCGGAAGTAGCCTCCAGCCGAGCCCGAGTTATTGAAACCCTGGTAAAAGAAGAAAAATTGTTTCGACAAACTTTGCGTAAAGGATTGCAAGAGTTTAGTAAACTAACTAAGGACAGCGTCGACGGCAACATTCTGTTTAAGCTATACGATACTTACGGCTTTCCGATTGAACTAACCAAAGAAGAAGCTTTTACGCGAGGCATAGTTGTAGCTGAAGATGCTGACTCAGTTTTCCAAAAACTGATGGAAGAACAACGCGAACGATCTCGGACGGCCAGCAAGGGAGAGTTTAAGGGCGGTTTAGCTGATCATTCCGGTATAACCACCAAATACCATACGGCAACCCATCTTTTATATAAAGCCTTGAAAAAAGTTTTAGGCGACGATGTTGTACAACGTGGCGCAAATATCACGGCTGAGCGGATCCGTTTTGACTTTTCACATTCGGAAAAAGTGACACCGGAACAAATAATCGAAATAGAGCGCCTGGTTAACGAACAAATCGATAAAAACTGGCCGGTTAGTTGGCGTGAGGAAAACACTAAAGCAGCGCTGGAACATGGGGTCTCCGGGACATTCGGTGATCGTTATGGCGAAACGGTTAAAGTCTATACTATCGGTGACCCGGATGGAGATTACTTTAGCCGAGAAATTTGCGGCGGACCGCACGTCGAACAAACTGGCCGGTTGGGCGAGGGCGGTAAACGTTTCAAGATCATCAAAGAAGAATCCAGCTCAGCCGGAGTACGGCGGATTAAGGCAGTTTTAGTTTAACGCTGCTTGACAACCTTAACAGCCGTACCATAAGCCGCAACTTCATTCATTACTTTACCGATATCACCACTGTCGAAACGCATCATCAAGACGGCATTGGCGCCTTTTTCAGCGGCCGCTTGACGTAATCGTTCCATGGCGTGTTCTCGGCTTTTGGAAAGCATCTTAGTGTAGCCTCTGACTTCACCGCCGACAATAGTCCGTAAGGTAGCCCCGAAATTGCTAAAGACATTGCGGCTGCGGACAATTAGTCCGAAGACCTCTCCGTAAACTTCTACAACCCGGTACCCCGGTAGGTCGTTGGTGGTAACTACTATAATTTCGTCCATAATATCTCCCTCATTAAATCTCTTTTACTATAGCTCATATTGACCAGAGTCCGGATATCTAAAACCAATAGCCAACAGGATTAATATTATTTTCTAAATCGACCCCTGTGGATCTTCAGCTTTCTTTACGTTGCTTGTGCTAGAATGAAGTGTATATGCTTGATAAATTCAAGAAGATTGGTAGTGGCTTCAGTCATCAACTAGCCAACAGAGCCTCAATCGTTACCAATAAAGCAACTCAAATAACCGCCTCCAGAACTTCTAAAAAAACACCTAGCGATCATCATATTGTTGCTTTGGATATCGGAACAGAGTTTGTTAAAGCTTTAATCGGCCAAGTAGCTGAGGACGGGGTGAGTGTGGATATTGTTGGAGTGGGCCGCACCCATCAAGAACTGAGTGATATGCAAGCCGGGGCTATTGCTGATATTTCCCGGGTTGTGGCTAATTGTGATGAAGCCCTAAATGAAGCCGAACAACAAGCCGGTATCAGTGCCCGCCAAGCCATTATCGGAATTGCCGGTGAGCTGGTGAAGGGGACTACCACAACCGTTCGGGTAGCCCGCAAAGATTCATCTAAAACTATTGATTTTGAGGAAATGGAACGGATGATTCATCTGGTTCAGGAACGGGCTGAAACCAAGGCCAGAGAAATGCTAACTGTCGAATTGGGCGGTAAAGACGTAGAAGTACGCCTGGTCAACAGCGCGTTAGTTAATATTGAAATCGATGGTTACCCGGTTACTAATCCGATTGGTTTTCAGGGCAAGGAAGTAGTCGTGGAACTGTACACGGCTTTTGCGCCAATGATCCATATCGGAGCTTTGGAGAAAACCGCTCAAGAACTAGACCTGGATCTACTGGCGGTGGCGGCTGAACCGTTTGCCGTGGCGCGATCGGTCATCGGTGACAATCCGAATGCCAGCCTTAGTGCCATATTAATGGATGTTGGCGGTGGGACTACTGATATTGCCGTAGTCAATGACGGCGGTGTCCAAGGAACCAAAATGTTCGGTATAGGAGGAAGAGCCTATACTCGCTCAATTGAACGTGAGTTGGGTGTTAATTTCGAACAAGCTGAGGATCTTAAATTGGGTTTAAGCACAGATCGAGTACCACGAACTAAAGTACCAGCTATTGAATCAGCACTCCAAAAAACCATCGACGTTTGGATGGGCGGAGTCGAACTGGCATTAGGCGAATTTGATAAACTTGACCACTTGCCTTATCACATGTTCTTGTGTGGTGGTGGATCGAGTTTGGAACTGCTGATTGATGCACTAGAGGAGTCAGATTGGTATCGCCAGTTGCCGTTTACCCGAAAACCAGTAGTCCGGCGTATCCGCCCGGAACAAGTTGCCGGTATCACCGATCTGAGCGGTAAAGTTACTGATCACACCTTCATAACGGCAATGGGATTGCTTCGGGTTGGCGTGGATACCCTAAACTTTAACGATACCGGTTCCACCTCCATCCGTGAAAAAATTGATAAAATGTTACAGGTATAAATAATGGCGACTACCCCAAACGATAAAGATATCCTCTACGTTGACATTGATGACGACATAACCACCGTCATAGATAAAGTTCGCAGTAGTGACGGTAAGGTTGTGGCGCTAGTACTTCCGAAACGGGCGACAGTATTTCAAAGCGTTGTTAACATGAAATTACTCAAACGGAATGCAGAGTCTGCCAAAAAGAATGTCGTATTAGTAACTTCTGAACCGGGGTTAATGCCTTTAGCTGGTTTAGTTGGAATGCATGTGGCGGCTACTCCTCAATCCAAGCCGGAAATCCCGTTATCTATTCCGATTAATACGGCAGCCGAAGAGAAATCCGAGGAGACAGTTGCGCTTGATGAAGGATCCGCGGAAGGATTTACCGCAGAGAATGCTGGTGATAAAACAGTTGGTGAGCTAGCTGGTGCCGTGATACCAGCACGGCCTGAAGGCATTGAAACCGTGACATTACCTGACGAAGAAAAACCTGAGGAAAGTAAAGCCGAAACAGATGAAACCACCAAATCCGAGAAACCGGCTAAAGACAAACACTTAAAAGTACCAAGCTTTAGAAAATTCCGGCTTCGTCTATCCCTGGCACTGGTAGTCTTATTGCTAATTATCGGAATAATTGTAGCGCTATTAGTCTTGCCAAAAGCTTCCATTAACATTGCCACTAGCACTAGTGATGAGAATGTCAGCTTAACAATCACCCTTAGTCCATCTGCTCAAACATTAAACCTAAATACTCTTACTGTGCCGGCCAGAACTGAGCAACAACAGCAAACAACATCTCAACAAGTTAATACTACTGGTCAACAAAACAACGGTAATACCGCAACCGGGACAATTACAATGACTGCTATTGAATGTAGCCAATCTCCCAGCGATGTACCGGCCGGAACCGGTGTTAGCGCTAATAATCTAACTTATATTACTCAACAAGATACGGCATTTGGTATTAAATTTAAAATAGTCTCAGATAATAATTGTCTTAGTGGATTTGCAGATTCCTTTACAGCTTCTCCAACACCGATTAACGCACAAAATGCTGGTAGTAAATACAACATCTCAAGTGCTACGTTTACAGTTAACAGTCGTTCAGATGTGACAGCTACCGGTTCAGCCAGTGGTGGTACCGATAACATTGTTCAGGTAGTCGCTCAGGCGGATATCAATAATGCCGAACAGAAACTAGCTTCCCAAAACACCGCTACAGTTAAAAGTGCTCTAGAACAACAACTAACCCAAGATGGCTTATATCCAATACCGGCAACCTTTAACACTAGTACGCCAACCATTACAACTAGTAGCAATGTAGGCGATCAAGCCACCAGTGTAACCGTTACCCAATCGATAACTTACACAATGTACGGGTTAAAAAAGAGTGACCTTGAGGCATTAATTGCCAATTACGTCGATGGTCAAATTAATACATCTACTCAGACAATCATCAATGATGGCCTTTCGAGTGCTAGTTTTAGCGTGGTTAGCTCTTCTGGCAGCGAACAAGTTTCTCTTCAGGCTACCGCCATAGTTGGACCAGATATTCAACCGACTGTGATTAAAAAAGAAGTAGCCGGCAAGAAAGTTGGTGATGTTCAATCACTGATCAGTGAGATACCCGGCGTTACCAGTGTCAAAGTTCACTTAAGTCCGTTCTGGGTTAGCTCAGTTCCTTCTAATCCCGACAAGGTCACGGTTACTATTGGTAAGGCTGAATAAGCATTATGGTTGCCCCCAGCAGCATCTTAGCGCTTGATTTAGGTGAAGCTCGGATTGGTTTAGCGTTAGCTTCTCGGGAGGCTCGTTTGGCTCATCCGGCTGGTACATTGCGACATGACAATCAACTTGTTCAGCATTTACAAGATTTATGTAAACAGGAAGCAGTAACTCAACTAGTAATTGGTTTACCGCGTGGTCTGGATGGACAAAACACTCACCAGACAGATATTGCTCGAAATTTTGGTCAGAATATAGCTAAGAGTTTAAATATACCAGTTAGCTGGCAAGATGAAGCGGTAACCTCTGCTCAAGCCGAAACCGAACTGAAAACCAAGGGTAAATCTTATACTAAAGAAGATATCGATTCGTTAGCAGCTACCTATATACTGGAGGATTATCTACGTGACCAAGTATAGTTTAGGGACAAAATTTCGTAGGGTGCCCAGAAGATTATTGATAGTGTTAGCCGTAATCATAGTTCTGGTTATCGGTGCCACGATTATCATCCAGAAGGTCTACTATGCTAATTTACAACCAGTTAACAACAGTAATAAATTACAGTATGTCACCATAGCTAGCGGTTCAGATGTTAGTAAGATAGCTAAACAATTACAAAACGACGGATTAATCCGCAGTAGTCAGACTTTTGTCTGGTACGTTACTATCCATAATGACCGCGGTGAGCTACAAGCGGGTACCTACAGCTTTGCGCCGAGTCAAAGCCTGTCCGATATTGCTCAAGCAATCATTAATGGCAAGGTTGCCACTAAATTAGTCACTATCCTATCCGGACAAACAGTTGCTCAAATTAGCCAAACATTTATTAGATCGGGTTTTAGCCCCTCAGCTGTCGGTGCCGCCTTTAATGCCAGCCAATACTACGGCAGTTACCCAGCCCTAGCCGACAATCCAGCCTCAGCCAATTTAGAAGGTTTTCTCTGGCCGGATTCTTACCAAAAAACCTCTGGTACCGAACCACAACAAATTGTCGCTGAAGCCTTGACTGAAACGCAACAGCATTTAACTCAAAACCTGCGTAATGCCTTTGCTAGTCATGGATTAACGGTCTATCAGGGAGTAACCCTGGCGTCGATTGTCGAACAAGAAGTCGCTGATCAAAATGACCGAAATCAAGTCGCCCAGATATTCTTAAAGCGACTACAAATCGGTATGCCACTTGGCTCTGATGTTACTGCTTACTATGGAGCAGCTTTAGCTGGAGTTGCCCCTTCAGTGAATTATGATTCACCCTATAACACTCTTTTACATGACGGCTTACCGCCTGGACCAATCGGTACAGTTAGCGACGGTTCACTGGAAGCGGTAGCCTATCCGGCAAATACTGATTGGTTATATTTCGTGACCGGAGACGACGGCACTACGCATTATGCCCAAACCCTGCAACAGCATGAAGCAAACATTAGCCAATATTGCCAAAAACTGTGCTCTCAAGAATAGCTATTGAATCGTTGCATCAGAGATCAGCATTGCCCGAAGCAGTAGTTTTTTGCTAAAATGCAACGCATAGCGTAGTGTTAACTAACTATTTCAGAAAACTACGTTATGATTTTTAGCGGACTTTTTTACCAAGATATAAAGTGAAAGCTTTTTAGCCGCGTTAAAATAACACTGGTAAGAGCCCGAACCGCGTAAGCGGCCTCAAGGAGTTAGTATCAGTAATACGATTCCTAGGAGTGCGACACACTCAGACCTGACAATACCCTTGGCGGCACCCGAGGCCTCTAGATTGACAGGTATCCGCAGTAGACTATTGCACCGAACCGTTCGCCGTCGAGCTTTTCGTATAGGGCTAGTTGCCCTTTATCTGTTGTTGATACTGGCAGTATTAGGTGTTGTAGTGTTATATCCGAGCCGCTCTAATAGTGCCGCTCAGTCAACAGCTAGTGTTTCCGGCCCACAAGCTGCGGCTGCCCCTGTCGATCAGCTGGCATCAGTTAATATTGCCCTAACGATTGCCCGCATGACAAATTTGCCTGAAGCAGCGGCAGTGGCTAACCAAGCCGATTCGGAAAATATCGAATTATCACTGTCTTCAGCCAATAATACAATTGTCGATAAGCCGCAATCAGTAGTTTCAGCTTTTGTCTCCAATAAAGACATTCATACTTATATTGCTCAACCGGGCGACAGCGTTCCTTCCGTAGCGGCCAAATTTAGTGTGACTACTAACAGCATCTTGTGGTCCAATAATTTGGTTTATGATAGTTTGACAGCCGGTCAGAAACTATTTGTCCCGCCGGTTAATGGTATTGTTTACACGGTTAAGTCTGGCGATACCCCGGCCAGTCTGGCAGCCGAGTTTCATGCCGATGCCACTCAAATAATCGCCGATAACGACGCTGAAATTAGTGGACTGCAAGTTGGTGAGCAGATTATTATCCCTAACGGCACCGTAACACCGGTAATATCTTATTACTCCTATGGTTTTGCTTGGGGAGCAAGTGCCATATATGGCTTTAATGGTTATGATTTCGGTGAATGTACCTGGTACGTGGCTACCCAAATTGCTGTACCGGCTAACTGGGGCAATGCAAATACTTGGTATATTGGTGCTGAGCGGTCAGGCTGGAACGTCAGTTCGGTACCAACAGTCGGTGCTATTGCTGATAACATAACTGGTTGGCTAGGACACGTCGGTATTGTAGTGGCTGTCAGTGGCAGTGAAGTTGAGATCAGAGATATGAATAACTATGGCGACGGGGGTGGTTATGACAAAGTGGGAGAAGGTTGGGCGCCGATATATACTTATCAGTATTACATTACCCCTCCATGATCAGATCGGCCTGTTCTATACTAATAGTTAGATGAAGTTTATTGATAAAGCGGAAATAACGGTTATTGCCGGTGATGGTGGTAATGGGCAGACTAGTTTCCGTCGTGAAAAATTTATAGCTCATGGCGGTCCAGACGGTGGTAATGGTGGAAATGGCGGCAACGTAGTATTGGTAGCCAATCGTAATCAAAATACCTTGGCCCAGTTTCGATTTCAGAAAGAACTACAGGCCAAATCCGGTGATAACGGGAGCAAGAATCGGAGACACGGTAAAAGTGCACCTGATCTAATGGTGAATGTACCGGTTGGGACAATGGTGCTGACAACTGATGGACAGCTATTAGCTGACTTGACGACCGATGGACAACAGGCAGTCATTGCTCATGGCGGTCAGGGTGGCTTTGGCAATGCTCACTTTGTCAGCAGTACCCGGCAAGCACCGCAATTTGCCGAAAAAGGTGAAGCCGGTGAAAGATTCGGGTTGCAGCTGGAACTCAAGATGATTGCTGATGTTGGTCTAGTTGGGTTACCGAATGCTGGTAAATCGACTTTACTGGCTCGTCTTAGCAATGCTCGGCCGGAGATTGCTGACTATCCGTTTACGACACTAACGCCCAATTTAGGCGTAGTTGATATTGATAAACAAACTAGTCTGTTATTTGCCGACATCCCTGGTCTGATTGAGGGCGCCAGTCGGGGCAAAGGTCTAGGACATGAGTTTTTGCGTCACATTGAGCGAACAGTGGTCATCGTCCATTTAATTGATGCTTACCAAAATGACGTAGTCAAGGCTTACCGGACAGTTATTAAAGAACTACGTTTACACGATAAAACTTTACTGACCCGTCCAGAAATTGTGGCTTTGAACAAAGTCGAGGGTTTAGATGAAGAAATTGTCGATGATCTGATGAGTAAGCTAAGAAAAGCGGTACCCAAACAAACACCGCTATATGCTATTTCTGCTAAGGCTGGAATCGGCTTAAAAAATCTGCTGTTTACAACTGAATCAATAGTCCGAGAAATCCGTCAAAAGATTGATGAATCAACTCCTGCCGAAACAATCCCTATTCATACTCTGCCAAACGATTCGGCAGACTGGACTGTCGAAAAACAAGGCGAGGTATTTATAGTGCTAGGAGAAAAAATCGAACGACTGGCTGCTCGCACCGATTTTACTAACCAGGAAGCCATCCAGCATTTACGTGACGTCATGCGGCGGCTGGGTATTATGCATGAACTGGTACGCCAAGGAGTGATAGCTGGTCAACAGATCGTTATTGATAATAAAGGTATGTTGACTTATTAACCTACCGGTAGCTATATAGTTAAAAAGATCATATCCTTAAAGCACTATATGACCTATTTTTTTTACGATGTTGAAACAAGTGGTATCAGTCCTAAAACGGCTAGGATTATGCAATTTGCCGGTCAGCGGGCAGATGCCGATCTTCAACCAGTCGGCGAGCCGGTTAATGTCTTAATTAAGCTGACACCAGACATTTTGCCGGAACCGGAAGCGGTGCTGATTAACGGCATTACGCCGCAGATGAGTTTAACTGATGGCTTATCCGAAGCTGAATTTTTAAAACTTTTTTATCAACAAGTAGTGGCGGCGGACACCATTTATTTAGGCTATAACTCCATCCATTTTGATGACGAATTTATGCGATATTTACATTACCGTAATTTTTATGATGCTTACGACTGGCAACAATCCGCTGACTGCTCACGCTGGGATCTGCTGGATGTCATTAGAATGACCCGTGCCCTCCGACCAGAGGGTATCGAATGGCCGCTGGATAATACCGGCCAGCCGACTAATCGCTTAGAACAATTGACTGCCGCCAATCATTTGGAACACAGTAATGCTCACAATGCCCTGAGTGATGTCAATGCCACGATTGCCCTGGCTCAATTGCTTCATCGTCAACAACCCAAACTGTTTGATTTTCTTAAGTCGGTGCGGACCAAGAAAGAAGTCATCAAACTAGTGTTAAATGATCAGCCCTTGGTGTACACCAGCAATGCCTTTCCGGGAGAACATCTTAAAACCTCGGTGGTAGTAACCTTAAGCCAGCTACCCAAAAATCTCGGTTCAATAGTCTATGATCTGCGCTACGACCCCAGTCAGTTTTTAAAACTAACACCTGAAGAGCTAGCTCAGCATTGGTCAAAATATTATCCAAAGGACCAAGCTCAACCGTGGCCGATCACCAGCTTTCGCTATAATCAATGTCCGGCAGTTGCGCCATTGGGAGTACTGGATGAAACCTGCCAAAAACGTCTACAGCTGGATCTGGCAGAACTGAAACATCACCACCAGATGTTAAAAAGAGCTAAAGAATTTACTAATAATCTGGCTAAGGCTTATGAACTGCTTGAGCGGCAATGGCAATCTGATCAAGCTACCGAGACGTCATCCGTCGACGGTCAACTATATGAGGGTTTTTTCGATGCCCATGACCATAATCTTTTGTCAGTGATTCGTAGTGCTGCTCCCGATGAACTATCTGGTTTTGTCAAACAATTGCACGACCGGCGTCTGAGAAAAATATTGCCACTCTACCAAGCTCGGAATTACCCGTCTAGTTTATCCACTACCGAACGGTCGGTCTGGGACAATTATTGCCAACAGCAATTGCTTTCCGGCCAAGAAGAGAGTCGGTTAGCCCGTTATTTAAAACAGATTCAAGACTTGGCTGCTGGAAATCCGACAAAAGAACAAGCTTATTTGCTAGAAGAAATGAGGTTGTACGGTGAATCGCTTATGCCCGCGGAGCCGTTAGGCTAGTATTCCGGATAGCTCGACGAATGGTTATAACAATCAATAACTTGGAAGTTAACTTCTTACGATGGACGACATAAAAAAGTGTTAGCACCAACAATAGAGCTGTACAAATTAGCCAGTCGTTGAAGTTTATTTGAAAATTAGTTCCTGGTATGATGCCAAGAAACAATAGCGCTATCATCGTTTCTCCCTCGATTAAGCCGCATTATAGTATGTATTTGTCACAAGTGCAATATAATTTTATAGTGCTTATGATTGACGATTGTTTAGTAAAAACCAAAAGTAACCGCTGGGGTCTAGAAAAATAGGTTTTAACAGCGTATAATGGTTGGACTTATGACTAATAATATTGTGGTTAAAGGGGCTCGGGAGCACAACCTCAAAAACATTGATGTCACTATCCCGCGGGAAAATTTTGTAGTCATCACTGGATTGAGCGGCTCGGGTAAATCGAGTTTGGCATTTGATACGATTTATGCCGAAGGACAGCGGCGTTATGTGGAAAGCTTGAGTGCTTATGCCCGGCAATTTTTAGGATTAATGGAGAAACCCGATGTTGACCAAATCGATGGGCTTAGTCCAGCCATCTCTATCGACCAAAAATCAGCCACCCGTAATCCGCGTAGTACCGTGGCAACTGTTACTGAAATATATGATTATTTGCGGCTCTTATTTGCCCGGATCGGTATTCCGCACTGCCCGATTGACGGACAGGAAGTAGTTAGACAAACGGCGGCCAATATTATTGAAAAAGTGGCGACTCATTTACCAAACGTCCGGATTATGGTTTTAGCCCCGATCGTGGTTGATAAAAAAGGGGCTTTTGAGCATATCCCCGAACAATATCAGCGGGTTGGCTTTGCTCGGGTGCGAGTGGACGGCGTAGTTTATGCCTTAGAAGAATTTCCGGAACTGGATAAAAATTACCGCCATACCATTGAAATTGTGGTCGATCGGCTGGTCAATAACGAAGAAAGCCGATCACGTCTGGCGCAATCAGTTGAACAGGCTTTGGATGTAGCGGAGGGCTATGTCAATATCCTTAACGCCGAAACCAACGCCCTAACTGAACATAGTCTGATGTATGCTTGTCCAAACCACCCGGAAGTGGCTATTCCGGAATTAGAACCGCGTACTTTCAGCTTTAATAACCCGCATGGCGCTTGTCCGGTTTGTACCGGTATCGGATCGCGTTTGGAGGTTGATCCAGAACTAGTAATCCCCAACGGCCGGTTGACCATCGCCGAGGGGGCAATTCGTCCATATAATCGTTTTTACGCTGATGCCTGGTATTTAAAAAAATTGCAGGCTATGGCTGATCGGTACAACTTCTCGCTGCATGTACCGACTGGCCAACTCAAAAAAGAAGACATTGACCGCATTATGTATGGCACCGGCACGGAAACTTACCAGATATCCCTAGGTAGCGGTCGTTCATTTACCACTACTTATGAAGGCGTGGTTCCTAATTTGGAACGGCGTCACCATGATACTGAAAGTGATTTTATCCGAGCCGATATTGAAAAGTTTATGCATGAAAAACCCTGCTATGTCTGCCACGGGCGACGCTTAAAACCGGAAGTCTTAGCTGTCACCATTGCCGGTAAATCAATCATGGATATCTGCGATCAATCAATCGATGCAGCTGAAGAGTGGTTTAATAATCTGCAATTGTCTGAAATGGAACAGAAAATAGCCAAACAGATTCTTAAAGAAATTCATGCCCGGTTGCAGTTTTTAGTTGACGTTGGGCTGAATTATCTAACCCTGTTACGCAGTGCCACTACATTATCTGGCGGCGAAGCTCAACGGATACGTCTGGCTACCCAAATCGGATCGGGTCTGATGGGGGTGCTATATGTGTTGGATGAGCCGTCTATCGGCTTACATCAGCGCGATAATGGTCGTCTCATCAAAACCCTGAAAAACTTACGCGATTTAGGTAATACCGTAATTGTTGTCGAGCACGACGAAGAAACTATCCGTTCAGCCGATTATCTACTGGATATTGGTCCGGGAGCGGGTATTCATGGCGGTCAGATTATTGCTGCCGGATTGCCTGAAGATGTCACCAAAGTAGCTGCCAGTATCACCGCCCAGTATTTATCCGGAAAGCTGAAAATTGCCATACCCGATTTGCGTCGTCCCGGCAATGGCAAAGCACTGGTTATTAAAGGCGCTCGTGAGAATAATTTAAAAAATATTAATGTGACCATTCCACTGGGCAAGCTGGTAGTAGTTAGCGGGGTTAGCGGATCAGGTAAATCCAGCCTGATTAATGACATACTAGCTAAAGAACTTTTAGCTCAGCTTCACCGTTCTAATACCGCTTCCGGTCGGCACGATGATATTGAAGGTATCAAGCAATTGGACAAAGCTATTATTATCGATCAGTCACCAATTGGCCGAACACCGCGTTCTAACCCGGCAACCTATACCGGTTTATTTACACCGATTCGAGAACTATTTTCCCAGATACCGGAAGCTCGTTTACGCGGTTATACGCCCGGACGTTTTAGCTTCAACGTTAAGGGCGGACGCTGTGAAAACTGTTCGGGTGACGGCATTATTAAGATTGAAATGCATTTTTTGCCGGATGTTTATGTAACCTGTGAAGTCTGTCATGGTAAACGTTATAACCGTGAAGCTTTGGAAATACACTACAAAGGACACACCATTAGCGATGTCCTGGATATGACTTGCGAGCAAGCACTGGAATTGTTTGAAAATATTCCGACTATTGCCAACAAACTGCAGACACTGGTTGATGTCGGATTAGGATATATACACTTAGGCCAATCGGCTACCACGCTGTCCGGTGGCGAAGCCCAACGGATTAAGCTTTCCACTGAACTTTCCCGGCGTTCAACTGGGCGGACTCTTTATATTCTTGATGAACCGACCACCGGGCTGCATATGGCTGATGTTGAGAAGCTGCTACATATGCTTCATGCCCTAGTCGATGCCGGTAACAGCATTATTGTGATTGAACATAACCTTGATGTAATTAAAAATGCCGATTGGGTAATTGATATGGGCCCAGAAGGCGGTGATGCAGGCGGACGGATTGTGGCCGAAGGTACGCCCGAACATATTACTAAAGTCAAAGAATCTTATACTGGTCAATACTTGAAGAAGGTGATTTGATATTTTTATGCCTGAAACTATCTGGACACCAAATGAGGAAGACATCCTAAGTGGACAAGAAGGATATATCCATTATTTAGGTGGTGTGGCTATTATTGTCGCGCCTCGATCTCGGTTTTCTAGAAGTTTTTATGAGGGTGAATTGGATAAGGATAACATCGAGGATACTTTGATTGGAGCCGAACAATTAATGCTGGAAGGATTAAAATGGGTCATTGCCTTTGCCAATCCGCCGGAGTTAAGAACGGCATTAGTATCTCGCGCTCAATATAACTTTAAACAAGCACAGCCCAATATGCGTCGAATAGTAGCTTCTACGTATAAAGAAAGAGCAGATCGAATAGATCACATTAGCCCAGCTATGTATGGTCTTCAACCTGCACCAGTTGTCAATAGTGAAGTTATTTATAAATTAGTAAGCCGTGGGAACCTTGGTGAACTGCATTCTATACGTTTACTGGATGACATTCCACCAGCAAGAGATTTTAAAAAATTACTTGAGCTACGCAGTATGAGCGGCAGAGGTCGCGTTAAACGTCATCAATTTTAGTCAATGTTTAAACAAATGTTTAATGGATAATCTGATTCTGGGATCCCTGAGGTTGTGGTAGACAATTAGAGCCAGAATAATTAAGATTATCAACACCAATACCAGATCTATATAATGACTTAAACCGGGAATACGTCTGCCCAAGAAATAACCCAAGCTAGTAACTATTATGGCCCAGGCGATATCACCAACAGCGTCAAAGGACATATATTTTGGCAAAGCCATTTTACCAGCCCCAGCTGTTAGCGGAGCGAATGTTCGAACAATCGGAATGAAATGAGCCAGTAGCATGGTTTTACTGCCGTATTTTTCATAAAAGGTTTCAGCTCGCATGACATATTCATGACGGAAAAATAAACTATCGGTTTTACTAAATAAACGACGTCCGAATTGTCGACCGAAATGATAACCGGAGTTATCACCTAAAATAGCCGCTACCGCCGCTACCAAAATGGTTGGTATTAATACTAATTTACCACTGGCCGCCAGTATACCGGCACTGAGTAGCAAAGTGTCGCTAACCGGGAAGAGAAAACCGATAACAATTCCCGATTCGGCAAAAACAATGATCGCCACTATCAATAAACCGCTGGCCTGAATCAAGTGAGTAATATCGAACATTAATTTATCCTATCTGGTTTCTGCGCTACCGTCCAGCTAAAAGATGATATACTGTTATATCGCAATTAATATAACTATTAGATAACTATGGCAGACGAAACTTTTAATCTGGAATTAGCTGTTCGTTCAGTAACCGGTAAGGCTGTAAAGCGATTACGTCGCGAGGGCCAATTGCCGGCAGTAATTCATGACCACGGTAAAAAATCGATAGTGGTGCAGGGACCTTATCTAGAACTTTACCGAACCTACCAAAAAGCCGGGAAGCATCACCCTATTAATCTGATGGCTGGTTCAAACAAATATACCGCTTTAATTAAAACGGTTACTTTTGATCCTAAAAAGAACCAGTTATCCCACATTGTCTTTAACGCTGTAGATAAATACCAGAAAGTCGAAGCCGAAGTGCCGATCCGCGTTCGTTATGCTGAAGGCAACGATTCAAGTCCAGCCGAACGGAGCAGTTTAATCGTGCTCGAACAACTAGCTACCGTAGAAGTTAGGGCTGTTCCTGATAAATTGCCTGATGCTTTGGAATATGATGGTGAACGACTAGTGGAGATTGGCGACCAGATTACTGTTGCTGATTTGATTGTACCTGATGAAGTTGAAGTTCTAACTGAACCGGAACATGTTATCGCTACAGTCTATGAACCAAGCGCACTGGCGGCAGCCAATGATGCTGCCGGTGGCCAGGCTGAAGCTGCAGAAGCCGAAACTGTTCCATCAGAGGAGGGAGCTGCTGCTGAAGGTGAAACTGTTGAAGGCGAGCCTCAACCAACTGAAAATCCAGAAAATGTAACCGCTCCCCCTAACCAAAATCCTGAAGAGAAATAAGCTAATACCGCGCCAAGCATTAAGCAAACCAAGTAATTTGATTACTCAGTCGATGGTTTAAATTGCTAAGTTAGCCAAACCCATTCTATAATGACCTCTTATAAGCTATCTCAAGGTAGTAATGGTTGCTGATCTATGGAAAGAGATAATCTAAGTCCATCTGAATACGGTCCGTCTTCTCTAAAAGCTGAAGGTATTGCTGATTCTGAGTCTAAAAAGAAAAAACGGAAAAAGGCCCAACCCGAAAGCGAGAAAAATTGGTCTAATTCACCAGAATCTAAAACATCCGATGATAAACCAAAGCCAGACGGACAGATCGAAACCTGGTGGCACCGATCGGTTAATGAAACAATTAAAAGCATCACTAAAGAAGATTCTGCACCAGATTTGGAGACAGCAGAAACCGCCAATATCAACCAGCTGGATCATTTGAACCAAGCTGAAATAAGAGAAGTAGCTGAAGATTTTCTAACGGCTCGGCGACAAGAAATTGCTCATCAGTTGGTCGAACAATCTACGGATATGGAATCGGAAATAGACGCTCAGGCAGCCTTAGCAGCGGATACCTACTTGTCTGCCGTCGAAGATAAGTTGCGGATGGAACCGGAACTGACAATCGCTGAAGTTACCAATGAGGCTTATCAAGAAACTATCCGAACCTATCTTCCGGAAAGTTTATCAGCGCCAAATGCGAACACCATACCGGAAGCCATGGCCGATATTATGGCGGGCGGAGATAACCTTTATAATAATCAACCTCCTGATCAGTTACAATCGGAATGGCCATTTGATGGCCTTTCCCCAACCCCTTTAATAGCAGCGAATAGGACCGGGAATTTAGGGGTTACTACCGAACAACATAATAGCGCCGAACGAACAGCAGCCGTTAGAGGCTTACTGGTTAGCGGGATTATTGATTATTTAATCGGCCGCCGCCGCCGACGAATTAAAACCGAAAGGCAACTTATTCCCATCCAAAAAAAGCTGGAACGAGAAGTACTGGCTCTGCGGAGCACAATTGCCGTAAAAGAAACTCAGCTGCGTCAGTTGGTAAAGGAAAAAGCCCACCCTTCGGAGGCGGTGAAATTAGCAAGCATTACCAGCGAACTGCCGATGACCCGCCAGACTAACGAGAGCGTTGCGGCCAAACGGGAACAACACAGCAAAGAGACGGTAAACCAAAAAGATACTTCGGCCGAGGTTATTAGCCACAACAAGCTATTGGAAATTAGTGAAAAGATAGTCGTAGGAGCCACTACCCTACGCAAAGTATTTGAAACCGGTTTGGTTAGCGAACGCGGTTTGCGGCGAATAGTCGGGGAACACCTTAGAGGAGGCAATATTCAACCAATCCTAACCGAGGAATTACTAATTAAAGAACGCGGTTATGAGTTGGACCCGTTGTTTAGGGATCGTCCGCCGTCAGCTGCCGCTCAAACAGTTCCTAGCCCAACCGATCAATCGGTAACCTATACCGAAGTGACCGCGACTATGACTGAACAATCAGTTTCTCAAGATGATCTACCGGAAAGTCACCGGGTATTGCCATTTAAAAAAGTTGAACGGCGTTCAGCACCGCAGTTGTTAGTAGCGGCTGATGTTACAGCGTTGGTTATTTTGGTAGTTTTAGTGCTGATTTTACTAGTTATCCGTTAACGATCGGCCGCTGTAAGCTATACCTAAGTATGATTCTTCCTGAGAAGTTATAATGAAATCTATCATGACCGAACAACTAGCTCAGAAATTAGCCACACTACCAAAAGCTCCAGGTGTCTACTTTCATAAAGACAGACAGGGCGTAATTATTTATGTGGGCAAAGCGGCGGTCCTAAGAAACCGCGTCCGACAGTATTTCCAACATTCACGTTCTGATGACCCGAAGACCGAAGCCCTGATTAGTGAGATTGCTGATACTGATTGGATGGTAGTCGATAGCGAGATTGAGGCCTTATTTTTAGAAGCCGAGATGATACGGCGCTATCTGCCACGTTACAATATTTTGCTGCGTGACGATAAATCGATGGTCTACATCCGTATTGATTATCAGAGTAACTTTCCAACGGTCGGTACCACCCGGCGTCCGCTGGATGACGGTGCCCGCTATTTTGGCCCTTATCCAAACGCTTTAAGCATCCGCCAGGCCTTAAAAGTACTGCGGCGGATATTTCCTTACGCTACCCGTCGGATCCTAGGTCAAAAACGGGCAACCTTGTATTATCATCTCGGTCTTGATCCGGGCCTGGAAGAAGGGAAGACATCTCTAGAAGAATATCGGGCTAATTTACGAAAACTGATAGCTGTCATTGAAGGTAAACGTAAAAGTGTCGAGAATGAACTGGAAAAGGAAATGCAGGCCGCAGCTCGAGCTAAAAACTTTGAAAAAGCGGCTAAGACCCGTAACCAGTTGTTTTCTCTTAAAAACTTAACACGTCAAGTGATATTTAGTAATAAAGAATTTTTAGATATCAGCAAAGACCATGCCCTTAATGAATTGGTTAACTTGTTAAGTTTAGTCACATTTCCTAAAAGAATTGAGGGTTACGATGTCAGTCATATGCAAGGTACGGATGTAGTGGCTAGTATGGTGGTTTTTACTAATGGTGTTAGTAATAAAAGCCAGTACCGAAAATTCAAAACCAAACAGGATTACAATAATGATTTTGCCAATATGTATGAAACCGTCAAACGGCGCCTAAGTGAAAAAAATATTCAGGCTTGGGGACTCCCGCAATTGATGTTAATTGATGGAGGTAAGGGTCAATTAGATGCTGCCTGTCGCGCTAGTGATGAGACCGGTCACAATAACCTGCCCTTAATTGGGTTAGCCAAGCGGGAAGAACAAATAGTCATTCAAAAAAAGCGCTCTAACGTTACTCTTAATCAAGATGTGCTACATAAACTAGGCGGGTTCTCTTCGGAAAGTAAAGATTTTGTACTGGTTAATCTGCCGCACAGTACGAATCTTGTAAAATTACTTCAACGTATCCGAGATGAATCACATCGTTTTGCTGTCAGTTATCATTCCACCCTAAAATCTAAGCGTCAAACCGCCAGTTTACTGGATGAGATCCCAGGTATCGGAACAGCAACCCGTAAGAAATTACTCCAGGCATTTGGATCACGACAGGCTATTCTGGAAGCTGATGAGACCCAGCTGGCTGCGGTCATTGGTCTTAAAAAAGCGGTAATTATGCGACCCTACTTACAACCCTGCCAGCAGCATTTAGTACAATGATTATATGACTGCACGTACTCATGATCTTGGGGCAATCACGGCCTTAGGCTTAATAACTTTAATAGCGCCACCCCAATCAATATGGGTGGTAACGGCGATGATCTTTGGGCATCTATCAGGCCAAAGCCTGATGATTTCTTTGGTAGCAGCGATGCCGTCTGAATTTGCCAAACCCATCAGCGGGGATTCACACGCATACAGAGCTTACTACCTCCCGTCTCTCGTCCTTGGAATTAGAGAATATTAAAGAACAAATCACTCACACCTCCACGAAAGACTGTTCGTTTCAGGCTACCCTGAAGAACCTCCAGGCATCCTCCACGTGCATGGACTTCATGCCCAGCTGCCTAGAAGGAATCAGATCGTTGCCTTGAGAATCTCCTATGTACAATATCTCTTCGGGTCTTAGCCCCAGTCTCTCAGCCCCTGCCAGGAATATCCTGTGGTCGGGTTTTTTGTAGCCGAAATCGGAGGAGAAGAGGACGAATTTGAAGTAGCCGTAGAGGCCCAGGTGCCTGAGCTCGTTCTCGGAAAATACTCTCTGGCCATTGGAGACTACGCCCAAGGGATAACTCCTTAGGGTTTCTAATAGCCTAATGCTTTGGGGAAAAGCCTGGAGCCTCCTGATTGACGAGGACCTGAATATCCGGGCTGCCTCTATTCCTACGGTGATATCATTTATGGGCCAGGAGGCTCTCTCCCTACAGATCCTGGCGAAGATATCCTCGACTTTGATCTCCGAGTGCCGCTCCCATCTGCCTTCAATGGCCTCTTTGCATAGACGTTTGTACTCTCTCATGAGACCCTCGGGGAGAGATTTATCCCGTGATACGACAGCCATCTGCTGAGGGGCCCGTAGGTCCTCATGCCACTTTCGTCGGTACTGATGTCCACCAGGGTCTTGTAGCAATCAAACATCACGCCCTTAACTCCATCTAAGCCAATTATGCTATTGATCTCCATTCCCTCCATCCAAATTTTAGCGTTTAGAGAGAAAAGCCGGAGACTTGAAAAGTAGATACTATCATCTGCGATTCAGATGCTTTCACCAGGCAGAAGCAAGCGAATCTCCAAGTCATCGTCTCCACAAAGAAGTTTAAGATAATGGTGATCTTATAATTAATCTCCTTTCTTTACCGAGTGAAATGAATGGTAATGGCATCTATATAGAGCTTATATCCAAAGCGGTCACAAAGGATGAAGGTTTGAAAGAAAGCAATCGTTCCCTAGTGAAGCTCTGGAGACCTCAGGCAGGCTAAAGCTTCCTTTAAGACAAATGCCCTGTGGTCCGGATCCATATGTAGCCTGTTCATTCTGATAAGCCCCAGGCTAATGAAGAAGGGAACCATCCTGGTGATACTCTTAAATTCAGAAAGGCTTTTGCTATAGTGCCAGAGGAAGTGGCCGATGTAGGGTTCCGCTCTGCTTTCATTTCTTTCATGCATGGCGAGTAGTACTTGAGTTCTGCCGCCATGACCCCTAGGTCGTGGACAGGGTTGGCGTGCTTTCTGGCGCTCTCGAAGTCCAGTGCGTAGACCTTTTCGCCTTCGAAGATGTAGTTCACAGGGTTAGCGTCATGGTGTATCATACACCCATAGGGATGATCTACCAAAGTGCTGTACCACCAATCCCCAAGCAAGTAGTCAAAAGTTTTTCTCGTGACTCTGTTGAGGCCGAGCTGGTCTAGAGTATGGTGAAATTTGGCGAACTCTTCTTGCTTGCGATAATCTGACTTAGTGCCGTCGTGAAGCTTTCTGAGGAGATGAGCTATAGATATAAGCCTGTCGTACAGCCCTTCCTCCCTCTTCATGTACTTGTGGAGAGTCTTGCCCCGGACGTACTCAGTGATCAGAACACAGCTAAAAGTTCTCCTCTTGGCTAGTGCCCTTGGGACATCTATGACCTTTGCCGCCTCCCGGATATTATCGTACTCTCTATTCAAGGATTGCACGGGATCATAGTTTCTCTTCCAGCCTGTGGGTTCGGCATAGAATTTGGCTACTACACTATAGTCCTCTCCATCGAAGTCATACCTGCAAACAGTGTGAGATGCAGATCTTATTTTGTAGACTGGTACACGACAGCTCTTGTTTTGAATTCTCTCTCCTAGGATATCCACTAGCCAATCCCTGAAGACATCTCCACGGTGTAGCATATTGACGCGGTGTTCCTTTATCATGAGCTTCCCAAACCTTGGCGCTTTTTATATTATTGAAACTTCTAAATAAATTTATAGTTAGAACAATAAATACCATTTCCATATAAAAGCTCTCGGCAATCCTTCCGCCATCTGAGACCGCGCGGAGTTGTGGAAACATATAGATAATAATTTCATTTTTCCAACCTAATTAATGTATTTGGTCGACAAACATTTTGAGGTTACGAAAAAAAGAGGCTCAATATTGAGCCTATTTACAAAGGTACGAACCCATTGTCGGATGCTATCTTCTGGCCTTCAGCACCCTTTACAAAGTCTAAGAAAGCCTTGGCTCCTGGCTTGGGATCTCCCAGAGTGTCCAGGTAGAGTGATCGAGCCAGTGGATAAGTCTTATTCTTTATGGTCTGTGGATTGACCTCGACTCCTTCAATCTTGACTGCCTTGAGGTCTCCGCTCTCGGAATAACTGTAGCCCAGATAACCGATGGCATGATCGCTCCCAGTTATTGCGGTCTTGATTTCGGAGTTGCTGGATGAGTAGGTACTCACTGCTGGTGTCTCGGCCTTTGTGTTTCCAAAGATGTCTGTAAGGAATGAATCTCTAGTTCCAGAACCCTCTTCCCTTGAAATTGCATAGATCTGTTTATCCGGGCCGCCGAGTTCCTTCCAGTTTGTTATGTTGCCAGCATAAATCTTCTTGACCTGATCCTTCGTAAGCGCGGTAACACCGGCATCGTATATTGCCTTGCTAACACAGATGGCTATGCCATCATAACCGATCAGGGTCTCTTGGAACTTGTCGCCATACTTGGACTTCTCATCGGCCGTTATCTCGCGTGAGGCCATAGCTATATCTGCCGTCCCAGTACCCGCTGCAGTCACGCCTGCGCCGGTTCCTGTCTGAGAGACTGATACATGATAATTACTTTGTGCTGCGTTGAAGGCATCAGCACATAGGACTCCAAGCGGCCCCACAGTAGTCGATCCCGAAACAGTAACTTCAGTCGCTGCCATTGATGAGGCAATTGTCCCCAATATAACGGAGACTAGCATTGCTGCTATTAGTTTTCTTATTTCTATCACCGGGGGCAAGAACATCTAAGTCATATGTAAAGTTTTTCGCAATAAAGTTCATAGATATAAGATTACTATTTACTGTATATAGTCTCGATAAGTCGATATTAACTGGGTGTGTTATTCCCATTATGCCGTTTCTTAAAAAGAGATAGGTAAATCGATCGAAAATATCATTGACCAGTACCTGCATCAATGCAATGACTGCAGGATCTATATCCATTGGGCTTTGAGGCAAATAAGGCGATGCTAATCTTTTCAATTCATGCACGTCCTCTAAGCCAAGACCTTTATAGGCTCATATTCTCGAAGACTATTTACCCGGCTTATAAATATGGTCCTAGCTTCTGTAACGCCGTTTATCTCTTGGATCTCTTCTATAAGCATGTTAAGCTTACCTAATCCTTCGGCCTGCAGTATTATAAAGAAGTCGAATTCTCCGAAGATATGATATATGTCAAGCACTTCACCTTTACATTTAATGGCGTAATAGACCGATCTCTCCTTTCCGGGCATGACCTTAACCATAGCAACTCCCAAAACCATTGCAAAACACCCCTAGCCTTTGTTTCAAACTGCTAACAGGTCTTTGATCCTAGGAACATATTCTCCCGGGTAACGGTACATCTTCCACAAAAGACGCATGAATTGCAGTTCAAGAGTTTTTCATCAAATTCGAACCCCAGATTTTCGAGCTTTTCCGAACACCTGCAGCACTCGATATACTCGTCTTCAGTTATTCCATAAACATTCCACATCTCACTTGCCATCTTTTTCACCTTTCCGTTTTACCACCATTTTCAGACAACATCCTATATCGTTTTATATAATTCTAATCGAAATAGAATATGTATCGACAAATGGGGTCAGGTGATTACAGGACCAATATGACAGGTATATATTGAAAATACATCATCCATATACGCTTCAGGACTAGATTTAGAGTGGGGGTCTCATCCCCCGCACGCAAACATCACTAGTAGTAGATTTTCGTTCTTGGCTTTTTACTAGTAATATTCCCTTTGCCTATTTCCAGAACTGCCATGGCTCAAGATTTGCCCGTCTCCACTTTAATCCTCTGGTAAAGCTCAGGATACTTTTTCTGCAGCTTGCTTTTCCTTCATTTCTTTCATCTTAGGGATAGCCTCTGCAATTCTTGGTACAGCCTCGACCAGTTTCTCAACCATCGATGGATGAGCCTCCTTGAGCAACTCCATCTTCACGCCCGATTTATCTATGATTACCACAGCAACCGGCTTTATTCCTAGACCACCGCCACCTCCACTACCTTCTCCCTGTTCCCGGCCCTTCCCGGTGCCCACTCCAGCCCCAAAAACCATCCCTATGTTTATCAGCGGTATTAAAGTGGTCTCCTGTATGGTTATGGGATCTCCGACTACGCTTTTGGTGGTCATCGATTTCTGCATCTCACCGGTGATGGCTTTTAACAAAGTTTCAACATCGTTCATGGTATCAACTCAGCTACATATAAGCGTGGAAACGTTAAAAAGATTTTCCAGCGACAACAAGAACGTCCTACAACAAGAACGTCCTAGCTGTTATGGCACATAAGGGACTGGCTGACCAGAACCCAGGCTTAACCCTGGCCTCGAGGTCGTCGCCCCTTTGCCTAGACTAGCAGAAAGTTTTTTGAAGAGAAAACGGATTCTGATATAATGGTTGGTGAAAAGAAATGGACGAAATGTACTGGAAAATACTTGAGACAATCAATCTTTTCAGTGGAAGCTCAGGAATATACATCGCACCTGACAGAGTAAGAGATAAGATCGGAATCCCTGAAGGAAAATATTTTGAAAGAATTAACGACTTAGAAAAAATGGGATTCCTTAAAATCGTTGGAGGTGGTGGTGCGAAGCTCACATTAGATGGAAGTATTGCCTTGCAGAATAAAAAGAATCTGGGAGTCTAAATTGATACTCATCAAATCTCTATTTCTAGAACTTTCATAGCTCTTTAGCCCTGGCTAGCCATCCCACATCTTCATAAATGACTTTATCCTATATCCAAGCTGCTCGGAGGCTTCATCTCAAATCCCTGAAACCACCAATCTCCTCCGAGCCATCCCTTCCCTCTCCAGGTGCCATAAATCCTATGTTCTCGGAGATCGTTGATCCTAGAGCCTTACAGAAATTATTTTAATTCACTTAAATAAACGCGCTAAGCACGTTTCTTATGTAACCTTTTTGATATTATCGGTTACGCAAGAATACGGCATCTGCGACCTATGAATCTTTCAGTAGAAAAACAGATATTCACATCAAGCCCACAGGAACACGGCGAAGAGAGAGGTTCTCAAAGAAAGCACCCATATTCCTCATCTCTTCGTCAATCTTTCTTCAGCTTAATGGTTCTGGGCAAGCGTGCGTCCTAAATACGTTTAGATGTAATATAAGTGTCTCAGGCGAAGGGACTTCTCAAGGTATCAAGGCCCATGGGAAACATCCTCATATCATATTTTAGTCCCTTTGCCTATTC
>CAWJBZ010000002.1:0-114557 GCA_963841325.1 uncultured Candidatus Saccharibacteria bacterium | reverse complement strand
GCTGGTCGACCAAAACTGCACAAACCAGTAAGATCTCTTTTTGAGGGTATAATTCAATCCAAAAGGAGGTCTTCAATGCGAAGACAGTTTTCCGGAGCCCAGAAAGCAGCCGTAGCTTTGGCTGCCCTAAAGGGCGACAAAACCATTAACCAAATAGCCTCAGAATATGAGGTTCACCCGACTCAGGTGAAACTGTGGCGGGATAAGCTTAAAGCCTCAGCTGCTGACGTCTTGGAGGGTGACCATAAAAAGTCAACCTCAGTCCCCGCTAGTAGTGCCCAAGTCGATGAACTGCATAGAGTCATTGGCGTCCGTGATGCTGAGCTGGAATGGCTTAAAAAAAAGATCCATGGGCTGGGGCTTTGAAGCCCGCTCGGCCTAGTAATCTTGTTCCCCTCATTGATCCCAACCACCAAGCCCTAACCATCAGCCGTCAGGCTGAATTGCTGGGTGTCAGCAGGCGTAGTTACTACTACCAGCCGGTAGTTAATGAGGCTGAAAAAGCTAGGCTAAAACAGCACCTAAATGCCGTAGATGAGATCTACACCAAACGGCCGTACTATGGCACCAGACGTATCCAGTACGAGCTGGAAAAGTCATACGGTATTTGTGTTGGCCTGGAGCGTATCCGGCATCTCATGCGGCGTTTGGGCCTAGAGGCTATCTACCCTAAACCGGATACTAGTCAGCCGCACCCGGGCCATGAGATCTATCCGTATCTACTACGTGAGATAACAGCTGCCTATCCCAACCACATTTGGGGCACGGATATTACCTACATCCGGACGACTGAGGGCTTTGTTTACTTAGTAGCATTCATTGACTGGTTCAGCCGTTACGTGGTCTCCTGGGGCTTAAGTGACAGTTTGGAAAACAGTTTTGTGCTGGAGGCTCTGCATGAAGCCTTAAGCTTTATGGCAGACTGTGGCTTAGGTATACCTGACATCTGCAATTCTGACCAGGGCAGTCACTTTACGAGCGAAGCCTACTTAAACAAACTAAACTCAGCCGAGATCCGGATCAGCATGGACGGCAGAGGCCGGTGTCTGGACAATATCTTCACCGAAAGGCTGTGGCGTAGCGTGAAGTACGAAAACGTATTCCTGCAGTCCTACCAAAACATGGCTGAGGCCCAGGCTGGCCTAAGCGAATACTTTCAGTTCTACAACCACGAAAGACCACACTCGAGCCTTGACAACCAAACGCCAGCTGCCGTATATTTCGGCTTAGTGAGTTAGCTAACAATACGTTTTAGAGGCTCACTATATTAACAACCAGTCCTGCAAAAAGAGCTCTATAAATACTGGTTATGCTGCGCAGGTTAGGTCGACCACTTTAAGACGTGAGTTAGCGCACATAATAGTCTGTAAATAATAAAGTATACTAAAATGGTTTTGAGTTATGAATCAGCTTATTAGTAAAACGACCAGTAAAACATACCGTAGATTATTAAGGCCACTTCTATTCAGACAAAAACCGGATGCAGTACATGAGCATATGTCGCGTTTCGGATCACGAATACAACGTATTTACGGTTTGAAAAGAGTGCTACACAGTTTCTGGGCATATGACAATATGCCGGTTTTAGGTCAGACTCTGCATGGTATCACGTTTGGTAATCCAGTTGGGTTATCAGCCGGTTTTGATAAGAATTTCGAATTACCACAGATTATTAAAGCAATTGGCTTTGGTTTTATGGAAGGCGGTTCATTAACGCTTCATTCTTGCAAAGGCAATCCGCGTCCTTGGTTTCATCGTTTACCGAAATCTAAATCACTGGTAGTTAATGTTGGCTTAGCAAATCGTGGCGTAACTGCCATAATCAAACAGCTACAACGTTATCCACGAAATATGTTTACGGATTTTCCGCTAAATATCTCAGTTGCTAAAACAAATTCTCTAAAAGCTAGCACTGATTCCGAGGCCATTGCTGATTATATCGGTAGTCTAAAAATCATTGGCGAAGCCGGGGTTGGCGATATAATAACTCTTAATATTTCATGCCCAAATGTCTACGGTGGCGAACCATTTACTACACCAGAACGACTAGAACGATTATTGGTAAATGTTGACAATATTAAACTAGTACAACCTGTGTTTGTTAAAATGCCCATTGATTTGCCACAAGAATCATTTAACAAATTACTAACCGTAATAGCACAGCATCATATTACAGGCATAACAATAGGTAACTTAGCAAAGGATAGGAAGCAGATAAAACTAAAGGACTCTTTACCTGATGCAATAAAAGGTAATTTAAGTGGTAAACCAACTTGGGAACCGAGTAATGAACTGATAAGATATACCTACAAAAAATATGGTAAACGATTCATTATTATCGGTGTAGGTGGGATTTTTTCTGCCCAAGATGCCTATATAAAGATTAAGCTTGGTGCTAATCTAGTAGAAATTATAACTGGGATGATTTTTGAAGGGCCACAGTTAATCGGGCAGATAAATCATGATTTAGTTAAGCTTTTAAAAGACGACGGCTACAGTAATATTTCTCAAGCTATTGGCGTGAACGCGTAGACGCTTACGCTGTTTATCTGTATAATTTAGTGGTAATGATCCTCTTAGACAGGGTAACGAAAACCTACAATAAAGACCTAGGTGCTGCCTTAGATCGTGTTAGTTTACATGTTGAACCAAGTGAGTTTGTAATAGTTGTTGGTCAAAGTGGAGCCGGTAAGACAACCCTAATGCGCCTCTTGACGCGAGAAGAAAGACCAACTAGTGGCAAAATTATCGTTGGTGGTATAGATTATGACAAGCTCAAAGATAAGGATATTCCACTACTAAGACGAAAAATTGGAGTTGTCTTTCAGGACTTTAAGCTTTTGCCTAATAAAACAGTATTTGAAAATGTTGCATTCGCCCTAGAAATTGTTGGTGCCGGTCGGCAGGAAATTCAACATACCGTACCAAGAGTATTAGAGATAGTAAATTTAACAGGCAAGGAAAAACATATGCCCCTTGAATTATCAGGCGGAGAACGTCAACGAGTTGCCATTGCTCGAGCGATAGCTCGACAGCCTAAAATATTAATAGCAGATGAGCCAACCGGAAACCTTGATCTTAAATATGCCTGGGATGTCATAAGGGTACTCGAGAAGGTTAATCGTTACGGCACCACAGTACTACTGACCACCCATAACCAAGAAATTGTTAATAGACTGAAAAGGCGAGTAATAACTCTCAAACATGGCAAGATTTTAAGTGACCGTGCTAATGCTGGGTATGAGATGTAGGAAAGACCAATGAGACGAAAAGTAATAACATTTAGTCGAGTAATTCAAGCCGGTATCACTAGTTTTTTAAGAAATGCTAGTTTAGCTGTTGCAGCCATAGCGGTGATGGTAGTAACGCTTACCATTGTCCTGTTCTCAGTAGTTACTAGTTCAACCATGAACTACAGCATTACCCAAATTGAAAATAAGATTAATATCTCAATATATTTAAATGATTCCGTAACTACTCAACAGAGTAATAATTTAATAAATGAGCTCCAAAAACTTTCAGAAGTAAAAAGAGTTAATTATGTTTCAAAAGATCAAGCCCTTGCTGAATATAAAACTGAAAACGCCAATAACAAGGCTTTATTAACTGCTATTGATGAAACGGGTAATCCCTTACCAGCTTCAATCCAAATTGATCCGGTTAACCCTGATCATATTGATCAAATTCAAAAGATATTAAACGAACAATCCACGATTCAGCTAGAAAATTCTCAAGCCGGTACTTCGTATTCAGGAGACCAGAAAATAGCAATCAACCAGATTGCTCATGCCACCAACATACTTAAGCAGGTTGGTGTAGTAGCGGTAATTTTGTTTGCTCTAGTCTCAGTATTAATTATATTTAATACAATTCAGATGGCGATTTTTAATCGTCGCGATGAAATTCAAATTATGCGTTTACTGGGCGCCAGTACCTGGTATATCCGAGGTCCATTTATTGTTGAAAGTATCATTTACGGCATATTATCAGCACTAATATCAGTGATGCTAATAGATCTAGTTTTTGTAGTTGCATCATCAGCCCTGCAGGCAAGCAGCTTTGGATTGCTCGATATTAACTATGCAAACAACTATTTTTATGGTAATTTCGTATTACTTTTGACACTTCAGCTGGCACTCGGTATAGTTATTGGAGCCGTATCTTCTGTTATTGCGACCAGACGGTATCTTAAATTTAAATCGCGCTAAAACTATTAAAATCAAAACCCATTTCATTAGCTGTTAACAAGTGGGGGTACATTTACAAGTATGTCTAGATATGGTAGGCTTCGAATAGGTTTAAACAAAACCAAAATGCAAAAAAATAAATGGCACTCCTTGCCTATAACAGGTTGGTTTAAGAGCCGTACCGCACTTGCAGTAGCGGTATTGTTAGTTGCTGGCGTGGTTTTTGTTACTATAGTTCGAGCAGACAGCTACCAGCAACAGATTAATAATCTAAACAACGAAAACTCTCAAGCTCAAGGCGCTCTTAACGGTTTACAACTTCAGGCTAATAGCTATCAGGATGCAATTAATATTTTGCAACAACAAATTGTCGGCATACAATCGGCTATTGCCGCTAACCAAGCCAAGCAAGCTCAAATTCAACAACAGATAATTTCTGATCAAGCTCAATTAGCTCAAGAAAAGTTAGTACTTGGCGATGATATTACTGCCATGTATGTTAATGGTCAAATGTCTACTCTTGAGATGTTAGCGACCAGTAAAAGTCTAAGTGATTTTGTGGATGCCGAAACTTATCGTAATGCCGTTCAAGATAAAATTCAAAGTGAGATAACTCAGATTACCGATTTGGAAAATCAATTAGAAGCTCAGCAAACACAAGTTCAACAGTTTATAGTCACCGAACAAGACCAACAAAATCAGCTAAATGGCGATGAGTCTCAACAGAGCCAATTACTGGCAATGAATCAAGATCAACAATCAAATTATAATCAACAAATTCAAGCCGATAACAATGAAATTGCGCAACTTCGAGCAGAACAGGCAGCTGCTAACGCTTCAGTAGCTAGTATTGTCGACATTACAGCTAGTGGGGGCTCAGGTGGTGCTTGCGACATAGGTTATGGCAACGGAGGCTATCCGATGAGTCTGTGTAACGCCCCTCAAGATTCTATCCTTGATCCTTGGGATTTTCCTAATCGAGAGTGTACCTCGTATGCTTACTGGTATTTTGTGACTCAAGAAGGACAAAGTGGTTTCCGAATCTTTGGTGATGCAGATGCGGGGTGGTGGTGGGAAAATAGTAACTATCCTGTTACTACTTGGAATACAAGTGTAGAAGTTGGTGCTCTAGGTATTGAGCCATCTAGTGCCACAATTGCACCAGTTCCGAGTTTGCACGGTGGCTATTATGGGCACGTGATGATTGTTAAGGCACTACCGGGTCAAACCTATCAAGGCGTAACGGTGCCTGGTGACGATGTGTTAGTAGCTAGCATGAACGAAGATGAAGCAGGTCATTTTATGTATGACTTTTGGCCGACTAGCTACCTAATGTTTATTAATCCACAATAGCCATTCTTAAGCGTTTACAGTAAGGTTTCAGAGCCAAGCAGTATAATAATGATTATGCTTTCTGAGACGTCTGCTAGTGAAGTATTTTGAGGGGAATACATATTGCATGAAAAGACTCTTAAAAACTATTAAAACTTTTTTAACATTGATTTGGAGAAATTTATGGCTGCGCGCTTCAGTTGGTCTGCTAATTGTGGCGATAATATTTTTCCTTGGTATACAAGTAGGTGATGGACGAATACAAATTAACTTTTTATCGCCTACACAAAGCGTTAATAAAGGTCTTCCAGCCCAATTAAACTATGCAAGTGTAACCCGTGTTTACGATGCACTAATACAAAATTATGACGGTAAACTGACATCTGAACAACTTTTGGATGGTCTTAAAGCGGGTTTAGCTCAAGCTACCAATGACCCCTATACTGAGTACTTTACGCCATCTGAAGCAAAAGATTTTAGCGATGAGCTTAATAACTCTTTTTCTGGTATTGGTGTGGAACTTGACAAAGACAGTAACGGTAACTTAATAATAATTTCTCCGATCAATGGGTTTCCAGCCTACAAAGCCGGTCTTAAGCCGCAAGATATTATTACCAGCATAAATGGTCAAGATACCAGTAATCTATCACTTGATGCAGCAGCAAATGAAATACGCGGCCCTCAAAATACAAAAGTAACCCTTGGAATTTTACGCAATCAATCACAGACATTAACGTTTACTATAACCAGAGAAAATATTCAACTTCCCAGCGTAACCACTAAAATTTTATCGGGCAATATTGGCTACATCCAAATTAGTACGTTCTCAGATGATACCTCTAGTCTAGCCAAACAGGCTGCTGAACAGTTTAAGCAAGCTAATGTAAAGGGAATAATATTAGATTTACGGGGTAATCCTGGTGGTTTACTTGATGCAGCGGTTAATGTTTCCAGTCTTTGGTTGCCGTCCGGTGATACGGTAGTACAAGAAAAAGGTACAATCGGTGATCAAACATATACGGCGACCGGAGATAACCTCTTAAATGGGATACCGACAGTTGTATTAATTGATAGCGGCACAGCATCAGCTAGTGAAATTACTGCCGGAGCGCTACATGATAATGGGGCAGCTTGGTTGATTGGGACGAAGAGCTTCGGAAAAGGGGTTGTACAACAACTCATTAATTTTTCAGACGGTAGCGAGCTTAAGGTAACTGTTGCGAGTTGGTATCGTCCAAACGGACAAAACATTAATCATAAAGGAATTACCCCCGACCAAATCGTTAATCAAAGTAGTTCAAGTACCTCTACAAGCGACAATCAACTGTTGGCTGCTGAAACCTACCTCAACACACACTAATATAGTCTTGCTAAAGTTAGACATAATAAGGTAGCATTAAAACTAATACAGGAAGAGGTGTTTCAGGTGGCTAAGCCTACCAAATATATCTTTATAACCGGTGGTGTACTTTCCGGGTTAGGAAAGGGTATTACAGCTTCCTCTATTGGAAATCTATTAAAAGCCTGCGGTCTTAAAGTAAACTTACAAAAATGCGATCCTTATTTAAATGTTGATGCTGGATTGTTAAATCCCCGTGAACACGGGGAGTGTTTTGTTACTAAAGACGGGGCTGAAACTGATCTGGATCTCGGTCACTATGAACGTTTTATAGATGAAGAATTGACCCAAAAAAGTTCACTAATGAGCGGTCGTGTACTTTTGGGAGTAATCCAAGCCGAAAGATTAGGTCAATTCGACGGTAATTCTGTACAGATCATCCCGCACGTGACTAGTGCAATTCAACAATATATAGCCGAAGCTAGTGTGGGGTTTGATGTACAGATTATTGAAATTGGGGGTACCATTGGTGACTACGAAAGCCTTTCTTTTATAGAGGCAATTCGCGAGTTTGGCTTAAAAGTCGGGCGTGAAAATTGTCTTTATGTCCATGTTGTTTATCTACCGTTTCTCGAGGCCAGTCAAGAAATCAAGACCAAACCAGCTCAAAATTCTGTTCGAGAACTACGCGCATTAGGTATTGCACCCGATATATTAATTGCTCGTAGTGAGAAACCAGCTCCTAATGCAGCCGTGCACAAACTGAGTTTATTTTGTGGTGTTCCAGAAGAAGCCATAGCCCTTTTGCCCAATGCTGAAACAATTTATGAAGTACCCCTGACACTGGAAAAGGAGGGGATGAGTAAGGTCATATTAAAACGGCTTGACTTAGGAGCGAGGAAACCCAAACTAGCAACCTGGAAGGAAGTAGTAGTCCGGGCTACTAAAAAGTATGATCGTGTGGTAACTATAGGCGTAGTTGCTAAATATCTTGATAACGCCGATACCTATATATGTGTCTTCGAAGCATTAAAGGCTGCAGGTTGGGTTAATGATGTTGGAGTTGATATTCGATGGGTAGATGCCGTTAAACTTGAATCTATGCAGGACGATGAACTAACAGCAACATTGACAGCAATTGATGGCATAGTTGTACCGGGCGGCTTTGGTAGCAGGGGTGTCGAAGGCAAGATTAAGGCTGCAACATATGCCCTAAAGCACAACCTGCCATACCTTGGATTATGTTATGGTCTACATATGGCGGTGATTGCCGCAGCCCGTCAAAAAGGTTTAGTAAAAGCCAATACGACCGAAGTTGACCCAAATACACCTTATCCGGTTATCGCTACCATGGAAGATCAGAAAGGCAAGGAAAACACTGGAGGTACAATGCGCCTAGGTAATTATGTATGTCATCTTAAGAAGAATAGTCTAGCGGCTAAATTATATGGGACGACTAACATCGTAGAACGGCACCGCCACCGATATGAGTGTAATTCAAGTTATGTGGATAAATACGAATCTTGGGGAATTAGAGCAGTTGGACATAATCCGCAGACTGGTTTAGTGGAAGTTATAGAAGCCACAAATCATCAATTCTTCATAGCTAGCCAATTTCATCCAGAATTTAAGTCACGCCCAAACCGTCCGCACCCAATGTTTAAAGGATTTATCCATGCTTGTACCCAAGTTGCAAAAAAGTCTGAAATAAGGTAGCTTAAGCATTATGGATCAACAGAATACAAATACACTCAGTGGACACCCTAAACGCATATTACTCGTAGAAGATGATGATGCAATTGCTAGTGTCTATCAAACACGACTGCAAGCTGAAGGATTTGACGTACGCAGAGTGGCAAACGGAGAAGACGCCCTTGCTGCCGCCTTAAGTTATCATCCTGATCTAGTTTTACTCGATATCATGATGCCAAAAGTTAGTGGCTTTGACGTTCTTGATATACTACGAAATACTCCTGAAACAGCGAATCTAAAAATTATTATGTTAACTGCCCTCAGTCAAGATAGTGACAAAGAACGGGCAGACTCTCTAGGTGTCGATGATTATCTGGTTAAGTCGCAAGTTGTTATAGCTGACGTTATAGACCGTATCAAATATCATCTAGGAATTAAATAACTAGAATTAATTTACTCTACGGAAACTTCAGAACGGTAAACAGTTTTACCGGTAAAAGTTCGGACTTTTCGATTGGTAAAGTTAACTACACCATCTTTGCTGGCATGAATTGTATAGTTACGACTTAATTTTGTTCCTTTACCAGCTCGCTTAGTTAACCCTGATTGTGTAACGATGACTTGACCTGTTTTGACTTTTTGTCCGCCAAATAATTTAACACCGAAGCGTTGACCTGGACTGTCATGGACGTTTTTGGAAGTAGCACCTGCTTTAACGTGTGCCATATCATTAATCCTTTCGGTTTAAGCTTATCTGAATACAGCTATTTGGGGATTAACCCTTATTTAGTACAAGTAGTTCGCGGGCAACAATCTGATCGGGTCGATAATAAATTAAATTATTATTGTGAGTTTGCCCAAAACTTAGCCGATTATATCCCATACTTCTTAAGTGGTCAATAAGAGGTAGGTGAATAAACTTATTGCTGTTAATCTGCCAAGCCGGTACCGCTAGACATAATCGCGTCCCTGTATTAAGTTGTGAATGGATATTTGTTAAAAACTTTTTAATTATAACGTTACAATCCGATACCGTTTGGGTTAATGTTTCTGAGGATGGTAGGGAAGTGAACGGTCTGCCTAAATAGGTTTCACTAACAACAAAATCAATTGGAAGATCCCAGCGATAATTAGTAGCGTCACCTACCACTAATTTAGTTGCTGATAGGTCTAGTTTATAACGATCGGCAAGCCACTGTAGGTTTTGTTTCGTAGACTCAACCATTTGCGGCTCTATATCATTACCGTATATGGCATATCCCATTAATGCAGCTTCCTGAAGTACTACACCGGTACCACAAAAGGGGTCAAAAATAATTTTTGGTGTCTGTTTTGGATTAGTCATGTCTCTTTTATCTGGTCCGGTAGCTAAATTAATGATAATTTGGGCTAATTTTGGTGGCAACATACCAACTCTTGGGTTACGTTTAGGCCGTCCAAAATCTCGTAATCCGTAGTTCTCAATATCCTGAATATTTATAGTTTGAGCGATTATAGTATTGTTACTGCCGCGAATAATTATTAATTCCCAACCATTATTCGATATTAATTTATTATGTATCACCTGAGCCGAGTTTAGTTCTGTCTGGTTATTGGGAACCAAATGTACTGAACGACCATTTAATTCATAAATTGCCCTCTTAATACGTAATCCACCAGCTAAAATCTGTTTTGGAGAAAGTTTTATCCCGTAAACACTTAAACCCAAGTGAATTTTACCCGGTGACATCTGTTCAGTGTTGGCTGGTATGTCGTTTACTAGTAACGCGACAATATCTTCCCAGTCAGCGGTAGTATTGAGTAGATTAAGTATTTTACAGAGTCTAATAGTGCCTCCGAGCCGCTGGAAATTGACTGAATTTGCCGAGGTATGAATTTGAGCAATCCTTTCGTTGACTCTGATAACATTACTTGTTCCATAGAGACTTTCTAATTCTGCAAAGCCTAATTCAGGTTGACGACCCAATACTGCAATACTGTCATTCATTGTTTTAAGTATACAATCTGATCTATGATTTTTGAGTATAATAATAACGATGAGTGAGACCTCTTTTCTAAAACGACAGTGGAAGCTGTTGTTAAATATAGCGACTATTGCCGCATTAGTCATTCTGGCATTTGCAATACGTCATCAGCTAGTCGATACTCTTGATAACCTAACAAAAGTCAGAGCTTGGGTACTAATTCTAATTATACCCATCGAGGCCCTTAATTATCATGCACAAGCCAGACTTTACCAGGGACTGTTTACTGTTGTGGATGAAGACATTTCATACTCTAATCTTATAAAATTGTCACTAGAGCTTAATTTTGTAAATCACGTATTCCCCAGCGGTGGAGTATCTGGAATATCCTATTTTAGTTTTAGATTACGGAGTTTTGGAATTCGTGGCACCAAAGCGGCTTTGATTCAGACAATGAAATTAATGATGTATTTTATTGCCTTCGAACCACTATTACTTATCGGCATGTTGATATTGACTATCATGGGCAGGGTGAATGACTTCACTATTTTAATTGGTGGCTCACTGACTATGCTTTTACTGGTTGGCACGATTATATTTGTCTATGTAATAGGTAGTAAATCTAGAATCAACACTTTTTCAACTGGGTTAACAAAATTTATAAATCTAATTATCCGTTTTGTTAAACCCGATCGTCCTGAAACTTTTAATATCAATAAAGCACAGTTACTTTTTGAAGATTTTCACACTAACTATAAACTAATTCGGTCACGCTATCAGGAGTTAAAGCAGCCTTTCTGGTGGTCAGTTATGGCTAATGTTACTGAAATATCAGTAATCTATGTAGTCTATGTTGCATTTGGTGCCTATGTTGATGTGGGCGCAATCATTTTAGCTTATGCTATAGCTAACTTTGCTGGCCTTATTTCTGTTCTGCCTGGTGGAACTGGTATTTATGAGGCTCTAATGACTGCGGTATTAGTGGTAACGGGCATCCCAGCAAGATTAAGTTTGCCGGTAACAGTTATGTATCGTGTTCTTAACACTCTACTGCAATTACCTCCGGGTTATGTGCTTTATCACAAAAATTTACATGCTAAACCTAAACCGGCAACAGATCATGGATAATACCATACAACCTGAATTAGTTCTTGAAGTTAGTGATTTTGTAGCTTTAATTAATCAGACACTAAATTATGCTTATCCTGAGGTAATTATACGAGGTGAACTGGCAAACTTTAGGGTTAGTAGAAATAAATGGATCTATTTTGATCTTATAGATGAATCAGCCATGGTTCACTTTTTTGGATCAATCCATCAACTTAACGGACCGCTAGAAGATGGATTATTGCTCCGAGTACATGGAATACCAAGATTACATCCGCAGTATGGTTTTAGTGTAACAGTTACTAGCTTACATCCGGAGGGTGAGGGGGCATTGAAACGTGCCTCAGATCTTTTACGCGCGAAACTTCAAGTAGAAGGCCTATTTAACGAAGAACGAAAACGAACCCTAACTTATCCACCAGTATATCTAGGTCTTGTGACATCTATTGAGTCAGCTGCCTATGTGGATTTTATAAAGATTTTAAATGCTCGATGGCGAGGATTAATTATAGAATCTATCGATGTTCTTGTTCAGGGTGAAGATGCTCCAAAACAAATAGTGTCAGCCATAGAATACTTTAATCAGAAGCAACAACTGCCAGACGTAGTGGTAATCACGCGAGGTGGTGGAAGCCCGGAAGATTTATATGCATTTAACACAGAACAAGTAACGCGGGCAGTTGCTGCAAGCCGTATACCGACTCTTGTTGCCATTGGGCATGAAAAAGATATAAGTTTGGCAGAATTGGCGGCCGATCGACGGGCTAGTACACCCAGTAATGCAGCAGAATTACTAGTGCCAGATAGAAAAGAAGTACTTAGTCAACTTGAAGTAATGTCTATACAAATTCGCAAGTCGTTGATTATTAATTTTCATAACCAACTTCATAAACTTAATCAATATGATACTGATCTTAAACGTTACCTAACTAGTGTCTTAACGCGTTTACGTGACCAGCTATTGGCATACACACAGCTGTTAGAGTCATTAAATCCAAAAGCAGTTTTAAAAAGAGGATATGCTATAGTCCGCCAAGCTAACAGAGTAGTCGTTCATCACAAAACACAGGTTAGTAGCGGTGATATAGTAGATATAGAATTAAGCGATGGTCATATTGATGCAACAGTACAATGAGGAGTTGAAAGAAAATAGTGACTAATCAAGCGAGTAATTATAAATCAATGTTACAAGAATTACAGGTGTTAATTGCCGATATGCAGTCAGAAGAACTTGATATTGATGTGGCCATTACTAATTTTGAACAAGGACAAAAGCTTTTAATTCAGCTTAAAAAATACCTGGAGAGTGCAGAAAATAAAATTTTGCAATCTAAATTACCTAAAAATTCAGATACAGAATAATATCGATGTTTGTGTTAATAATAGTTATAATTTTTGGAGCTATTCTATTTAGCTTTGGATTTGTATTATTGTTTGGTGCTCCATATCTTCCAACAATGAAACCACAAATGAATGAAGCACTAGATTTACTTAGTTTACGGCCAGGCCAGACATTATTAGATCTTGGTAGTGGTGACGGACGGATATTAATAGCTGCTGCTCAAAGAGGGTTGATAGTGATTGGCTACGAACTAAATCCGATTCTAGTTGTAATATCTTGGATACGTACCAGACGTTATCGTCGTAATACTAAAATTATCTGGGGAGATTATTGGCGTATACCTTGGCCACCAGCCGATGGAGTATTTGGATTTATACTACCAAGATATATGAGCAAATTGCACAAAAAACTTATGCAGTATTCTTTTAAACCTATCAAAGTAGCTAGTTTTGCATTCGTTATTCCCGAGAAGAAACCGGTTAAGATCAGTAAAGGAATTTATTTGTATACTTATAATCTGTAATCATCATCGAGACTTGCGCACTAACCCAATGTCGTTTACCATGAGCAGTATGAGGTCATCTACCGAACGCGGTTTTAATATATTAGCTATACCACTGGCATTTTCATTACTATTAATGATTGGTGCACTAATCTTTGGAATATGGGCATTTAGCCAAAAGCAGAGTGAAAAAAGTAATGTTAATACTAAAGTCAATGCTGCAGTAACAGTTGCTAAACAACAAGAAGCTGATTTAAAAAATGCTCAATTTGCTCAAACCGAAAATTATCCGTTTAGGACATATACCAGTCCAACCATTTATGGCAGTGTAGTAGTTAAGTTTCCTAACACCTGGAGTGCCTATGTAATTGACGATACTAATAGCTCTCCATATGTCGATGGATATTTTTATCCTAACACCGTTCCTGATACCCAAAGCACAACAGTTGCTTTTGCACTAAGACTTCAGATTGTTCAAGAAAGTTATAGTGATGTTTTGAATAATATTCAAAGTAATGTGCAGCAAGGTCAGACCACCGTCACACCTTATAAAGCCCCAAACGTTCCAAGCGTAATTGGATCTCTCGTCACCGGTAAATTACCATCTATTAGCCGGAGTGGCACCATGGTGGTATTACCACTACGTAATATGACTTTAGAACTATGGACTGAAGCTCCTCAGTATGTTGCAGATTTTAACAATATAGTGTTACCAAACTTTTCATTTTCTCCATAATTTCGTTCTACTGTGTCTTACCATTAAGTCCGATTGGATTTTTGGTTAAATAAGCTAACATGGGAAGCCAAAACTACGTTAGATATTTAGTGTATACTCTAAATATAGACGGCGTAAGAGAGGGTAGCTCTAAGTGGCTCAAAACAATTCGGATAGACATCCGGTCTTAAAACAACAACTATTGCTCTCTGTAGTAGAGCAACTAAAGTTACCATTAATAAATATTGCTAGATATGCTGAACTAGCTAATTATCAATCCGGATCGGTTGATTTTAATACCATTTCCATTACTGCTGATGCGACATTACAGTTACTTGACAGTTATATTTTGGGGATCCAACTTGCTGGTCAAGAAGCAGAATTATTTGAAATTGAGCCAGTATCGGTATCGTCCGTGTTATATGATACAGGTCATCAATTAGAGCCAATCGCAAAAGCCTATGGAGTACAACTTGATTTACATATAGATGGCAAATATGGGCCAGTAATGGCTCACCGTCGCGGTCTGCAGGCAGCTCTCGTAAGTTTAGGCTACACATTAGTAGAAGCACTGCCGGCTATGGAAGCACCTCAACAAAGACTTGAACTTTCAGCCCATCGTTGTCGTTATGGGATCGTAGCTGGGTTGTATTGTGAAACAGAGCAAATAACTACTCAGGCATTACGTCTTGGTAAACAATTGTATGGTCGAGCTCGCCAGCCACTAGGAGAAATATCGCATACTAGTGGTGCTGGTATTTTTGTGGCTGATGCACTTCTGCAGGGTATGAAAAGCCAATTAACAGTGTCGCACCATCGTAAAATGCAAGGACTGGGAGCAGTACTACCACTAAATCCTCAATTACAATTCATATAATATGTCTCGAATTTTATTACTTGAACCAGATAGACTATTAGCTAAAACATATCTTAAAGCGCTACAAACCGCAGGACATGTTGTACATGTTAGTCATACAGCTCAATCGGCAATAAGCAGTGCCGATAAAATAAAACCAGGTATAGTTATCATGGAATTACAATTAGTTAGTCATAGCGGTATAGAATTTTTGTATGAATTTCGATCTTATACAGATTGGCAAAATATTCCTGTGGTGATTTTAACGAATGTTCCAGCAAATGAGTTTGCAAGTTGTCGACAATTATTAATGAATGATCTAAACGTCTTAGTATATCTATATAAACCACAAACTAGCCTACAAAAGCTTCTGCAAAGTATCAACGAACTTACAGTTACAAAAGTTGAAACATGAAACAATTAGTTACGACGGGAATTGTTTTAACGCGTACCGAGTTTGGAGAAGCCGATCGTATATTAATTATGCTAACTCCAGACTATGGAAAATTACACTTAATGGCTAAAGGGGTTCGAAGAGAACGATCCAAATTAGCTGGCGGTATTGAGCTCTTTAGTGTAAGTCAGATAACCTTTATTCGTGGTCGAGGTAATATAGATACCCTCATATCTTCTCGACTAATTCGACATTACGGAAATATCGTTAGCGATATTCAGCGCGTCCAACTTGGTTATGAGCTTATAAAGTTACTTAATAGAGTAATAGAAGACAATGTTGGTATAGAATATTTTAATTTACTGAAAACCACAGTTCGAACATTAGACAAATTAACTGTTGACATTAACCTGATACGTACTTGGTTTTATGCACAAATTTTAAAGTTAGGTGGTCATAGTCCAAATTTGCTGACTGATCCAACCGGTCAAATTCTAAATGCCAACCAAACTTTTAGTTTTAATCTGGAAAAAGCGGCTCTTGTACCTCAAAATAATGGTAAACTTTCAGCTGAATACGTAAAATTTCTACGCCTGATATTTTACATTAACCAACCTTGGGTACTGCAGCGAGTCAATAATTTACCGCAATTACTTAATGAATGTACCCCAATCGTCCAAGCTATGCTGAATACTTTTGTTCGGGTATAATGCTGGAATAGTAAAAGATATTAGTTAGTAGATAATCAAAACAGTTAATAAAAACTTAATATCTTTCCATAATTGTGCATTTTATGAGCTGTATCATCTGAAAGGCAAATTAGACTTAAATGAATGACATTACCCTAGAAGATATCGTAAGCTTATGTAAACGCCGGGGATTTATCTACCAAGGGAGTGAAATTTATGGCGGTTTAGCGGGCACATGGGATTATGGACCACTTGGTATTCAACTCAAACGAAATATCACGAATTTATGGTGGAAGCTATTCGTTGAAGACCGTGAAGATATGTACGGTATAGATACGACTATTCTAATGAATCCTAAAGTTTGGCAGGCAAGCGGTCATTTGGATACTTTCACCGACCCATTGATTGAGTGTAGTAATTGTCATATGCGCTTCCGTGAAGATAAAGTTAACGCCATTAAATGTCCAAATTGTGGGAAAGAGAATACTTTTGGTAAAGCTCGTGCCTTTAATATGATGTTTAAGACTAATGTTGGCCCTCTGGATGACGAAAAATCTACTGCTTATCTGCGTCCAGAAACCGCACAAGGTATGTTTGTAAATTTTAAGAACATTCTTGATAGTTTTTATCCTGATTTACCTTTTGGTATAGCTCAAATGGGTCGAAACTTTCGTAATGAAATTAGTCCTCGTGACTTCATTTTTCGCGATCGAGAATTCGAGATCATGGAACTAGAATATTTTATAGAACCAAAGGACTGGGAAAAATATTTTGAAGACTGGCGTAACCGCACCCATCAATGGTTTGTAACTATTGGCTTACCCGAGGGAAAAATTAAAGAGGTTGAAGTACCAATTGAAGATCGTGCTCACTATAGTAAACGCACAACAGATTTTTATTATGAATTTCCTTCAATTGGTTTCGATGAAGTTGCTGGTCTTGCCTATAGAACCGACTTTGATTTAAGTAATCATCAAAAACATTCTGGTAAAAACTTGGAGTATCGCCCTAAAAATGGTACCCCAGCCTTTATACCGCATGTTATAGAACCAACTTACGGTATAGATCGTAATATTATGGCAGTAATATCTGAAGCTTACACCGAAGATGAAGTTGGTGGCGAAAAACGTATTTTTCTAAAACTACCGAGCAATCTGGCGCCCGTGAAAGTTGCTGTTTTTCCGCTTTTGAAAAATAAGCCAGAACTGATTCATAAAGCTCGTGACATCTTTGGATTAATTAAAAAAGAATTAGGTAATGTTATGTGGGATGATAACGGCAATATTGGTAAACGTTATCGCCGCCAAGATGAAATCGGAACTCCTTATTGCGTGACGATTGACTTTCAGACATTAAATGATAACACTGTGACTATTCGAAACCGAGACACCACCCAACAGCAACGTGTAGTGGCTACATCTGAATTGGTAGATAAATTAAAACAATAAGTCCTACTTAATCTGTTTGACTTGTACTATTAGAGTCGTTTTCATCTGGAGCTGGTCTATAGGTGTTTGTGCTGGGACTGCCGGAAGGTTTAACTTCGTGATCTTGTTTATCATTAGCGGCAGTATCATCCATATCCGATGATGCGTTTTCTTTGGAATCATCAGTCATCCCAGTTTTTGGGGTAGCATCCATTGATTCTCCACTAATATTATTTTCATCGTCTTCAACTGGGCTAGTATTGGCTACAGAAGGGGTAACCGGAAAGTTACTAGCACTCAAAGTCTCATTACTACTAGGATTATCATCGGATAAAGTATCTTCACTTGAACTAGAAGTTGGGGCAGGTGATGTGCCGGTAATATTTGAAGCTACGTTTGTGTTGTCAACATCATCGCTCTGCGTGTCGGCGTCTGCAGCGGCAGTACCAGATTGATCAGAAACAAAAGTCGGAGTAGCCGGAGTAGTACTACTAGCTGTAGGTGATGTCGAATCTGAAGAATTAGATGTAACACCTGATCCATTAATATCCTTACCATTGTTGATAGTTTTATTTTCTTGAGGAATATCGGTTTGAGGTGGAGTCACAGAACTATCCTCATTAACGATATTATCGTTATTATTAGGCATGTTCGTCTTTCCGCTCATGAAACCTTTAAATGAATCAAAAAATCCCACTTTATTTCCTTTCTGACTTCTTATACTTATCTTTAATGCTTATGATACTCCATAAACCGTAAAAATGTATTATTTTAAGCATTATTTATCTTAATATTCTAGACACGTCAAGTTATGCATACTGAATATCAAATGATAAATTACTCATACTAAGCAGGTAAGATGCTATGATTAAATCATGAGCCTAACTAAACAGCGAAAAACATATGCCTTTATTGATAGTCAGAATTTAAATGTTGGAACTCAGAAATTTGGTTGGAAAATGAATTGGGTTAAGTTTCGAAAATTTCTTTTTGAAAGATATGAAGTCGACAAAGCCTATATGTTTATTGGTTATTTACCCGAAAACGAAGACTTGTATGAGAAAATGCACGAAGCCGGATACCTAGTAGTACTAAAACCAACTTTTGACGTAACAAAACCCCGGCCAGAAAGTGATAAAAACGATAAGGAAGATGAAAAACCAGTCAAAGGTAATATCGATGCTGACCTTGTTCTCTGGGCTATGAAAGAAATGCCGAACTATAAGAAAGCTATTATTGTTTCGGGGGATGGTGATTTTTATTCTTTAGTCGAATATCTTGAAAACAAAGGCCGCTTACTTCACTTATTAACTCCAAGCGGTCACTATTCACAATTATATAACAGATATGAATCATATATCGTTCGATTAGACCAATATCGACACGATTTGGCATATAAGGATAACAAAACGTATAAAAAAATTGTTCAAAGATCTAAGTCATAAAATTTATACAAACAACTTAATTATAATTTAACTGACTAGATGTCTAGTAAGAAATCTATTTATAATACAAAAAAATTGTAGGTATAACCAACATAACTTCTTTGTTTTTGTTGGTAATAATTTTCATAGTAAAGCTGATTATAGTTTGTTACCTTTTAGTTTGCATTTATGTCAAAAATTACTACAACAGATAAAACTAGGCGACTTTCTAACGGTAGCTATATACCACGAATTGGTTTTGGTACATGGGAACTAACACCTAATAATGTAGCTAAAAGAACGGTCAAATTAGCATTAGGTATAGGCTATAGACTAATAGATACTGCTAAAATCTATGGAAATGAAGTTGAGATAGGTGAAATAATTCGACAATCAGGTATTAATCGACAAGAGTTGTTTATTACGACAAAGTTATGGAATGACGATCAGGGTTACAATTCTACCGTTACTGCTTGTCAGGCATCTTTGGATCGACTAGGTTTAGATTACGTTGATTTATATCTTATTCACTGGCCAATTACGAGTCGACGAATAGAAAGTTGGCAGGCTCTAATAGAGCTTCAAAAGCGAGGTTTAGTAAAAAATATAGGTGTATCGAATTTTACAGTAAGACATCTACAGGAGTTATTAGACAGCAGTGATATACCACCAGTAGTCAACCAGGTTGAATTTCATCCCTTTATATATAAACAACAAAGAGAAATATTAAAGTTTTGTAATTGTCATAATATTATTATTGAAGCTTATAGCCCGCTATCACGCTTAAAGCAGACTAGTCATCCTTTGATCTTGAATATTGCAAATGAAATTGGCAAAACACCATCTCAAGTGGTCTTGCGTTGGTGTATTCAACATGGTACAGTACCGTTGCCTCGCTCTCAAAACCCTGAACACATAAAAATGAATTTCGAAGTGTTTGATTTTGAGCTAGACGATAACGTCATGCAAATTCTTAATAGTATTAGCGATGGCGTACGGGTTACATGGGACCCGGCATCCATGCATTAGTAGTAATATAGAATATAATGCCAACCAAAAGATCAGGCTCAAAAAAGCCCCGCCTTGTTGTCATAGGTGGTGGTACTGGAAGTTTCACGATTTTAAGTGCCCTAAAGTTACTGACACCAGATATTTCAGCATTGGTAAATATGGCAGACGATGGTGGTTCAACAGGCGTCTTGCGCGATGAATTAGGGGTATTACCTCCTGGTGATGTTCGTCAGTGTTTAGTAGCTCTATCACGTGCTTCAGAAATGCGCGAACTATTTAATTATCGCTTTGCAGAAGGGACTTTTGAAGGTCATAGTTTTGGTAATTTATTTCTGACTGCCCTGGAAAAGTTAACTGGTAGCTTTGCTAGTGCTGTTGAATCGGCTAGTAAAGTTCTCAATATTCGAGGAACAGTTATCCCTATTACCTTGGATAATGTCCGCCTAGTGCTTCATAATTTTGACGGCACACATACTGATGGCGAACACCTAATAGATGTGGCATATTTTAATGAAACCGGCATGAAACCTAAGCTATCACTAAATCCCGGAGCCGTTATTAATCCAAAAGCTGCAATTGCCATAGCCCATGCCGACGTAGTAATTATCGCCCCGGGTGATTTGTATACTTCATTGGGTCCGTTGCTAATTGTCGAGGGTGTTGATAAGGCGTTACGATATACTAAAGCTAAAATAGTCTATATCTGTAATCTGGTAATAAAACCTGGACAAACCGATGGTCTAACAGTATCAGATCATGCTTCTGAAATTGAACGATTTGCTGGTGGTCCTATATTAGATTATGTCCTTTACAATACGGCTAAACCTTCAGTTGAACTATTACAATATTATGAAAAATATCATGCCGATCTTGTAAATTATGACCCCGTCGAATTAAAGACTGCACATTATAAAGCGATTGGCCGAAAGCTTATTGCTAAACAAATTGTTGTACCTCAGACTAGTGATGCTTTAGCTCAACATCGTTCAGTTATACGACACGACAATAGAGCAGTAGCAAGATTTGTAAGTAGTTTAACTTAAATTATTTTTAGCTATGTTGTTCGTACTTTGCGGGTTATTAGTATTGTCAGGCAAGTTTAATTATTGTGTGGTGTATACATTTCTAGACCCTACATATTGTGTATAAATCACTCAATAGGTGTAATACTGTGGATAAACGTTAGAACTGTGTAATGAATTATGGGTAAAATGGGTATTGCAGTGGGTGATAGTGGGTAGTATATTCAATGAAGTGGGTAAGATAGGTTAAGAACCAACTTAACTGCTAAAAAACAAAAACCACTAGTAACTTAATTAAGAGGCTAAATGTCTACGGTTGATTATTTCGAAAGAAAGCTTGACGACAAGCGGCGGTTAACTATACCGCCTGAACTTCGAGACAAGTTTTTGAGTGGAGCAGTAATCACACGGGGATTTAGCAAATATTTACATCTCTACCCCAAAGATGTATGGGATAACTTAGTTGAACCTAGACTAGGTGGCGATATCCTAGACGAACGCATTGCCGATCTAAATGTTCAATTTAGGATGGGCAAAGTTGATACATCTCTCGACGGTAAACAGGGAAGAATTACACTAGAACAACACCTGTTAGACTATGCGGGAATAAATAGAGATGTTGTTGCTGTCGGCGTGGGTCACTACTGGCGACTAATGTCACCAGAACTGCTGGTAAGGGATGGGGTGAAGATAAACACTACCCGCTAATGTTCTTTAACATTTAAACTCAATAATTCTCTGGGCTAGGTATTTAGCCAGAGAAATATCGAGGTCAGCTATTCGGCAGTCAACGAGTGGATTAAGGAAGGCACCACTTTAAAAACCTTAGCTCTTTCTCTAAAACACCTCCCAAAACTCCACCTCACACATAAGTCTCTCAAACTAAAGAAGCCTGAAGCTGTAAGAAGTTTAAAGATTTTTAAAATCTCGTTTCTCGTAAACATCTTCTTTACATACTGCTTCTTGCTTCATAAAAACAAAAACATTACAAAAACAAAAAGTTGACTGCTGATTAGGTGACCTTGCAAAAATAAAAATTTCTATTTGCATAAATAAGTGTAAATAGCAAAAATAAAAGCAAGATGCACCATCAACTAAATTCGCACACTCCAGTACTACTTCAGCAAGTCTTAATATATCTGGATCCTAAGGAAGGGGAATCATACCTCGACCTAACGGCCGGATACGGAGGACACGCAAAAAGCATATTGGAAAAGACGAAAAATCCACGCCATGCTATACTCGTCGATCGAGACCTTAAAGCGGTCGAAGCCCTCGAGACAATATTTGCCAAACAAGGCACAAGAATCCTTCACACGGATTTTCTGAAAGCCAGCCAACAAATAATAGCTGAAGGTCGAAGATTTGACGTTATTTTGGCGGATTTAGGGGTGTCGTCACCGCTCTTTAAACAAGCTAGTCGGGGGTTTGCAATAACTGCCGAAGGTCCACTAGACATGCGTATGGATCAAAGCCAAAGCTTGACTGCAGCTGATATTGTTAATAAATATCCTGAAATCAAGCTAGCAGATATCCTAAAACGTTATGGAGAAGAGCCGAAAGCAAGGTTGATAGCGCAATTAATCGTGCGACATCGGCCGGTTACTACAACCACCGAACTAGCCCATATTGTCGCTCGTGCATGGATGGGTCACAGTAAAGTCCACCCAGCAACGCGTACCTTTCAAGCTCTCCGCATCGCGGTCAACGACGAGCTTAGGCTATTGGAGAATAGTTTGCCGTTGTGGATTGATTTGCTTACTCCTGGAGGACGTCTTGGGGTAATCAGCTTTCATAGTCTAGAAGACCGTTTAGTAAAGCAATCTTTTGCTGAATCAAGCGGCGATCTATACGATGCTAAGTTGCGGTTACTGACTAAGCATCCGGTCACAGCAAACAAGCGCGACGTAGAATTTAACCCGCGTGCTCGAAGTGCCAAACTTCGGGGCCGTAGCGAAAATAAAAACCTAAAGGAAGGAGCCTCATGCCTATACAGGTACGTAGTAGCTCCCGAACGTATAAGATTCATGTAAAAGTGATCTAAATACGCCAAAGGCTGGAAATTGTGGCACTTTGCCTAAAAAGCAGGTGCCACATCCAAGCAAAACAAAAACAAATACAGAAAGAAAAACCATGACCTATTCAAATTCATTAAGTGTTAGCCGAGGCTATTACGCCGGGCGAAACCAAAACGTGGTTCGTTTTAGTCCCCGAGAACACACACTCGGGACGATAAGTAACACCATCATTTTGGTTGTTCTGATATGTTTACTTGGTTTGTTATATTTGACTCAAGTAACAAAAACAAACGCTTATGGCTATCAAATTAATAGTTTGCAACAAGAACAAACACAATTACAAACTGAGAATAATAATCTAGAACTGACATCAGCTCAACTACAATCACAAAGTCGCGTCCAAAGTAGTCAAGTAGCTAATACTCTCGTTCCAGTTACGCCTAGCGGTACGGTACAACAATAGTTTAGAGAGTTGCCATTACCCGGTAATCTGGAATTACTATAAAACCTAAAGCTTGGCAACATATGACTCCTAAATATCAGAAAAATATCGACTCCGAAAAACATCAAGAAAACTCTTTTTTAAAGGCAGTTTCACGAGTCCAGCTAATGTACGGAATCTTGATGGTGATAGTAGTATTATTCGGTTTAAGATTATTTTATGTTCAGGTTATTCACTACAATTATTATAAAAATGCTGCCTTAAACGATCAGCTTAAGCAATATGAAATTCCAGCTTCGCGGGGCATTATTGAAGGGTATGACGGTGAATCTGTTGTACCCATCGTGCTTAACCAGGAGCTGTATACCCTATATGCTGATCCAACCTATATAAATGATCCAAGTCATATAGCTTCACAGATTGCATCTGTAATAGGTGGGAATACAAACTTCTATATTAAACAGATGCGCACCACCAATACACACTATGTAATACTAGCTACCAAACTAAACACTAATCAAAGCCAGAATATCTTAGCATTAAAAATTCCTGGTATAGGTACTCAAGGTCAAGATTATCGAGCATATCCTGATGGTAGTCTCGCATCACAAATATTGGGTTTTGTTAATGCTAATGGCCAGGGACAATACGGTCTTGAACAAGCAATGAATCAAGATTTATCAGGTAAACCAGGGCAGGTGAAAGCCGTAACTGATGTAAATGGTATCCCACTGGCAGCCACAAAAGGTAATGTCGAAACTGTACCTACCAATGGTGATAATATCGTTACAACTGTTAACTTACCCATGCAAGCTCAGGTTGAGCAGATCCTCAAAAACGAGTACCAAAAGACTAACTCACAGGGACTAAGTGCCATAGTTATGAATCCCAATAATGGACAGATAGTTGCTATGGCTAATTATCCAACTTATGATCCGAATAATTATCAAAGTGTTACTAACTCAAGTCTATTTGAAAATGCTGCAATAGATAATGCCATTGAACCTGGGTCGTCTATGAAAACCCTAACTACACCAGCAGCCCTCGATATGGGTGTTATTCAACCAGACACTACTTTTTATGATCCAGCTCACTGGGTTATCGATGGTTTTAATATTACTGATATTGAACAAGATGGTGGGCCAAGAGAACAAAGCATCGCCAGTATATTGTCTTTATCTCTGAATACCGGAGCTACCTGGATGCTGATGCAAATGAGTCAACCAGGTGGTACGCAAATTAACCAGCATGGCATTGAATCTTGGTATAACTATATGGTTAATCATTTCCGGCTAGGTCAGACCACCGGTATCGAGCAAGGTTATGAATCAGCTGGATATGTTCCTCAGCCAGATATGACAGATCCAAGCATTGACCTGACCTATGCCAATACTGCTTTTGGGCAAGGCGTTCAAGTAACAGCACTACAAATGGCAGCAGCCTTTTCTAGCGTCATTAATGGAGGAACCTATTATCAACCAACATTTATTAGTCAAATTATTAATCCCAATGGTCAAGTAAATATAAATCAACCAAAAATTTTAGAGCAACATACCGTAAAAAGCATTGTTGGTGCAGAAATGATCCCGTTATTAGAAAATGTCGTAACTACATATCTTAATGAAGGATTTAGTTTTATGTCATTCCCGTCAGATTACATGGTTGGTGGTAAAACCGGTACTGCTCAAATTGCTAATCCCACAGGAGGATATTATTCTGATAAATTTAATGGTACTTACGTTGGGTTTGTAGGGGGCAATGAACCACAATATGTAATTGTTGTGTTCAATATAGAACCAAATGTACCCGGTTACGCCGGAGCGTATGGTGGACAACCGGTTTTTGCCGATATTGCGCACATGCTAATTAATGATTCGTTTGTAAGTCCAAAGTCTAACTAAGAGTGTTATAATGACCTAAAAGATATAAAAGAAACAAGAATAAAATTATTATGCTAATAAGTTCGTTGCATATCACCATTCTCAACAGCACACTCGTACATATTTTAGTACTGGGCTTATTTGGTTTTATGTTATGTATGGTACTTACGCCGTTATATACAACAGCTGCCTATAAGTGGCAATGGTGGAAACGTCAGCGTGTTGAATCGTGGGGCGGTGGTGTAGCAACAGTTTATAACCAACTACATGCCGAAAAACACAAACGCAATATTCCAACTATGGCTGGTCTTATTTTTGTTATTTCGATTTCAATAGTAACTTTACTGGCAAATTTACACAGAAGTCAAACTTGGCTACCATTAGCCGGTATGGCGGCATCAGGCTTTATTGGTTTAATAGATGATCTTATAAATATTCGTGGCACAAACGGCATAGCCGGTTTACGGGCTAAAACTAAATTTGTACTATATAGCATTGTCGCACTAATTGGTGGTTGGTGGTTTTATGCCAAGCTTGGTGTTACTCATATCTATATTCCTGGGATGCATGAGGTTTATATTGGGATATTTGTAATATTGCTATTCTGGTTTGTGGTGGTAGCTACTGCTAATTCTGTAAATATAACAGACGGGCTAGATGGATTAGCTGGTGGGTTACTCACTACTTCGTTTACGATATATGCAATTATTTGTGCCGTTCAAGGAAAATATGCCTTGGCAGCATTTTGCATGACAGCAGTAGGGGCTTTGCTAAGCTACACTTGGTTTAATATCTATCCTGCTCGATTTTTTATGGGTGATATTGGGGCGTTTGCGCTTGGAACTGCACTTGGGATAATTGCGATGCAAACCAACACTGTTTATGTATTACCGTTAATAGGTGCTGTATATGTGATTGAAACAGGTTCAGTAATTATAAATCGATTATCTAGAAAGTTTAGAGATGGTAAACGGGTCTTTCTATCATCCCCATTACATTATCATTTTGAAGCATTGGGTTGGCCAGAAGCGAAAGTTACTATGCGTTTTTGGATATTAGGTCAGATCTCTGGCGTTTTAGGTTTGATAGTCTTTTTGATCGGAAAATATTACTAAAATGCTTCCCAAATCGATTACTGTTAAAGAAACAGAATCAAGTTCGACATATTTTAAAAATAATCCAGAACAGAATGCGTATATTGGTCGACGCCATCACCCTGACTACTGGTTAATGACATTGTGCGTAATATTACTTCTGATCGGCTTAGTGGTTATTTATTCAATTGGTCCGGCTATGAGCGAGGTTTACCGTGTTAGTAGTAATTATTATGTAGTAAAACAAATAATAGCAATTGTTCTTGGTTTAGCTGCATTTGCCATTGCCGCCCGAGTACCATTAACTGTTTGGCGGCGTTTGGTAACACCAATATTGATAATCGCGGCTATTGCAACCTTATTAGCTATCGTAATGCCGGTAAATCCTAGCTATCCCGCTCATCGTTGGGTACGTCTCGGTAGTTTGTCATTTGAATCAGTTGAATTATTAAAATTTGCACTATTGTTATGGTTGGCAAAGATGTTGACTGATCGGATACATAATGGAACTATTAAAAATGTACAGTTAACACTAAGACCTTTACTTATTGCATTAGTGATTATCGGTGTGTTGGTAGCAGGAATTCAGAGTGACCTAGGATCTATGGGTGTAATTGTGATAATTATCGGGGTTATGTTGTTTGTAGCTGGAATGCCGCTAAAAAGACTTGCAATAATCATTAGTATAATTGCTCTTGGATTGATTTTATCTGTCGCGGCTATTCCATATCGACGCGAACGACTAATAACTTATTTACATCCAACATCAAACTGTCAAGGAGCTAACTATCAAGCCTGCCAAGCCATTATTGGCGTTGGATCTGGCGGTATGGTAGGACTTGGACTTGGTAGTAGTGTTCAGGCCTATGGTTATTTACCTGAAGCGGTCAACGACTCAATTTTTGCGATATATGCTGAAAAGTTTGGGTTTATTGGAGCGATTGTTCTACTTGGTTTATTTGTTAGTTTGTTCACCAGGATAAAAAATATTGCCGAACGAGCTCCAGATGATTTTAGTCGACTATTAGTAATTGGTGTATTGAGTTGGTTAAGTGTTCAGACCATAATTAATATTGGTGCCATGATAGGAATACTGCCCCTAAAAGGAATTACATTACCATTTATAAGCTATGGTGGAACAAGTATTGTATTTATACTTGCCGCATTAGGATTAGTATTTCAGGTATCAGCCTATACGACGCATAAACCCGTAATTGGTCAATCTAACAGAGGAGTAAGCAATGGTAATAGTACTTACCGGCGGCGGGTCAGGGGGGCATATCACCCCTATCTTAGCTGTAGCGCACGAGCTTAAAAGGTTACAACCAGATGTTCGGGTAATCTACATTGGCCATAAAGGTGATAAATTAGGTGATTTACCACAACAAAACCCTGATATCGATTCGATTTTTTATGTTAGAGCAGGGAAGTTCCGTCGTTATCACGGTGAGGGATTGAAACAATTAATAGATATTAAAACATGGCTAAAAAACATTCGTGACGCAATATATGTAGTAATTGGCTTTTTCCAGAGCTGGTTACTTCTTAAAAAAATACGACCTGATCGAATGTTTATAAAAGGTGGCTTTGTTGGGGTACCGGTTGGTCTAGCTGCTGCACTACTTAATATCCCTTATATTACTCACGACTCTGATGCAATGCCCGGTTTAGCTAATCGTATTATTGGACGTTGGGCAACCATCCATTCCGTAGCGCTACCTAAAGAAGTTTATAAGTATTCGGAACATAATACCGTAACTGTAGGGGTACCAATTCACGCCAATTATCAACCGGTTAGTTCATCTATGCAAATAAAATATCGCCAAGAAATAGGATTAGGTGAATATCATAAAATAATACTAATTACCGGGGGTGGGCTTGGTGCTCAACGCTTGAATATAGCAGTTTCTAAGGTTATACCTGATCTGTTGAATCAGTATAAGGATTTAGCAATAGTCCATACTGTAGGGCGGGGCAATGTTACCTCTATGTGTGATTTATATCAACAAACCCTCGACTCAAAAGATTTGAAGCGGGTTGTTATAGAAGGGTATTTAACAGATTTATACAAATTTAGTGCTGCCGCTGATTTGATTATCGCCAGGGCAGGGGCGACTAATTTAGCAGAGTTTGCAGCTCAAAGAAAAGCATGCATTATTGTTCCAAATCCGCAACTTACCGGTGGTCATCAATTAAAGAATGCAGCGTATTTAGCTGAGCAAAACGCCATTAAGATTGTCACAGAAAAAGATATTGCTCACGATAAAAGTATTTTTGAAAACACTATCCGTGCACTTCTAGATAATCAAGAACAACGAGATGCGCTAAGTATCAACCTGGCGACATTTGCCCAACCCAATGCATCGATACTGATTGCAGAGTTATTAATGAAACCAACATTACAGAAAGCAATCGGTTAAGTATGTTATGCGGTTATTCAATAAGAAAACAAGCCAAACAAGATCAAGAGATTTATTGGGACGAAGAAAACCCGTCCAGCGATCGGAAAATCAAGCCAGATCATACTTCTATCATTCAAATCGATCACCCGTAACCGGTTTAGCAAGTCGTCAAATTATTCGTTATCCGTTAAAAACCAAAACATTCTCTCGCATTACATCCTATTCGATTGAACGCTTTGGATTATTGATAGTAATTATAGTTGTCGCCTTAAGCTTATTTAATATTTTATCGGTATCATCTAACCCAAAAGTTGTACTACTTAATCAAAACCAAATTGGTTTCCTGCACACTGCCACTAACTATCAAAAGGCCGTAAAAAAATTACTCAGTAGCTCATTTGCTAACAGTAACAAAATTACTATTAATACTACTGGAATAAGTAAAGGACTTGAACAGCAGTATCCTGAGCTATCAAACATAACCATTAAGATACCATTAATAGGCCGTGATTTAATTATCTATCTTAGCCCTAACAAAGTTATTCTTGCTTTATCGTCGAGTAATAGTTTGATTTACGCTATTGATGCCAATGGACAGGCGTTGGGGATGATCAATAATGCAACCATGAATAATCTACACCTAACAGAAGTTCAGGATAATAGCATAAATTCTATAGGGTTAGGTCAAATGATATTATCAAGCGATACAGTTTCATTTATTCAAACTGTTTTATTCCAGGTCGAACAAAAACAATTAACAATTTCAAAATTGATTATTCCAGCCGGAGAAAATGAGCTAGATATGCATCTGTCCGGATATGGTTATTTTATTAAATTTAATCTTGCCGATAATAATCCATTACAAGAGATTGGAACGTTTTTGGCAGTGCAGCATAACTTGCAAGAGCAGGGTATAACTCCAACTCAGTATATCGATGTCCGGGTGAACGGTAGAGCGTATTATAAATAACTATTTAAAATAATAATTTATTAATTACTCCACTACCACTCTACCCCATGTTCGTAAAATGTTTATTTATTGGGTTTATGAATATTTATGAAAAAACTATACAATTAAATTAAATTTATCAAATGTCAAAAAAGGGAATTAGGGAAGACAAACGGGCAAGTATATCAAAATAAAATAAAATTGTGAAAAAGCAAGCCTTTACGACATAACTGTGGATAAGTCAAATTGTAAAATATTTTACATAAGCCTAAGACGAACTAGCATCAATATAATAAGACTACACAGAGAGCGAGTACGATAATAAGAACGTATTGAATTAATAGTAATCGTTTAAAAACAGGCATTACCAGCAGGTATCCTCGATGTCCCCTGTCTAGGGTACATACCATCAATCAGCTTAAGCGGAATATATGCATGTCGTAAAAGATATAATGGGCGACACGGTATGTATAGGCTCATTTGGTGCCCTATTTTAAAATATGTATGGTACTGTTTAAAATTTTATTAATTGCCGATTAATTATTTTTGCTCTGCCCGACTTTAAATAAAATCAAAATATTTAAATATATTCCACATCCCTAAATAACGATTCCTCAATAAAAAATTTAAACTACTTGAATAATGTTCGTAAAATGTACAGTTTACGTTTTCAACAGTCTGTCTATTTCGAGAAATGTTAATTAATTCTTAGTTTTTGTCGGAGTAGCTAAGGTGTAAGTTGCTTTAGCCACTCGTTTAAACTGTGGCTTACCTTGCAAGTTCAGTAATACGGTAGTTTCCTTAACATAACGTGTTTTCAGAACTCTTTTAACTATCTCATCACGATGTAATGGACTCTTGGCATCACGTAAGACTTTGGTGATAATGTCAGCTACTGTGCCTTTTTCATAACCCCATTCTTTCAGGGCATAAATTCCACGACCGATCAACACAAATCGATCATCTTTAATTAGCTCATTATGGATTGCTTGAGTAGTTACGTCTTTACGTTTGAAATCCGATTTTTTAATAGTATCGGCAATCTCATTGAAGTGCATATGATTGCCACTTTGATGCAAGATAACATAAATCTTATCACGGATATTCTTTGGGTTAACCGTAGGCCACTTTATTAAACCCCAAGTATTATTTAGTGTAGCCAGGTGTTTTGAGGTGGAAGCTAATGCTCGGGCTTGGTTAGGATTTTTAACACCAGCCCGTTCGGCCACAGCTTCAATTGCTGTTGCTTCGCCAATTGTCTTAATGGCATCGATTATTTTAACAACGAGTTTTTTAAGTTGTTTCTCGTCATGAACGGCTTTGATGCCAACACTACGGTAATAATCATTATCTTCGTCAATAACAATTAGTTTAGGACAAAGCTGTGCCAGAAAAGCTACTCTAGACTGCTCTTCTCGGCTGTTTTCGGCAACTAGTTTGTCAGTTAGATCACTCATACGAGCCACGTCACCGAGTGACTCCAGGACTGAAACAATCCGTTCCTGAACATCGGTAATATGGGGTACATTCCCCTGCTCTGCAGCAATGCGCATTCTGGTTATAACTGATTTTTCAAGTTGTCGTACACGTTCGCGGGTAATGCCCAATAGTTCACCGATCTGCTCTAGGGTCTCTCTTCGATCAAATAAACCATATCGACGGGTAATAATTTCCCGCTCTCTATCTCTATCAACAACTGCCGTCAGAACGTCATTTGTAAGTGACTTAGTTTGTAGTGGTGTGGTTGTAGTTGACTGTTTGGTCATCCCGCGTTTCCTATCTTGTAATAAGCGTTATGCTAATTATATAACTTATATAATATGTTGTCAAATGCCTCACCCTCTAAATTATTGTAGCACGAAAATGACATTTATATCGAGATTGTGTTGTGAAATATATCCCATATAATACTTAGACGTGATTGCAAACTAACCATATAATAATTTTTTTTAATCTATGACTGGTCTGTGGAATAATAATCTCTCCACCACTCGGCTATTTAGAATATCGATTTTTAAACTTATGACTCTATAGCCAAAGAAAATTATGATAAATAATTAATGAGCGAAGCGCTTACGTCGAAAACTGTGTTTTTTAGTTGATGATTTTGATAAAAGCAATTTACATTCCTTTTCGGTAAGTTTCTCAGGTTGAACATCTTTTGATAATCGGGCATTTTTCTGACCATTAGTAACATATGGTCCGTATGGACCTTGTAAAATCCTAATACCGCTTGGAAATGATTGGATTACTCGTTTAGCATCTAATTCGAGCTTGGCTTTGTAGATTTTACGAGCCTCTGCTTCGGATATAGTATGCGGATCAAGTGGTGGCTTGATAGTTACATAATTTTTACCTATTTGGATGTAAGGTCCGTATCGTCCAACGTTAGCCTTAATTTCTTCTCCGTCAGTTGTCTGGCCGACAGTCCTGGGTAGACTGAACATCCGAAGAGCTTGTTCTAAAGTAACGGTTTCAATTTTAGTATCCGGCGGTAATGGTGCAAATGTTGGCTTTTCTGCAGCTTCGGTTTCGCCTTGTTGTAAGACTGGGCCATAACGACCGAATCGGGCATAAATCGGTAGGTTTGTTTTGGGGTGGTGGCCAATCAGTCTTGCTTGAGATACTTCCTTACGAGAGGCCTCGCTGGCTTCACCGACTAAAGGATGAAAGTCTTTATAAAATGATCCCACCATATTGTTCCAAGTTAGTCGGCCTTTAGCGATGCGATCTAGTTCATGTTCAGTGTTGGCGGTAAAAGCATAATCGACAATATCAGGAAAAAATTTAACCAGAAAATCGATTATCACTTCGGCTAAATGTGTAGGTACGAGTTTATTGTTGTCGGCACCGGCTAATTCAGTGTTGACTACCTCGTTAATTGTGCCTTTTTGGAGTATTAATTTTCGGACTGAACGTTCTTTGCCAGCAACGTCTGTTTTTTCAACGTAACCACGACTCTGAATGGTAGAAATAATTGAAGCATAGGTACTCGGACGACCAATACCCAGTTCCTCGAGTTTTTTAACTAGTAAAGCTTCTGAATATCGGATTGGTGGTCGGCTGAAAGACTCTAAAGCATTTATTCCAAGGAGTAACAGAGATTGATGATTAGTTAATGCCGGTAAAATTGTGTCGTCTTTGGTAGTCCCATAAACTTTTAAAAATCCATCAAATATTAACACTTCACCTTTGGCGACAAACAATTCCGATCGATTGGATATCTTAATAGTAACTTCTGTTTTTTCCATACGAGCGGCTGCCATTTGGCTAGCCAAAGTCCTTTGCCAAATGAGCTGATAAAGCTTATTTTCTTGAGGATTATCTTCACTAAGCTGTACTTTTTTAAAATCTGTCGGACGAATGGCCTCGTGTGCCTCCTGAGCATTTTGGGCCTTGGTTTTGTATTGGCGATGATGATGATATACAACCCCAAAAGATTCTTTAATGTATTTTTCAGCAGCAGTTAAAGCCAGTGTCGATAATAGTGTGCTATCGGTACGCATATAAGTTATATAGCCGTTTTCGTAAAGTCGTTGAGCCAGTGCCATCGTTTGTTTAACTCCAAAACCAAGTCTTCGGGCGGCTTCTTGTTGTAGAGTACTAGTGGTAAATGGTGCACTAGGATTTCGAGCTGTCGGTTTTTTAGAAATATTCGTTACGCTGAAATTGGCATTTTGAGCTACTGATAGAAAATCCCGGGCGTCATTAATATTAGCTAATTTTTGATTTAGTTCGGCGATTAGTTCACGCCCACTAGCATCGAAGTTAGCGCTAATTTTAAAACTGCTGGTTGGTTGAAAGGCACGAATTTCTCGTTCCCGTTCGACAACCAGACGCACTCCAACTGATTGAACTCGACCAGCACTTAATCCAGGCCGGACTTTGCGCCAAAGGACGGGGGATATTTCATAACCAACTAAACGGTCTAAAACCCGGCGGGCTTGATAAGAATCAACCAAATGCAGATTTATAGTGCGTGGGTGCTTAATGGCGTGCATAATTGCCGGCTTAGTAATCTCGTGAAAAACAATCCGTTTGGTTTTGGTTGGATCAAGTTTCATTGCTTGGGTTAAGTGCCAAGCGATTGCCTCGCCTTCGCGATCTTCATCACTAGCCAACCAAACCTCAGTATTTTTAGCGGCTTGTTTAAGCTCTTTGACTACCTTTTTCTTGTCTGGGCTAATTTCATAATTTGGAGTAAATTGATGTTCGGTATCAATGCTGAGATCTTTTTTGGGTAAATCACGAATATGGCCAAAACTGCTTTTGACTTCAAACTCTTTTCCCAAATACTTTGTTATCGTTCGAGCTTTAGCTGGACTTTCAACAATGACTAAGTTTTTCGGCATGCTCTTCATCATTAGCGCAAACGCACTTAAATTGCAACTTAGAATTTAGGCGTACGGAGATAAACTTATAAATAAGTTTTTCCAATCTTGTACCCTACCCATAAACCAACAAAACAGCCAATACCAGACATCAAAATACTCCAACCACCCAGCCAATTACCTTGATCAAACAAAGCGCCTAGAAAACTGCCAAAAGTACCGCCAACGGCAATTCCAATCCAAATCATAAGCTTCATGGTTTTCAGCATAGCACAATCAGATTTTTTCTGTCAGAATCCGACACCGAAGCATAAGCTTGTTGCACAAGTTAATAAATCATGTTATATGTATTGACAAATATAATGTTTTTGCTAAAATGGCAATTTATGAACATCACTAGTGATGTTTACGTACCTTTTACCCCCATTCTAGCGATGGATTCGCATTTAATCTTGCGAATCGATTACGTTAGATTGCTTTAGAGCGTGAGTAGCCAGTAGAAAGTTGTTACCCTCCACTTATCTCTTAGGCCGCTCCTAACTTTTAGGGGTAGCGTTCTAAAGCATACTAACCCCTTTAACCCATTGTTCGCAATGGAATCCCCGTTCAATGTGAGCCCCAAAGGTTCCGCAGTAATGCGGAGGCACTCCGCTTATATGATTATCGGCGGCCAGATGCTTCACAGGGGTGGGTTGAAGGGTGTAATGAGCCTCCGGCGGTGCCCACCCCCTCCGGAGGCTCTTTAAATAGCCGTGAAATTATTACTGCAATAGCTTATTACTAGACTAAAAAATTACGGGTTTCGTGAGGTAACTGACCACCATAAATATATTCGTCTAGAATGGCATTAACTTCTTGTATAAGATACGGTAATTGAGCTTGTTCCGATTTGTTAAATTTCTTTAGTACAAAAGCTGCACTATCAATGGCTGATGGTTTTCGGGGTCCGATACCGATGCGTAAACGTCCAAATGTTTCACCCACCAATTGATTAATTGATTTAATGCCGTTATGTCCTGCCGAAGAACCGCCGACCCTCATCCGGATTTGACCAAAAAGAATATCGAGCTCATCGTGAATTACCAGAATATTATCGAGTGAAATTTTATAAAACTGACTAACCGCTTGGACTGCTTGGCCACTAGCGTTCATAAAAGTAGCAGGTTTAATGGCTAATACCTGAGTTTCGCCTAAAAGACCTCGAGCAATCTGGCAATGCCAATCTTTTTTCTCTTCCCAACCGTTGAATTCTTTGTGGGCGGCGACAAAAGCGTCAATGCAATAAAAGCCAATATTATGTCGTGTGCCAGTGTATTGTTTCCCAATATTACCCAAACCGACTAGCAGTACCTGTCTCTGCTGGCCTAGAGTATAGAATTGGATGGGACTAGACATCAGTTCGGGTTGTTTAATTAACCAGCCCATTATAAAGTTATCCTTTTTCCTGATTTAGGTCCTGGATAAGTCGGTGAAACTCCATGCGGGTGGGTGACGTGTTTTTCGATAAACCAGAGCTCGAGCGAGGTTCCCTCAAATCCGAAACTTTCCCGCAGACTGTGATCTAGATATCGCCGGTAACTCCAATGGATAAATTTGGTCTGACTACCAAAGATTTTAAAAGCGGGAGTTGGGTTATCGTTTTCTTGAACGATGTAGTTTAGTTTGGGATTACGGTTTTTAAGACCGGCCGGGGCATGTGCAGCAATGGCTTGTTGGAGCCAGCGGTTAAGTTCGGCTGTAGCAATTCGTTTATGGCGCTGTTGATCAATCTCTATCATCAGATCAAATAACTTTGTCACATTTTGTCCGGTTACCGCGCTAGTAAATACTAATGGAGCCCAAGGCACAAAATCAAAAGTAGTTGTAATCTTAGCCGCCAATTCATCACGGCTATAGGCGGTTTTTTCCTCAGCAATATCCCATTTACTAATTACCAGAATAAGACCCTTACCAGCATCTTTAACCAACCCAACGATTTTTTGATCAAGCTGAACGTTTAATTCATTTACTTCCATGAGCATTAGACAGATGTCTGATTGCTCAATTGCCGATAGTGCGCGAAGTACACTAAAACGCTCCACACCGGGCACTATTTTGCCTGAACGACGAATCCCAGCCGTATCCATTAATTCGACGTTTCGATTGTGAACGCGTAAAGTGATGCGATTAATATCGCGGGTGGTACCGGCCCGCTCGGTAACCAGGGCTTGTTGTTTATCGGCTAGGGCGTTGAACAGTGCCGATTTGCCGACATTTGGGCGCCCCAATATAGCAATACGCAGACGTTCACTGTCCTCAGTCAGAGTAGCTTTCGGTATAATCTTGATCAATTGGTCTAAAAGCTGGGAAATGCCTTCCTGATGCGTTGCTGAAGTGCCAATAATGGGTTTAATACCTAAGCGTTCAAAGTTTAATACAATATCCGTTTTTCGGGCACGATCAATCTTATTGACTACTAAGAAAACTGGCTTTCGGCTCTTTAAAGCCCGGGTAGCGACTCGACGATCTTCTTCGGTTATCATGACATTAGCTTCAGTGACTACCCATATTACATCTGCACTATCAGCTGCTTGAGTAATTTGCTCTTGGATGGATAATTCGAAATCATCTTCTGGGTCTTTCATGCCTGCAGTATCAACCAGCCAAAAATGCTGCCCATTATATTCAGCTTTTGCAGTGGTACTGTTTCGGGTAGTTCCAGGTTCATCGGCTACAATTGCCTCTCGACGTTTAAGTATGGCATTAAATAAACTTGATTTGCCGACATTAGTTCGCCCTACGATGGCCACTATCGGTAACTTGTTACTCATCAGGGTTATTATAATACAACTTTAGGTGAATACCTCTGTTATTAATCTGACGGTAAACCATTTTGCAGGTTATATTTTAAGAGCATTTCTTAAAACTACCACTCACCAGATGGTCTAGTGAATATTTACCGAATTGGGTACGATGGAGTTTAGTAACCGTATAACCAAGCTGTTTGAAGGTTCTTCTGATCTGACGATTACGTCCTTCATGCAAGGTCACTTGCCACTTTTTGCGGTCGGCGCTAAGCGGTCCTCTTAATAGAAATCGACTTAACCCGTCTTCAAGTACAACCCCGGATTGGCTAATAGTTTGTTGGTGATTTATTGGCAATGATTTATTCAGGGTAATTTCGTAAATCTTGGCTTTATGAGTACTGGGATGGGTTAATTGATAAGCTAATTGGCCGTCGTTAGTCAGTAACAATAATCCACTAGAATCTTTATCTAACCGACCAACCGGTTTAAGGTGGTGATATTGTGGCGGCAACAGATCATATACGGTTTTACTGCCCTGCCCTTGACGACTGACAACATAGCCAACGGGTTTATTAAGCATAACGGTTAGCCGTGTATCAGGAGATACGACAACCGAATACTTTAATTCTTGATTGTTGAAATAAATATCATCTAATTCGGAAACATTTTGACCGGGTACTGCCGGTTGACCATTAACTACTACCTGGCCGCTGAGGACTAGTTTATCGGCGGCACGGCGACCCATACCCGTAGCCAATGCTAAAAACCGATTAATGCGCATTAGATTAAGCTTACAGCTAAGAAATGTAGCTGTATAGCGTTAGAGAGCAATATTATTTGGGTCAGAGTCAGTAGGTGCTGCTGGGTTTGGTGGAACAACCGGTGCGTTATTCGGTTGAAAAGTACTACCAGGCGATGGATTGTTGCTGTTAGTAAACGGACTACTGACTACTGCCTGGCTGGGATTATCACTGGGGTTGGTTGAGTCTACAAAGTTCATCGGTGGATCTTCAGCTGGTTTGGGATTTTTGGATTCCTCGGCGGCTAGTAATTCATCTAATCCGGGTTTAGGTTCAGTTTTGATGGGTTGAATTATTTTCTTGTTGGCAATTGTTACTATATTGCTATTATCTGATACATCTCCGCTAACTTCTGGTTCCTTTGGTGTTAAAGTCGCAGCAGAAACTGGTTGGTCAGCGCTTGGGGATGGCGGTACAGCCATGTTGGGGGATGCCGTTTCATTGCTGGTTGACCGGGGTGTGGCGTTGGTTGTTAAGTCATTCAACGCACTAGTCAGTACAGCATCATCTTTAGAAGTTGAATCCTGATTTTTAGGTTCAGATGACTGTGCAGTGGTTGAGTTATTGGCAAAATCTTCAATTTGAGCACTGACTGAAGCTTTTTCTTCTTTAGTGGTAGAGGTCTTGAGATCGGTATCGATTGTGGATTTAGCTGGTTCTGCCGATTTTGTTTCAGTGGTTGGCGGGACTTCTGGTATAGTCGGCGGTTGAGGTAGTGGCGTGTCAGTACCGGTTGATGTAGTATCTTGAATTGTTGTTACCGGAACGGTTGATGGTGTGGCTAAAGTTGGTTCGGGGACTGATTGTGCCTGTTCTGTTGTGGTAGTTGCCGTCGGTGGCATTGAGGAGGTAACTGGTTGGGAAGATGTTGTATCAGGAGTTGGGGGCGTAGCCACAGCAGTCCCGCCGTCAATTAATTCATGAGTTGCCTTAACGATGTCTTCGAGGGTAACTTGTGATTTTACTAAATAGCGATCAGCTCCTAAACTATTGGCACGTGTTTTATCTTCAGCCTGACCAAGAGCGGTTAGCATGATGACTTTGATCAGTTTTAACTCTTCAGTATTGCGTAAGATATCGAGCATCTCAAAACCGCTGATTCTCGGCATCATGACATCCGAAATGATCAGATCTGGTTTCTCGGCTTTGGCGACCACCAGAGCCTCTTCGCCATCTTGGGCGGTAACTATGGTATAGCCTTCAGCCTGTAAACGCGCCTCATAAATCTCGCGCAGGTTATTATCGTCTTCTACGAGTAGGATTTTTGCGGCCATCTAGTTATATCCTTACTTATTTTTTCTATACGTTTATGCTTATTAATTGTATTGTATCATGGTGTCGAGACAAGTGAACTAATTGTTGGGAGTGTTGCACTCTTAGTAGCTTGTGCTTTTAAATCTTGAGCTTTTAAAGTACTTAAACGAGGTAAGTTAATATAAAATGTACTTCCCTCTCCAAATACACTTTCAACCCAGATACGGCCGCCATATAACTCAATGATTTTACGACAAATAAATAGCCCTAAACCAGTACCACCAATTGATCGAGTACTGGAGTTATCAACTCGGTAGAATTTCTGGAACAAATGTGGGATATCTTCAGCTGGAATACCCGGCCCGGTATCTTTTACATAGAATTGGACTAGCTGATCATTTCCGATCAGACCAATGGTTATTTTACCTTGATCGGTGTATTTAACGGCATTATCAAAAAGATTAGTAGCTGCTTCTCGTAAACGATCCGGATCAACGTAAGTATAATACAGTGGTCGAATTATTTTATTAGCTTGTATTGTAGCGTCAATAGATTTTGGGGCACCGAATATAAACTCTACAGTTAGTCCTTTTTTCTCAGCAGTAAATCGAAGATCTGAAGTTAATTGCTCTAAGAACGCACCGATTTCCACCACCTCTGGATGACTAGTCAAGCGTCCGTCCTCCACTTTAGCGGAAGTTAATAAGTCTTGGAAAAGCTTACCTAAATGTTGGGTACTAGTGTGAGCTTTATCAAGATAACTTCTAGCTCGAGCATCAATAGTGCTAACCTTGTCATTAAGCGCTAATGCTAGATAGCCTTCTATAGCTGCTACTGGCGTGCGCATCTCATGTGATGCGGTACTAATAAATTCGGCTCGTTGCTGTTCAGCTTGACGTTCTTCACTAACATCACGAAAGACACTAACCGCTCCAGTAACCAGACCTTCCCTGTCCAAAACAGGTGATATGACTAAACTGATAGCAATTATTTTGCCGGCTTTAGTCAGTAAGTTGGCATAACTGTCGCGAACACTCTTTTTGGTTTGAAATAAACTCTCCACCGGGTCCTTGACATTGGTAAGTGGCACTCCTTTATCATCGACGAATTTAAACACAGCATGCCAATTCAAATTTATTGCGTCATCACTACCCCAACCGATAATATTTGCCGCACCAGGGTTAAATAGTTGGATAGTCTGTTGATCATCGATTAAAACTACACCATCCTCGATGGCATTGATAATAATATTAGATTTAAGTTTCTCATCTCTTAAACTGGTAGCTAAGTTACTGGTGCTGATTTGATTTTTAGAGGATGATTCTTTGTTTTTTCTAACTTGCCACATCACTAATAACAGAGTGATTAGCAATATGACAAATAAATCAGCACCCAGTACAATGACTAAATTATCTCTATTCATGAAAAGCTTATGATTAGCTGCATTACATTATCGGTTGCCCCTTACTAATATGCAATGCTTAAGCTAGCTTTTCTAGACGAGTCCTAACAGATATGGTAGGATGAACCAGTCAGATAGGCTGACTAATAATGCAATCGTTTATAGTTAACAATAGTGCTGTGATCTTATTAGGCCCCTTCGTCTAGTGGTCAAGGACGTCAGGTTCTCAGCTTGAAGATCGCGGGTTCGACTCCCGCAGGGGTCACCAGTTTTTGTTATCTTTTGTAAACTTCACTTCTATGTTGGATAAGTAGCACAACTATTCTATTACTCTCTACGTCGAACAATATCCTATATACACCTACCCTGTAACGATATTGGGCATCAGCTGGCTTAGTTAAATGTTCTGCGAAATCTAATGGTTTATCTTGTTCAACAAACCATTCAAGTTTTGCTTTGACCCTTTTCTTGATGTGAGGCGGCAGTTTGTCTATAGACTTAACGGCTGGTATTTTATATACCAGCCTATAATTAGCCATTATATATCTCCAAAAACCTCTTCATGGCTAAAGTACTCTTTGCTTTCCCTTGCTTCTTTTATGGTTTTTAAATACTGAGGATCATTAGCTGCCAGTAAGTCCTCTAACTTGTCTAAATCTATAATGGCTCGTTCCTTTTTACCTCGGCGAGTAACGATAAGTATTTCATCTTCATTTACTGCGTCTAAGGCCTCTGCCAGGTTAGTTCTTAATTCTGAGACTGATAAAGTGCTAGTTCCCATATATCTCTCCTAATCGTACGTTTAAATATTACAATATAATTGTACTCTTCAAATCAATCTTATGTCAAGAGAATTAAATACCTACAAATTGCGTGTACTGGCATATACCCAGACACATAACATGCTTTATGGGTAATCCTTGAGGAGAGTACTTCATTATCCCGCATATAGCAGCTAGTAGTAGTAAAGATTAATAAGTTAATCGTTATATGGCTTACGAGTTCGACTCCCGCAGGGTTCACCAAAAACTAAATTTGTTCAATAGACCGGAATTGTAGGTATGCGTCATTCATAATTTCTATCATGGGTTCAAGATTTACCATTTCATAAAAAGCAATACAAGCCCTGCGATAGCGCGTTGGTTCAATCCCCCCAAACGTGAGGGGTGGATAGTCGTAGCTTTCTAGAATGGCGTTTGCTAACAACCTACTGGTGCGTTTATTACCATCAACAAATGGCTGCAGATAAGCTATTAAAAGGAGTATGGCGAGAGCTTTACTGACCGGCTGGTTAATCAAGTTAATGGCGTTAATACTTTCCTTAAGGCTTTCTGACAATTGTTGGTTATGGCTCAGGGGTATGTATTTTGAGCCACTGATACGAACGGGAGCATTTCTAATACCCGTTGAGGTATCCAGATCTTTGATGACCAACTCATGAAGTTTAAGTACCTGGGCTAATGTAATTGTTCGGAAGCTGGCTTTTTGTTCGATGATAAAATCATAGGCTCTTTGATGATTAACAATCATGACAGCCTCTTGATGACTCTTACCGGTAGCCTCTATTTTGTCTATTAGTAGGGTTTCAGTTTCAAGTTCGGAATAAGTGTTGCCCTCAATAGCACTCGATTTCCACGCAAACTCTATCAGCCACTTTTGGCGCCAACGCGCTAACAAACTGCTTTCAATTGAATGAATAAAATCTTGATATTGTTTAACAATTGTCGATTCTTCTTTGACCAGTTCTCTATTGTGCAAGTATAATGCCAGGCTGCCTGGTACTGTGCCATCATAACGAATCGGAAGCCTATCATCGTTTCGTAAAAAAGTATCGAGTTCCTGGTTACTCCACTGAAGTCGCATTTTCCCAAGGCTTGTTAGCAAATGTACTCGAGCAGGACCAGCGCCCTCACTATGCAGTAAATTTTGGGCATTCAATAGCTTTAATTCGCGTTGAAGAGTGTCTTCCGACAAACTATAGCCTTCATGTGTGAGAGATTCTAGCAGCGCATTGGTGCTCAAAGATTTTGAGAACAGTTTTTTAAGTAAGTCAGCCTGACGCTTCGTTAAATTCATAATATTCAGTTTAACAAACACCCGCAAAAACAGCAATAACTGTATGATAATACCCGCAAAATGCGGGTATTAGTATCTTCGGAATTAAAAGCTTTAGAGAACATTCATGGGAACAGTCACATTTTAAGTACCCAAAGCATAACAGTGGTTGGGATGCCGAGTTGCTACTTATGAAGATCGCGAGTTCGACTCCCGCAGAGGTCACCACACTAAACTGATACTTGTAATATTGATACCTAAACTATATAGGTAAACGACCCCAAGCAGTTGCTACGGTTGCTGGATCAGTTACTACCGTTGTCGACGGTATCGAGCTGATGATGCTCATATAATCATTTTCACAAAAAAGCTCAGTTTCACTAGTCCAATGTTCCTGCCAATTTGGGCTGGTGCAGTCCCAGGTATTTCGTGAACTGTCTATTTTTGAACCAGTCACTAGGCGATAAGCTTGCAGATTAACCCATTGACCGGGATCCACTTTTACCTCTGCTTCTAGCTCGGGGACGTTTTGATATGCCCTGGAGACGCCCTTGACAGTACGACAACTAGCTGTCGGGCTGGGGTCATTGCAATAACCACCGTTGATGCTAATAGTTTTAGCATACCAATACTGTGTACCGGTATAACCCCCACCATTATGTGGAAGACCAGTCCCATTTAAGGCTTCAATATTACGGCCACTGTAGTAAACTCTGCCGAAATCAAAACAGTTAATTGTCGTTGATAGTTGAATAGTGTCAGTAAACTGGTTATCTGGATAGTCAAACATCCCCATTGCATTAAAGCCGTGTGCAGTAAAAACAGCGAGACTACCACAGATATCGGTATTTATGTCTGGTATTACCATGCCGTTTACTGGTGATGTATAAGGAAACGTTACCGCATTCGGACCGGCTAGAAGTGCATAGCTTTCACCAGCTGAAGTTATCTTGAATCCGTATTCACTTTGCCACTGCGATAATTGAGTCCACGTTGGATAAGAATTATTACCGACACAGGTGTTAGTGGAGGTGCTACTGGTTCGATCGATGATCACATTACCAACGGCAGTCAGTGGCGGATTAAGCGAATACAGCTGGCTTAATACCTGATCCAAAGTTAAAGCACCAACGGTTGGGATGGTACAACCACCATTATCAAATTGCTGATAAACCGCTCGACCAAACGACAAGGTAAGATAACCCGTCCCACTGGAAGCTCCAACAGCAAATATTAGTTTGGGAGAGTTAGCTTCGCTGTGACCACTAGAGTCAACTGCCTGAGCGCTAATTGAATATTCACCAGCTGAAAAACTAACCGGTAAAGTCCATGTCCAGTTTTGAGTCAAGACGCCACTGGTAATTGATGAACTAGTTAAGGTAGCATTAAAAGTAACATGTACTGAACCCCAACTGCCATTAGATTGTAAATACTGGAGCGTATTAATATTGTTTACGGACATCAAGACTTTAGCAATATGTGGAGTACCCGAAGACACCTCTTGAACGCTACCGGAGAAATTGGTAATCGTGCTTGATGGCGTGAATGACTGATAGGGAGTATTACTACAAGTAGTAACTTCGCAGACATTGAGAGTACCATTAATTGGCTTAGTAGTACTGCTGGCTGCCAATGCCGGGACGCTGATAATTAAAAATATAAAACTTATCGGCACGATAACCCAACCAATACTGCGATTAAATATGTTATGCAAGACCGCTTTATAACTTACCATATTTACCCTTCTCTTAAACTACTCTATTAAAATCTTTACTAATAATACTTAGGATGCTAGGACAATATCACAATAATTTTTCCGCAATTCCCAGTCCTAGCATAGATTGCTACCACCTGACACTTTGTTTTTAAATATTATACTACGTGTTCGCTTTTTTTGCTGTTTATTTTATGATTAACGTTACCATAAAAGATGGCTTAGCCCCTGGATGCCCGACTCACTAACCTTAATTTCTGACGCTACCGAAAGCGATTCTGTCTAAGATTGTGTTATCCATATTTGCCATAACGGCCGGAATTACCGTAAACTCTCCATACTTATTGTTGAGCTTATCAACCGCATTAGCCAATGACCGTTTATCCATTCGAGTATTATCAAAGAATCCCAGCTGCTTCGGGTAGCATGATCTTAATCCGTAAACGGCAACACCGATGTTGGTAACCTTAGCGGGAATAATGGCTTGATTTAACAGTCTCTGGGCATAGAGAAAAATATCTGGGGTAGCATACATTTCTGCTTTGGTTTCTTTGCCTTTAGCCCAATATTGTCGATTAGTAAATCGTAAAAAGAGTTGGATACCAGAAGCAGAATGGTTACTATCTCTTAATCTTCTTCCGGTTTTTTCGCAAAGCTTCATTAATAGTTGTGATAATTGCTGGCGATCGGCCGTCTTTTGACCCAAAGCATACTGATGGCCGAAACTCTTACGATCCCAGATTACATCGTCGACTTCCCATCCCCTCAATCGCAGATACCAATCCAACCCAAGCTTACTATGAAAGACCCGTTGTTTCAGAAAACTGGCATCAGCATCTAGAAACTGCAACGGTGTGTAAATACCGGCAACATTTAATCGGGCTTCGTAATGGACATTGATGCCTGTTAGATCAATTAGTGATAGTTGCCGATAGGTGTTTTTTAGGTGTTCGCCGGTGATCACATCCAGCCCGTCGGGTTTATGGAGCCCGGCCGCCGTTTTAGCTAAAAAACGATTAGTGCCGATACCAACATTAACCGTTACATATTCGCCAAGCGATTCCTTAATTTTTTGTTTTATCTCCAGACCAACATCTGTCAGGTTACGACCCCTTTGGATAGCCAAGGAACCCCGAAAGTCGATAATAAATTCGTCTATCGATTTCGGAGTAACTTTATTGGTGTAATCGGACAATACTTTTTTAAATCTTTGATGTGCATCACGGTATTTTGGGGGATCAGGCATTAAAACGATGACATCTTTGGATAACAGTCGGGCTTCCCGGACATTGACTCCCAGTTTAATGCCTAAAGCTTTAGCCTCGTAAGATGAAGCAATAACCGCGCCAGCTGGCGTATCATAAGCGGCCACCGCTACTGGCTTATACCTAATTAGCGGGTTGGCTTGTTGCTCGATAATAGCAAAACAGGAATTAAGGTCAATGTGCATAATCAGCGGCTGGTTGTAATTAATCGGCATTCCCATCACTGACTACCTCCAAAGTCCAAAACAAGTTACTAGTATCTAAATTCAAACGAAAGGCCGTCGTTTTATCCCTGTCCACCACTTCGTAAATATGGTGCAGTGTCTCGCCTTCTCTGATGGTATGGTGATAACCAACCTCGCCGATATAATAATCCCGACCATGCCAAGATACTACGTAAGGTAAGGCTCGCCGCCGTTCGGCACTGAAATACATTACTACTCCAACTTTCTCGTTAATCTTTTCTCTCATCACAACCTCCATGTACACTAATAGTTATGTGTGGACGCTATACACTTTACCAAGCCAAGCGCTTTAGCGAGCGCTTTAATCTGGCCACTAAGCCGTTGATTCGGGTTGACGATAATTACAATGTCGGCCCCGGACAATACATGCCGATTATTACCAAAGGCGAAAATGGCAATGAAGTCAGCTTAATGAAGTGGGGATTAATTCCCTACTGGGCCAAGGACATTAGAATTGGTTACAAGCTAATTAATGCCAAATCAGAAACGGTTTTTGCCAAACCGATGTGGCGCAGTTTAATTCTGCACCATCGCTGTTTGGTGCCAGCCAAGGGCTTCTACGAGTGGAAAGTGCTAAGCGACGGTAAAACGAAGCTGCCGTTTTATATTCATCCCAAAGATTTAGAGTTATTTGCCTTTGCCGGTCTTTGGAGTACCTGGCAAGACGTGGAAAAGCGCGAAATAAGGTCATTCTCGATTATTACCACCGAGCCGAATAAAGAAATGGCTGAGGTTCATAACCGAATGCCGGTTATCTTGAAACCAGCTGAAGAACTTCACTGGTTGGAGCCTTCGTGGGATAGCCGGGGGAAAATCGAACCCCTATTACATCCCTATGAAGACCATGGTTTGGAATTATATCGAGTGAGCCTTGATGTAAATAGTGCCCGCAACAACGATAAACGATTAATTTATCAATTGCAGGAATAAGTCACCAAGTGCCACTATTAAAGTTAATCAGCTTGTACGGCGGAACGCCTAATCAGACGAGCCCATACATAGCTGTTTTTATTATAAGAGTTTTGGTAACTAAGTGCTAGGTATTATCAATCTTTAATTTATCTAATATATCAGCTAACTCGCGGGGCGTAATCTCAGCTTTAACTAAATAACCGTCAGCCTGTTTTTCGATATCCGCTCGGACATCTTCACGCTGCTCAAGATTAGTAATAATGATAATTTTAGCCTTGAGGTGCGGTGTTTTAGCCGGGTCACGCAAGACGCGTAGAATTTCAATGCCGTCAGTAGTTGGCACCATCAGATCGATCAGAATAATGTCATAGCTATCGGTTTGAGCCTTTTCCAACCCCCGCTGACCATCGAGCTCAATATCGACATCATAACCACGGCGACCCAGTGCCCGAGCGTACAATTCACTAATAAAATGTTCGTCCTCAATACAGAGAACGCGTTTGCCATTAGAGTGTAACGATGGGGCGTCGGATTGCATATTATCTCCTGTATAATGAGTGGTTCTTAATCCACCCATGGGCACTGCGGACTATTTCTTTATTATCATTGTTTTTGGTCTCTTCAGCAAGTTTGGCGTACGGCAATATCGTAAAACTGAAAGTACTGCCCTTACCGACAGTGCTTTTAACCCAGATGTTTCCACCGTGGGCGCTAACAATCGCTTTACATAAGTAAAGCCCCAAACCGGTGCCGCCAATTTGCGCCCGATTGTGATGATCACGATAAAATTTAGTAAATAAATTAGGTAACACTGAAGCAGCAACTCCGACTCCAAAGTCTTGAACAGTGGTTTCCACTAGCCCTTCATTATTCAGGCAAGTTGTAATAATGATTTCCTTAGATGAACCGCTGTATTTAATAGCATTGTCAATGATATTAGCAATAACCTCTTGTATACTGACTCGGTCGGCACCAACCGTTGGTAAATCCGGTGGTATATTAAGGGTTAATTTAATACCTCGGACTTTAGCCCGTAGCAACATCATATCAACCGTCCCCTGGATGATCTCCGGCCAATTTTCTTCATGGAGTTGGAGTGATAGTTGGTCATTATCAACCCGGGCAACATTTAAGATGTTATTCACAAATGCTGATAATTGTTGAGCGGTAGCATTCATCTTAATCATAAAACTTTGCAGCTCAGGACTTAACTTACCTTCTGTTTCCTCTTCAAAAGCTTCAATATAGCCGCGCAGTAATGCCAACGGAGTACGTAATTCATGAACACTTAAAGCCACGAAGCTGATGGCTTGATCGTCCTGGCTGTATTGAGTGGTATGGTCAAATAAGACCAACAGAGTTTCATAATGTTGAGGATTGTCTTTGTTGTAATAGGCCGCCAAGTCGAATAAGCGAGTGGGCTGATTGTCGGTGACATTGAGCCGTACCCGCTCCCATGACTGACTGGCGGTCACCGCCGATTCCTTAGCTTTTTTCAGCCAACTGTCTAAGGTCTGTTCGCTTGGGAATGATATATTCATAACCGAATAAAAGTTTTGATTAAGTATATCCTCGGCTTTACGGCCTAAATAAGTACAAGCGGCGTTATTGATGAATAAAATTGATTGTTCGGAATCGAGCACGATTAACGGTAGTGGTAAATTATTGGCAATGAAATCGGTCTTTAGACTGGAATAACGTTTCAAGCTAAGACTTTCAGAGTGCTCTGCCACAGTAACAATTTGATAGATTTGAGCGGTTAAATTAGCTACTAACGGTTGGCCAACTACCAACTTGTTAATATCTGGTGCCGCCACTCCCTGTTCGTTTGGCGAGAGATGGATAATTGCCTGCCAAAGCGCTTTTAATGGTTTTAATACGTAATCGGCAGCAATCAGGGCTATGACAATAGTCAATAAAACACTTACCCCGTAAGCTAACAGTAACAGGTTGTTAAGTGAAACATTCAGGTATTTAACAGCCATCCAAAAACCGCCCACTAACAGGATATTTTCCAATAAGATTATCAGGAAAAGATAGATGCGGATTTGTGCCCGTAGGGCTTGATAGTTATCCATATATTTTAGGTGTAATTAAGATCCTGTGAACTAGCCAGAGCTTCAATCCAGGTTTGGCCGGGATTTAGAGGTAATGCTTGGCCGTTAGCGGCAGTAAAGGTAATTTGGGCGGTGTTGCTGGTTTTGGCCCAAGTACCAGTTTCAACAGTGCCATCCTGAAAAATATAGACTGGTCCGCTGCCGATTACTTGATAAACTGAGTAGTAAGCTCCACTACTATCTAGTGCTCCCAAACTGTAAGGCACGATCATGGCAACTACTACTTTAGGGGCAACCTGGACTTGAGTACCATTTTGACTCAAATCCATTTGCGCTACCCCGCCCTCGCTCCGTAGATAACTGTTAGTCGTCGGGTTGTAACCGTATTGAACGTTGTAGTCAGCTGATGAAAAAGTCAGACTGATACTGGTAACGTTGGGGGTTTTTTCCGGAGATTCTTTTTTCCTGGGGAAACTACTATAAGTACTGCTGGTATATCCTTTACTAGCCTCTAATTGGTTTAATTGAGCAATTGAAGAGTAAACATTATGCGGAGCCTCGCGGCTGGATATTCGTGTATAAGCGTTGCCGTTATAAAACTCATCCAAATTTTTTGCACCCCAGGTGGTTAAATCTTGTAGTGCATCAGGGCTGCCACCGACATGAGCAATTGGCGCATCAAATCCTAGCGCCCATTGAATGTAATACGGCCGGACACTGCGTATCGGTCCGACATAACTAGGTTGGGTGTCTTGATAAAGCGCCATGAAACGAGTAATACCGCCCTCTGCCAACGCTTCAAAAACTACTCCTGCCTGAGATAATCCCGATTGTGGTCGAGCATCGGTACTATTTTCAATCATTATAGCGGTAACCGGTCGATTATTAACACTCGGACTAACCAGTAAACCGGTCAATGTACTGGCTACTGTGGTTGGTGCTGGAATAACTTTTTTTGATGACACCGCAGCTTCTGCTTTGAGCGGCTTATCTAAATTCAAAACTGCCAACGATGTTACTCCTGCCACTGCCACAATTAATAAGGCGATTAATAGCCATAAGCGTTTTTTAGGCCAATGATGACCGGTGAAAGCTGGCAATAACAGTAATTTTAATTTATTCGGTGATTTCATTGACTGGTTTTCTTCTGGTGGTGGACCAAATTCTTGTTCTATTTTTTGCTCATCAATCTGAGTCGACGGTTCGACGGGTGGCGAGATGCTATTTTGTTGACCATCAGTTGACGGCAATGATGTTGGCCGTAGTTTTTCGGGCGGCTGAATATCATTATCCATAAGCATTATTGTATCAGATGGTTTTTGTTTTTTCTTAGCGACCCGGTTCGTCAGCTAAATTAGTCTTTAGTAAGTGCTTGCAGCATCTGATCAATTCGGCGTAAGGTGGTCTCTTTACCCAAGATTAATAAAGTATCCGCTAATCCCGGACTAGCTGGGGCTTGAGTAGTGGCGATTCGAATCAAACTAAATAAAACAACCGGCTTTTGAGCAGTTTGAACTAGTAATTGATTAAGTTGTTCAACCAAATCATTTAATTCAAAATTACTTTGGGCTAAGCTTTCCCGACTCTGCTTTAATAGTTCCATTAATTCAATGTTAGATAGTTTTTGTAATTGCGGATGCGACTGCCACAATTCCGGTTTGACTGGCAGATCGCTAAAGAAAAAACTAGTTAACTCCGGTAATTCCTCAAAGTATTTAAGACGTTCCTGAACTAACCGTAGAACCGCTTTTTTGAAATCGGCAGTAGCTTGGGCGGCTTCCTTAGGCCAATAATTACTGACTTTTTCAATCAAGTCTTCAAGTGGTAGTTGACGGATATAATAACCATTCATCCAAAGTAAACGTCGGTCATCAAATATTGCTCCGCTACGACCAACACGGGCCAGCGAAAACTTTTGGATTAACTCTTCCCGGCTAAATATTTCTTGTTCAGTCCCGTCGTTCCAACCAAGTAATGCGATGAAATTGACTAAAGCGTCTGGTAAAAAACCATTCTGAATATAATCAAGTACATCTTTAGCACCATCACGTTTAGATAATTTCTTCTTACCATCTGGCCCTAAGACGTACGGCATAGTGGCCATCAAAGGTGGTGCTAGATCTAAAGCTTCATAGACATTTAAATAGTTGGGTATGCTGGCAATAAACTCTTGGCCCCGAATAATATGGGTTATTTTCATCTCGGCATCATCAATAATATGAGCAAAGTTATAAGTTGGAAATCCATCTGATTTAATCAATATAAAATCATCTATTACTTCAGGTCCGGTATGCAAATCGCCCATCACTTCATCATGCCAGTGGCAAACTTTGGGATCAGACTTAAACCGTAAAGGCTTAGTACCATCCCATAGCGGTGGATTATTTGGGCGGTGGTTACGGAACAAAAATGGCTGTTTGGCTAGGTTGGCTTGGTTACGGAATGATTGGACTTCCTCGGGGGTGTAAGGATCGGCATAAGCTCGGCCACTACTTATTAATTTTTGGGCCCAGTTTCGGTAGGTCGATAATCGTTCGCTTTGGCGATATGGCGCATAGGGTCCGCCGACATCCGGACCTTCGTCGTAATTCAGCCCTAAGGCCTGCAAACTGTCAAAAATATGTTGTTCAGCGCTTTGAATATGGCGGGCTTGGTCGGTATCCTCAATTCTGAGAATAAATTGTCCCTGGCTATGACGAGCAACCAACCAGGCAAAAAGCGCGGTCCGAATACTACCGACATGCAAAGAGCCGGTTGGGCTAGGTGCAAAGCGGGTACGAACAGATGGTGCCATGTACTTGAAGTATAAGGCTTTCCCAGATAAACCGCAAAATGAAGAACTTTAATTACATGCTGGCGGCGATAGTCACTAATTGACTGGTACTAAGCGAGCCATCACTGACCAATTTGTACCAGATACCGTTACTGACCCAGGTGGCGTCATTATTATTATAGGTATAAATAGTCTTACCGGCGGCTTGTAATGCCTCGTAGGAATTACTATCAGGATAAACAAAATTATTAAACAAGGTATTACTGCTCCATGATGAAGCTGTTTGGGTAATACTAAATGACCGGTTCCCGGTACTGCTTTGGAAATTAATGGCCACGGTACCGGGGCTATATGAAAACTTGCCGATAGCAAACCCGGCCGGACGCCACTTAGGTAGCGTGGCATTAATCCCGGCTTGGCTAGATGCAATACGTAGTTGGATGTTGGCGGCATTTTGGTAGGCTACGAAACCGATAATTAATAAAATTGCCAAAGTCGCAGTCGCGACACTAGTAATTCGTCGCAAACGGGCTTTGTGATTTATTCGTTTGTGCTTGTAAGCTGGCTGCAAGTGGCTATCGGCTCGAGCTAAAGCTTGTTCAAAGATGGCGTCCGATGGCCGGCTTAAACTAAGGGCTGGCGGTGGAGCGGTTTTGGTCACCAAGACTGGCTTAGGATGGTGAATGGCGGTCGGAGGTGCGGAAATATTACCAAACCGACTAACTAACTTACTCTTGGCTATCCGCTTGGCTCGCTTTAGGCGAGCTTGGTCAATGCTGTCAATCGAGAGCTTAGGCACGATATCGAAGTGCGGTAACCGAGATAATTTGTCAGTTGAAGCGACCACTTTAGTGTAACGTTTTAAGGCAGTCGCTGGCCGATGAACGGCATGGCGCATCAAGGTAGTGGCGTGCTGGGGTTGATGATGTGCCCCCGGATGTCCTGGTAAACGGTGGATATCAAAAACTCGTCCGGTCGGATGATCTGACGGCTGATTGGTTCTAATTTTATAACTAGTTGGAGCGGGTTTGGGAGTAACTTCAACTGGTGCTCGATGGGATGGATTAATAATACCGTCAATCACTTTGACAGCTCGATGGGCTGGATGATTAGCCATCAACAAACCCGTAATGGCGTCATAAGGCTGGCCATTTAACTCAAGAACATTTGCTTTTGTAGTCACGTCTCTTTGTTATCCCTGGTTCGCTTAAGCGGAATATTCTTATCTTAGTCCCTCTTGCGTATATAATGCAAGAGGTTCCATAATAGCTACGGTCGAATACCCAAAATTATTCACTGATTATTAGTTATGGACTCCTTTAATTAGATAAGGGCTAAATCGTGGAAACTATTGATTTTATGAATCCTGAACAACGCCGGCGGTATAGCATTATGGTGATTATTGGCTACTTCCTGGTCGGTTTGGCACTTATTTTAACTACTACTATTGTGATATTTATTGCCTATGGATTTAGTTATAAAAACGGTCAGGTAATTCAAGATGGCATGATCTATTTGTCGACCACTCCTAACCCGGCTCAAATATATGTTAATGGTTTACTATCTAGCAGCAGTACTGATACCCGCCTTTTGCTACAGTCCGGAACCTATAACATTAAATTGCAACGCACTGGTTATCGCAGTTGGCAACGAACTATTGTCGTTCCGGGCGGTCAGATAGTCTACTATGAATATCCATTTTTATTTCCCACAAACTTGACCACTTCTACTGTTCATGATTATGCCACTGCCCCAACTTTGATCACTCAAAGCTTGGATCAACGTTGGTTAGTAATAGCCCAAACTAATTCTTTAAGCACCTTTGATCTTTATGATTTAAATAGCCCGCAGCTACCACCAACTACCATCAGTTTACCGAACGGATTATTAACCGCCTCCACTGCAGCGCAAAGTTTACAAGCGGTTGGTTGGTCAAGCGATAACTCCTATGTTCTACTGAAGCATCTTTACGGCGGTAACACCGAATACATCCTATTGGATATTAGCGCTCCGGATCAGTCAGTAAATCTAACCCAACAATTAGCTTTACCGACTACCGGGTATGCTGTTCAATTAGCTAACGAATTGTCTAATCAATATTTAGTACTAGACACCACCACCAATACCCTCTACCAAGATTCTTTGAGTGCGCCCCAGCTTCAACCTTATGTCAACAAAGTACTGGCTTTTACAGCTTACGGCAGTAATAATCTACTTTATGTCACGCCTGATCCGGACAATACTGCCGAAGTCAATGTTGATTATTACAACGGCAGTAACACTTATGTCATCCGTCATGCTGCCACTAATACTAATTATTTACTCAACCTTACAACCTATAACGGTAATTTATATGTAGCCATTGCGGCCAGCAGTGAAAATGCTGCTTACATCTACGAAAACTCGGCTAGCCAGACTACTAATCAACAAAATAGTTTACCGGTGCCAATTCAAGCCTTCCGGATCACCGCACCAAACTACCTGTCATTCTCTGGAAACGGCCAATATATTTTATTTGAAAACAGTTTAAATGTTGGCATTTATGATATCGAAAACACCCAAGCTTATAACTATGCGTTACCGGATACCTTAGATGCTCCGCAGACACACTTGACTTGGATGAACGGTGCCCAACTAATTTATGTCAGTCACGGTCAATTAAATGTGTTTGATTATGATGGCAGTAACCATCAAGTCCTGGTTTCGGCCGACCCGCAGTTTCCGCCCTACTTTGATCCCAGCTATAAGTATCTATTGGCCTTAGTGCCGTCATCTACAGAACCAGGTCATGAGCTACTGACTTCAACACCGCTACTAACCCCGGCCGACATCTAACTGGACGACTATCTAAAATAACCAGTTCCATAAACGACTCCACAAAGATGGTCCATTTCCGGGTAATTGGGTCGCGGGTGATAACGAAGCGGAAGTATTATTGCCACCACTGTTATTGGCTGGAACTGGACTGATCTGATCACCGACTACAATTAGACGGTTAATACTGGTACCCGGCGGGTCACAAGTGATTAAAGTAGCGGTTGCTAGATGGTCAGGGACATTACTTAACACAGCGACATCAGTCGGACTGACGATTTCTCGCTCGAAGACCTTGTATATAAATACCTGGCCATTATAAACAATATAAAAGGTATCGCCCGGCACTATGGTGTGCAACAACACAAAAGCGAACTTGTACTTGCCAGGATTAAAGATGTTATTACTGGAGTGCCCGAAATAAGCGGTATTGCCGATTTGGCCCGGTAAAACGGTAGTTGGGTAATGGACGATGCCGCTATTCAGATCACTCTCAATAACTGCCTCATTGGTACTGGTTTCGGTAAAGTCGACCGGTATATCGACATTAATTTTGGTGATAATGACTTGAGGTGTGCTACTGACCGTTACACTACTGGGGTCGATAATTATCGGTGTGGCACTAGAAGTCCGGCTGGGTTGGATGAACGGCGTGATAAATACTTCGTTAAAAAAGCTAAACATGAAAATAATTAGGACTACTAGACCAACAGCAATACCGAATCCAAGAGATTGTAAATGATGTTTAGCCTTCAGTCGCCCGCCAGCAGTTACTTTATCCCGTATTTTTTGCCGGATTGAAGCGGTATTGCTAGTCTTGGTTTGGGTGAGTGCTTCAGGTTGCGGAGCGGAAACTACCATTGTCGGTATACCGGCTATCGCTGTTGGCTGATGGATTGGATGATAGCTAGCGCTGGCCTGATGAATTTGCGGTAAATGCGTAGTTGAATATGGGTGGTGAATATGTCCTGGTTGGCTGGCCGCGTAATCCTCATAGAATTCTTGCCAGACTTCATGTTTTTCATGGTCAGGCAGATCGGCATAATATTTGTGCCACTCGGTTTGAATGTCAGCCAAGCTCTTACCGGAAGTACTCAATTGATACATGAATTGCTGATGTTTACTGCGGGGTTTAATGACCGCCGCTTCACGTTCCTCAGCTAGTGGATCGGGTTCTTGAGCATAAATCCGGGCTAATTTTTCGCGAATCAGATCAGCGGCTACCTTAGCTCCCTGAACACTGCCACTAGGCGATTGTGTCTTGGGTTGTTGTTTAGGTAGTAGATAACTATTATCCGGTGGTGGCGTGTCGTTGTCGCTATTTGGAAATAAAGGGTTGGCGTTATGCATTAGTCTATTAAGCCCATGCTAGTTTTACAGATATAATTATAGTACACTCTTCTCTGAAGCCATGCCCCTATTCTGCTGGGCGAGTGGCGGAACTGGTATACGCGCACGACTCAAAATCGTGTTCCTAAACAGATTGAGGGTTCGATTCCCTCCTCGCCCACCAGCCATTGTTAGGCTTGTCCCATGGCATAAATTGCACTGGTTAATGCCGCAAAAGTTTGTAACTTATTTTGTAACCACCAAACCGCTGCATCGGTAGAAGTCTTTACCTGCCAGTCATCACGATCAACTTTGAGCTTGGTAGTGCTAATTTCCCCGTTGCTAGCGACCACTATTTGCCCCAGATGTTTGACTACGATATTTAATGGATAAGTTACCGTTAGTTGATGCAGTGCTTCAATCAGCCGTAGTAAATCCATTCCAGAAGTAAAAGCCGTAGTAAAAGCTGCCTTGATGGCTAATTTCTGAAGTTGAGCCAGATTAATAATTAAAGTGGTAGCCGGTCGATTTAAGGTAACTGTTGGTAAGTTGATTAAATAATCCACCGTATCATCAGTAGCGGTCAGTTGCCCCGAATACTTAATGATAAATTGTTCGAGCAAAATAGCCGTTTCTGAATTTCGGCCCAAATCACCAGCTATCAAAGTACCGTCAGACCAGCGACTAAGAGTTAGGAATTCAGCCAAAGCTTGCCGGTTAAAACTGCCACTAGGAGTACTTGGAGCAAATTGTCCGGCGCTAAATGTTTTGCCGACAATCCGTTTGAGAGCGTCTGGTAAAACCACCCGAACTTCTCCGATACCAGCTTTTTGACTTTCCTGAAAAGCTTCGGCTGGTGCCGACAAGCCAGAACTATTGCCGCCGATAATTAATAATTTGCCAGAAGCTGACCGCCGCTCCGGCCGGCTCCACAGTAAATCTGGATACAACGGTTGATCTAAACTTTGTTGGTGCCAATAACTGGCTTGGGGGTCATGTCTCACCATTATTCTAGAAAATTAATCCAAAGCACAGCTTAATAATCCAACACAGCACTCACCGGACAATGATCGGAACCGGTTATTTGGGGATGGATATCGGCTGCCTTGACTATTGATTTGAGGCTATTACTAACCAGGATGTAATCAATCCGCCATCCGACATTCCGTTCTCTGGCGTTAGCAAAATGTGACCACCAGGTATAATAACCGTTACCTTGTTTAAAAAGCCTGAAAGTATCTATTAAACCAGCAGCTATTAAAGCTTGAAAATCGGCTCGTTCTTCATCGGTAAAACCTTTTTTGCCAAGATTGGATTGAGGATTGGCGAGGTCGAGTTCAGTATGGGCCACATTCAAATCACCGCAAATGACTACTGGTTTAGTCTGTTCAAGTCTTCGATAGTATTGCAATAAAGCCGGGTTCCAGTGTTGGTGAATCAGCTTCAGCCGACTGAGGTCTTCCTTGGCATTAGGGTTATATACGCTAATTACCCAAAATTTAGCGAACTCGGCTGCCACAATTCTGCCTTCAAGGTTTGGATCACCGTAAATATCACCACTGACCTTAAGTTGCTCAATAATATCTCGCGGAAAGCCGTTCACCACCTGGATTGGCTGGAGTTTTGTAAAAATAGCCGTGCCACTGTAACCAGGTTTATCAGCTGAGTACCAAAACTGTTCATAACCAGGGAGCATAATACTGACTTGTTCAGGTTTGGCTTTCAGTTCCTGTAGGCAAAGAATATCCGGTTGCTCAGTAGCAATAAATGATTTGAGCGAACCTTTATTGATGACCGCCCGAATACCATTAATATTCCATGAGTAAATTTTGATCATTAATCATCCAGCCTTAAGTTAACTTTTATCCCTGATGTCTGTCGATAGTATAACACCGCGGCCGCTTGATCACTTAACCTGATCGCTTTATAAAAACTAATCGCTTCAGCTTGATTTTAGTTTATGATCGATATCCGGTAAGTCCAGTACCACATGATCTCCGGGATTAGTTTGCCCGCTGAGTATTCGGGCAGCAATGCTATCTTCCACAATACTTTGTAGAGCCCGCCGCATCGGCCTGGCGCCTAATCGAGGATCGTAACCAGTTTCCACTACTTTCTGAGCAGCGGCCTGAGTCAATTCAACAGTAATATTCTGATTAGCTAAGGTAGCATTAACTTCAGACATCATTAGTGAAACAACCTCTAAAAGCTCTGGTGGCGTTAACGGACGGAACAAAACAATCTCATCAAATCGGTTAAGTAACTCCGGCTTAAACTGTTGGCTGGTAATTAATTGATTGATAAATTGCTTCTCAAAACTAGCTAACTCCGCATCACGTTCGATTTGTTCCCTAATAATATTTGCTCCAGCATTAGAGGTAGCAATAATAATAGCGTCTTTAAATGAGGCGGATCGGCCGTCAGTATCAGTTAATTGACCTTCGTCAAGCAGTTGTAACAGCAAGTTCAAAACATTTGGATGAGCCTTTTCCAGTTCATCCAGCAGTACCACGCTGAATGGTTGTTGCCGAATGGCTAATATTAAACTGGCTTTTTCCTGTTGGCCGCCGGCCAATAAACGGCTGACATCACCGGGTTGTTGATATTCACTCATATCTAATCTGATCATCCGTTCAACGGCACCAAAATAAGTAGCGGCAATCGAACGGGCCAGCTCAGTCTTGCCGACGCCGGTTGGGCCGAGAAATAAGAAACTACCGATTGGTCGTTTGGGATTGGCTACTCCAGCCCGGGCTCGCCGCAAGGCATTGGCTACCACCGTTACCGCCCGCGACTGGTTAACCATGCGCTTATGAATAGCTTCTTCTAGGTGTAACAGTTGGCCGGCTTCAACTGGTGCAGCCGTACCAACTTTTACGCCTCGAGTTTGTTCGATTGCCGATTGGACTGAAACAACCGTAATAACACCATTTTCAGTATGAGTTAACGATTGTTCAAGCAATCGAATCGCTTTACCCGGGTAAGCCACCTCTTGTTCATAGCGGCCGCTTAAACGGTAAGCTTCGCGTAATGCGTCGTAGGCAATCAAAACACCGTGTCGAATTTCTAATCCGCTGGCGGTGTCCTCTAAAACTCGCATCACTCCAGCCTCATCCGGTTCAGTCAAAACTATCGGGGTCAGTAATCCGGCAAAGGCCGCGTTATCGGTTTTTAATTGTTGGTAATCTCGCGGGGTCATGGCCAACACTAATTGCAGGGCCCGGGCTTGGACGATCGGCAGTAATATTTGAGTGATGTCAAACGATCCAATACCGCTTCTGAAAAATAGTTGGGCGTCGTCTAAGAATAAAATAATATGGCCGGCATGAATGGCTTCTTCCAGTAAAGTGATAATGATCCGCTCTAATTCACCACTGTGATGGGCCTGCGACAGGATTAATGACGGATTGAGACTAATAATTTGCCGGTGCTCAAGACGGTGATCATTATTGTCCTGAAGCAATAGTTGCGCTAAAGCATTAACCTGGCTGCTTTTACCAACGCCCTCCTCACCAATTAAGGCAATTGCCGAGTCACCTTGGGCAAATGACTTCTTGATAGCTTGGACACCCGGAGACTCCATTAACCATCCGTAATGGGCACCGGAACGCTCAATCGATAAACTAATATTTTGTCCGTATTGGGATAAATGAGGTATGAAGCCGTTAGCCCAATCACGTCCAATGCCGCCAAAATAGGGTTTAGCCGTTCGGATACCACTGAGCATCCGGCCTAACCATAGCGCAATTTGCTGGACGTCATCAGTCGATGATTTTAGCTGGACTAAAATAGCTTGTACGGCTGGCGAGGTCCTCAGTAAAGCTGCTGCCACCTGACCCGGCTCAATTAATTGGGATTGAGTCAGATCAGCTAATCGGATAGCTTCTTGCCAGACGGCATCCATATCTGTCTGATTAGTAGTTAGTTGATCTTCTATGATATTGGCCGGCAATAACAGATGATTGGAAATAAAAATAACTTGCCAGTGTTTTTTTAATGCTTGCCAGACTAATTTTGGATTCAATGGGTGATGGGGCTTTAAGCATCCCAAAACATCTACGGACAGTCGTTCGTCTAATGACGAGCCATGCGGCGGCAACTTTGCCAGATCATTACGATACCATAACCCGAGCATCAAGCTGATTAAGCTAAATCCCCAAACAATAAAGCCCAGTCGTTGATAGGAAGTTGAATATAATAAACTGCCGCCAGCAATCAATATTACCGCCAACCATAGACCAATACTGAAAGTATGGGTGCCTAATCTTAAAGCCAAGCGAGCTTTGCGGGCTCGCAAGCTTGTTAAGTCAATCGCAGCTTTGCTCATCCGACAACACCCCTAATAATAGCGGCAATTGCCGCCAGTGGAATAATCGGCCATAAAATTAGTACAAGGACACCGTAAAGTATTGCTAAAATAGTAGCTACTAAAGCCGTTAGTAGTACTAATAAACGAACCATAAAACCGATAGCCCGACTGACAATGTTATCGCCGTAGGCTCGTAACTTAGTATCTAAACTAGCTCCGGGGTAAGTGATAATCCGACGCCAGGGAGCGAACAAAGTCCGCATTAGTAATGGTACCGAAAATAGTTTTGAAATGCCTGATAAAATTTGGCTGATATTTTTAGCAACTGCCGACCAGCCTTGCCCATACCACCAAGTAAATATTGAAAACGCTAGCATGATGTCATTGTAGTCCTAGAAGGAGGTGTCAAGCAATTCATGATTGCAACTTCATTCCCTGTTCGGCCGACCGCATCGCATTCTTCAAAGGAATAAAAGATTTCAGTTTGGCGGAGAGAGAGGGATTCGAACCCTCGATACGGTTGCCCGTACACACGCTTTCCAAGCGTGCCCCTTCAGCCGCTCGGGCATCTCTCCAGCTTGGCAATAATAACTAGATCCAATGAAAGTTCTACTAAAAACCTCAATGTCATTATACTCAGATTTAATTTGGTAGAGGATAAATCATTAGAATATAAAAAATATTGTTGTGAAATGAGCAAAAACAACTTGTGCGTTAAGCTACTGGACGCTTAAACTAAAGACACTATGCCGATCATTGAATTACATAACATAAGTAAATTATATGGCTTTGGCGAAGCCACCACGTTGGCCCTTGATGAAATTACCCTATCAATTGATAGCGGTGAGTTTATCGCAGTGATGGGTCCCAGCGGCTGCGGGAAAAGTACACTAATGCATATTATTGGTATGCTGGAACGACCGACACATGGCGAATATCTATTACATAGTCGTCACGTAGACCGCTTAAGTCCCAACCAAGCAGCTAAGATCCGCCGTGATACCATCGGTTTTATTTTTCAATCATATAACTTAGTAGCTAGAATGACGGTCATCGAAAATGTAGCTTTGCCATTAGTTTATAAGGGTATATCGCTTACCAAACGCTTGGAAAAAGCTAGTTATATATTAGAGCGAGTTGGGTTACAAAGTCGTGAATATTTTCTGCCAGCGCACTTAAGTGGTGGTCAAATTCAGAGTGCTGCCATCGCTCGAGCTCTAGTTAATGATCCGAAACTAATTATTGCTGACGAACCGACTGGAAATCTGGATAGTGCCGGTTCCCGACTAGTCATGGAACTATTAAGTGAAGTCCATCGAATGGGTAATACCGTTATATTTGTGACCCATAATCCGGAATTAACTCGTTACGCTAATCGGGTAGTGTATATGCGGGACGGTGGAATTATGGCTGACGAACAAACCGCCATTGGTAGCGTAGCCAGCGGAGCACTTAAGAGTATGTATGCTATTCCGAAAAAAAGTGAGGAAGACGATCTGGCCGGCGTTTCGGCTATTATGCGTGCTATTCCTCAATCGAATACATTACCAAAAAGTAAACGCCGTAAAATTACTAAATCACGTCGACGCCGATCCCGGCATCAACCAAAGGCACAAGTCTAATGGCATCCCTAACCAAAGGCGACATAAAAATAGCTTTTAAAACATTGCGACGCAACAAAGTTCGCAGTTTACTAACCATGCTTGGTGTAATTATCGGTGTGGCATCAGTCGTTACCGTAGTCAGTATTGGCGAAGGAGTAAAGCAACAAGTCAATGCCCAGACCGAACATTTAGGCAAGGACCTAATTACTATTAGACCCGGCCAACTATTGCCCCAATCAGTCATTAATCAGTTAAGTAACTCTGGATTATTAGGTAATATTGGAACAATTGGTTCGTTGAGCAATCAGGACGTCAACACAGTATCCAAAACCGCTGGTGTTGCCAGTGTAGTACCGCTCAGTTTAGTTACTGGCAACGTCATCTCCAATGAATTTAATCGACCTTATAATGCATTAGTAATTGGAACAAATTCCCAACTACCCGATATTCTGCATCAAGGGATGGAATACGGGGCGTTCTTTAGTGATGATCCGTCTGACCTCAATAAAGTTGTTATTGGTTCACATGTTGCCCAAGTTTTATATAGCGAAAACGTTCCGCTTGGTCAGTCCCTAACCATACTTGGGCAACAGTTCGTAGTAGAAGGTATATTTAACCAATTTCAGCCTGCCCCCCTGTCGGTTGACGTAGATTTTAATAATGCCGTCTTTATCCCTTACACTACGGCCGAACAAATTACCAATAACAGTTCACCAATTTACGAAATACTAGCCCGACCACAAAACACTAACCAGACTAGTTTGGTGGCCAGTAATTTACGTAACAATTTGTTAGTGGCTCATGGTGGGCAACATAATTTTACTGTCTTAGAACAAAGCCAAACATTAAGTGTAACTGATAATATTCTAAACTTACTGACTGCTCTAATTGGTGGTGTAGCCGCAGTGGCTTTATTGGTCGGCGGTATCGGCATTATGAATGTCATGCTGGTGTCAATTGCCGAACGGATGCATGAAATTGGTATTCGAAAGGCCGTTGGAGCCACTAACCGACAGATATTGTCGCAATTTATGATCGAAGCTGCCGTACTGAGTGTGACCGGTGGATTCGTCGGAATCATGTTATCCCTGGTGGTAGACCTTTGTTTGCGGATTTTCACCACTCTAACCCCAACCATTAATTGGCCGGTATTAGTTCTAGCTTTTGCAGTATCAGTGGGTATCGGTTTGCTATTCGGTACCGTACCAGCCCTGCAAGCTGCCCGTAAGGATCCGATCGAGGCTCTTAGAAACGAATAAACTAATTATCTCTAATTCAAATTTGGATCTGAATTGATTCTGGCCTTGGTGGACGAAGTCAGAACTAGTTTGGTGGCCAACTCTTAGAAGTAATCTTCTGGCTTTAGTGCCGGAATAACACTTAGGTTGAAATCTTTTATATTACGAGTGATGATCGTAGTTGCTTTACAGATAATTGCAGCTTGTTCAACTACAGCATCTTCGTAGTCTTTTATATGGCTTTTTAAGGCATTTTTTAAAACTATACCATCAACTGGTACTACATTCAGTGTCTCTATTAGCCATTTAATATGTACTTGTATTTCTCTAACAGGCACTTTAGCCTCTTCCAGCAAATAAGCAAAAGTTGTAACTAAATGCGCGCTTATATGTAGCTTGTAATTTTCTGATTCGTTGAGCTCAAGTATCCGCTTTGATGCCTCAAAACCTTTTCTCTCCAGTAAAACATCGAGGACAATATTTAAATCAATAAGTATATTTTCTTGCATAGGATTTCCGTAAAGCAGCCTTTGAATCGTCAATCTTATAAACCTTTAAAGAACCAACCATTTCGCTTGTTTTGGGAACTGCCTGATGTTCAGCTTGTGCTTTACGGCTTAATAAAAACTCGGAGAAAACACTCGAAACAGACTTCCCGTCACTTTTAGCCTGATGACGTGCGAATTTCACAAGTTCTTTATCTACGCTAAGAGTAAGTTTTGTCTTCATACGTATATATTAGCAAAGTATACGTATAATATCAAGTATTATATTTTAGAAATCCACGCTGCATACTAGCTTGGCTGGGGATAAGAGATTCGAACCTAGCAACGAACAAGCTGTAGATATATAATAATGGACACCATGAGCGATGATCAATTTACCAAGCTATTCAAATATGTTGAGAAACGATTTAACACGACGGACTCTAAGTTTGAGGAAGCCAGACTAGATCGAGCGGATATTCGCATGGCAATAGCCGAACTTAGTGCTCAAGTACGTGATTATCATAATGAAATGAAGTTTATGTCTCATCAATTAGATAAATTACGAGATGCAATATTACAAATTGCTCAAGAAACCGGTATAAAACTTAAAGTAGAGATATAAATTACTATTTTAGCTGGAGCGAATAGACAGGTGTGAATTTAAAAGAAGAGATCAGTAGCTGATCATCTATTCTTTTGAAAACAGCCCATCCATTCGCATCGCCAGAGTGCTAGTTACCAGCCGGCACTTCCGTTAGGCGAATACTGAACTTATACAGACAAACTTTCATGATTTTAACGATCGCCTGGGTGGTGTCGTTTGAGTGTCTGCGGTTAGCCAGGACGCAGGTAATAGTGTTCTTGATTGAATCCCACTTGATTGCCGCTACGGCCTGCTCAAGCTCCGGATGAGACCGAAATCGCTGCATTAGCAACAACTCAATTTCGCCTCTCTGATCCTGCGTAAAGATGCGGTTACACCTAACCACCAGAAAGTGGCTTGGTATTGCGAGATGGGTCATTTGCCGGACCTGAAAAGATTCAGCCTCGTGGTTGTCAGCCCCGTTAGACATTTGAGCTCTCCCTTGGCGGTTTTCGCCATTTATTTGACGGTTGTCAGTGGTCTCTCGGTTGTTACTCCTTAGTAAAGGCCATAGTTATGGTTGGGGAGCTAGGCACCCTAAAGCAATGAATTAGCTAAATGGACTGGGTTGGTATCGATGCGAGCTAGCAAATGACCTACCTTATCGTTTATTAGCTCACATCGCATTTTATGCTTCACACCTGTCAAGATACGATTCGGAGCACAACTTGGCTCAACGAACTTAGCGCCTATTATGTGACCGAAGAGTCAACTGTCTATTAGATAAGTTATTGACAATTATCTATAGCTATGAGACTGCTGGTTAGATATTAGAACATCGAAATAATGGCCGCTATTCCGGCAACACCCATCAGTAATACCGTTATCCAACCGAAAATCTTAGACCATTTACCATTAACCCACTCACCCATCACTTTACGATTACTGCTTAAGAGTAGGATGAATACTAAAACGACTGGTGCTACTAAGCCGTTTAAGATGGCGGCATAAATTAACGCTTTAATTGGATTCAAGCCAATGAAATTAATGGCTAGACCAACTAACATTGATATGATAACCACTCCGTAAAAGGCGTAAGCTTGTTTAAGTTTCATACCCAAACTGCTCCGTTGATGCAAGCTTTCGGCGATGGCGTACGAACTAGAACCAGCTAATACCGGAATGGCCAACATACCAACGCCGATAATACCGATCATGAACAAGAAATAAGTTGCACTACCGGCAAACGGGCGCAGAGCTTGAGCCGCTTGTGAAGCTGACTGAATATTGGTTATCCCATGAGTAAATAACAGTCCTCCACAAGCGGCAATAATAAAGAACATGGCGATATTAGATAAAAACATACCCGACCAAACATCTACCCGCATTTTATGAACTTCTTGAGGAGAAGCCGATTGTTGACGCATTTTAATGGTAGTTTGGCCCTGGACAATTTTATCCTCAACCTCTTGGGAGGTTTGCCAGAAAAACAAATAGGGTGAGATAGTCGTACCTAAAATGCCGCAAATTAACAGAAACTGGTCTTTGCTAAATGAAATGCTCGGCACAACTGAGTGTTGCAACACGTGACCCCAATTAAGATGGGCTAAGAAAGCGGAAATGACATAAGCAAATAACACCAAAGATAACCACTTTAAATATTTGGCATAACGTTTATATGGCGTAAAGATTTGAAGCCAAAGTAAAAGTATCGTCAGGCCGACAATTAGAATTACAAAATTCCAGGATGGAAAAAGTAATTGAATACTTCTAGACATCACACCCAGGTCGGCACCAATATTAAAGGTATTAGCCACAAATAGTAAAGTCGCGCAAAGATAAAGTGCCTTGCGTGAATACATAACTCGAATATTGCCAGCCAACCCGCGACCAGTAGTGATACCGATGCGGGCACACATCTCTTGAACGACAGCCATTAACGGAAAAGTAAATGCAGCCAACCAGAGTAATTGAAAACCATATTGGGCGCCAGCTTGGGAATAGGTTCCGATACCTGATGGATCGTCATCCGAAGCACCAGTAGTTAAGCCCGGTCCTAACTCATTCCAATAATCCTTGGTCCGGCGAGCGGTTTGATCACCGTGTAAAGTATGACTAACTTCTTGAGAAACTTCTATAGACTTCTCTAATAATTCGGCCGGGGCTTCAACAACCTTGGTAACAACCTCGTCCTTTTTCATTAATATTTAGATCCTTTTGTTTTACCGCTTATCAGTTCTTAGTTTATACAGTTTAAAAGTATTTGCCATAGTAATACCAAAAATGTTGCAGGATTAAGACAATGACAATTATAAATAATGACACTAAGATTTCGAGATGATGCTGACGAGCAAACCGAACCAATCGGCGGTATTGGTTACCAAGCACTAAGTTTCCCGCCTCAAGGTTATAAAGTGTTACGTACCAAAGCAGAGTAATAGTCATGACCCAGACCACCATACAATACGGACAAAGGGCCTGGATAAAGTAAACACTCTGAATGAATAACCATAAGATAAATATGGATGCTAATAACAACCCGAAGTTCAGCAACTGCCACAACCAGCGTTTAAAGGTCGCTCCGGCCAACTGGCTGACACCAATGGTAATTAATACCGGGTAGGCAGCCATGCCGATAATTGGGTTAGGGAAACCGACAACCGAACCCTGTTTACTGGTCATCACATCGCTGCAACTAACTATCGGGTTAAGATCGCAATTTGGGCGAAAATGCGGATTGATCAGTAAATTAATTTTGTCTTGCAACAGCAAAAAAGAGCAAACCAAAGCAATTACCCCACCGATAATCAAAATATACGGTAAAGTTTTGCTTAGTCGTGATGGATTACTAACTTGCTGATTAGCCATGGATATTTTGAAGTGTTCTAATTCTCACTCAGTATAACATTTTATTCTTGGGCGCAGCTGCCGGTACTAACCGTTTGGTTGGCCGCTCGAGCTTCATTAACTTCGTGGACCACTTGGGGCGCACTGAGAGCATAACCGACGTTGTTATATTCGGTGGAAGCAGCAAAGACAACGCCAACAACATCGCCACTAAGATTAACTAACGGGCCACCTGAATTGCCAGGTATGACATCGGCACTGATAGAATAAACATCACGTTCAGTAGTCCCCTGATCATAAATATTTCGACCTACCGCTGTAAATTCATCTAATACCGCGGCTGTATCAGCCGTAAATGGTCCGCCCCCCGGATAACCTAAAACACCACCTTGAGTACCGTGGCCGACGGTATCACTAATAAAGGTCAGCGGGTTACCGGCTAAGTTAGAAACCCGCAGTACTGCAAAATCCAGATTCGGATCAAACCAAATCGGTGTCGCGAGGTGCGTACCATTAGCGTCGATCACGTATGGTTGGTAAATACCAGCTATGACGTGGGCATCGGTAGCTACCAAATTACTACCAATTACAAAACCAGAGCCTTCGACAATCCCGCCACAACCCTGCCCTTCGATTTTAACTACTGAAGCTCGGTCTCTAATGACTGCCGCAGATAAGGCAGTTGGGGTCGGCGGGGTGGCGCTGGAAGGTGAAGGTTCCTGGCCGATAAATACTTTCGGGAAGCCGTTGGGAGCAATCAGATGCCCGATATCGGCAATAATGTTCGGTGTTGGCGGCAGGTTTTGATCAAGAACAGAGATAATTTTCGAACCTCGAATACTGGTTTGGACGTTTTGATACGGTAAGGTCACCAAGATAGCGGCACTTAACCAAACCAAGGCCAGGATTGATACGATCGCTAAACCAGAACCAAAGGAGTTGTCAACGTAATTAAGACTTTTACTGATTTGCAACTTCTTTTTAATAATTACTCCAATAAACTCGCCAACAGACAGCAAAATCAAAGCTAAGCCTAAGGTAACTGCTAAGGTCAAAATTAGCCGGCTCAAGGGAGTATGTACTAGCCCAACATCATGAGGTTCTAAAAAGGCCCCGAGTAATAAGCCGCCAAAAAAACCGACGGTGGAAAACAATTGACGGACGAACCCAAGCTCCAGTCCTCTGATCAGTGCGCCAATCATCAACACAATAATTAAAACATCAACTAAGTTCATTGATTTCTAATTATAAAGCATATGCCTTAGCCAATTCGTAACTAATTAATCTGATGGACGCTGAACTGGTCCAGCTGATCCAATCGGGTAGCATTTTAAATCGTCACTCCGCTTTTCCCAGGCATTTAAGACCGGTTGCAATATGCGCCAGGTGGCTAACACTTCTTGGCTGGTGGCGAATAAACTGTGATCACCCTTAACAGCATCAACCAGCACCCGTTCGTAGGCATCCGGATGCCCGGGTTCGATAAAAGTATCTTGATATTTGAAATCCATTCGGGTGGTTTCGGTTTTGTCTTCAAACCCCGGTCGTTTGACTACTAGATCAATATCGATGCCCTCATTAGGCTGAACCCGAAAAGTTAAGGTGTTGGTAGTCATACCATTAGTTGCCGCAAAAACCAGCTGAATGGTAGTACGGTCATCATTCAGGGCTTTACCGGTGGTAATCCGGATGGGTACTCCGTGCCAGCGCTGGTTATCAATATAAAGCTTCAAACTGACATAAGTTTCAGTTGTCGACCGACGGTTATTAACCTCGACCCGGTAGCCTTTATACTGCGCCCGCACCACACTAGCCTTTTTCAGATCAACCGTTTTAACCTGATCAAATAGGACTTGCTTAGCTTGATGTAAACTTTGATTATCACGGATATTTTTAGGTATCTCCATGGTAATTAAGGCCATTAACTGCAACAAATGGTTTTGGACGACATCGCGTAAGGCTCCGACATTTTCATAAAAATCGACTCGGCCGTCGATGCCAATCGTTTCGTATAAATCGATGTTAATACTGCGAATGGAATGGTGATCCCAAAGACTGCTAAAGATCGGATTTTCGGTGCGGAAAACCAAGATATTTTGAACCGTTTCTTTAGCCAGATAATGATCGATCCGGAATATCTGGTCCTCTGAGAAATACCGATTAGTTGATTGAATTAAATCCTGGGCGGAAACCAGATCATAACCAAACGGTTTCTCCACCAACAGACGGGTTACTCCCCGGTGATGTCGGCAGCCTTGGTTTAGATGGCGCCGGCCGAGATTACGGATAACTGGTTCATAGACGTGGGGTGGAATGGATAAGTAAAATAACCAATTCATACACCGGCCGTGAGTGTCTTCTATAGTTTGCAGAAATTTATGCAGCTTATCATAATCAGATTCTTTGGCTGGATCTAGTTGTAACATCTTCAGTTTGTGTTGAAAGGCTTTTAAGACTTCTGGGTCACAGATGTGATCGGTCTCCAGCACACAGAGCTCGACATTTTTAAGTAATTCTTTGACGCTAATCCGGCGGCGGCTGATCCCGACGATTTCCATCTGTTCCGGCAACAGATTATCTTTTAACAGATGATAGAGTGCCGGTAGTAACCGTTGTTGAGCTAAATTACCGGTTATCCCAAAAATCACGAAGATCACCGGCTCTAATTGATCATTCCCCATCAAAGCTAATTATAAAGGTAAAACTGAAGTATAGCTTTTAAATCTGAACTAATTAATAAAATTAAATACCCAAACTTAACTAACTCAGTAATTACTAGATAAACAATAATTAAAAAATTAACCTATATACCGAATACTAAGTGCTTGCGCTTATAGTTGACAATAACTCAATTATGTGATACCTTAGATTTATCCTTGTTGTCGGGTGTGGGTGTTTTACCCGTAAAGGACATTGATAATCGGTGGAGTATTCAGCAGCTATTGGATGTTTTCCACCAAGCTGCTCTTTTATTTTTTACCGATTGTCGCTCCAAGCCCGTGATCAACAATGGCACTTTAACAAGTCGAATCATTACAGTCCATGAACATCATGTCTTATATAAACTATAAGTATGATGTCTTTTGCGTTCAACTAGGAGTGCAGACCAAACTCGGCTATCGACAAGATAATCAAGTCCGGTCTGCACTCGCTGAAAGCGTTGCAGGCAGTTACTTTTTAAGTATTTGCCTCCGCTAGCTTGAGCGCAATTATGTGACTACGTAAATAACCTATTCATATGGCTAAAATTCTCCTGATTGTGAAAGGATCGGCATATTGTTAATAAGACTTCCCCTCTTGTTGATAATGTGCCGTATCCTTTCTTAGATTCCATAAGGATTCAAAAACAACAAGGAGAAATTCTGACCATGGGAGATCCTACCCCGAGCCAACTATCGAAGAAGCTCAAGCCTCTTCTGGATGGCGTCAATCAGCTGCCTAATCTAGTCATCCTTTCTAGGGGTGACAGTCTGGCCTCGTGGCGAACTGTTGTGGAAATTTCGCAACAAATCCAAGCGGCGCTGGAAGAGAAGGCAGATCAGGTTCAAAACGTTCTGGAAGTTGCGCAACGAGCAATCGATCGGCTCGAAGGCGGGTCTTCCAGGATCCAACTCCCTGTGGAGCCTCACATCCTTGTGAGTCCACAACCACCCGCTCCATCATCGGAGCCCGAACTGCGTGCGGAAGCACCGACCTCAAGTCAGAGATTCTGGCGTTATGTCAGAAGGTTCTTCAACCGGCTTGACGCTGAGCCTACACCAAGGAGAGACCTATGAAAGTCTGGAGACCTGCCCTCGCGGTAGCAATCCTGGCGGCTGTGGGTCTCGGATTGCTTTTTGCATTCCTCCCACAACCCGACGTACCAGTCGCTGCTGAAGCGCTTTTGGCGCTGATTGCATTCGTACTGGCAGCAACGATGCTTCTGGCCTCGTGGCGTTTGGCCTTCAGAAGCAACGAACTCAAGAGACAGCAGAGGCTGATCAGTGGTGCATTTGCGCTGCTGGCGTTTCTGCCTATCTGGATCTGCACTCAGATAATCTGGCAGTCTATTCACCATTCCAGCGGAGGCTATCCTGTTTGGTTCTGGATTGTCTTGGCGGCTGGTGCGGTGATTGCCATCATCTGGGTTGCAGTACCTTTGCTGCTGGGGCTGATCCGAGCTATTGGTGTCGCACTGGTAGTCGTTGCCATTGTGTGCATCGGTTGGTTCGGGCCTGTTCTGGCAGCCGGTTCAAGCGTCTCGGTCACCCATCGTACGGGAACCAGTACAGCATCTTCACCATTACCCTCGCCTACACCTTTAACCTGCCTATGGAAGATGCTGCCACCTCCGGACAACGGAAACCTGATCGAGAGTGGCGTTCCAGCCATTGAGTCTGCGGTCAACGACGCCCAGTCGAAAGAAGCGGCTCAACAGTGGCTGACCAAACTCCAAGTCTATCCGGGAGTTCTGGCGTATGTGGCCAATCCTGTGCTTCACGAACAGGTGAACCCCAGCACGCTAGTAACTAACGGGTGCGCGACACAAGCGGCGTCGACTCTGGTCGAACAGATGCAGTCGGCCATCGCGGAGGCACAGGTAACTCCGGCTACTCTGCCAGCTAGTGGTACTAACACCACTACTCAGGGTAATCAGGTAGTTCCCTACGGCTATTCCAATGGTAGCGGACAAAAAGCAATCAAGATCGTTTTGCCAGATGGCACGACGATCTACATTGAAGCCAAGTGTGGCAATGTTGTCACACCTGGTCCCCCGCCATGCGTAACACCGACACCCACGCCGATTGCCACACCAACGTCGACACCCACGCCGTCTCGAACCTGTACACCGAAACCCAAGCCGACACCATGTCCGGTTTGTACATCACCAAGTCAGGTGACGATCCCAGTTCAGGATCAAAACCCGACACCAACACCGGCATCCACGCCGACTCCTGGTGTACCAACAGTGCCTCCTTCGCCTCCGACTCAGACGCCGGATCCTAGTCCGCCTCCGTCACCATCGGGGACACCCAACCCTGGTCCGGGAGGTGGAGGCACCTCTGGTCCGGATCCAACTCCGCCGCCCGTATAGGGAAACACGTAGTCGCATAAGTGGGGTCCGGTTGGGGTTCTAATCAAGTTTGGCTCACACTTCGTGAATCATTCTTTGAAAAGAACCCCGACCGACCCCACGCAACACCACACGAACTGTTATGACTTGACTTATCCCGACTTTTAGTCGGGCAGCCAGCCGATCTTTAACAATTCAATTAAACATAAGCTTGACAAAATACAATAGTAATGCTAATATAGTTTTAACTTCGTCTGGGGAGTTGTGAGGTGAAGTTTTGTTACCCAGATATCATTATTTAATAAGTTCTTAAGCATCATAAAAGATGCGCATGGAGGTGTTCTATGAGAATTTTTTCTCGAATACTCAATACTCTTCCGAAACGGCTAGCCGCCGGTGCTCTGATTGCCCTTGCTGTGATTCTGCCAGTTGCGGTTTCTGCAGCTCAGACAATTTCCATCTCGGCCACTACCGGTGTTGCTAATGTTACGGCTGGAGATACAAGCTATAGCAGCTCTATCAATGCTGCTTACAATCAAGTCATTAAAGTTGAAGTTACTTACACTAACGATGAAGCTCCAAGCTCAGGTTTGGTAGCTAACAACGTGGTTATGAAAATTAACATTCCGACTACTTCTGGTACCAGCCAGACTGTTACCAGCACCGTTGGTGGTAGTAATACCAATACAGTTAACGGTTCTGCCATAGTTAACTTAGCTCAATCTGGCTTCTTACAATATGTTCCGGGTTCTGCCCAAGTCCGTATTACTGAACCAGATGGCACGGTTAGCCCAGTGACAGCTATACCTGATGGTATCATCACTGGTGGTGGCTATGTCATTAATAATGGAAATCCTTGCCAATCAGCCGCCGTGGCCGTTGAAGCTCAGGTGATGGTACCTGGCGTTAGTGTTACTAAACAAGTTGCCGATAAAAGCACTTCAAGTACTACTTGGGTAACCAACGACACAGCTAACCCTGGTGATCTTCTGAAGTACCTCATTACCTATCAAAATGCTGGTAATACTGAGGAAAATCAGGTTGTAATTCGTGACGTATTGCCCACCGGTCTGACGCTTGTGCCTAACAGCACCTACTTGACTGACGCTAGTTTCCCGAACGGCGTTTTAATCAATGACGCCAACGGCACTATTACTACAGTCGGTCTTGTTGCTGGAGACTTTGACCCCGGCTATCACGCCTATGTAACTTTGGAAGCGACACTACCAACTGCCGACCAATTAAGCTGTGGGACTAACCAGTTTACCAACAAAGCCCTTGTCACTCCCCAAGGTATGGGTACCTACTCAGCTATAGCTACTACAACTGTAACCAATAACTGTACTCCGCCTTCTTCGCCTACCTATGCTTGTGTTAGTGTAGGGATAACTCAAGGTGACCACTCAGCTGCGGTAAATACCTTCCAACAGAATGCTACTAATGGTGCGACCTTTACCGGTGCCACTATCAATTGGGGTGACGGTGCTATAACTCCGCCAACCACAGATGTTATTGGCCAAGTTCACAATTATAGCGGTAACGGACTGTACACCATTACGGCAACTGCTGACTTTACTGTTAACAACCAAACTGTAACAGCTACAAGTACTAACTGTACTCAAACCGTTAGCTTTACAACTCCAACCACGCCCCCCACTGTCCTAGTTAATACTGGTCCTGGTGGAGATGCCATTGCCTTCTTTGGTTTAGCTACAGTAATTGGTGCTTTAGGCTACAACCTATTCCTGCGCCGATCTGTCAGCAAGGTCAACTAAACACCAACATTATTGAGCAATAAGTTACAGACTGACCGCTCAGATTAGAAAATCCCTAGGAACTTAAACCTAGGGATTTTCTTTTTGCCTCTGTTATGGTAGGATTTTAGAGCGTTTTCAAGATACTCTGGCCCCGTCGTCTAGCGGTCCAGGACACTGGGTTTTCATCCCAGCAATCAGGGGTTCGAATCCCCTCGGGGTCACCATAGGAAAGTAACAGATAAGAACTTGTTATAAAATTTGGTTTTAAGTTTCTTGTAGCCAATTCCTACCTGTTAATTCATTCGATTCTCTTTACTGTGCCATATTCGTATGATTATTACACTGTTGTCACCTTCAAATCGATATCGGATTACATATGCACCGGCCCCAAAGGACATAAAAAGTTCGCGTCTCTCTATGTCATCATCTGGCATAGGCCGACCCAGGTGTGGGGTAGCTTTAAGTAGCTTTACTCCCTCTAAAATGCGGCCTGATGCGTTGTCGGCTGCTTTTTGGTCATGTTCTTGTAGAAAGCTATGCAAACGATGCAGGTCATTAACTGTCTCAGGCAACCACTTTATTTCGGCCATTTTACAGTTTTACCCTTAGCAAGGTCTTGCAGAAGTTTTTCCATTTTGTCTTCTTCAATAGCTTTACCAGTTATCAGGTAATGTTCCCAACGAGCCATATCTTCTGCTTTTTCATCTTCATATTGCTCTTCATGTTTCAGGTAATCCTCAATAGCTGTACGCATAAGCCAATGAGGAGAACGTTTACGCTTTTCGGCCAAGGCTTTAAGACGAGCCTGTGTACTTTCATCTAATTTAATCCCTTGAGTAGTTGACATAATAAAATCCTCCTATAAATATAGTATTACTTATTGCAACTTAATGCAACCCTTAATCGTATATAAATTAGGAATATTTAATGTTGTATCCCACCTGATAATTTCATTGATTTCAGACAGGATATAATTCCAGTTCGAAGTGAGGTGGTTTACCATTACGCTTATGTTTAAATGTGTTGTACTATTTAAATGTGAAAAAACTACAATATACGTCTAATGGATTTGCTATCCTTGAAATAGTTATCATAATTCTGGTGATGCTACTTATAGGTGTAGGTGGTTACTTTGTTATTAGACATGAGCAAATAAGAAATAACAATTTTTGTCTAACTAAAACTACAAATCCATTAGCAGAGTATGGTTCGGTTATTGGCATACAGAACGGTTACTTAAATTTTAGTGCAGTTAACCTAAGACTTCCGGTTACTGGTAACTTTAACAACCTACTAGCAGTATGTGTGCCACCATATAATGACGGCTCATCAGCTTCATCCAAGTCACCAGTGGTTACTTTTTATCAATTTAGTACCAAGACTTTAGAAAATGCTAGCTCAAGTTGTACACCTGAAAATGGTAATTCGCTTGGCGGAATATCAATATTGTCTTCTTATGAAGGGACAGGGTCATTATACGGTGGTGGATGGGGTAAATTCATAAAGAACGTGGGTAATTACTATGTATATTATTCAGGTCCACAAGATACATGCTATAAAAATGGGCATCCCCCAACATCTTTTATTAACCTACAGCAGCAGGAGCAACAACAGTTAATTTCTACTTTAAGCAACATAACCAAAAGTTAAATTATGTACCTAAGTTCTGCTCTTAGCAGGGATAGCAAATAATTGATTACTTCCCTTCAGTAACTCATGCCACTTTAGTATTTCGTCATAGATAAGGTTCCAGTTCGACTCAACTAGGATCACCAAGCATAACCGTTTTGAGTCCCCTTAAATTGAGAATTTGATTTTTTAATCATATTTTTATAAACAGTGCTAACTGTGGATTAATGATAAACTACTATTTAGTGAGCGAACGCATAGTAAACATCAGTTATCCGGGCTACGATATGTACCCCTATCTGCCCTGCTTCGAAGATGCCAGTATTGAGTTTGACGATAATATTATTCTTGAAGGCAGCACAGCCACCGATGGAGTAAGAATCCATCTCCCATATGCTAATCCACTCGAATGTGAGATTTGGGATCATGGTTTCAGACTTGAAAATGACCGTGGTTTGCACACGGTTGAGGTTTATCCGCTTGATGGCCAAGATCGTCCATTCTCTATCGTTTTAGATTTAGATTCAGCTGCTAATTTTTGGACTAGTAGAGGTGCTTTCAAAGATATTGCAAAAGCGGCCTTTGCCCGGCTGGATAGTAGTACTCAAATTGAAACCTTGCCGGAGTTAATTCAGTAGTAACTTTGGGGTTACCTTTATAAGTTCAGCATAATGAATTAACGAACGCGCCTGCGAGTCATAATTCAGAAACTAAAAATGTATTCAATAAATCTAATGCAATTGCAATGACTGAATCAATGCTAAAATTTGATTAAACGGAGCCGTATTTTGCCAAGTATTTGTGGACACACTCAACGGCGTCTCGCCCGCACCGCTACAGGCTTGGGTAGAACAACTATAAAAACTAGCGCTGATATACGGATCTAATGAACTCAAATCAGCAGCAGTGATACCCTGACCTTGGGTTAACTGGAGCATGCCGGTAACAAAGACTTCCTGAAAGCCACCGCTCGGATTACTGCCACCGTTCAGATTAATAAAACTCAGAAACGGATATTGTTGTTGGGATGCTAAAGGCTGGCTGTAACCGATTTGGGTCGAGTTTTGAGCAATCGTAGCATTACCAGAAGCTAATTCAGTCAGTTGGGCGCTGCCCGGGCGGATACTAACCACCACTTTCCCAGTTATACTACTACCGCTGGCGCTTTCCACGGTTATTAACGGTGAGGTCACCGTAATAGTTTGGTCATTAGGATTATCATTGGTCGGCGGAGTAACACTCCAACCTTCAGGATAACTAAAATTTAAGTTTAAATCCTGTCCATTAGAAACGTAAGTTAGTAAAGCGCTTTGATTAGCTATAGCCGGTGCCGGTTTGACGGTTTGGTTGGTGGCCGATGTGCTTGAGGTCGATTTAGCGTGATGTTTGTGCCACCAATAACCACCGCCACCGATCAGAATAAGTACAATAACGACAATCGGAATAATATATCTCAGCCGATGCGGCTTAGAGCGATTAGTAGGCGGCTGATAATTGGGCGGTAATGGAGCAAAAGCCGATGGTTGAGGCATTTCCGGTTGTGCCTGAACCGGCGGCATCGGAAATGGCTTAAGTTGTCGTTCCATAATTTCATAGTATACGCTGTTATTCTGAGAATTCAGTGGTAAAAAGCTGAAGCTGCTTATAGCACTTTAACTGTCTTAAATATAACTAAGAAAATTTTTGTACGAATTAAAACGCTTATGGAAAGATTAGTCTATGTGATACTTGCATTATATGCAAGTAATGTATAATATATACATTTAAGACGTGGGATAAGTTGAACTAGGAGGCATTATGAATCCATTAATAGGGGTTGCAGCCGGTGCCGCTCAAGCACGCCGAGAGAGATTAAATACAAAAAATGCTCGGGACACAGCAGAAGAACAAGCTCTCTTGGGTTCTAATCAAGATGCTGCATCTATGTTATTAGCTACTGAATATCTTGATAAAAAACATAATGGAGAAAAGAAACACAGAATACTCAAATGGGGAGGTGGACTTGCGGTTGTAGCCGCTGGAGCAATTCTTATTTCTACACAGATTCCAGCATGTGGAAATGCATTAAAATCCCTTGTGCCAAATGTCAGCACCACTACCCAACAAGAAGTCAACACAGCAATAAGTAAAATTAGTCTAAAACAAGACGCGATCATAGCTACTGGAGAAGGTACAAGCAAGGTTGATATTAGAACTAATGCAGCCATAAACTGGGCGTTTGTCCACTTAGGTCTTCCACTTTCCAACGAAGAGACCGGAGCTCAAATCAAAGCTGATCTTAATATTGTTTCCCTAGCCGGCGCCGTTACCTTACAGGGTATTAAAGGACCGAATGGTCAATACGAAACTCTTGCTACCGTCAATGAGAACATGATCGAGCCTCAGCTGGCTGACGAAAAGGATGTTTTAACAGGAGGTCAGCAATTTATCCCTAATGTAGGAGATGCATTTGGGGTACCTAGTGATATGGCTCAAAGGGAGGGTACTGCCTTGGCGATGGCCCAAACGACTTTTGAAGCAGCTTGTACTCCAGTACTAACTCAAGTATTGGGTAATGCTGAGGGAGCTTACATACATTCGATAATTAATTTAGCTGCTGAAGATACAACATTTAGCTCCACGACTCATGATATCCTGACAGGATTAGACGCTAATCCAGTGCTCGTGCAAATTGTTGATCAATCGACAACCAGCACCGAAGCATACTCTACAGACTTTGTATCACCTTCCGATGTTCATATATCACTGCCAACAGAAACCAAAGGCGGAAGTTACAATAATGGCACCTACAATATTGACGTGTCTGGGGAAAGTTGTATGCTGACACAAACTTCTGCGGATGAACTCGAGGCCATCAAAAATGGCACCGGTTCTAAGATTTTGTCACAACCCATGGATTTACCAAAACCACCCTATAATGCAGCACTGAATCAAGCCAAAAGAGCTCAGTAAAATTGTATTGTTGATCTATATTAGAAGGTATACTTAGGTATGCCTGTTATTGGCTTTGATATTGATTGTTTATCTGCCGTTTTCTCTCTTCGAGAATTGCGATCACCAACTGTTGGTATGCCTCAAAGGGTTTAAGATTGGTTTTTCCAAGTCCCTTGGGTTTTAACAGTTTTAGATCGACAAGGGCCTCATCATCGCCAGTCAAAGTTTCAGTATAAGGTATACCTACTACACATCCCTGAAAGCTCGAATCATCAGTAACTTCGCCGGCTTCATTTAAGTTGTAAAGGTATTCATTGAAGTCTTCGATATATTGTCCCCTTCTTAAGCCATTGAGGACCACAATTCCCCGGTCAACGCGCTCTGCATACCTTCCATCGGCTAGATTTCTAAGTTCTTGCATACTGGTTTCTAATTGTCGCAGAGTTGCTGGTACAGCCACATTTGCGGTGAAAATAAAGACATTTGTTCGATCTAAAGTATTGAGTACTACAGAATTATTGAGAACATTACCCATATCATAAAATTGGTGGTCGGCTAAAATGTCAACGGCACCCAGAACTCGTTTGATGTCGGTACCATTAATTCTATCCGTTTGATCGTAACTAGGGTTAGCACTAATCACCCGCACGCCATACCGAGCAGATGGGATTAACGTTCTAATGTGCTTAATGGCATCAGCACTCAACTTCTGTTGATCCCCCTCCAATCTAACTAATGCCTGAACTTCTCTTGAGAGACTTTTCATGGTCAGTTTAGATGGCCCACCTTTTATTCCTACACCAAAACGGGCGCCAATTACGCCAGTTGGATTAACGTCTCCAATTAAGATGTTCGCATTGGTAACTTCAGATGCTAATGCGGCACAATAGGCGGTTACCGTTGTCTTACCGGCAGTGCCCTTGGTATTCATAACTGCGGCAATCACGCCGTCTGGGCGTACTTCACGTTCGAGCTTAACAATTCGTGCCTCATTAGCTTTAACTCTCTCACCGATGGATTGAGGCGGTAGTTCTAATCCCAATGTCCTTGCTCCCAATCTACCTAGCCAAAACCGAGAGGGTAACATAGTAGCTGAATAATCATCATCTTCTACGGTGTCAGTAGACTCAGTATTGATTTGGATACCCGGGTTAATCAGGGGGACTAATTCGGTACTAGTATTTGGGGTAGTTGGTAAAACGTGACCATTACCGATTGAACTCCCGATATTTATGGGATAAATGCCATGATCCGGAATTATTAATAAAACTTCGGTGGGTTGGGGTGGCGGTGGAGGAAGTGGCGGATTAGCCTCACCAACAGTTAATGGACCTGATTGAATAATGGGTGGTTCAGTGAGCATAGCAGAGTCTGCTCTGACAACTAAATCTTGGGGTTTATCAGCTTCTTCGAATTGCCGCCTGAGTTTAGCCCGGATATCGCTACTGATGTCAAATAACTCCCCCTGGTTAGGATTATCATTACCAAATGCATCTTGCTCTTCTGACCGTAAAACCACTGGCGTGTCGGTGAAATCTATGGTTGTATAGTGTCCAAGATCTTCTTGTGACATCGATAATCTCCTCAAAAACTACGAGTTAATTAGATGCATATTTTATTACTAATTTGTATCTACGTCAATAAGTATGTTTGGCAATTACAATATTATAACTGTTCGGCTATATTTGCCGATTTCTTTTAGACAGATTGAATATAGTTTTCAAATTATAAAAATTTATCAAGGTGAATAAGCATAAAAACTATAATTAAATGTAGTTGTATAATTTACAAAAATACATAATAATGCTAGATTTTTAACCAACAATGTGTTAATTTTTATATTACAGAGTGGATGGGTCTGTATCATAAGTGAACGGCAAAAAGATTATTAACTAATCCTCCGTTAGAAATATAGCTATGGTTAGACACCACGAAGGTAACCAAGTAAATATCCACTTACTGCCCGAAAACCAAGAAGAGATTGGGGCAGAGCTAGTTTATTTAGATGGTGCGGTGACTGATGGACTCCGCCAACTAACAGGATTGCCTGATCCGTTAGATGTGACACCACCATGGACGTTCTCCTTAAATAATCAACCCGACAAACCTTCCGATATGATGAGTCAAGAGGATGGGACAGCTTCGGTCCGTCTAATTGCTGCCTCTCAAAGAGCCGCTTTTAGAAATTTTTTTATAGGTGAAGGTCGCGACTATTCAAAAAATCTAGATAATAATGAACTAGACGGCGCAAAATTAGTTTTACTTCAGTGGCGTAGTAAAGATGCAAGCTCGGGTGAGCCTAGTGTTAATTTCCAAATCGGAATAGTAGCTAATCTGTATCATGACAATTCTGGTTCATTAACTAGCTTAAAAATTGTTGATCCTGACGGAAGACCATGTCTTATCCCACCCAATCATCCGTCCATAAAGGGGTATGGCACACTTCATCAATCAGCCTACACTCCACAACAAGCCGAAGCTATACCTATAACCGACACGGTAAAGCAAGTATTACCGATTGAACATTCTTCTAGGGCTGCCGTATCAAATAATAACCGTGGATCACATTTACCACCAAAAAAAGCAATAGCTATTGCGGCTTTGGCTAGTACCAGTTTCGGTAGTTTATTAAGTTCTTCACTACCGGTGGCGGCAAGTGATAACCCAGGACATATTAGCAGCCCACAAGCTAAACCGGAATTTTCGACTTTATCTACGGGTGGTTCTAATAGTTCGAAAACTTCGTCCCCAGAACAACCTGCCACCGTGTCAACTCCTACTACTCCACCCAGTCAATCTACTGAACCAATTCTAACCTTTCAACCAGTAATTCTTAAGTCCGGTGATACAATTTATGGCATTGCTGAACAGTATTCAGCCGCTACGGGTCAAGCTGTTTGGCCAGTAGTACAAGAAATTGAAAATCAAAGCGACAACAAAGCTCTACTTACAAAAGATGGTGGTGATCGACATTTAATGCCGGGACAAACACTTGAAGCTCCGGTTGTTCCTATACCAGCTGCCCAACCCAGTCAACCCACTACTGAACAAACTCCTACTACTCCACCCAGTCAATCTACTGAACCAATTCTAACCTTTCAACCAGTAATTCTTAAGTCCGGTGATACAATTTATGGCATTGCTGAACAGTATTCAGCCGCTACGGGTCAAGCTGTTTGGCCAGTAGTACAAGAAATTGAAAATCAAAGCGACAACAAAGCTCTACTTACAAAAGATGGTGGTGATCGACATTTAATGCCGGGACAAACACTTGAAGCTCCGGTTGTTCCTATACCAGCTGCCCAACCCAGTCAACCCACTACTGAACAAACTCCTACTACTCCACCCAGTCAATCTACTGAACAAAGTCCCATTTCTCAACAAGAAGCGGCTACCCAAACATTTATAACTAGTTTTCAGGAAAAAGGCCTTAATTATTGGGCAGGCGGAGAGAATGCTACCGTCCAAAGTGGCAACATTATACTGTATCAGGACCCAATTACTCATGAATTTATGGTTGGTACTGTTCAAAGTGTGGATGGTATTGGTGCTGACAGAGTAGTTATTACAAATGTTGGTAATTGTCTAAGTACAGAAATTATCGAGATCGGTGAATCACCAACCATTGCAAATCAATCTATCTCACCAACTCCATCTTCAACTCCATCTAGTTCTTCAACTAATGGTAACACTGAACAATCTTTACCACCGGCTCCCACAATTACGTCACTTACTCCTACTCCATCTGCAACACCAACCAGTATTACTAATGGCAGCATGGAACAAGCAAGTCCAACAACCCCCAGTTCTACATCAAGTAGTAACGTAGAATCAGGTCTTGACTGCTCAGATAAGTGCCCTCCTGATCAAGCCATGATTAGTGCAGGAGATAAATTTGTTTTTCGGTATCTTGCACCAGCCGCTGATGGTAATAAAGTAATTACTTCTAGTGAAGCAAATCAAGATCGTAATGACGGTCTTTATATTGGTTTATATTGGGAAAATGGGGCACAGGATGCCTTAGGTGGATATGATGCTGGCGTAAAAGCCGGACAAGAAGCATTAACGGAAGCTCAAAAACTTGGTGTGACGACCGGAACACCGTTCTATTTTGCTGCAGATTTTAACCCTACAGCTAGTCAATTACCTACTATTGCAGAATATATTCAGGGTGCACAGGCAGCTCTCGGAACTAATTATCAGGCTGGTGCTTATGGCAGCTATAAAGTAATCAAATACCTCTTTGATAATAATGACATCAAATGGGCTGTTCAAACATATGCCTGGAGTGGTGATCAGTTGGATCCCAGAGCGCAATTTTATCAAGATTCCAATGGTCATATACTCGCTAATGGCTTAGTTGATTACGTTAAAGGCATGGATGGTTTAAGTGGACTATGGGCACCGTCACAACAAACAACTAGTACTGCCACACCAACTGCCACTCCAGCACCAACTGCCATAACTACCCCAACCCCCACACCTTCAACTACTGCTCCTACTGAAACTACAAACGGTAACGCTGAAATAACCAATACAACCCTAACTCCAATTGCTACTCCAGCTCCAACCGCAACTCCAAAACCTACTCCTGTCGCAACTCCCACCCCAACCGCTACTCCAGCCCCAACTCCAGCTCCTACTGCCACCCCAACTCCAGCTGCTGCAACCGCTACACCCGCTCCAAGTGAATCATCTATTCCAGCAAACGTTAAGCCTCTATTTGACGCTATTGTTAGTACCTCAAAAGGTAATAATCGTGAAATTTTAGCGAAGCTTATGGGGTCATGGTTTGAAAGCAGATGGCAGGATGCTGATGTGGGTGATCATGGTAATAGTGCTGGGCCGTTCCAATTGGATCTACCTTATCACCCAGGTATTACAGTCGCTGAAGCTGAAAATCCCAATTATGCAGCTCAATTTATGACATCAGATTACGAGGATGGAATTAGTAAAGTTAGCCCCAGTCTATGGACCACAAATCCAGAGCAAGCAGCGGAGCAAACCGCATATTACGCTGAACGTCCGGCAGAAACTTACTATGATTCCCAGGGTACGGCAGCAGTTAACCAAGCTTATCAAGCATCAATCAAATTGATGCAAGCGGGCGGTATATCAACTAACTTCGGTTCATAACAAGACCACTTATTGTTCACATTTTTCTAATAATTATATTTAGCTAATTATGATAACGTACCACATAACTTTTGTAATGGTTATCTGGTAAATTCTTTATTCTTATTCTAATTGCGGCTGGAATTTTAGTCCTTCTTCAGCCGCGTAAGCTACGCATTCGTCTAATAGTCTTTTGGCGCAGACTCTTACTGGATCCGCTATTTCTGGGTGGTATAAGGCTACTCTAAATATCCGGCGAGAACGGTCCGTAGTTAGCCAAAAATCTAGTTGACGGTCGCGGAAATAGTCTACGCGATCATTGGTAAGCCCGTCAGAATCTTTAAGAGCAACGGTAAATAACTGCGATAAACCAACAGCCACTCGCCAGGCCGCTTCTCTCTCGTCTTTTTCCGGAAAGACTTCGTTTCTAGGAAAAGCATTATTAATGTAGCTAGCAACAGGACATGTTGAACAGTGCTCTACCGAAAAATTACTCATCAACGGCTAGTCTGCCATAACTTATTAGTTTATGCAAGCGTTAGTATTATCCTAAGCTACTGAATAATAATATGACCCAAACGGAGTGATAAACATTAGTAGTAAGCATATAATAAATTTAACAATAATCCTTTATAAATATGTCACGTTACCATCGTCATAAACTAATTAATAAACACCGTACTTTGATAATAAAAAAATCTCGGCATGCTCGGCTGATTGACCGGGCAACTTATGTAGTAGCGATTTTAGAACCGCTGATAACCGTTCCGCAAGTGGTCACTATTTTTGCTCAACATACCGCCGCTGGTGTGTCATTATCGACCTGGTTTGGTTATGAGATATTAACCGTTATCTGGCTCTGCTACGGCTATATTCATAGAGATAAAATAATAATCTTATATCAGGGCTTGTTTATGATAATGCAAACCGGAGTGATCGTTGGCGGTTTAATTTATGGCGCCAAATGGTAGTTTTAGGATAACCGATTTATTTATTAGCTATCTTCAATTAAACTTCAGCTAACAATCATTAAATAGCTAAACCGCTAACTATTAACTTCTTACTATAAGCATTAACAAGCCTAAACGACTATAATATCTTTATGAAAAATCAGCCCGATACGATTAATGAATTAGTCAAAACCTGGAGCCGTAACTTAGCCGATCCCGACAACCAGAATTCAGCTGAAATCGCCGATTTTATCATCAGTCAACTAGTTGATAATGATCATTTTGAAGAGTGGTATTACCACAATCAGACAATTGCTGAAGTATTTAACTTAGCTGCAGATCTAGATGCTCTACCCTATCATATCAACAGTATTACTGCCAACAGTGATATCCCCAAGGTGGTCGAAAGAATTAAGGTTTTAGTTAAACAACTCGAAAAAAAGTACGATCATTGATCGGCAGCGACTACCAAAAAGTTTAAGCAAATTGCTTATTCTTGCAATACATCTCGTAACTAATTATTCTAGAAGGAGAATAGAGGTGATATGCCAGAGACACAACATCGCAGTATTGAACAATTAACCGAGGAACAGAAACGGTTAAGAAATGGGAGCGACACAACCGGTGATCGATTGGAAGATTTTCTGATTGGCAGCACGCCAATTGAACAGCGAGCCGACATCGACGGTCTGCGCCGTAAATGCTTGGAATTAAATGGAACTATTGGCGCTCATGGTGGCGAATTAATTATCGAAAACGTTTATCGTAACATACCCGATGAACCGTTGAGGTTGGATTACCAGGACTTTGCCGCATTAACGCCAGAACCGCAGTTGAATTACTCATTTGACCAGCCAGACACTCCAGGCCCTACCGATAAACTATTGGTGCCGGTAGCTAAAACTGTCACTACCAAATTTGAAAGCCAAGAACGTACTTACAACCATAATCCGCTCTGGGTTTTCCGCTCTAGTATCAAATCATTATTTATCAATCAACCAGTACCAAACACCATGCCCGAACAGTCACCCCATATGATCACTCAAGTTATAGTCGGTACTGATTTTGTTAGGGAATGGTTCGCTAGTCAATCTGACGACCGGACTAAGGGATTACTCGGGTTTTATCAAAATTGTTTTCGAATTGGTTTTCCGATCGAACTACCAGAAGAATTTCGTGTGCGGTTTGATCAAGCCAGGATTCAATTAGGAAAGCTGGCTATAACCGAATTAACTGACGCTATTAGTGCTGAACATCTATCGGGTAAAATTGACCGACTGACCGAAGAAGCTCGGGCTACTGAGAAAACCCCAGAAGAATTAATACAAATGGTGGCGGACTTGGCCATTAGAATCTATAAAGCCAGCACCTCTAAATCGTAATAAAATAATCAGCAAAACTGGCTTAAATAATTTGTTCAGTAGTCGATAATTTACTAATTCTGGTTATAATAAAGTTATGGCTTGGAGGTATCCGCTGGTTTCACGACAGACTGTAGTTAATGTTTACTCAGATATTCAACGTCCGTCGCAGTATATTACCTTCGGGTTAATTTCAGCTACGACCTTAATGGTGCTCTGTGTGTTGATTCGCCCCGATAGTTTAAGTGTTGATTACGGCTTAAGTTATTTCGGGGTATTCCTGTCGACGTTAGTGCCCTATACGGCCGCCTATATGCTTTATGCTTTTTGTATCTGGAAAGCCTCGCTAATTCAGTTAGAACAAGTTTGGCGTCAACGGATTCTGGCCTGGCTACTAAGGATTATGGCCGTTCAGATAATCGGCCTACTGTTAACGCCATATAACCGGCTGTATAATATCCACGTCTTTTTCGGTATCGGTTTATTCAGTCTGCAGATAATCCTGTCGCTGTTTATGGTAGCTAAATGGCTGGCCGCCAATTGGATGAATATCAGTCTGCTATTGATTGAGATTTTAGCCGGTCTAGCCTCGCTCTATTATCTGCCGCGGGCCCAAGGTATGCTGTTACAGACTCAAGTGGTTTTCCAATTGGCTTTTGCCTTTCTATTGATCCGGGGGCTGGGTGAGCTGGAACCGCAAACCCTAACTAATTAGGGGGCGGTCACCTCGACGCTATCGGCGTGACTCGGATCGGTCTTAGCTTTTTGAATACGGATTACAAAAATGGCCAGCAGTGAGGCAATTAACCCGAAACCACTGGCTACTAAGTAGCCATGCTGAAAACCATGCACGGTGGCAATGGCTAATTGAGCTGAATTGGGGTGAGAATTAAAGTGGGTTTGTAAATAGTGGGTGGTGGTACTGGCTACTACCCCAGTTAATACCGCTAACCCGATAGCCCCACCGACTTGTTGGGCAGTATTCAGTAGTCCCGATGCCAAACCGGCCTCATGATGAGAAACGCCGGAAGTGGCGGCAATGGTTACACTTACAAACAAGGCACCCATCCCCAGCCCCATAATAATCAGTCCTGGAGCAACGTTACCCCAGTAACTGCCATGGACGGGGATATGTGAAGTCCAAAATAACCCAGCGCTGACAAATAAGGGAGCGATGACTAAAATTGGTTTATGCCCGATCAATTTGATTAATCTTGGGACGTTGGTGGCCACTAAGGCAATAACAATTGGTAGGATCAGAAAATCCAAGCCGGTTTTAACTGGTGAATAATGCAAGATATTTTGTAGATAGAGGGTGGTAAAGAAAAAGACCGAAAATAACCCGGCCGCAATAAATAGCATCAAACCATCGGCTCCGGAAACATTCCGGACCCGGAAAATATGCAGCGGCATGATCGGAATCCGGGCCCGTCTTTCGTTGATTACGAAGAAAGTCAGTAACACCAAGCTGATAACTAGCGATAATAATATCCGGGGATTACCCCAACCATAGCTTGGTTCCTCGGTTAAAGCGTAGACTAAGGTCATTAGCCCGCCGGTAGCTGATATCGCCCCGGGCAGATCCAAACTTTTTTGCTCAGCTTCAGTCTTATGGTGGTCCAAATACTTAAGCGATGCCAAGATAATAAAAATACCCACCGGTATATTGATAAAGAAATTCCAACGCCAGTTAAGGTATTGGGTAACAATTCCTCCTAGCAAGACACCTACCGCTGCTCCACCGGAAGCCACTGCCCCCCAGACGCTTAAGGCGATATTGCGCTCCTGGCCTTCCCTATAGGTCACCAGCACGATTGATAATGCGGCCGGTGACATATAGGCTGCAGCCAGTCCCTGAATGGCCCGGAATGCAATAATCATCGTACCGGATTGACTTAGCCCGGTACCCAGTGAAGCCAGCGAAAAGACAGTTATTCCGCCCAGAAAGGTTAATCGCCTCCCGAAGTAGTCAGCATTACGGCCACCAAGTAGTAAAAAGCCGCCAAAAGCCAAGGTATAAGCGGTCACAATCCATTGCAGGTTAGCATTACTTAAAGAAAAAGCTCGCTGGATAGATGGCAGAGCGACATTAACGATCGAAATATCCAGCACTACCATAAACTGAGCCAAGGCCAGTAAGATTAAGATTAACCAATGATTGGGACGTTTAACACTAACAGCAGCTGTTGCCATTGATACCCTCCGTACTTGAAAAAGATGATTAATAATTCTAAAATGAAAGTACCAATTAATTGTAATAGTCAATAGTTGAGATTGTCAATATAAATGAAAACAACTGGCCTTCCCTCCCTAGAACAATCTTATATAATGTTTGTTGAGTTCCTCATGCTTTCCAAACATCAGGTCTTTGAAATGGCCACCGAACACCAATTGACTGGTATGCAAGCGATTACTCTTTGCCTGCTGGATAAGCCCCGCCCGATGAATAGTTTAGGTAAGCTGTTTAATTGTGATCCATCCAATATCACCGGTATTATTGACGGTTTGGAGCAAAAAGGTTTAGTTGCCCGTTTCGGTAACCCTGACGATCGTCGCTTAAAAATGGTTGAAATCAGGCATGAAGGGATGGCTGTGAGGGCTGACCTGTTGCGGGAGTTATGCGGGCCGGATGGCCATATTTTAAGTAAACTAACTGATCTAGAAGCGGCCCAATTCACTAAGCTAGTCGGTAAGATTACCAAAGATGTATTAACCGTCTAGAAAATATCGACGGAACCGACTAAATAGTCGAAAAAGATGCCTAAATTCAAATTGATTTGAAGTAATTGTCATAAACCATCAGTCACCCGGAAACAGCTTCTTAATAAGAGATTAGAGCCAAACTAGACCAACATTTTGACCTTAGCAAATGTATATGCTATTATAAGCGCAATTATGAGTGATTCCGGGTTCTCAACTCCCGAAGCTTGGCGTAGTGGACTAACTGAAATACGCGATTCTGCCCAGGCGGCTATGGGATCGCGGCTATTACGTTTTACAGATGTTACCATTGAGGTGTTAGATCTGGCCAATACCGTTTGGGGCCGGCATGATATCAGTCCTGATATGCGAGTGGACGCGACCGCTAGATCGGCACATATAGCCTATCCCTACCTGTACGTTAAAGACCGGGTAATTAAAGATGTTGCGTCAGATATAAGTACGACCCAAGGCGGATATATCGACCCAGAATCAGGCCTTTTTGAAGTTCTGAATGCTGATATTGTCTATGATTGGCTGCACGACCGCAGACTACCTAAAGAGAGTCCGTTTGCCTTAACCCAAGTGATAACTGAGGCTAGATTTAGCAAAGAAGCGCTTGAAAAAGCCTTAGTCCGCATTCGGGAAAGACGTCAGTTATTTGCCCAGCCTATGGTTAGTACAAAGGTAGTATATGCTTAAGTTGATGCCGAAACCGAAGAAAATCAAAAATTAATCGTCAAAAGATATTAAATAATTAAAATACTGTTTAAAGGATATAATATCCTCGAGACTAAGAGTAACCAGCCAATTGTGATGGTTATTGATGTTAATTTAATTTCAAACAGTTAAATGCTTTAATTTGCCTGAAAGTATGAAGCTGTTTGAACTTAAAAGTTGGCAATATATGGATTTAGGCAGCAAGGCGGCGGGTTTGAGGATAACGGAGGTGTGCAAATAATGCACAAGGTTCAATGAACCGACTCAACGTTATTCTTAAAACTAGCCTATTGGATGATCCTCGACCAAGTTATGGATTAACCATAAATTAGGAAGATAATCCGTTTTTGCCTGATGAAAATGTTTGCTCCGTTAGGGACGTGGCAGCTGGGCACAAGGATCGATGTCCAAGTGTTGACACTACCACGTCCCTGGAGACAGCCGGAAGTCAGGACTTAGATGTCGATTGGCTTACGCCGATAGACCAGACTAAAGGTGGTGATCAAGCCTGCCGCGATTAGCAGTACCGCCACCAATCCAATGGGTACTCCAGTTCCGGGACCAGCTCCGGTTGGCGGTGTTGGCACCGGCACAGGAGTTGGGGTGGTCGTCGGGGTAGGAGTTGGAGTTGGGGTCGGAGTTGGAGTAGGAGTTGCTGTTGGCGTAGGGGTCGGCGTGGGCGTGGGAGTCGGCGGTATGCAAAGCGTTGCATTGGCCGTGGCCTGTCCGACTGATGTTGAATCTGACTTGAACCAGACAAAGATTTCCGTCTGCCCGGTTACACGTGCCAGTGCTGGGGTGTTGGACGTTCCTTCCTTCGCGGTAAATGTGCCGGCGGGGTTGACGTCATCCTCGGATCCCCAGGAGTATTCCATGATGTAGTTAGGCTCAGAGCCTAACTTCACCGAGAACATATACGTGGTTGCGCTTGGGGCGCACAGCGGTGTGACGACGGGTTGGGCCCACGCCAGGACAGCAGCGGCCGAAATGAAAACGAAGGCCACAGCCAAAGCGCTGCCGATAGTGATGCGTCGACGAGTGTTCAATCCAGTACCTCCAATGTGGTTGTAGTAAGATGTTACCGCACCTTAAGACAATAAATTTATCTTAAAGTGCGGTAACACACTTACTAATTTATACAACAGAGATAATTGATCAGGTAAATACCTTGCTACCTTGTTAAGTTACCTTTAGTCAATTGTAATAGAGCTAAAGTTGATATATTATATAACTATAATGACCTTATGTCTAGGATATAATTTAAATACTAATCGTAAGCAAATCGATAGGCGATTTGTTACTTTTTGTTAAACTAGTGATCATGAAAGAATCGAGAGAAGAACATCCAATTTATTTACCTGAAACACCGGATAATTTTGAAGTTGTTGATAATCCAGTTAGTTCTGAAGATGTCATCGATAATCCGATTACCGATCCAACTAAACCCGAATCCGACCTAATAAACAGTTCAGAGCAGCTGACCGTACGAGAGATGGAAGCCTATAAGCTGATGTCGCATGGCTACACCAAAGAGCAGATTGCTTGGCACTTCAGAGTATCCGTCAAATCTATTCGTTCCCTACTTAACGGTGCCTATAAAAAACTCGGTGCTCAAGGTGCGATGGATGCCGTACTAATTGGTAATAAAATGGGTATTCTCGGTGACCACTCTAATATCCGTGGTGGTAACGGTTGGGCTGATTTAACAGAATCAGAAGCGGTGGTTCTGCATTACGCTTCACTTGGTCTGACAGTAATCGATACAGCAAACATAGCTGGTGTATCCTTTAGCGCCGTACAAGAGCAACGCCGAAGTCTGGTTAGAAAATTACAAGCCAGAAGTTTAGTTCATGCCGTAACCATTGGTTTGACAACTAATTTGCTGCCAATTAGTGGAAGTTTAACAATAACTTATACGGCTGAAAAATCAAAACCGGTTCCATGGAACTTCAGACGTTCTGTGCTAGCTAGAGCTGCTGGTAAAAAAAGTGTGGCAGCAGTAATGCAACAACAAAACGTAGCTACGGACGAGATAGCTATAACAGCTGCCACCGGAATAAACCATCTCTCAGAAGCTAAACCGATAGAAACTACACCCCCAGCAAAGTCGCAGTCCTTCTATATGCGTGCCGAACCGATACCAGAATTGCCGGTTATTCGTGATATTTATAAACTTGAAGAAAGAATCCGCGATTATATTAATCAAGGAGGTGAAAAACCGGTATACGAAACGCCAGCTGAAGCTCAAGCTGCCAGACGAGCTTGTGGAGATACTTCTACGATTACAGATGTACCAGCAGATCCGGAACGAGAAAGCCGTCGGACAGACGTTATGGCAGATGTCCAACGAATTAATACACAGGCCAGACGAAATAAGGGCTGGATAGTTTTATAAATATTGATTGGTATTAAAACTATCCAAATATAGGCAATTAAAATCTTGAGAGATAAGCGGTTATGTAACTAAACCGTGTCAAGTCTTAACTAAAAACAATTTAATATCAATATTAAGAAGTAATTTCAAAGATTAGCATAACCTCAAGTAGTATTTAATAAAATCATTTTTACTATAGCGTTACAATGTGGTAATATAATAAATATTAATGTGTTTGGAGCGTTTTGTATGACAGGTTCAGTCAATAATACCGGTAAAATACTTGGTGCAAGCACTACGGTATCAGGTAGTAGTGCACTATTGGCGCACAGTGGCTATAAAGAATTAGCAGTAATATTAATTATTGTAGCCGTCATTGGTGTATTGCTGGTGATATTTAGTTCAACAATTAAGCGACTACTTACTCGTAAATAATAAGAAATTCATTAAAAGACGGTGCAAGACAATGACGTCTTCACTCTTTTAAAATTTATGACTACTATTTTACTAATACTTTTACTATGCTGGGGATTCTTGAATATGCTACGCATTATATTGTTTATGATTACAAGTGATATTCAAGAAATTTTAGCATTCCAAAAGCAGAAACATGTAACCGTAATAAAACCACGCCAACCTTGGATTAGTGTTGTGATCCCTGCCTATAACGAAGCGAAGTCTATTAGAACTACAGTTGAATCAGTGCTTGCGAACACCTATTCGCACTTTGAAGTTATCGTTGTTGATGACGGCTCGGTCGACAAGACCGGCGCTATTGTGAGGCGATTTATTAGAGCCAATCCAACTGCTCGCCTTAAGTTAATACGGCAAAAAAATGCTGGCAAATCACATGCTCTCAATAACGCCATTATTAACTACACTCATGGATCATTGGTTATGTGTCTAGATGCTGATTCGCGTCTGGCACCTGATGGACTCGAAAAAGCTATCCAGCATTTTAGGCAAAATCCAAGATTGGTCGCTTTGGCGAGCAACATGAAAATTGCCAGTAAATTATCATTTATTACTATTGCTCAGAAAATAGAATACCTCGTCGCTAACCGCTTCAAGCGTTCCCTGTCAGTTATGAACATCGAGTATATCATTGGAGGTATTGGCTCTACTTTCCGCAAATCATACTTGAAGCGCGTTGGATATTACGACACCGATACCATAACTGAAGACATTGATCTATCCATGAAAATCATCAATCTTATGGGGAACGTCAAGTACAAAATTGATTACGGGTACGATGTACATACCTATACGCAAGCCGTACCCAATATGAAAGATTTAATAAAACAGCGCTATCGCTGGAAATACGGCCGCATGCAAACTTTTTTTAAAAACCGCAATTTATTCTTCAGCAAAAATCGTAAACATTCCAAGTTATTGACCCACTTTCAATTACCTTATGCAGTTTATGGCGACATTATGTTGTCAGTCGAACCACTTGTAATGCTTTACATTATTGTGAACTTAGTATTTTTAAGACAACCACAGGTATTGTTGTGGGGTGTTATATTTTTGGCGATTTACGTTTCCTGGATAGTTGTTTCGGGCAATGATGACCATTTACCACTACGAGAAAAAATTAAGTTACTTATGTATACTCCATTTAGTTGGTTTTTGTTCTATATCATCACGTTTGTAGATTTTTGCGCCTATATTAAGTGTATTCGACAATTACGTGCCTTACCAGCTAGCCTACGAACTCGCAGCGTCCAGTGGGAACACGTAGAACGAGATGCCTAAATCGGCACAGTATGAAATACTACGAATTAGACTTTACTAAGCGCGAAAAGTTTCGAGATCTGTATACTCAGCCAAATAAATCAAGATAAACTAATCCTCAAAGTTACTTAGGGAATACTGTTTATTTGCAAATCTTGATAATTAAGTAAAATGTCATAGATATATAGAAATTTAAATTATTAATTACCGGTATTTGTAGTATCCCAAGTTCCTGTCGAGAATGAATTGCCAGATATTTCTGTACTAGTAGAAAAGTATGCACCTGTCGTACTTGCATACAGTGCTGCAGTTGCACTAAACATGACGATAATTAATACAAGCTTCTTAATCATTTAGTTGCCCTAACTTTCATTGGAGCTTTTTTAATTATTCGTTTAGTAATCTTTTTTTCTTCTTTCTCAACTACCTCTTCCAACTTTTCGACTTCCTTAACCACTTTCTTTTTGGCGGTATATAACTTGGCAACTTCCAGCTTAATATTAGAGATCTCTTCGCTGATAATAATAACGGCTGGAATAAATATAAGAATGATTAATCCGGGCAGTGTTCGTACATAATTAATTATGTAACCGAGATACGGTATAGAAAATTGTTCCTTGCCGACTACATTTACTTTTAAGACCTTATTGGGATCAGGGGCATTGTTAGCATCACCTTTAACAATGTAATAGGTCGAGCCACTTTGTGAGCCAATCGAGACAATACGATGGGTGGTGGTATCATTCTTGTCTCCGTTTTTGAAGGTAATAATATTGCCGATGTTATAATTGAATTCTTTTTTATCTACCACCACACTACCAGTCTGAATTTTTGGTTCCATTGATCCGGATTTAACGATAAACATTTCAAATCCGAAAAAATTGAATGAAGTAACAATAATAAATAGAGCAGCAACAATAATTGCACCCCAAACAATTACTTTAAATATTTTCCAAGTTTTTTTCATAAATATAATTTTGAAGCTAAAAATATAGCCTCATTTAGTTGCCCCAAATTTTGTGAGGCAACCAATGAAGTTAGATTTTAATACCAGTCGTTGTACCCATAGGGCATACTGGCTGGAGCCGGTCCACCTGTTTGAACGGCGTATAGAAGAAAGACTGTGTCTGTGTTGTTTACTCCTTGAGTTGTAAAGCTTGGGTCAAGATAGAAACTGATGCCATAGCTTTCAGTAGCACCTGGAGCAACATTTGATGCAATTTCTAGCCAGTTAGTAGACAAGTTACTAGCTAGCCCTGTCCAAACAACGCTTCCTGTAGTGTAGCTATATATTTGTACCGTTAATTTATCGGCAATATACGCAGGGCTACCAGTAGTACTAGTGCCTGTAACGCCAGCATACAGATCGGCGTTAATCGATCCAACGTATGGAACGTTGAACGGATACGCACCCGTCCAGACTCCTGGTATAAGATTAGTCACGTTAAGACTATCCCCGCTTACGCTACCAATTGTTACGGTACCGGTGGTAAATGTATTCCCCAAAACATATGTTGCATTGCTAAAATATGCACCCGTTGCAGCAGCAGCAAAAGTTAGAGCAGCTGCAATAGTAGCTAAACTTAATGCAATTTTCTTCATTGCTTAATAATCCCTTCTTAGATATTTTGTTGACTTAAATATTGATCTAGTTTCATTAATGTATTTGGTCTAGGTGAAAAACGACGTCGAATGTTAAAGTTTGACCTTGAGCTTGATTATCAATCCAATCCGGATTAGTTGTTGGCCATACGGCGTAAACTACAATCGGTAAAGACTGCCCGGCATTAATGTTTAGCAGATCAGTCTTAACCCCCTGCGCTTTATTTAGCGAAATGAACGTTCCGAAACGCGTCCAAGGAGATTGATTAAGTTGAAAACTCGCCCAAACTAAATCGCCCAATGAATGGCGATCACCACCCGACACATCAACATCTTTTATCTCGACCCAAGCGTGACCATTTAGAGTTCCTATATTTTTAAGTATTGCTTGACCAGCTAGATCCCATGATCCCGGGTGTAAGCCACTTACCATATAGACTCTAGATACGCCACTACTTTTATTGTTTACTGTTAGTTCTATCGTTCCGGAAGCAAATGTATTGCCCGTCGCGGTAACTTGACTTGTAAAATATGCACCTGTAGCACCAACAGACAATGACAAAATGACAGCAATTGCTACAAAGCTAATTGCTATTTTATTCATACACTTGCCCTCCTTTGTACTTATTGATAGTAGATCGACCACAGCATTAGAGCGCTACCATTTTTGGTCCACCCTCACACGGTCTTTATCTTATGGTTTTACTCTAATACAAACTGCAGCAATGTCAATATTAATACAATATGTTTTACATTAGTACCAAATTAAGATAATGCTAATGTTTATTAAATGTTTTTCTATATTAATTTATATGTGTTAAGTTTTGTAAAAAAAATATAAACACTCGAACTTATCCGAAATTTAACTTAAGCAAAAAATATATAAATATATATAGAAGGTGAATTATTTAACTCATTTATATCTGTTGAGTAACCGCAAAATAGTACACATCGGAAGGTACTATTTTGGGACAGTTGCTAATCAGCGTTAAGCCGTCAGGATTGTGTACCTTTGATACTTTTTAAATGCAGAAAGTAGTTAATTAAAATTAGTAAATAATATAATAAATGGATAGTCTATTATGTGGTTAAGTAATTTTATTATTGAATTTATCAGATAATTCTGTTAGTGTGATCCAGTTGCGTTGCATTAGACGACGTGATGCTCTTATCGGAAATGGAGGAATGTGGCAGTGATTGGACTGATAGCGTTGATTGTCATCGCTCTGTTTGTTATTTTTGCATGTGGCGTGAATCCCTTCCTGGCGATCATGCTGCTGGTGGCAATAGCTGTCATCTGGTGGTTCGGCCGATCGAAGAACTGGAGTGGAAAGCATCAGAAGCTGTTCAAATAGGCGATCAGACATGAACAAACGTAACCTGCTGGATATGACCATCGGCTCTATCCTGACAGCGGCGCTTATCTTCGCCATCTTCGTGCTAAAGAACGTCTATGCCGTTGCGGTGATCATGATCGTTGCCGGTACGGCTTTCTGCTTCTACTGCAGTTACCTTGGCGACATGCAAGTGAACAAGTTTCGTTGCATCGGTGAAGTAGCTGAACGAAGCATAGCTAACGTCCTGGAAGAACCCAGACTGGAACAACAAATGGCCGGCGGAGACGCTCGCTTGCTGTCTGAACTTCGGAATCATCCGAACTACCGCGTGCTACACGGACCAACCGGCGACAATCGCACTTAACCAGGTCAAATGTCAGGTGTTTCAGAAGGAACATCTCGACGCTTTCGACCACGGGTGGTCAAGTGAGTGGTGCGGGAGACTGCAAATGACGCCTCTAGCGTTAAATGCGGTCTCCCCCGCGCCCACCTCCACTTCCGATATATCGTTATATGAATGTTGATTCGTACTGATGAGTCCCAAAGGACGAAAACGATAACTCGATAATTAGTATTTTTTCTAAGTAATTGATTTGTAAAAATTCTTACAATAAACTATCCCTATAAATATTGCAAATTTGTGTAGATTATGCTAATATATACATATTACGCCCGCTTTAGCGGTATTGCGTGAAGTATCAGACGATCATAGAGGTTAACAATTGAACCCAGACAAGTTCGTGGCAACCTTTGGTATCGGAATTGCCGCCATGTTTTACGTGGTCATCGTGACCCGCACTCATGGTCTGCTACCGATAGTGACGACAGTCGTAGTGATTATCGTCCTTGTAGCTGTGCTGGCCATTTGGTTTAGATTCGCTAGAAAGCCATCTGGCTAGCCCATACTCGTATTCGGAGGAGACTTAATGGCCTGGGCCGAGCAACACCAGACACTGACCACTTGGGGTGTGGCTATCTTGATGGCGGTCATCGTTGTTCTGACAATCCACTTCGTGGCATCGTATGTCAGTAGTGCGATTGCACCAATGATGCACCCCACCAACTACCAAGCCCCGACCTGGTTGTAGGAGAAGACATGCCCGATGAACTGGAGCTAAAAGACCATTTCATAGGAGCACTGTTTGCCGCCGCCATCGGTGCTATCCTGTGGTGGAAGACGGACATCATCTGGGCGGTAGTGGTAAGCTTTTTTGCCTACGCTTTGATAGGAGTCTATCTTCGCTATTGGGTTGTAAGGTTGCGCTTCCGCAAGCGAGAAGGTTTAAGGAGTGTCTAAAATGGATCAACCAACCACCAATACAGCTGACCAACCCGGACAGTGCAAGGCCTACACGTTAGGTAGCGTTATCATATATGTTCACATTGGTGAACGTGGTGACGCGCTAACGTGCTAACCCTGACCGGGTAACTGCAACCGGGCACCAGCCATTTACATGGCTTCGGCGACTGGTATTCCATGGTTAATGGAGATGCGGGTGGCGGAGGCTGCAGAGATGTGTGAACAACACGCTTTGTGGCCTCCCCGCCGCGCCCCTGATCGTCTGATACAAAAATTATATAAATTTTTCATACTTAATTATTCCTCAAAATAAACAGTTAATTGAACCATAATCAATAAAATTGCTAATTGTAAGATATGTTAATCTGCTGATACCTTAGAGATTATCATTAAAGATTTTAGATTGATAAATTATTATGTTAGAAGTTATAACAACGCTTAGTCGAACGGATAATCAATCGATAGAACTAGCTATCAATCCGATACCTAGTTATGAAACTCATTATGCCGTCCGAGCATTGCTGATGAATACGCCTGGTATTAATGGTGATGATATCCGGCGCCGCCATGGCCGATTTGAATTTGAACCGGCTAATGCCCTGTTTAACCGACTAGAAGTCCGGGACTTCACCCATAGGTTAGTCAGTTCATTTTTAAAACAAGATCAGGTTGAAGAGTTTCAATCAGTCAAATATGAAGATCCTGAAATGCGAGGTGTCATTATCCGGGCTCTAGCAGCTCAAGCGCTGGCTGGTTTACGTCAAGCAGGCTTCTGGAGCAGTTGGGGGCAAACCCAAGTAGTCCGCCAACCGGCTTTAGAAATCGATAGCCCGCACAGCATCGGCTTTATGACTAATCATCAATTTGCTCCTGATGAAAAAGAGATACTGGACGTTATTTTGGACAAAGCCAGTCGTAAATTTGAGGATGTCAGCTTTGCTCACGGTCGCCATGATTTATTAGTTAGACTAAGTGATCATATCCGGGGGCGTCGGTTAGGCAAAGTAAAGGATCGTCTGCAGGGACCGTTTCAGGAGTATATTGTCGATTATGTCGAGCCTAATGACTGCAGTTAATCTGAAATTTCTTTACAACCAACCACCTAAAGCTCATAGTACAAATTAAGTTTTAGCAAGCCAATGGGAGACTACCGAATTAATGAATTGCCCAAACTGCGGTCAGACCAATCCGCCGGGGATATCAGTCTGTTTATCCTGCGGTAAATCGTTATTATTTAAACAGACAGTGCCCGGTACCAATGCGATCGTAACTCAGTATTCCGGATTATCCGGTAATGAAATGTATTGCGTTGGTCTGCTCGGTTATAACCCGGGCAGCTTGCTGGTCGGCAATAGTGTCTTTTCGATGGGCCTGCTGGGTGGCCTGCGTTCCAATATCCGGACATTTGTCGGCGGCGAAATTGCCGCTTATACAAATATGATTGCCCAGGGACGGACTTTATCCTTACAGCGCTTTGAACAGGAACTGCAGAGCGGCGGCGGAAATGGCGCTAGCGGCGTCACCAGCGAATTAATTTTTCATCCGGGTAACGTTGAGTTTTTAACCGTCGGTTCCACCCTCAAACGCGAAGCCTCCCAGCATATTCCCTTTACCACGGCCGCTGACGGCCAGGAATTGTTCTGTCAGTGGGATGCCGGCTACGCCCCGGTCAGTTTTGTTTTCGGGAATGTGGCCTACTCTATCGGTTTTGGCCGGGGGGTGCTGGGCCGACTGCGGCAATTAGCCAAAGGTGAGGTTAAGCAATACAGTAACATCTTTAATACCACCCGGAACTTAGCCCTTCAACGGATTGAACAGGAAGCCAAAACCAAAGGTGCTAATAGTGTCATCGGTATCCGAACCACTATCCTGCCATTAGGCATTTCCGGAATTCAAGAAATGATCATGATCGGTACCGCTTCCTATAACCAGACGATTAATTCCTTAGCCGCGTCCGTCGGCGGGGTGATTACCAGTGACTTAACCGCCGAAGAAACCTGGAATATCACTAAACTAGGCTATGCCCCACTAAAATTGGTACTAGGTACCTCAGTTTACTCATTAGGAGTCGCCGGCGGGATTCGGGCCTCTTTCCGTAATATGATCAGAGGCGAAATCAAGACCTTAACTGAATTAATCTACGGTGCCCGGGAAGAATCGCTAAAACGGGTTCAAGCCCAAGCTGAGGCTATCGGCGCCGACGATGTCTTAGGTATTAAAACCTATATCTACGACCTAAGTAACGGTGTTATTGAATTTCTAGCCATCGGCACCGCCGTTAAGCGGGTCACCGCTGTTCAAACTCACTCTAACCAGTTACCGCCGCAAGCTATTATTCGTGATAAAGATACCTTTATTAATACAGCCAATTTAGTTTACGGCGCCGATCTCCAAAACCCCCAACGCTAACAAAATAGTAACCACCTTCGATATTATTCCATCCCTGTCGGTTGGTATGAAGTTAGAATTTTTACCGTTGTTCTAAAACGCATCGGATACTTGCTAAAACAACGAGTTTATGCTACTATATAGATACTTTACCATCAGGTGAAGTGAACTTTGAGAGAAGTACCAGTCTTTGCTAATGTTTTAACCTACGTCTTAGCAGGAGTCGCAGTACTATGTTCGCCAAAATCATCCGTAGCGCAGTTGGACTGACGCTTGCCATTAGCTTTATGGCGGTGTTCGTCTTCAATCGCGACGCTGTCTTTCTGGGAATAACCGGTCGACTGATCCGAATTGGGCTGGCAGTTATGCTGTTTGCTCTCGGCATCACTTCCGTCTATTGCCACTGGAAAGGTTTTTGGGTGATAATTACCAGCTCAGTCATAGCCATTGCCGTACTGGTGTCCAACATCGTTCCCGAACAGTCGCTGTTCGTCAGGGTTGTTGGGCTATCGGCCGTCGCCGTGGTTGGTCTTTGGCTGGCAGTCGCCATCGCCAGAGGCTGGGACCCTTTTCGGGTACCAATGACTTAGGGATGTCCTGGGGGAGGCCGCACTGTTCGTTTTAACAAACGATTATCGGCCTTCCCCGCCAATCCCTCCGTCTGGTACTTCTCTAAACAACTTTATTATCAATCGGCGTTCAGATCAATTAGTCCCAAAGGCTGAAACTGCCGATAAAACCCCGGCAGAAGGCTGCTAAACCTTAACAGAATGTCAGATAATAACTTAGTATACTAAAATAGCTTAATAAAGTATTAAATGTTAAAATATTCTTGTTACGTTGCTATTGTGACGTAAGGTAGTATCAGACTTTGGAGGAAAGTTTGCAGTGAAAAGGCTCAGTGAAGGCCTGGGATCTGTCGTTTTTGCCTTGGTCGTTGCCCTGGCAGTCGTCTTCTTTCGGAAGCAACTGGCAATCTGGGCGCTGATCGCCGTCGGCATCTGCGCTGCGGTGCTGCTGGTTAACGGCTGCCGTTGGCTGTTAGAGTGGTGGCATGATGGTGCCTTTGGTACGGTTATCAGCTTCCAGTTCCTGGATACGGTCAGCGAAGCCATCATCGAAAACGGCTCTTGGATCGGTAACCGGACCATCAAGGTACCGCGCTATCAGAGGGTTGAATTCATAGCTGACAACGGCCTTCAGCGCTTCGTAAACCGTGATCGAGATGAGAGACATTTTTATGGGCAGCGCATCCAGCTTCGCTAAGTCCACTCGGCGCCAAAGCTTCCGGAAAACCATTCCCGAATCTTGACACTGCCAATTTAAGCGGGGGACCGTAGCTAGCACCAGGTGCCTTTAGCGGTCCCCCGATCTTACCTCCTTGTCTGATACATAATTTTCATGAATGTGTGTTCATGCTGATGAGTCCAAAAGGACGAAAAGTTAACTAATATCAGTCTGGGTATACTATGGCATTTTTTACAAAAACATGTTGACTTATTGTTAGATATATTACTTGCATATATTGACATTATTGATATACTTTTAATGTGCTTGCGGGCGAGAGCCCCTCTTCGACTTTTCTAAGTTGGGAAGCAAGCACACCTAAGAACCCCGTTTATTGCGGGGTTTTTGGGTTCTTGAGATGTTTTCGTGTTTCATAACACTATAATAGTTGATTTGACCATCACCCGTTCTCTTAACAATAACTCTCACGGGTAAGTTACTCTTACCTACATTACATACCACTGAATAATATTGGACGTCTGGTTCTTTTTGGCTATCCGGGAAACGCCAATCCTGTATAGATGTTGCATGCTTTAGGACAGGTATAACTAATGGGAAAAGAGTCAATTTATAGCGTTGTTCTTTTACGTCTCTTTTCTTACGATTTCCCTTATATAATAGGTGGCGCTTACCCTCGGCAGTAAAGTAAACATAGGAATTAAGAATTTTACTATATACTCGTCCAATACTGTCATAGTAAGCACGAGTATCTTTAATTAGTTGTTTTAAGGGCTTAAGGCTCATGTTCCAGTATTATAAACCTAAACTATTCTACTTGGCTTGAGGTATAGTTGTCAGTCTAAGAAGTAGTTGATAATCAGCCAATATTGTTTTATAGTTCAAATTAACTAACTAATAGTAAGCAGCAATGGCCGCCGAAAACCCACGCATAATTATCTATACAGCTGAAGAAAAAATTGAATTAACACCTCATAATTCGGCTATATATAATTTTATTGGCCGAGCAACTTTTTATAACCATATTGAACAAGTCAACAACGCTCGACTTCCGGGCGGATTACACCTAGCTCATTTGATATTTAGAAGAAGCCCACTTTATCATGTGGTAGCCCGTGACATGGTATTAAATAATTTCCAATTATACGACGGCCTGAAACTGCCCCAACATTTTGCTGATAATGCTGATTTATGGAGAGAGGCTATTCTCTCTGGAAGATACGTAATCGCGCTGCCGGCGCTGGTCACCGATGAAATGGAAGATATCCTATCGGCCAACGAGCAAAAAGTGTTTATTTCCCCGGAAGCCGATCAGCAATTAGCTTCCAGTGAATATCAACTAGACGGTCGAACTAAACCTAAGCCCCTACCGAGTCCGGCTGAGGTACCCTATCAAATGTTCGAGTATTTTTGGCAACAAGCCGAACAGGGGCTGATTACCCATGAGCAAGCTACTGCCCTGTCTAGATTATGGGCAGAGCCAGTATCCAAGTAATTAGGTACTAAGTAATAGTTGCTTAACTGTTAACTACGGTCGTCAAATAGTATTGCCCCCAGGGTTTTTTGATAAAACCACCCTTTCATGCTATTATAATCTCGCTTTGTTGAGCGAGTTGTAGCTAAATCAAGTCTGTTTTAACAGATTGATTGGGCGGCCGACTGCTCCGGAGTACCTTGATAAGCAGACGATATTTCATGGCTCATTCCAGACCAAAGTCTGGTCAGCCAACACCATCCCCCTGCCCCAGGTAGGTTAACTCTAAGTCTTGATAAAGGAGGCGACCACGTGGCAATCATTAAGCGGGTCGACAATCCCTTCATTCTCAAAATCGTCCAGAAAGACACTCCGGAACTGGAAATCGGTGATGACTGGGACAATGGCCAACCCTATCCCGTCTACCGACATCTGGATGAGCAACTCGAGGAGGGCCAGGAACTTTATGCCATCGTCGAAGAAAAACCTGGAAAATTCCAGTTGATCTACGTTGGTGATTCCTGTCTTTTCGACGAGGCTTTCGTGTCGTTGTTCGGTCAAGAGTTTGGCGATCACGTCAAATTCTACGCTGTCGAACAACAACTTCATGGCAAAGCCCAGTCGTACACCGAAGGTCTGGTACTAGCGGTGAATTGACCGAAAGCTGGGATGGGTGGCGGCACGCTTTAATCACGCTAAGCGTGCCGCACCCCCCCCGCTCAAGTCTGCTTGTCAAAAATCTAAATCTATTTATTACCGTCGTCGTACTAATTAACTTAGCATGAGTAATAATTATCAATATGCCCAAAAGTAGCGAATTTACCGGTCCGACATCAATTGCTGAAACCGCTAAAACAATAGTTGCTGAAAGCCAGAATGCCAGCCGAATAAAAGAAAGCCGTGAACGACCGCGAAAAATTGTGCGAGCTGCCGATCGTATTATCAGTCTTATAGAAGCCAACCGGCTACTGGACATTACTCTTCTAGATGCCGAAGACGAAAAGCGAGCCCTACGTTTTTTTAAGAGAAACGCTCCTGACATAACACCACCGAAAGGTGCCTCAATGGCTGATATTTACGAAAGACTGTTTGACGTTCAGGATAGATATATGAAACTACTTAACATAGAGGACATTCCGGATGAAGATGAGGACTTCAGTGGCGATGAGCCATTAACCTTAATTAGCTTATTTCAAAATACCGACCCAGAAGATATACCAAAACCACACCCGGAATGGCTGGAGCACTCGAAAAATATTATCTATACGGAAATTGATAACCCAACTTGGCAAGATGAAATCGAACCGACGGTGACCTACACCCGGATGTCTAACCAGGATCGTCGTTACCGAGTTCATTCCTCGCGTCAGATTTTCAATGGTATAGTCTGGATATTTTGTACCACCACGACTAGTGATAATTACCCTGAACTGCCAGAGGCTTACCCGCCACTAGAACTATGTGTTCAACGGCACCAAGAGTGGCTCCAACGTAATGATTACCGCCAAGCTTTGCAAAATAGAGTCAGAGATCTTTTAGAAAAACCGTCTCTCGACAGACTAATGAGCACTGACTATCAATCACTATCAGACGTAATCTTACCAGCCAACCGATAGTTTAAATGTTTTTAAGTCAGACCGATCTTCACTTTTTGACTATCAATTGCCAACTATCCCCAATAATGATGTAAAAACTAATTATAAAATTAGTTGACCAAAACGTGGTTACAGTATATTGTGTAGCCATAACCAGCAGTTGAGGAGTTTAAACGACATCAATGAGAGCCACTAAACAGCTTTTTGGTAGATTGGCCATTCTCGTGGGGATGGCATTTTTTATAAAAAGGATCTCCTTAAATTCAAATTTATACACGGGATAGTTATCTATGGCACTAGCCTACGAAAGACCAAGCGAAACACAACCACTAGCTATTGCCCAGGCTGAAATGATTATGTTAGCCTTGCAGGGACAAATTGCTGATCGGCGGCAAAATGCTCATCGCCAGACGATGCGGATCATTGACGGTTTAATACTGGAATGTGAAAATCATCACCTTAGAGACCAGCCGCTGCCGGAAAATACTCTCTCGGTAATCAGCCGTTATTAGCAACTGTGGCTGACGGAAGAAGATATTAAGCCAGTCGGTAGCCCAACCGAAGCCATTGACGTTCTCTATTTAGCCCAGCAAAAACTGACATCCAGTCGCACCGGTCAATTTGAGGCAGACGATCAACCGGCAACGGCCGGAATAACATTCCGGGGTTTATTTCAAAAATCTGATCAAGCTGACGCATCAACTGCCTATCTCGAACGAAGACGTCACCCAGATCTGGCCGCTAACTGGGAAATGGATCAGGAGCAATTTGACAGAGAGGTTTTGCCGCATATCTATGGAGTAGTCACGGCCCATGCTGAAGCTAATGATTCCGTTTTCAACCGAGCCAGAGTTCACTTTAACGCTATGGTCTGGCTACTAGTAACCGGATCAGAGGATAGTAACACTAAAATGCCTGATAACTACCCCTCAGCCGCTACTTGTATTGAGATATATAAAGACTGGATAGACCTAATTAAATTTAGGGAAACCTTGCAACAAAGAGTGTGTGAAGTAATTGAGGTAGGCATGACCAAGCAGGATGTTCAGATCTTGGAACTGGCATCACATGGATTAACAAATCAGCAAATTGCCGCTGAAATAGGAATATCTTACCCATCCATTAGAAATTGGTTTATGCCACGCATCTATCGAAAGCTTGGGGCTGCCAACTTAGCTCAGGCAGTCCGGATAAGCCTTAAAAAAGGTATCTTAAACTATCAGTTACCATCAGCCGAATCGACTGTCAAACCTAATCTATGGCCGATAGAGATAATCGATCTAGAACTGACATCCCTGGGACACAATCCTGTTCAAGCTGCCAAAATTCGTGGTCGGGCCAAACCAACAATATCTAATCGACGGCGGCATGTTTTCCGAAAACTGGAGGCCGTCAGTCCTGCCCATGCCATGCGTCGAGCATACGAGCTGGGTATCTTTACTTAGTAACTTTTGTGAATAATTTTTGAAATTCCCTTAGCAAAAGATTGATTTGGCCGTGTAAAACGATCGGATTAAGGGCAATGATTTCTTCTAGTAATGGCGACTTTTGGGGTATTTCATTTAAGATGAAAATCGGTTTGTGCAGATAAAAAGCCACGGCCATCTCCATTAAAGTGGCCCCGCCAATATAGTTATCAATGCCATCATTTTGATAATTTACCACTAAAACAACATCACCCTTTTCCAGTTGAACATTATGACTTTGGATAAGCGTAGTTTTCTTATGATAATCTTTAGAATTAGTAAACCAGGTCTTAATAAAACCGACATCATAATTATTGGCTTGCTTCATTTGTTCCGCGCCAGCCGGAATAATTACCTGGAAGCCCTGTTTTTCTAAATAAACTTGTAAATCGACTAGCTGTTTGAAAAAACTAGCACTGGAGCATAGTACGACTGTCGGCATGGTCTTAGCATGCCATAGTTTTTTACTAAAGGCCACTACTTTATGGTAGTATTGATGTTAATTTTACCACTTCTCGATTACCGTACCATTCGAATCATTTATATCTGTTAGTAATACAATTAATTCTCAAAAATTTATGGTAATCTGTCGAATTATTTCAAACTTACAGATACAAATGGACTAAAGTACGGTCATCGATTACCGTACCATTTTGCTGTATTAACACCTTAGGAATATATACAAAATTCTCCCTCTATTATATATAGTATATAAGAGCTATACTAAGTGCTACTATGGGGGCCAATCAACAAGCTCTTAACCTGGGTCAAATACACGTCCTGAAGCAACTGTATAGCTTTCGCTATGCGACGGTTAGTTTACTGGGTCAAGATTACGGACTAAAAATCGGTCGGCGCTTACAGCCTAAGTTAGACCGATTAATGCAACGGGGTTATATCGGTCGTCACTACGATCAGCACTACCGCCTACTTGGTCAACCGGCAGTCTATTACTTACTACCTAGGTCTTTCCCGGTGCTGCAACAATCCGAGAACATATCGCCCCCAGTCATCAAGAACTTGTATAAAAACCAAATAGTTTCCCAGCGGTTTATTAATCATTGTCTGGATATCTATAAAGTTTATCTAGCCCTCAAACAGAGCTATAACAATCATCTATGGTTCTTTAACGATAGTGAATTAAAATTCGAACAATACCACTACTTTCCAAAGCCATTACCGGATGCTTACCTATCCTTAAAAATGAACGAACAACCCCGCTCTACCCGGAAACACTTCTTACTAGATATTTACTCTAGCCAAACGCCTTTATTTGTTCATCTGAAAAAGCTTAAAGCTTATACCGACTATTTATCAGCCGATCAATGGACAGAAGCGACCAGCACTAAGTTATCCGGTATCTTAATGGTAACCGATACTTTTGTCTTCCAGCATAAACTAATCGGCGCAATCGCTAATCGTCTAGACCTTGAAGGGTTAGACGATGATGTTACTTTCTATATCACCTCCATCGAACAGTTAACTAGACTAACCCGGAATAGTATCCCAGTCTGGCAGAAAGTTATTCAACCGACCATCGGCCGATCATTAGAAAAAATGTAACGTCCTTAGCTAAATTGCTGATGCTTGCTCTCGGATGCTATTTGCAACATAATGCCAATTACTAGTGGAAGACCAACCCGAAATAACACCGGATATTAGTAATTTACTGACTAGCCCGAACCCCCAACTTCAGGAAATAGGTCAGCTTGCCATACAGGCCTGGACTGGAGATTTAGCCGATGAATTAATTACCCGAATAACTTCCGATCGTCAGGCCGAATTACAAGCCGTACAAGACAAATGGGACCAACAATTACATCGAGCTGAAATGGCAAAAAGAGTTGCCGGTAAAGACACTAAAGACAATTTAGAGCAATACGATGGCAATTTGATCAATGACTATAAAGCGGGCAAAATCGGGGTAGACGCCTTAATTTATGGTTTGGCTCTGAGCTGGGAAGGACGAACCGGATCCGCCCTAGATTTTGCGGCCGCTGATCAAACCCTGAGACGCTTCCATAGTCTGGTCCCGGGAATGCCAGTTCTGACCGGTTATTTCGATCAGCGCATTAGTGATTCAACGCAGTCACTGCAATACATTAAAATTACCCATAGTGGCATTTTGCTAGCCAGTCCGCAGGTTAGCATTGACCAGAATAATCAATTTATGATGGATTTAAAGACGCAAGATGGTCAGCTATTAAAATGCTCATTATTTGGCCAACAACAACTAGCTATCGGTTCAACTGAAGTTGAGGCGATAGCCGAAACCTGGTTAGATTGGTCCTTAGCTGAATTTAAAGGCTTAGATGTGGGTTGGCCATCCGGTCCCGGAAGCCGGTTGGGCCCGATTGAAGACTCCCTGAATAGATTGACCACACTCAAACCACTCCAGCTCCAAACTCCGCAGTACCAAGCTTGTCGAGATCGAACCGTCGAACAATTTAGGAAAGTAGTCAGTACTAAAAATCTAGATTATCATAATCAATTAAAAATTATTGACATCCTACCGTTAATGGCTCAGTTGAGCCCGGATGTGGCTGATTTCACTGCCCAGAACCTCTACCAAAGTAATAACCCAGCCGTTAGCCAAAGTATGGTCGTGGCCTATTCTCGGTTAAAGAATCCAAGCTACGACAGCTTAACTATAGCCCAACAACGCCGGGTTAAAAGTGCCACCCGAGGCGCTTTAAGACTTCAACGACAGTATTTATACTACGATCTTTAATTAAGCGATCCACACTTATGCTTTAAAATAATAAATTTATATCATAACTAATTAGTAATTTGCTTTATAAGCAGCCGGTTTATTATCAGATCTTCTAGGAGTCGTCTGTCGTACCTTAAGCTTTGCCCGAGGTAAGGGCTTAAGTTCGGCTGGCTGATAGTAAGTCGCATAATTTTTCCGGGAAGCAGCTTTAACCTGTTCAGCTACTGTTTTACTGCCAGTATTAGCTAGCAGTATGGTTTCACCGGAAAACGGTTCGTAAACCTGTTCCGCAGCAATCCGGATATAAAAGTTATAGGCCGGTAAGTTAGTAATTTCATGGGCTTCGATCAAGGGGCCGAAAGTATGTAGCAATAATCGTTCATCCTGGGGACTGCCGGTCCGAAAACAAACCACTGTGCCGATGTTATTAAGCATTACTTCGATAAGCTGATGATCCTGCTGAGCAGTAGATTGTTCAGCTAGAGTTAAGAACAGTTTGTATTTACGCGATTCAGTTAGGATGGACAGAAACGATTCATTGGCAAAATTCTGGAACTCGTCGACATAAACATAAAACGGTCGGCGTTTAGTTGGTTCGATATCCTCCCGTTGCCAGGCGGCTAACTGTAATTTGGCCAGCACGGCCGTACCAAATAAGGCCGAGGTATCCTCCCCCAGCCGGCCTTTGCTGAAATTGCAAATTAAAATCTTACCGTCATTAATAATCTCTTCAAAATTGATGGTTGAGTGGGCTTGTCCGAGAACTCGCCTGGCCGATTCCGACCGTTCAAAACGCTCAATCCGGGCAATCGGCCCGCCGGATAATTTAATCCGCTGCATATCGCCGGCTTTATTTAACTCTTCTTGCCAAAAATGTTTCAGGCTAATGTCAGTTAATTGTCTAGTTATGGCATTCCGGTAATTCCGGTCAGTTAGTAATCTTAAGACAGTAAAAATGGTGGCACCTTCGATAGTCAGGGCGGTATGAATAGCATTGCGCAGGATCCGCTCGATCCGGTAAGCGTTAACTTCGCTGCGTTCATCAAAAATTTTACGCAGCACTGAAATAAGCGCTTCAGTTAAAACGTCTTTTTGGTGGGCTAATTGGCTGCCGCTTAATCCGGGCGGCAGTTCCAGGAGATTCAACCCAATCGGATAATCATAATCACCAGGGTTAAAATAAATAACCTCGGACAGGCGATTCTGAGGGATATATTTCAGCAATGAACTAGCCGAGTCACCGTGCGGGTCAATCACTGCCACCCCCTTGCCTTTTTGGATATCCTGGACGATAGCATATTGCAGCATGGTGGTCTTACCATTCCCGGTGCCACCGATAATATAGACATGACGCTGCCGCTCGCTGGCCGTTAGTCCGATTGGTGTGGTCACTCCTTGGTAACAGTTCCGGCCCAGTATCACAGCCGTTGGTTTATTTTTCATGGTTAACGGTGCCGGTAAAGTCCGGGCTAAAGTATGCGCTAGATCTTCAGTTAACGGTATCTGGTCATATGGAAAATGCCATAAGCTGGCAATTTCAGTGGTCGCTAGTAAGCTGGAATCGGCCGGCAGCAGCGAACTTGTGCGGTTTTTAAATTGCCAGAAACGGTAAGACCGAACTAACGGTAGATTAGTCGCCAATCGCTGCCTTAAAGCTTGCCAACCGTTATTCGCAAATAGCGCCAAGGCTGACTGAAGTGTCTTAATCCGCTCAGCTGCTCGATCCGGGTTAGTGGTGAGTAATAGTAATCGGATATCCGTCCGAAACAGTGGTTGAGCCAACTTATCCAGGGCTTGATTACGGCTGTCAAGCGGGCTAACCGGAAGCGCCGCCGGATGTTTTATTAATTGTTGGTTGCCGGTGAGCAATCCGATAGTTTCCAGTAGCGTCCGCCCAGACCAAAATAGTAACCGTAGCGGCGAGGCCCACCAGGTACTACTGAAACTGATGCTATAGCCGGCTTGCAGCCGCCTGGCTAAACGGCCAGCAGAACTGGATCGATCCGGCGCCAGTACCAACTGCCAAACCACCAATTCATCAGCGGCCAGTTTAGTCATCGAGCCTAGTAAGTAATGGATCGGATCAGTATTATCACCCACCGAGATAGCCTTCAGCGGATAAGCATAGTGGCCGGCTTGAGTATATTGGATTAATCGCCCTGGACTTTTGGGATCATCCAGCCTAGCCGGCAGATAATCTTTAACCGGTTTAATTCGCAAATCCGGCATATAGGAATGTAATAATTTCTGAATAGTTTCTTGGTTGACACTAGACAGCGCCAATAAATAACGAATCCCCTGAGCTTGGCTGGCGACCAGCTCTAGTGACAATTGGTCGCTGCGTCTAAGGATTCGATCTGACCAGGATCCGAGCAGCAGTAATTGGTGCAAGCTGGCATACAGTTCGTTTACCGCCGCAATGGTTTGACCAGTCCGCCTAGGAGGAGTTAATTCCAGTAGCACCGTTTGGTTAAGCGGCGCTGAGCGTGATCGGATCAGACTGATGATGTTCGGGGCCAACCAGCGACTCAGTGGCCAGAAGATATAACGAATCAACAGGGCGTAAACCACTAAACTGAAAATAATACTAATAACAGATGTACCAAATAGAAAACCGAGCAGATTAGCCATCCAACTAGTAATTAGCACCGACCAACTCCCTTGCCCGCCCTTACCTTACGGTATTGGCTCAGGTATACACCAAAGTAGTCGGATTGGCAAATGGACGTTTTAATCTGTTAATAATGAAGCTTCAGGCTGTTCCCAGTTAGATGATTCTTAAGCTTGCTTTTTAAAGGGTTTGCTCTAATACTTAATTATCTAGGTTTTTTAGGAGTGCAGTGATGAAAATATTTGAATTTACCAGCGGGCCATTTGCAGATACAGCTACCCATGACGCTGAAGTAAAACGCATCCAGCCGCGCTATTATGACGTGATCACTTGGCTAGGGAAATTAGGTAGCTCGGTAGCGGTGTCCAGAATTTCTGAAACTATTCAACCTAATTTAGCCGATCAACCGGCCTTTCATTTGATTGATATTGCTGAGCACGACTTTATCTTCCCACCACAAACTGACTTGGTCCGAGAAACTTCCAATATTGTCCCATTAGATGAAAATATCGGATTTGAGATGATTAGCGAAGTTGTTCGCTACAGCTATGATCCAACGCCGGTTAGGGGAGCTTTACGGATATACTATGCTGATGCCAGTGACCAGATAGTCTTTAGAGCGACTGACCTAAGAGACTCTTCTAAATTACCCGATGAGGTAATGACGATAATTCATCGTTCGTTTGAAGTTACGGCCACCGGAAAGAGCTAACTAATTCTCAGTATTAAAAAAATCGCTCAAATCTAACCGATCAAGTGCTGCTAGTTAAGGTCTGACACCTGTAATAATTGTCATTATAATCTAGGCGCGAATGTGTTGTGGGTATATAATGCCTACTATAGTGCTTAAGGTATGACTGAGGTTATTTCGACAAGACAAAAACCGCAAGGTTTGATCCAAAAGATCGGTTTCCGGCTACGCTTAGCAGTTCGGTATTATTGGTTACGGCTAAGACGCCTGATCCGCCGAGGTATCTTCCGGCCGGTTAAACATTTCTGCCGAAACTGCCTAGCCAAAGCTTGGAAATATCGAGTGGGGCGCTGGCTGATCCGCCGAGGACGCCACTGGCATAAACAGCTAATAGCAGTAGCTAATCAGCACCCTAAGTTCTCCTGTTACTTGAAATTCTCAACTATCAGTGTGGTGGTAATCGGCCTGTTATTGATTGGTGTTTACGAACTGGGGCAACCCAATTACCAGCTAACCTTGGCTGAAGCTAAACTAATCGGTCTGGCCGACAGTGCTCTACTGAAAAGCGGCAAATTTGCTTATGATGCTAAGACCAAGGCCTACTATCTAAACAAATCAGACCTCAACAGTTCTACTAATAGTTTTAACCAAGATGCTGTCTCGGTTGGGAATACCTCTGCTCAGGCCAGCTATGGCCTAAAGTTGCCAATAAACTTAACTCAAGGGGTAACCATTAGGGATAACAATAGTGGTTTATCCTTTAGTATAGAACCACAATTTAATACTGATCCAGGTAAAAATCTGGATTCCCACATTGTTTATCCTTTAACAAATAATAATGGAGCTGAAGATGTCTATACCGTTAAACAAAACGGCTTACAGGAAGATGTTGTCTTAAACCAACCCACAGCTAGCGTGAAGCTAACCTATAAGTTATCCCTACCAGACTACCTAGTAGCCAGAAGCCTGTCTGACGGGGCAATTGGTATCTACTCGGCTGATCCGGCCCTATTCGGTAACATTACCTATGGCAGTAGTGCTGATCAGCTAGCCGTGGCCAAGGCTCGAGTTAACAGCCAGAAGGACTATCTGGTCTTTGCTTTATTACCACCAGTCATTAGGACCAGCCAGGCAACTAGTAGCCCTAGCTCAACCACCAACCCAACCGGTACCCAGACCAGCCTAACCCTTAAAGGCAACACTATCACCCTAATAGCCTCTAACCTCAGCCGTCTACCGACCAAAGCTTACCCACTAGACATTGACCCAAGTATCCTAGTGGCTTCAGCTAATAGTTTTAGTGCCACCGGCAACAATGAAGGTGATCTGACCATGGGTACAAGCTCTATTAATGAAGCTGGGCTGACTGGCGGTACGATCGGTGCCTGGACGGCCACTACCACTTTCACCACCACCAGCATGCCGGCCCGCTATGGCCTCAGTGCCGTGGCCTACAACGGCTACCTCTATGTCATGGGCGGGCAAGCCGGTGCCTCCACCGGCGACTGTACGGCAATTTACTGCAACGGCGTCTTCTACGCCCCGATCAATAGCAACGGTACGATCGGCGCCTGGACACCAACTACCTTTTTCACCACCACCAGCATGCCGGCCCGCTATGGCCTCAGTGCCGTGGCCTACAACGGCTACCTCTATGTGATGGGCGGGCATGCCGCTACCGCTACCGGCGACTGTACAACTGGCAGTGACTACTGCAACGGCGTCTTCTACGCCCCGATCAACAGTAACGGTTCGATCGGTACCTGGACAGCCACCACCACTTTCACCACCACCAGTATGCCGGCCCGTGCCCAATTCGCTGCCGTGGTCTACAACGGCTACCTCTATGTGATGGGCGGGGCTGCCGCTACCGCTACCGGCGACTGTGGGACTGGCAGTGATCTCTGCAACGGCACCTTCTACGCCCCGATCAACAGCGACGGCACCATCGGTGCCTGGACACCAACTACCTTTTTCACCACCACCAGCATGCCGGCCCGCTACTCACTTCAGTGCCGTGGCCTACAACGGCTACCTCTATGTGATGGGCGGGCATGCCAATGCCGCTACCGGCGACTGTACAACTGGCAGTGATCTCTGCAACGGCGTCTTCTACGCCCCGATCAACAGCAACGGTACGATCGGCGCCTGGACAGCCACCACCAGCTTCACCACCACCAGCATGCCGGCCCGCTACGCCTTCAGTGCCGTGGCCTACAACGGCTACCTCTATATCATGGGCGGGTATGCCGCTACCGCTACCGGCGACTGTGGGACTGGCAGTGACGACTGCAACGGCACCTTCTACGCCCCGATCAATAGCAACGGTTCGATCGGCGCCTGGACAGCCACCACCACTTTCACCACCACCAGCATGCCGGCCCGCTACGGCCTCAGTGCCGTGGCCTACAACGGCTACCTCTATGTGATGGGCGGGGCTGCCGCTACCGCTACCGGCGACTGTACAACTGGCAGTGACTACTGCAACGGCGTCTTCGAGGGGCCTATCAACAGTAGCGGGAGTGATTGGTACTAACTGGACTTCCACTACCATCTTTACCACCACCAGCATGCCGGCCCGCTGAAAACTTCGCTGCCGTGGCCTACAACGGCTACCTCTATGTGATGGGCGGGCAAGCCGGTGCCTCCACCGGCGACTGTACAACTGGCGCTGACGACTGCAACGGCACCTTTTACGCCCCGATCAACAGCGACGGTTCGATCGGTACCTGGACAGCCACCACCACTTTCACCACCACCAGTATGCCGGCCCGCTGCCCAATTCAGCTGCCGTGGCCTACAACGGCTACCTCTATGTGATGGGCGGGGCTGCCGCTACCGCTACCGGCGACTGTAGGACTGGCAGTGATCTCTGCAACGGCACCTTCTACGCCCCGATCAACAGTAACGGTACGATCGGTGCCTGGACGGCCACCACCACTTTCACTACCACCAGCATGCCGGCCCGCTACGCCTTCAGTGCCGTGGCCTACAACGGCTACCTCTATGTGATGGGTGGGTATGCCGATACCGCTACCGGCGACTGTACAACTGGCAGTGACTCTGCAACGGCGTCTTCTACGCCCCGATCAACAGCGACGGTTCGATCGGTGCCTGGACAGCCACCACCACCTTCACCACCACCAGCATGCCGGCCCGCTATGCCTTCAGTGCCGTGGCCTACAACGGCTACCTCTATGTGATGGCAGGAAAA
>CAWJBZ010000001.1:0-66873 GCA_963841325.1 uncultured Candidatus Saccharibacteria bacterium | reverse complement strand
CCGCAAAACCAAGAGCACAAAAAATAGCTTCAGAATACATGGCGTGCATATAAAAAGCTGCAGGCAAAGCGGCAAAAAATAAAACAATATATTCGCAGAGCTAATGAACTATTTTTTGTAAACTCTAGAACAATTAAACCGAAGAAAACAAAAAGCAAGCGCCGCTGCTATGAAATTGACCACAAAACCGGCTACCACTACGTTGTTTCCCGTAACAAAGGTAGCGGCGTGGACAGCCAAGGGGAATAATGGATAAAAAACTGGTGAATTGGCATTTGTTTTGTACCAGTTATTTGTGCTGATTCCGGCATACCACTGTGAATCCCATCTGTAAGTGTGCTGCAATATGTAAGGTGTCCCAGTCGGTACATTAATCGGCGAGATTGGGTGCAGCCCAGAGGCCCATATACCAAAGCCCATCATTACTACTTCCCAAACCAGAAACACTAGGAGTATTTTTTTTATAAGTACAGCTTGTTGATTGGTCAGATTGGGGTAGCCTCTTTTTTGGCTAAACACAAAACGATCAAACAAAAAGTAGTTCCATACCAAAACCACTGCACTAGCTACTACAAGAGCTAGATTGGGCTGGAAACCTGCTTCACGATTTAGGGCCACGACGATCACCGTGCTTAATAATAGAGCCGACAATGAAGACCAATGATATTTAAGAATTGATGACCATGAGGAACCACGATTATTTTTCTTGAATGTCCACCTTGAGTTCATAAAGTACCCGAATAACAGACCCCCCTCGTAGCCAATAATTTGTGAAGGCGCTATTGGTAGTTTGAATTTTGTTAGTGTGTATAAGATGATGGAATTAATAACGAAAACAGCCAGTCCCTATGATCACGAATTTGATTTTTTTGTGATGTTTGGACGCCAGAGTGCGTATGTTGTTTTTTATTTTAGTGTTCATTACTTTTTTGATTTAACGTAAACTCTGTCAACGATATAAAGCGGCCGATTTTGAGATTCTGAGTAGATACGCCCTATATAACTTCCCAAAACTCCGAGCATAATTAACTGAATGCCACTGGTGAATAGAACAGCAATAATTAAAAAAAGTCCAACCCGACACAACTGTCTGGGGTCGTACGAGTTTCATGACTAGAGCATATATAACGCCCAAAAAACTAACCGTGGCTAACAAACCCCCCGTACGGGAAATCAGACGCAGTGGAGCAGTAGAAAACCCTAGAATTCCATCAATTGCGAACTTGACCATTTTTTTCAGCGGGTAGCCGGTTTTGCCTGCGTAACGTTCAGCTCGATCAAATAGCACGCCAGTCTGTTTCAACCCAACATAACTTACTAAACCTCTCAAAAAACGGTCCCGCTCTCGAAACTTATTTATTTGATTGACGACTTTTCGATCTAATAGCCGAAAATCACCTGTGTCGCGGGGGATGTCAATATCAGCTAATTTCTGTAGCGCTAAATAAAAGCATTTGGCAGTAACTTTTTTAAATAACGAATCCTTACGACTCCTACGCTGAGCATACACAACATCGTAACCTTCTTCCCACTTCTTTATGAGCCCAAAACTTACGTCAGGCGGGTCTTGCAAGTCGCTGTCCATAATAACCACTGCGTCGCCTTTGGCGTAGTCTAGGCCAGCGGTAACTGCGATTTGATGACCAAAATTACGCGAAACTAATCACTGTGACACATTCGTCTTTAGATTGGATCTTTTCTAATTCATCTAAAGAGTCGTCAGCGCTACCGTCGTTGATGAATAAAAGCTCGTACCTATATTTGCTATGTTCATTTATCAGTTTTGAAATTGTTTCATACAAAAGACTTATATTCCCTGACTCGTTGTAGATTGGGAAGACGTAGCTTATAAGTTTCATCATTTAGATATTACATCCTTGTTCTTAATATGCTCAATTCTAAATCAAAACGCATTAAATTACGCGAAGCGTTTATAAAACATACTGGGTAATTTCGAAGGTACGCCATTCATCGCTTCAGCCGCTAAGCTAACTACGAGGCGGGCTACTAGTTATTAACCAAGGAAGTTAAGTACTGTCCGTAACCAGATTTAGCGAGTGCTACGAGCTGGTCATCGGTAATATAACCTTCCTGCCAGGCAACCTCTTCAATGCAACCTATTTTAAAGCCAGTACGTTTCTCGATTACTTCCACAAACTGTGAAGCGTTGTTCATTGATTCAAATGTACCAGTATCAAGCCAAGCTGAACCTCGACCCATAGTTTGGACTTTAAGTTTGCCACGCCGCAAGTATTCTTCGTTAATTGACGTAATCTCCAATTCGCCTCGTCCACTAGGTTTAATACCTTTCGCAATCTTTACTACATCATTGTCATAAAAATATAAGCCGACGACAGCATAATTAGACTTTGGTTTTTCTGGCTTTTCTTCTACGGAAATAGCGCGTCGATTAGCATCAAACTCTACTACTCCGTAACGTTCCGGGTTAGAAACCTGATAGGCGAAAACAATACCACCATCTGGGTCTATACAGCGTTTTAAACTGTTGCCAAAACCATGTCCATAAAAAATGTTATCACCTAGCACCAACGCCACCTTATCATCGCCGATAAATTTTTCACCGATAACAAAAGCCTGAGCTAGACCTTCGGGCTTAGGTTGGGCGGCATAACTAAACCGGCAGCCCAGCTGGCTACCATCTTCAAGTAATTGTTGAAATATTGTCTGCTCGGCCGGGGTCGTAATAATCAAAATATCACGGATGCCGGCCATCATAAGTGTGCTCAGCGGGTAATAGACCATCGGCTTATCATAGATAGGCATTAGTTGCTTAGATATAGCCTTGGTCAGTGGGTAAAGGCGTGTTCCAGTACCGCCAGCTAGAATAATTCCTTTCATCAATGGAGCTCCTTTGTTATGTAAGTTCTTTAAATCTTCTTGCCAATCACGTGGCGTAAAGCCAGTCGCCTTTAGCTTGCTAAGATCCATCGCACTGTTTAAGGGCCTTGGAGCAACACCTGTTTTGGTGGCAAAATATTCCGCCGTAGTTGTGTCAGCAACTTGTTGGCTAAAACCGCCAAGCTTAAATATCTGACGCGTAATATCAGCCCAGCTGGCCGGGTTGCCGTCGTTAGTAGCGTTGTAAGTCCCATAAGTCGGTGCCGTTTGGAGTAAGTGGTCAATGACGCGCACCAGCTCATTGGTGAAAGTTAACCGGCCAACTTGGTCGGACACGACAGTGGGGGCAACGCCTTTCTGGCCAAGATCAAGCATAGTGCGGACAAAGTTTTTACCTTCGCCGATCACCCAGGTTGTTCTTAGGATGTAGTGTTTTGGGACCAAACTAACCGATAAATCACCGGCCGCCTTAGATTGACCATAAACGCTAAGTGGCGAAAATGATTCATTCTCAGTGTGGCTTTTGTCGGTGCCATCAAAAACATAGTCCGTAGATATATGTACTAAAGACATATTCTGCTTGATGGCTAACTCAGCCAGATTGCGTGGGCCCAAAGCATTGACACTCCAGGCCATGACTCGTCCTTCGGCTGTTTCGGCGCCGTCGACGTTAGTGTATGCCGCGGCGTTTAAGATCGTCGTAACCTCTGACCAATTGAAAGCTTGGACAGCGTCACGACTAGTAATATCTAACTCATCAGCATCAACTGCTCGAGCATGAGGATATTTCTCGCGCAGAGCAGTGCCGAGTTGTCCTTTAGAGCCGATGATTACGATTTTTGTATCATCCATTTGCTCACACCTCCATTGGTTTAATTTCGCGAAGTTTCGGATGGTTTCGGTCCCGATCAGACATGATAGCCTGGCTTAACGGAATTGGCCATTGGACATTAAGATCCGGATCGGCTAGGTTAACGAAACAGTATTGATCATAGTTGTCAGCGCTCCAGTGAGCATTAACACTGTAGAGATAGTAACAATTCGGCTCAAGCGTTTGGAAAGCGTTAGCAACGCCTTGAGGTAAGAAGATAGCTCTATTTGGAGTAATCTCAGTTGTTACAACTTTGCCGAAGTTTGGGCCTTTGCGCAAATCGACATAGGCTGCGAAAATCTTACCGGTTACTACCGAGATATATTTATCCCATGGTTCAGCATGAAAGCCGCGCGTTACACCGGCCTCTTGGTTATAGCTTAGACTGTTTTGGACAACGTTAAAGCTTGCGGGCATACCGGCTGCCACTAACTTGGCCTTTTGGTATTTTTCTTGAAAATAACCACGTTCGTCACCGACAGAGCTGACATCAAAAATTAAAAGACCGGGAATATCGGTTTGGTGAGTAGTAAATTCAGTGGTTGGTGTGGCCATATTTATTAATTCTCCTATTGCCCTTGCTTAGCATAGTCGGCTTCTATTTTAGCTTTATCTGTTTCCCACCAGTTACGATTGGCGGTATACCACTCAATGGTGGTCTTCAGCCCTTCTCGCAGATCGGTATATCTTGGTTGCCAGCCTAGCTCTGTTCGTAACTTGCTAGCGTCGATAGCGTATCGTAGATCATGGCCAGGGCGGTCATTTACATGATCATAACTGTCCTTCGGTTGATCCATCAACTCAAGAATGGTCTCCATGACGGTTTGGTTATTTTCTTCGCCATTAGCACCAATTAAATAAAGCTCACCGATCTTGCCCTTATCCAAAATGGTATGTATAGCTGAATTATGGTCATCGACATGAACCCAGTCACGGACATTTTGACCAGAACCGTAAAGTTTCGGTCTAATTCCTGACAAAATATTGGTAATCTGTCGGGGAATAAATTTCTCAATGTGTTGGTAGGGGCCGTAATTATTTGAGCAATTGCTTAAAGTAGCCTTGATGCCAAATGACCGGACCCAGGCTTTAACCAGTAAATCCGAACCGGCTTTAGTGCTAGAATAGGGGCTTGACGGATTATACGGCGTTTTGTCTGTAAACTTGTGCGGATCATCTAGGGCTAAGTCACCGTAGACCTCGTCGGTTGAGATGTGGTGTAAACGTTTATCGTGTTTGCGGACAGCTTCCAGGATAGTTGCAGTGCCGACTAGGTTAGTCTGGATAAATGGCCAAGGTTCCCGCAAAGAATTATCGTTATGAGACTCAGCGGCGAAATGAACAATGATATCGGTTTCACTGACCAGTCGATCAATCAATGCCTTATCGCAGATATCACCTTTAACAAAGGTGATTTTATCAGCAACTGGATCAAGGTTAGCGCGGTTACCGGCATAGGTCAGAGCATCGACAACGGTTATATCGTATTCGGGTCGATTTCTAACGGTATAGTGTACAAAGTTTGAGCCGATAAATCCGGCACCACCAGTTACGAGTAGTTTCATATGATTTATTGTAGGGCCTTTCTATTATTAGTAACTGCCGTTTCTTTAACTAAACCTGTGATTTTGGCAACCAACTTGTCTAAATCGTTTTGGGTTTCAGCTTCGGCATTCAAACGCATAACCGGCTCCGTATTACTGGCCCTTAAGTTAAACCATTTGTCTGGATAATTAATCGTCAAGCCGTCCAATTCGTCTTGATTACCATCAGCAAATACTTGACGCAGCTTTGAAAAGATGGCTGTTGCATCAGTAACTGCCAGGTTAGTTTCAGGAATCATTGCATAACGCCGGTACTGATTGACTAGTTCAGATAATTTTTTACCAGAATTACTTAGAGCCTGCATAGCCACTATGGCAGTAATTAGGCCAGAATCAGCGTCATAGTTTTCCCTAAAGAACATATGTCCAGTTGTTTCGCCCCCAAAAATGGCGCCCTTTTGACGCATCAGTGAACCGATATTAACTCGCCCGGCTTTGGTTCGTATTGGTGTGCCACCCCACTCACTGATTAGTTCTTGGGTGGCCCGACTGGTGCGTACCTCGTGAACAATCATCCCACCCGGGTATTTTTCAAGATACAATTTGGCAATGATGCTTAATAAATCGGTGCCCAGAACTGGTCGCCCTAAATCATCGACAAAAACAGCTCGGTCGCCGTCACCATCAAAAGCAATACCAAAATCAAGTTTTTTATCAATCACTCGATGGATCAAATCCTGTAGGTTTTCTAGTTTTTGAGGGTTTGCCTCGTGATTAGGGAAAGTTCCGTCCGGCTGACCGTACATGATTTCGGCCTTAATCGGTAATTTGGGTAATATATACGGTAAAACCGCTCCAGCCATGCCATTACCGTTATCAATGGCGACCCGAAACAGCTTAATATTGGGCCCGAAGGCTAGACAGTGGGCCACCCAAGCCTTGGTTATATCACGGTGTTTCAGAGAACCCTTATGCTTGGCCGGGGCCTTAAGGTTCTTTTGCAATATGGCATCACGAATAACATCAAGCCCAGAATTGAGGCCGACAGCCGTAACATGATCTCGATAGAACTTAATGCCGTTATACGAACCTGGATTATGACTAGCTGTAATAACAGCGCCACCGGACAAGTTCAATTTACCAATCGCAAAATAAACCATGTCACTGGTGACTTGGCCGATGTCAATAACATCGCGGCCTTGGCTGAGTAAGCCGTTAATTAAGGCAGTGGACAGCTGATGCGAATCTGGTCTCATGTCCCGGCCAACAACCACGGTACCCGAAATAGGCAACCAATCTGCGAAGGCTCTACCAATTATCTCAACTGACTCTGGGGTTAGCTGAGTGCCGACCTTACCACGAACATCATAGGCTAAAAACAAATCGGTGAGTGCATCCACGGGGAATAATCCTTTGCTTACGTTTATGCTTCTCGCCCAACACGTTTAGGTGTTAGTTATCTTTAACATTAGGACTGTTGCTATCGAGTTAATCCAGCTTTGTCAACACCCAAAGGCTTAATTTGAGTTTATCTAGGCTTTCCCAGGCAGGGAAATTTAATCGACAACAAGAGTTATGGGCAGATTTTTTCTAAAGACTGCCAGCTTATAAAAAAGTAGTTCCAAACAGCGCAAATGGCTATAGCAACAATTTTTCCGACACTTGGGCTGACATGTATGTCGCTCAGGTAATGGATGAAGTAATAAGAGAATATGCTGTTTATAATCACCAGCAACCCGTAAAGACACAGTTGGATAACGATATGGTGTGAGCTAGTTTGCTTAGTTGCCTTGAATGTCCAGAGTTTATTCATGACGAAACTTACAATGGTTGCCAAGACAATGCCTGTTGGTACACTAATCTGGAGTGGCACGTGGGCTAGGTAATAGAGGCTCAAAAAGGTCGAATAATCAACTAAGAAGGCAGTAAAACCCGTTGCTACGTAGCGTATGAATTTATCCGAAATTCTTCTTCTAACCCCAAAGAACTTTGAGCAATCATTAACAGCCGCATCGAAAGTCATTTAGTAATGATAACATCTTGACTGTTATGTTTTATCTGACCCCGTATATCATATTTAGCCACTTTAGCCCCCAATGTATCCACCAGCATATTGGAATAAGAAATAGGCCCATATAATTGCCGATAACGCCACAACCAAGAAATAACCGACTGGCTTACGGCGCAGATAGCCATAAAGCATCAATGGTATCGGGAAAGCCATTAATACGTATCTATTAAAGCCACCATATTGACGACCAATTATAGGTATAAGCAGAAACAGCAGTGAATAAACAGAAAAGCTTTTCTGGCGATGCCACCAATAGATAGCCGCTAGTACCAGAAGCAGTATAAAGACGATGTTAAAGAATTGAGCTTGGGTCAGTATGTCAATATAGCTATGTTGTAACCAGCCATGACTTTTCTGGGATGTAATAAAGGCCAAGAAATCGTGAAAGTGAATTTGCAAGAAAATCATATAACTCACCAAACCAAGACTACCAATAACAGCTGTCCAGGTAACTTTAGAAATATGTACTTTTTGCTCAAGCAAAATTAAGACAACCAAAATCCATACCATTATGCCAGTCAAGTGGGTAGCGGTCGTCAACAGCAGAAAAGCTCCGGCTGCCAGGTAATTCCGGCGCAAGGCGAAGTAGATTGCACCTAGCGCCAAAAAGGCGAACAGAGCTTCGGTATAAGTTGCCAAAAAGAACACCGCCGTGGGGAATAATATAAAGAACAAGAGCCCTCTTAACGCTTCCTCGTTATCTGCAACGTTGAAGATAAGTTTAATGATCTTCAGATAAAAATAAATTGCCCCGGCAAAACAGAACCAGGATAACAGCAACGCCGACACCAACGGAGAACTAATAATAAAATGGACTAGGTCAATGAGCATCGGGTATAGCGGGTAAAAATTGGCTTGGTCGAAAGCTGTGTAACCACTTTTAGCAATCTGCAAATAATCCGGACCATCCCAATTGGACATGAAACTGAGCGGATTAGTCGGTTCTTGGGTGTAGTGGGCACTGACAGCTGGGTTTGGCAGTACCACTTTGTTGTTGTACCAGCCCATGAAGACTCCGCCCACGACGACCGCAATGGCTACGGCTATCGCCAAAACAACATCTTTTCTAACCACGAATTGCTTAAGTTTAGTTAGGTTAGTTTGGATGTTTGCTATTGCCGTACCATCTCTAGAGGTTAAGCCATGCATGTAACCTAGTTAGTACACGTCTTAGCTGCTAATTAACTGAGAGATCACGAAATATACAGAATAGCAGCTTGATTAATGTCACACCTGATTGTAGAGGTTCTACTCTACGGTTACAGATTTGGCGAAACCATGCCGCCTTTTCATCAACGGTCAGAGCCGTATAGACACTAATTAGAAAGCACATAAAAGTCTCAAGAGCTCAGAAGCGAAGGTTGATTTGATACATTCCAAGCATCGACAATCTCACCTTCTCGCAGCAAGATAGTTTTGTGGGTTGTCTGGCTTAAGCCCGCATTAATTCTATTTTCAAAGCCGACATACACCACCGTGACACCCCGTAGTTTTAGTTCCTTTACTGCCGGTTGCATATCCGAATCGGAGCTTAACAGTATGGCAGTGTCTAAGATTTTATCGCACGCCATTGATAGCATATCTACGGCTAAGCGAACATCAGTACCCTTTTCTTTGAAGACAGGATTGGCTCCGTTGGTAATATTTTGTAGCCGCACATTCCCGGCTATGATAAATTCGACACCTTGGTTTGTCAGCGACCGTTTAAGTCGTCTCTGTGATTCCGCCAATAACTCTGATTTCTTGACTAAAGCAGGATAGGTCATAGGGATATGAATCTTGCCGGCGTAGAATTTGGTTTTGCTTATAGTAAAACTTTTCAAGGCCGATTGTATTAAGCTGACTATAGAATAGTTCTTTATGTCCGACTTGCGTTGAATTATTCCTCTGGCCCTCAGTATTTCTGCAACTGGAAAGAGGAAATTCTCGCCATCGATGAATAAAACGGTTTCTTTCTTAGACATTACTTATATTGTATAACAAAACCTCGCCGAGCTTACGCGAGGGCGAGGTGTTGATAGTGCTATTGTACTATTATTAGATAAAATATGTCAATGATTTTGTCAAATAGTAATCGCTATTGTGGATAACACTTAAGTGATTATTTATTGGCAACTCAGCAGAAATAGATCAGCTAATGACCCAAAGCTACTCCACTGTTACGGATTTAGCCAAATTGCGGGGCTTATCAACATCGAAATCCTTACCAACGCCATATAGTAAGCCAACAGTTGCAACGGAATGATTTGTAGAATCGGGGCAGTTTGCTCCAGAGTCTTCGGAATGTAGATGACATCGTCTGCTAGCCGGCGATGGTTTTGTTGCCTTCAGTAGCGATCGCCAATAATTGGTCCACGACGGGCTTTTATTTCCTCAATGTTAGAATAAATTTTTTCCAGTAAGATCTGAATCGGTAGCAATAACCAAGTGGGAAAGTTCTGATCTATCATGGCAATTGGCCCGTGCTTGGTTTCGCCGGCGGCATAACCTTCGGCATGAATATAGGAAACCTCTTTTAGCTTAAGAGCACCTTCTAGCGCACAAGGGTATCCGTAACGTCGGCCGATAAACAAAAAGTTACTGGAGTTACTGTATTTAGCGGCTAACTTTTCAATGATTTTGGCTTGGGCTAATACCGCCATTACTTTTTGCGGTAAGACCTCCAACTCAGTTAGCAGTGGTTTATATAATTGAGGTTTACTACGACATAAATAGAGGGCTAATTGTAGCAAGATGGTAACTTGGGCAATAAAAGCTTTAGTAGAAGCGACCGCTTGTTCCGGCCCGGCGTGGCAATAGACCCCGGCATCGGTAATCCGGGCTACCGTTGACCCGACTACATTGACAATCCCCAGTCGTAACACACCGTAATCTTCGACTTTCTTGAGGGCGGCAATGGTATCGGCTGTCTCGCCGGACTGTGAAATCGCCAACAGGGCAGTGCCACGAGCAAACGGTTCGTCGCGGTAGCGAAACTCACTGGCAATTTGAACCTCTACCGGGATACCGGCCAATTCTTCAATCAAATATTCACCGATCAAACCGGCATAATAAGCCGTGCCGCAAGCCACAATTACCAACCGTTCAATACGCTTCATCTGCTCGCTAACCAGTTCCAATCCGCCAAGTTTAAGAGTGCCTTTTCTGGCATTAACTCGGCCAGCTGTAGCTGATTGAATAGTCTGCGGTGCTTCAAAAATCTCTTTCAGCATAAAGTGCGGATACTTACCCAGACTGGCCTGAGCCACATCGTAATTGAGTAATTCCACCTTCGGCGTCACCGGGCATTCTTTCTGTAGGTTCTCAATATGATAGGTTTTTTTATCAGCAACCAGTGCTTCATAGTCTTCCAGGTAGACAAATTGGCGGAAATGATTAATCAGGGCATTGGTATCGGATGCGACCAGCATCTCGTCCTCCCCGATGCCCAGCACTAAAGGGCTAGACAAGCGAGCAGCGAACAGCTTATCCGGTTCGTAAGTAGTCACCACAGCCACCGCATAGGCGCCCTTTAAATCTTTCAAAGCGGCTTTAAAAGCCTGCTCAAACGACTTGGTCTTTTGGTAGTAATAATCAATCAGCTGCGGTATCACTTCGGTATCAGTATCGGTAGTGAAGATATAACCCTTAGCAATTAATTGTTGCTTAATATCTTGGTAGTTTTCAATGATGCCGTTATGGACGACAAAAATAGTCTTAGCAGTATTAGTATGCGGATGAGCATTGGCAACGGTCACCGCACCGTGAGTAGCCCAACGAGTATGCCCAATGGCACTTAAACTTTTAGGCAGTTGTTCATTTTTTAATAATTGTTCCAAAGCTTGAACCCGGCCGACCTCTTTGAATAGTTTCGCCTGACGGTCTTTGGTGATAATAGCAATACCAGCCGAGTCGTAACCCCGGTACTCTAAAGCTTTAAGCCCGTTAATAATCACTCGGGCAGCTGGTTTGGGGCCAACGTAGCCGACAATACCGCACATGGTGTTAAATGATAGCATTAATCCAAACTAAAGCAAGTATTTTCAGAATTAATTACATTTACGATAAGACATTAGCATTTTACTCAACCGGCTTTGATGTCAATTTTACTACTTGTCGATTACCGTACCAATGGCCTTATTTTAATCTGTAATAAATATAAAATATTCTCAAAATTTTGTGGTAATCTGTCAATATTTTTCAAGCTTACAGATGTGAATAAACTAAAGTACGGTCATCGATTACCGTACCATTTTGGCATGCTAACACTTTAAAAAGGTATACAAAATTCTCCCTTCTATATATATAGAATATAGGAGAATCTAATAATACATATAAACACTCACAAGTCTTAACTCAACCATCTTAACTATTTAGGTGATTTTTACTTTATTGACTTCTGGGGCTACTTGGACCTGTAGAGCTTTCTTAACTATTAAACGAATTTTTTGATTAAAACGCTGAACCGAAAAACTATCAGCCAGATGGGAGATAGCTAGACTGTTAAAGTTTTGAGTAGGTAACTGCAACTGCCGAAGGGCAGCCACTAAACTGTCGACGGTAGGTTCTTCAAAAAACAAGCCGGTTTTACCCGGAATTACATAGTCCAAAGCTCCTCCAGCCTTAAAAGCAACTACTGGAGTACCGGCAGCCAAAGCCTCGACTGGGGTCACTCCGAAATCATCCAGGCCAGGGAAGATCAGGACTTGAGCTCTGCCGAATTCCTCGGCCAATACCTGATCGTTGACTTTACCCAAAAAGGTGACGGTTGGACCGGCCAGTTTACGCAATCGGCGATGATCAGGACCGTCGCCAATTACCGTTAACGGTAGACCTAGTTGAGTGCAGGCCGCAACTGCCAAATCAAACCGTTTATAGGGAGTTTGGCGACCGGCGATTACCAATCCCTGACGTTTGGTATTAGTGGCCCAGGGCTTGAAACGCTCAACATGGACCGGCGGATGGACGACTACCGCCGATCGGTCGTAATACTTCTGAATCTCAGCTTTAATATGATTGGAATTAGCCAATAGATAATCCGGCCGTTGGGCGGCTTTATAATCCCAGCGGCGTAAGGGCTTAACTAGCAGCCTTAGTCCGATCCGGGCCAGCCAGTTAAATGGACCGAAACCGGGACGGTCCAAATACTCCTGGTAACGGCTCCAGTAATAATGAGTCGGGGCATGGCAGTAATCGATATGGATGGTCGAAGCCGGTACTTTAACACCTTTGGCCTCCGCCCCGGAACTGCTGATCACTACATCATAACCCCTGAGCCTTAAGCGCGAAAACCACCAGATCCGCAGCGGTGGTAGGAATTTACGCAGCCGGGACAGCGGCCACAGCTGTAAAATCCCGGTTTTGACCTTGCCGTCTAAACGTTTGCGCCACTCCCGGCTGCAATAAGAGGTATAAATCGGTGCCTCAGGGAATAATTTGTGCAGCTGTTCGACCACTAATTCGGCGCCACCGCCCACCAGCCAATCATGAACGATCGCCACCTTCGGTTGGTGGCTTAGCGGCTGACTCGGTTTAACGTCTTCACCCATAGTTATTAATCCCGTTAGCTTATCGGATAACTGATTTAATGCCGACTAATAGCAATAGTTTTGATGATTTAAACATAATTAATTTATTGGGCACCCTTACGCGAAACCACGGCCCGAATAGTCTTAAATAGGATTATCAAATCCAGCCAGAAACTCCAGTTCTGGACATAGTACAAGTCTAACTGACGGCGCTCATTAAAGCTAATTACCCGCCGGCCGGAGACTACCGCTAGCCCAGTCAGCCCGGTTTTAACACTTAGCATCAGATTCTTTTTATCGTAATGCATCAATTCGAATGGCTCCAATGGCCGCGGCCCGACTAAGCTCATCTCGCCTTTCACGACGTTGAGTAGCTGCGGTAATTCATCCAGACTGGTTTTCCTTAAAAATTTACCCAAACCGGACATTCGCGGGTCATTCTCTAAATAATCACCGTTGACCCGGTATTGTTTAGCCAGTTCCGGGCGGCCCATTTTAGCAAAACCCTCTTCCGGGGTCATTCGGTGGTAAGCATGGAATTGAGTACGAATTTTATAAATCCGGATAGTTTCCCCGTAGCGGGATAACCGGACCTGGGTATAAAACGGATCGCCGTGATCGAAGATAATCATGATCAGGCTGATGATGGCCATTATCGGCAGGGCGATCACCAAAGCCAAGCCACCAACTACCAAGTCAAACAATCGTTTAACGAACTTTCCCCAGCCCAACAGTGCCGTCTGGTGCACGATAATCACCGGGGTTGAGCCTTGGAACAACTCCACCTTAACATTGCCGACAAACAACTCCCCGTTAGCCGGTACGAAGCGGTAGGTAGCATGGTTTTCCTGGGCATAAGTTAGGATTTCGGAATTACGGGCTTCATCAGCATACAATTCGGTTTGCAAGATACTATGCAAATTAGGCTCACGATGGTCCTGCAAAAACTGGCTGAAATGGCTATAGAGCGGCAGCTGATGCTTGCCAGCAGCTAAATGGCCACCGATCACCGCCACAACCCTATATCCGGACTGTTTGGAGTGGACCAGGATATTAATCAAATCACGGGCCACAGCATTATTACCGACTACTAAAACCCGGTTTAATCCGATGTTATAGCCGAATAGCTGGCTGCGGATTAACCGGGCTAGATTGCGGTAAAGCACTAGAATAACAAAGGCAAAAGCAAAACCGTAAATCGGCACTAGTTTAGACGGGAAAATCGGCGTAACACTAATGAAATTCAGAAAGATGACAAAGGTCAGTCCGACAAACGAACCGACAAACAGCCGCGGCAGTTCACTGAAGCGCCGCTCGTAAATGGAGTTGTTATAGAGCCCGAGCAGGGCAAAGATCAAAATCCAAAACGGCAGGACCACCAAAAAAGTGCTGATAAAAGTGTGGGCCGCGATCGGATGATAAACCGGTACCCGGCTGGCTGCCCTTAACCCATAGCCGGCAATGAAGGCGCCGACTAACGCCAAAAAATCGCCCACTACCAAAAAAACACTATAGATCAACGAGGCGTTATTTTTCATGAGCTATACTTTAATATACACCCATGCTTGAGCGGAAACTGAACACTAGAATAACTCAACTGCTACTGGTGATAGTGGCAGTCATAATGCTTTTGATACCGTTTCATGCCGTACTGACTGTTTGGTTGTCGCAGCTGATTGGCCACTATACCGCCCTGCGGCTGTGGAAGGAATTCCTGCTGATCCCGCTGGCTCTGGGGGCAATTTATTTGTTGATCAAAAACCAAAAGCTTAGAAAACGCCTCCTGAAGTCCAAACTGGCCTGGCTGATGGCCGCCTTTATCCTAGTTCAAATCGTCTGGGGAATCGTCGCTTATCTAACCCATCAGGTCAGTGCTAAGGCTCTGGGTTATGGCTGGATTAGTGATAGTCGTTACTTCATTTTCTTTGGAATCATTTGGGTTATTACTATCAGTGCTCCTAAACTAAAAGGCATCTGGCCAAAACTAATTTTCTGGCCAGCGGCGGTAGTAATTGTCTTCGGGCTGCTCCAGTATTTTGTACTGCCTTATAATTTTTTAACGCACCTGGGCTATAGTTCTAAAACTATCTTTCCCTATGAAGATATCAACAGTAACATTCACTATCTGCGGATCATGTCAACGCTGCGTGGTGCTGATCCCCTCGGTGCTTATCTGGTGGTGGTTTTGAGTCTGGTACTGGCCTGGTGGCAAAGACAAAAGAAGTGGCAGTTGGTAGTGCTAGCCGCCGGGGGACTATTGGCCCTTATTTTGAGCTTTTCTAGAGCAGCCTGGATCGGTCTAGTGCTCAGTGTGGCGGTACTACTACTAGTTAGCCTAAAGAGTCAACATACTCGCCGACTAGCTTTAATGATGACGGCCGTTGGTGTTATTATCGCCGCCGGTTTAGTTTTGGCGCTTCATCAAAACAGCACCTTCCAGAACATCTTTCTTCACACCCAAACCAATTCCATTGTCGCCACCAATTCTAACCAAGGACATGCTTCAGCTCTATCTAACGGTCTGCATGATCTGCTGCATGACCCGCTCGGTTATGGCCCGGGAACAGCCGGTCCGGCTTCGGTTTATAACACTAGGCATCCCGCTCGGATTGCCGAAAACTACTTCATTCAAATCGGGCAGGAAACCGGCTGGATCGGTCTGGCTCTGTTTTTGGCTATCAATATTATGGTAGGCCTGAAATTATGGCAACGGCGCACCAATCCGCTAGCTATTGGTTTATTGGTTGCTCTAATTGGTATTAGTTTTGTGAATCTACTGAGCCATGCCTGGGCTGATGATACCTTAGCTTATCTATGGTGGGGGCTGGCAGCTGTAGTTTGTGCTACGCCGCCCAAATCTCAGTCAGCTGGGTACCATACTGACTAAGGCATAACAATGCGTTTAAGCTTGATGTGGCTTTATTTGTTATGGACTGATACACCGTCTTGACATTATGACGTCATAACGCTAATATAGACATATGAGTAAATTAAGCGAAAAAACAACCATTTATCTAAACCCATTTGTTAAGAAGTTTATTAAGCATAAAGCGATAGCCGAGAACCGTTCAGTTTCTGACGTTATTAATGAACAGTTTGCCGATATGGTTGAAGATCTTGACGATATTAAGGAAATCGAAAAACGCCGAGGTGAACCGACTGTTCCGTTTGAAGTGGTATTACGAGAACTTGGGTTAACCTATGAACAATTACGTAGTTGAATTCACTAAAAGCGCGCGTAAAGAACTCCATAAGCTACCACATCAAACAATCTTACAGATAGTTAAGGCAATTGATAAACTTAGTACAAACCCCAGAAAAGGCAACGTTCGCCCGATGGTCGGCGTTAAAAGCTGGCGACTCAGGGCGGGAGATTATCGGATTATATATGATATTTTAGATAAAAAGTTAGTAGTACTAATCATAAAAGTTCGTCATCGTAGAGACATCTATCGATAATGGATACAATACCAGAACGGTACACTACAGTTTGAAAATTCAGAAACTTGATAGCTTGCATCTGGTATCTACGGTAACTTATTATTGGCGTTGTTGAAAAGGAGTAGTAAGATATAAACATGAACGAAAAGCAAACAGAGACCCCTAAAGTTATCCGGCCAACAAAAAAACAGCGTCAATTACTGACCTTCATCGAGCGGTTTATTATCGAACACGGTTATAGCCCCAGCTACCGGGAAATAATGGGGGGGTTAAACTACACCTCGATAGCCACCGTAGCGCTGCATATCAACAATTTGATTCGTCGCGGACACCTGAAAAAGCGCGATTACTCGGCACGTTCGCTGGAATTGACCAATCCGATCGCCGATCGGCCGGTAACCTCAAACCTAGTTGACCCGAATGACGAAAGATGGCTGGTGGAAAAGGTCGACCATGCTTTTGCCCAAGCTGAACAAACCGGGGAACTGCTGGCTGAGCCTCAACTGGATAGTTTGTCTGTGCTAATCGGTGCCCTAAATGTCTTAGGGATGTCGGCGGCCGCTCAGAGTTTTCAGCCCAGATTGATCGCTCTGAAGAAACGGGCAGCCGGCAGCCAATCAAACGGATGAACATTTAATAATCAATAAGCTTAAACAGATGGGTGTTTATGTATCGAATCGGCCATCAAATCAAACATCACTATCGGATCTATATCATTATTAGTCTGGTAGCTATTGGTGTGCTGATAGCCACTATTTTGGTGCTCCGCCACGACCTGAAATCACAGACTGTTTTGCGCCAATCCTCAGCAGTTACCCAATACTATTCGGCTAATAGTACCGCTACTCAACAAATTAACGAGCACGGTTTTAGCTTTGCCTTGCCGGATGGCTGGAAGCCAGCTATCAATATTAACGATCCTTACGAAATTTACAGTTGGCAGGGCACTAGCGGTGATGCTGCTCGCCGGATTGATGTCTATATCAATAAAGTGCCCACTAATCTGGCAGTTAACGCCTTGCTGCCGGTGCAAGTCAACGGTAACCAATTGGAAGCGACCGGTTCGGTTTCTGAAAACTGTACCGATTTTACTACTCCCACTCCACAATCGGCAGTGACAGGAACAGTTACCGCTAAATGGGACGGGGTTAACTTCATTTGTGATACTGCTAATTATGAACGTGACGTAGTGGCTATCGGTTCCGCTCAAGGGGCAATCACTTTAGACGGTCCCAATACTGGCCAGCACGCTATCTTATTGGTGTATACCGATAATAGCGGTAGCGCTGACTACACTATCTTTGAATCTATCGTCGAAAGCTTTCACTTGTTATAAGAAATAAAACGGTATTAATCCCGTCCTTACAAAGGACTGTTCGAACCCAGTAAGGTCAGCCAATTTAGTTACTCAGAGGACAAAAACGTTGACATATGTATATACATTTGTATATACTTATTATAGGAGGATTAATAATGCAAACAACGACTACGGTAAAGAAATGGGGCAATAGTTTAGCAATTCGTATTCCCCGAGCAATTGTGCAAAATCTAGGGCTTTCGGAAGACAACGACCTTCAAATTATAAGTAACGGTAAAGTGGCAACTTTGGAGCGAAAAAGCCACAAAAAACTAACCCTGAAACAGCTGTTGGGAAAAGTCACTCCTGAGAACATTCATGGCGAGATCGATTGGGGTGGCCCGGTCGGTAAAGAAATATGGTAGAAACATATATCCCCACAAGAGGAGATTTGGTGTGGTTAAACTTCACTCCTCAGCAAGGTCACGAACAAGCTGGAGTGCGACCCGCTTTAGTATTGTCGCCTTACGAGTACAACAAGAAAAGTGGGCTTATGGTAACTTGCCCAGTGACCTCAAAGATAAAGGGATACCCTTTCGAGGTAGTGATAAAAACTAAAAAAATTGATGGAGCTATTCTGGCTGACCAAATTAAAAATGTTGACTGGAGGGCGAGGAATGTTGCTTTTATTGAACGTGTCTCTTCGACCTCGCTTTTGCAAACGCAAGAATATATAGCGCTTCTAGTTGCAGGGTAACAACTAAACAAATCTGCCTAGGCTCGAATCCCTCTGCCCCAGCCAAAACAGCATAATCACTACCCAAAAACCAAACAGCGGTCCAAATGTATTGAAAAATACTATATCTAGTACTCCCGTTGGCTGTTATACTACTAGATACTTAACAAACTAACGCTGGAATCCCGTGTCAATCGGGAACTGTGCCGCAACGGTTTACCTTATCCTTAAGGAGAGTCCGATACAGCGAACCAAGCCTTCTAGGGCGATCTCGAGCAAGATTAGATGAAGAATATAAAAAACGTCTCTTCGGCATCAGATCTCCTAGAACAAGGAGGATCTATGAGTCGAGTAGCTCAACTAAAAACCAAAACCGTTATCCTAATCAGTATAGTAATAATTGTCGTTGGTTTAGGCGGCTGGGCACTGGCTGCCCACTTGGCTAATCCAACTGCGCAAACGGTGATTAATGCCCAACATCAAACCACCCAGATCAGTTATCATGGCCAAAACGGGGTAACTGCGCTGCGCTTACTGGAGCGCTATGCCACCGTTAAAGTCAAATACTACTCATTCGGTGACTTTGTAACTTCAATTAACGGTACGGCTAGTAGTAGTTCCAAGTACTGGATATTTTATGTTAATGGTAAAGAAGCCAGTAGCGGAGCTAGTATCTATGTGACTAATAATAATCAACTAATTATGTGGAGGCTGGAATCATGAATCAAAAACAAATTAATATCGGGATTGCCCTAGCCCTAATTGCTGGCGCAATTCTACTACGGCTCTTGCCGCATCCGGCCAACTTTGCCCCGGTCACGGCGGTGGCCATCTTTGGAGGTGCAATGTTACCGCGCAAACTGGCACTCTGGGTGCCGCTGACCGCTATGATCATCTCTGATGCTATTATCGGTTTCTATAACATCATGCCGGTAATCTGGGCCTGCTACGCCTTAATTGCCCTGGCCAGCAGTCTCTGGTTAAGACAACTAAACTTCCGACGTGCTGCCGCCCTGACAGTCTCGGCATCGGTCTTTTTCTTCATCATCACTAATTTTGCCGTTTGGCTGTGGAGCGGGATGTATCTGCATACCTGGGCCGGGCTGATGCTCTGCTATGATATGGCTCTGCCGTTTTTCCGAAACACCGCCCTGAGCGATGCTGGCTATACGGCCGCACTATTTGGTCTGTATGCCCTGGCTCGCCTAGCAGTTAGTAAATTATTAGTTAAACCAACCACTCAACTGAATTAGGCTGCTTCTTCGGCGACCGACAAGGGGTGATCAATCTCCATCTGTTTAAGGTGTTGGCTGCGATAGCGGTCGAAATGGCGTTTATCGATGCCATTGCGTTGAATTAAAGCCCCTAACTGCTCACTGGAAGCGTGATGAGGAATAATCACATAACTACTGCCCAGTTCGTAGAGCTGCAAAGCTTCTTCATAACTATTAGCATTGCAAACAATCACCGCTTCCGGGTTGAACAGATTCATGTGTCGCACCAGCTGTTGATTAGTCTCAAAATCAGTAATAGTACTGATCACCAGTTTGGCGTTGGTCACCCCGATTTCATCAAGCAGTTCGCTGTCGGTAGCGTCGCCGTACAGACAAGGTATATGTTTATCGCTGAGCAGTTCGACAATGGCCGGATCGTAATCTACTACCAAATAACGATGGTGCAACTGCTGGAAAGTTTTAATGAATTCGTAACCACCCTTCTGGTAACCAAACAAGACCAGCTCATAGCCCGGCTTCGGCCGCTGTTCACGGCGTTTAGCTGCTCGTTCGAACAATCGGAACGGTAGCCGGTCAAATAATTTAAACAAAGCACTGTCATAATGGGTCAGATAAGAAGCACAGGCAATCGTAATAATCGCTACCAAAGTGATTACTGTACTAACGTTTTTAGCGACCAACCCGGTGCTGACGGCTAAAACGGCTAGTACAATCGAAAATTCGCCAACCTGAGTCAGGTTAGCCCCGGCCATAAAGCTGACCCGCTTGGAGTAGCCCAACGAGCCGAGTGTCGAAATAATAGTAGCCGGCTTAATCAGGAGCACCACTGCCGATAAAATTAAGGCCGGCACTAAAGCCTGATGAATGCCATGTAAGCTTAAACTTTGACCCAGCACAATGAAAAACAGGACCACGAAGAAATCCCGGAGCGGCTTCAACCTGGCTTCAATTTCTTGAGCGTAGGGCAGACTAGCCAAGGATACACCAGCAAACAGGGCTCCGATTTCAATATCAAAACCGGCAATCTCAAACAGACTGGCTATTCCAAAACCCCAGCCAACGGCAAACAGAAAAAGCATCTCCTGTGAAGAAGCCATGAACTTGACTAACCGGGGCAGTATTTGGGTACTGGCGATAATTAACAGGGCTGCCAGCAGGCAAGCTTGGAGCACTAAAACCCCCAGTTGGGAAAAGCCCAAAGTATGGTTTTTGGCGGCCGTCACAAATAGCAGGGCAATGGTGGCAATCACATCGTCAAATAGCACAATACCGATGGCGATCTGTCCGTGCAGTCGGCTTTGTTCTTTTTTATCGGTCAAAATCTTGACGATAATAATGGTGCTGCTAAAGAAGAGGCTCAAGCCGATAATCACTGACGCCCAGCGGCTGAAACCAAGAGCCGTACTGACCAGAAATCCGACAATACCGACAGTTAGCAGTTCAGCCGTAGTGGCCAAAAAGACCGTACCTCCAAGTTTCTTGATCACCGAAACGTTCATCCCTAGACCGATAATGAACAACAGCAGGGCAATGCCAATACTGGCGAAATCATTGAAGGTATTCAGGTGAATCAGGTTAAAAGCAGCTGGGCCAACTAACAAACCAGTTAAGATATAGCCTAAAATCAGCGGCTGACGCAGCAATCGCATAATCAGCGAAACTACTGCACCGACCACAATAATAAAACTCAGCTGCAGAAATATACCATCAGGACTTAACATTTTAGTAGTACTTTTTGTTTATCTTAGGCTTACTACTGTGTAGTATAGCACAACATTTAACAAACTTTGATGGGTTCGTATCCGTTCAAACTAGCTAAATTAAAGTTTAACTACTTATTAATGTGCTCGATAAGACTCCAACCAAATCGCAATGTCATTTACATCTAATTTATTAATAGCTATCTTAACAGCGAAATCCTCAATCTGACCTTCTGGGATTTTCAATGTAATATCGTTAATACCAAGAAATGTTAAGCCAATAAGCATTGCGGTGCGTTTATTCCCGTCTACAAAAGGATGGTCGGCGATAATAGCACGAATAAGTGCCGCTGCCTTAGCTAATTCGCCGGCATATAACTCTTGGTCAAAAACATGTTGTGTCTGGGTCGCTAAGGCCGATTCGAGTCTTCCTAGATCCCTTAATTCCGCTGATCCACCGGTTTCTTGAATCACCATAGCGTGTATCTGTAGTAGCTGCTCGAGACTAATCGTCTTCATCGCTTCGAAAGATTCTCAAAATCTTTTTTGTAGGTATTGAGGATAGATTTAGCAACTTCAAGGACCTCGGTATCTTTTACGCTCGATGAACGAATGGGGCGTACTATAATTTCAACTTCATCACCAAAGTTGATGTTCTGACGTTTCAATTCCTTAGCAGGAATTGTTACACCGCCGCTTGTGCCAATCTTAATTATTTTTTGAGTACTTTGAATCATATTAAACATTATAATGTTATTCTAATATATTGTCTAGTACTTTTTACAAGATATAGTTTAATAGCTTATTTTAAATTTAGTTAACTAAGATCAGCCAAAGTATTTATAGTACAGGGTAATATTGGTGATTTGTTGGAAAATTCTTGACAAGCATGAGCCTGTTTCATTAGACTACGGTTGTAATTCAATAAAGTGGTCCGCGAGAAGCCGCTTTAAGTGAGACAAAAAAATCAACAAAATTAAAACAACCTATCTTAACCTTTAGTGGAGTCAGGTCACTAGGAGTTATCGATCGTTATTAAGGAGTAACGGTAAGATGTCCATCAAAATAAAAATCATCAACGCTAATCCAGCACCAGTTCGAGTAGTTGTCAACCGCCCAAACTGGCAACAGTTTCTACGGTACTAATTAAGTCTCAATTAAGAAGCACTCTTCTTGTTTATTTCAGCTTGAATAATATTAGCAAAAGCTGTGGCACTCGGCTCTCCATTGGAACCGATCAGGTTTTCGTTGTTGAGAGTCTTACCGTCTAGAATAAAGGTCGGGGTGGCCATTTGGTCACCAGTTTGATTAAAAGCATTAAGATCGGCATTAATGGCATTATTAACCTGATTACTGTTGTAGTCTTTATTGAACTGGGTAATGTTTAATTTTAGCTGGGCAGCATAAATATCGAAGAAGCTCAAAGGATTAGTCGACGTCACCCATTGATCCTGGTATTCATAGAGCAGACTGTTCATTTGCCAGAACTGGCCCAAATCACTAGCGGCTTCAGCTGCTCGGGCAGCGGCAAAAGCATTGGGATGTATCTGGGTTAACGGCAGGTTACGGAACTGGTACTTAATATCATTGGAATATTCGGACACCACCTGCGTAACTATCGGATAAAAAGTGCCGCAGACCGGACATTCATAGTCACCGTATTCAATTAAGGTAACTCCTTTGCTGTCATTGCCTTCGATATGTTGGGTCGGCTGGCTGGAAGTTGTAGGGGTGGAACCTTGATTGTGATTGGTGACGAGCACAATACCAAACAAGATGGCCGCAATCACCACCAAAGCTATCCAAAAGTTTCTAGACATAACTAGTGATTCTCCTCACCTATGTAGTTAGTATACAATACTGTCATTTAACTGAAATATAGTCAATCTATGTAGTTGGTCATACAGCTATCCTCAAAGCAGTGGTAAGATAGTTGGTAGCATGAGTTCATTCATCTTCGCCATTTTGCTGTTACTACTGGCCCTACTGGTTCTAACTTTGGAAAAGACTTACTTTTATATCCCTTCAAGAGAATTAAAACGAATGGCTCGCGGCGGCGACAAAGTTGCTCAAACCTTATTTACGGCTGAAGTTTACGGCGGCGAACTGAAACTGGTGCTCTGGCTGATTACCGGCTTGAGCGCGGCTGGCGGCATGGTGTTATTCGCCCGGGTGGCTCCGCTACTGTTTGGTTTTTTGGTAGTCATGCTAGTGCTTTGGCTGGCCTTTCTTTGGATACCGCGCACCCGGTTAACCTTAGTCGGTACTTACCTGGCAATGTGGTGCACACCAGTTGTCGTCCGGCTGGTGCGCTTGGTTCATCCGGTAGCTTCTTATCTGGCCTTTTATGCCGGCCGCTTTCCAGTTGGTCCGCATACTGGCTTGTACGAACGTGAAGATATTTATGAGCTACTGCGGCACCAAAAGCGCCAGAATGATAACCGGATCAGTGATCAAGACTTGGAATTGCTGCGCAAAACTCTGCACTTCAGCGATTACCATGTACGGGATATTGTGGTGCCCCGACGTCGAGTTAAAGCCGTCAATGTTAAAGACAATATCGGGCCGGTATTGATGGACGAACTGCATAAAAATGGCCATAGTCGTTTCCCGGTTTATGACACTCAACCATCGAATATTGTCGGCACCATTTCCATTGATGACGCCGTGGATCTTTCCAAACACGGTAAAATACGCGACTTTTACGAACGGCGGGTAGCCTACGTCCATGAAAACGATAGTTTGGAAGAAGCCCTCCGGGCACTTAATGAAACACACCAGCAGTTACTGGTAGTGGTCAATAGTTTCAATGAATATGTCGGCATTGTTACCTTAAGTGACATTCTGCAGGAATTACTGGGAGAAGCCATTGAAGGATCATTCAACCAACACGACGATCGTAAAGCGGTGGCCGCCCGTCATGGTCAGAAAGAGACTACACCAGACTCAGCAAGCACTGAATCAAAAGCTCCGACTGAATCATCATAGATGGTAGAATAAATTTGATTGGCCAGTTTTCTAACATTAGTCAGAGAGCTGTGGAGTGCCAAAAATAAGGAGTAATTCTGATGAGAATTCTGAGCGATGAAGTTAAAGACCATATCGGCCAACCGATCCATATTGAAGGCTGGTTGCATAAAAAACGTTTACTAGGCGGACTGACCTTCATTAACGTTCGCGATCGCCACGGGCTAGTCCAAGTGGTTTTAAATGATAAGGCGGAAGTCGAAAAACTACGTGGTTTACAAATCGGCACCGTATTGACAGTTGATGGTCAGGTAGTGGCTGAACCCAGAGCTCCCGGCGGAGCGGAATTGCATGATGCCAAATTAGCAGTAGTTGTACCGGTGACCGACGAACCGCCGATTGAGATTGACAAACCAATTGATCACCGAGCCGACAATCTGGATACCCTTTTTGAATACCGGGTACTGAACATCCGTAATCTTCAGGAACAGAAAATCTTCAAAATCCGGGCCAGTTTACTGCGTTACATCCGGGAATATTTAATCGATCATGATTTTATCGAAATCCAGACCCCTAAACTGATTGCCGGAGCTTCCGAAGGTGGCGCTGAAGTTTTTAAGGTTGATTATTTTGGTCAGGAAGCAACCCTGGCGCAGAGCCCGCAACTGTATAAGCAAATAATGGTCGGCGCTTTTGAGCGGGTCTTTGAAATCGCCCCAGCTTATCGGGCCGAGCCCAGTGCCACTACTAGGCACATGAGCGAAGTAATGATGCTGGATATTGAGATGGGCTTTGTGGAAAATCATGACGAAGTTCTGGATACGGTCGGGGACATGACCCTCTATACCCTCCACAAAGTTTATGAGCAACACGCTGCCGATCTGAAATCTTTAAACGCTCCGGAATTAGTGGTCACCGATAAGGTACCGAAGCTAACCGTTGCTAAGATTCACCAATTGTATACCCAAGCAACTGGCACTGATACTACTCAAGAAAGAGATCTGACTCCTGATGAAGAACGTTGGATTTGTGAATACACCAAAAAAGAAATGGGCAGTGAGCTAGTCTTTGCTATCCACTTCCCAGTCGAGGCTATGAAGTTTTATCACCAAGTTAACCCGGACGACCCGACGACAGTACTGTGGGGAGACCTATTGTTCAGAGGGCTGGAGCTGGCTACTTGTCCGCTGCGAGAAAACCACTACCATAAATTGGCTGAGCAAATGAAAAGCGCCGGGCTGGATGTTAATACCCCAGGCTATAAGTATTACTTACAAGCTTTCAAATACGGATTACCCCAACACGGAGGTTGTGGTTTTGGTATCGACCGTTTTACTGAAAAAACTATCGGACTAGCTAATGTTAAAGAAGCCACGCTTTTCCCAAGAGACATGAACCGGCTGACTCCCTAATTACTTATACCGGCTTGACGCCGTAGCTAGCAATCTTAAACATTAGACCGTACAATACAAACAAAGCTTAAGCTTTAATATTATGGATGACCAGTTTATAGATAGTAATAAACCCGACCTGGATATTCATTCGGCACCGCCACTACCGGACCAACCAGTTACTGACCATCAATCAACGCCGGTTAATAACGACCAACCACCACTGGTGCCCACTCCTCAACCGGAAAACACTGACTCTAAACCAACCGTTACTGCCCCAACTACCAAACCAGAACCGGCCAAACTAAAATCAAGTCAGCATTTCTATAAACGCTGGTTGGCGGCCTGGTGGCATAAAAAACTGTGGACCATACCGCTAACTATCGTCTTGATACTGGCGATACTGGCGGCCGTACCCTGGACTCGTTATTCGTTAGCCGGCTTAGTGCTTAAACAAAACTTTAACGTAGAGGTCATTGACACCACCACTAATCAGCCGGTTTCCAACGCTACGGTAGCCCTCGATCAGGTTAGTGCCATTACTGATAATCACGGCTTAGTGAAATTGCCGGTTCACGTCGGGAAGCGCCAGCTAACTATTAGTAAACAATACTACCAAACCGCCAACGTGAGCGTAGTAGTCCCGATCCTCCGCCAAAAGGTCACCTGGATAGTCAAATTAACGGCTACTGGCCGCCAAGTACCGCTAACCATCAGTAATTCAATTAATGGCCAACCAGTAGCTAATGCGCTGATACGGGTAGCTGATACCGAAGCGACCACTAACCAAAAAGGCTTGGTCACCATTGTGCTACCGGCTAACGATAGCCAGCTGCCGGCCAACTTTTCAGCTAACGGCTACAATGACGGCAAAGGTACGATTGTGGTGACCGCTCAAGCAGTCCCGCAAAATCACTTTACTTTGACCCCAGCTGGTAAATTGTATTTCCTGTCGCAATTAAGCGGCACTATGGATGTGGTTAAAACCAATCTTGACGGTACTGATCGCCAAACAGTGCTGGCCGGTACCGGTAACGAGAGCACCAGTACCACAGTGCTGATCGCCTCCCGTGACTGGAAATACTTAGTTTTAGAATCAAGTCGAGCTCATCCTAACCAACCGGAGCTATATTTAATCAACACCGCCACCAACGACCAACTGACCACCATTGATACTACTAATGCCAACTTTAACCCGGTCGGCTGGATTGGCGATACTTTTATTTATAGTCTGTCACGCAATAACGTGCAGAGTTGGCAACCAGACGGCGAAATCCTGAAAGCCTACAATGCCGTTAGTGGGCAACTGACCGTACTGGATCAAACCAGCGGTACCGGCACCGGTGCCTCCAGCTTTGCTCTGACTACATTTGGTAATATCTATTTGATTAACGGTACGGTAATTTATACCACTGATTGGAGCGGCAGCGACCCTAGCCAGCTAAGCGGTAAAAGCGACAGCCTATTCAGCATTAAACCGGACGGCAGCGGCAAACAAGATATCCAAGACTTTCCAGTTCCAGCAACCTTAACTTATCCTAGTTACTATCTGGATACGGTCCAGTACTCGCCGTTGAGCATTTATCTACAAGTACCAGGCAGTAGCGGCAACAACAGCTACTACACCCTGACCAGTGGCAGTCTGACCAGTTCGAATATCAGCGACAGTACTTTCTTTAACCAGTTTCCGGTGTATATCAGTTCAGCGGATGGCACCCAGACTTTCTGGTATGAACAACGCGACGGTAAAAATACCCTCTTTATCGGTGACCCCAGTGGCTTAAATGGTAAACAGATCGCCACTCTCAGCGACTATCTACCTTATGGCTGGTACAGCGATAATTACCTAATTGTGGCTAAAGACAACGAACTCTATATTCTACCGGTTAATGGCGGCCAAGCCCTCGAGGTTACTGACTATTTCAGTAGTCTTCAACCGGGTGATAACTACGGTGGTTAAACAGCCAGAGACTAACAGATTATAGTTGGGCGGTCATGTTACCAGTAGTTACTAGCGTGCTACAATGACCTATAGTTATGGAACCAACAACTCCACCCGAATCTCTCCACCCCAGTCCGGCTACACCAGTAATGGACGTGGTACCGCCTAAACCGCCAGAAACCTTGAAAAAACCGCCCCAAGAAACTGAAGAATCAGTTGAACTCAAAAAACCGACCACTCCACCAGTCACCAAATCGCCCAAACACCGGGGAAGTGGTGTAGGACTAGCTATTTTCGCTACCATTGTCATTGTTTTAGGGTTAGCCGTATTAGTGGTCTATGCTTACTTGCGCACTAACCATATCCAGGTATTCTAAGCGTTATTAACTGGAAATTCTTTTCTAAGCCATTCATCTAAACTGCCGCCACCACCACCGGCCATCCCGACAACCATGGCTCCTTCCGACAAATGATGCTGAATAATCTGTTTCAACTCGTCGTTCTTCTCGGCTGGTACGGCAATAGCCGGGTTGGCTAAATGACTGATTAATTCAGCCGGTGGGATGATCCGCTGAGCAGGATCTTCACGGGCTAAATAACTAGGTAGCCAATAAACTTTTTGAGCGCCCTTGAAACAGTCTTGATAATCATTCAGCATGTAGTGCTGTCGGCGGTTAGTCAGCGGCTCGTAGATAACTATTACCGGCTGGTTTTTCAAAGTGGCTATCTCCAGAGCTGCGTTTAATCCACCGCGGATTTTATCGGGGGTGTGAGCTTCGTCACTAAACAGCCCCGGCACAATTTGTTCCATTCGTTTCTGTAATCCCGGAAAGGCATTAATTAATTCAATTAATTGATCAACTGGAGCATGGGTTATTGTCTGAACGGCTTGCATTGCCAACCAACCATCCAGTCGGTTATAGTGACCCAATAATTTAAGCTTATCAATGTTCGCCTGATTGCTGTCTAAAATACGCACACGCTCGGTCGAATCGCTTAACTTTAAATAAGTAGCATCTTCTTGCCAGAGCAAAGTTTGCTGGCTTTGCGAAATAAATTTCCGAAAAGCAGCTTGGTATTCCTCGCGCGTTGGGTAAATCTCGTGATGATCCCAAGAAACTCCGCTAATCAAACTAAAATAAGGCTTGAATGCCAAAAAATTGTGATCGAATTCATCGGCTTCATAGACAAAATAATGAGATTCTGGGTCATACTCGCCCATATCACCAAATGAAACCTTAGCGGCTAAGGTATAACTTACCGGTATCCCCAAGCGCTTTAAAAGCCAAATAGTCATGGCAGTAGTAGTGGTTTTACCGTGAGTCCCAGCGATAGCAATCAGTTGCAGTTGTTTATCTTGTAAGAAAACGTTTAAAAATTTATCACGTTTGCTGGTTTTAACTCCTTGATCCTGGCAAAAAACTAACTCTGGGTGATGGGGGTTTTCTAAAGGTAGGGCAGAAGTATAAACAAACCAATCAATCGGATTAGCTTGATGAACGGTGGCAATTTGCTCACGGGTCTGCCCGGTGTATATATCGGTTATGCCGTGTTGTTTAAGATAGTCAATATACTGAGTAGATTGTTTGTCTGAACCGGTAACTGTGTAGCCAGCTTCATGGGTCACTAGGGCTAGGGGTCCGATACCCACTCCGCCGATGCCGGAAAAGAAGATGTGCATAAATCCAGTATACGTTTAGCTGAAACTGTTTCAAAGGAGGGTATACAATTTTAACTATGGATAAACGGAATTGGCGACACCGGCTCAAGAAAATAAGACAGCTTAAACCGTGGTACTTCTTAGTACTAGCGGTTATCTGTGGAGCGGTCTGCGTGATGGCCTTGCGCCAGAATAACTTACAGATGGCCGATTTACGTAGCCAAGTCGATGCTGCTGACAAAAATAATGGCGATGTCGTTAAAGCCTTACAGAATTTGCAAGCCTATGTCACTACTCATATGAATACTGATTTAGCCAATGGGCCAAATGGAGCTTATCCGCCGATCCAGTTAGTCTATTCCTACGACCGGGCGGTGGAAGCAGCCGGCAGTGTCGCCAGCGCCGCGAACTCTCAATTGTATACCAACGCCGAAAATTATTGCCAGCAACTTGATTCGGTAGACTTCTCGGGGCATAACCGGGTGCCTTGTGTCGAACAGTACGTTCAGAGCCACGGGGTCAGTTTGCCCAATATCCCGGTCAGTTTATACGAGTTTGATTTTGTCAGCCCGATCTGGTCCCCGGACTTGGCCGGTTGGACTTTAGTGGCGACCATCGTGAGTTTGTTGTTGTTTGCCGGTTACTGGTTACGGCGCCACTGGCCGCACCATCAATCCGACTAGATTGAGTTAAGAAGTTTATTGTTTAGCGATTACTTGGTGGAACTCTGAGGATTAGTGGTAGTTTGAGTCGTAGACTGTTGAGAACAATTTTGCTGGCCATTGGGGTGTGCTTTTTGCCAGGAGGCCACGGCTTGAGCAACTTGCCCGCTGGACTGGAGATTCTCCCAGAAGGTAACCTCACTGTTATTAATAATCATCCGATCATAAGGCATGTGCAGTTCACAACCGAGTTTGACAAGTGAGACGTTCTGACTAGAACTGGTAGTCGAAGTAGTGGAGCTGGAACTGTTATTTTGCAAATAGAAGACATTGGTTAATACCACGTAGTCATTATTCATTGACTGGATGTTGCCAAAATAGACCTGGCCAGTGTTGAGGAAGACTGCTTGAAGCTTCGTAGTGTCTACATAGGTATATTCCGAGGTTGGTGAAGCAATATAGATCAGCCAGGCGACTGTGGCAATCAGCAGGGCAACGATAACTAATAAGACATTTGAGCCCCAACGGGTCCACTTAATGAAAGGATCACGATCACGACCACGTCGTTCGTCAGCTTTAGGGCGATTAGCTGGTAGTTCAACTGAATCAGGCGGTGAAGCAACACGAGCCGGTTGTTGGTTTTGAGTTACGCGATTTATAAAGTCCATATTAATGACATCTCTCCACTTAGAAATTAAGCTTATATACGCTTGTTAGTTTATTACATCAAATCCATCTAAGCAATACGGTTATGTTTTTAAGTACTTTTGGCTGAATCAATGACCCCCCGGAGCTATATCCCACTCAACTGCCGACTAAACATCCACAGCCGGCTATAACAGGGGTCAATCAAGACAACACTTATCAAAAATTAGAATAACGAGTTGACAAACGAAAAGCTACCAGAGTATTTTTAGGGTACTAACTAATTTAAGAGAGGGAGATGCATACATGGCATACAAGCACACGAACTCAAAGGGTGTAACCTACTACCTGAATTCAAAGGACGTTACACTACGCGGTGGTAAAAGGCAGAGAATTTACTACTTCAGTAAGGATCAACGTCCAGAGGGCTGTGAGTTGCCAGCTGGCTTCGTAGTCAATGAAAACCCACGTAACGGCTTCTTGACTGTCAAGCGCAAATAAATATTTAAATAGATTGAAAAATACCCGGTTTTAACTTAAGCCGGGTATTTTTTATTTTGTGCCGATAGTTTGGTTTGGTATAATCACAACCTGAATGAGTCAAAATATTCTGGAAGTTAAAAACCTCCGTAAGTATTATGGTGATAAAAAAGCCGTTGATGGTATTAGCTTTGAAGTCAGAAAAGGTGAAATTTTTGGCATTTTAGGACCTAACGGAGCCGGCAAGACGACAACCCTGGAAATGATTGAAACGCTACGCAGTATCGATGGTGGTACGGCTATGGTTGATGGGGTAAATGTGGCTACCCATCCGTTTAAAATCCGGGGCATGATCGGGGTTCAGCCGCAAACGCCGGGGTTCCAGGATAAAACTAAATTATATGAACTACTGCAACTGTTTGCGGCGGCCTATGGAGAATCAGTCAACCCCAAAGAATTTCTAGATGATGTTGAATTAGGCGATGACATTAATACTTATGCGGAAAATCTGTCAGGTGGTCAACGCCAACGTTTTAGTATTGCCGCCGCTTTGGTGCATAGCCCGAAAGTCTTTTTTATGGATGAACCGACCACCGGCCTAGACCCGCAGGCTCGCCTGCATCTTTGGGATTTAGTCCGGCATATCCAAGAACAGGGTGTCAGCGTGATCATTACTACCCATTACATGGAAGAAGCCCAACAACTGTGCAACCGAGTGGCGATTATGGACAACGGTAAAATTGTGGCCCTGGATAGTCCGCAAAACCTTATCAAGCAGCTGTTAACACGAGGTTTTAAAAAAGCCCAACGCGTCGAACAGGCCGATCTGGAAGACGTATTTATTGATTTAACCGGCAGGGAATTACGCGAATAATGAGCACGCTAAGCATTATTATTTATATTTTGGTTGCCATATTGGTGATTAGAGTAGGCTGGCGCTTATTGCGGCGTCGTCGAATAACCGATAAATCAACCGCTGACGATACCTCACCAGCTAAACCTAAGCGGCAGAAGTCACCGTGGGAACGTAAATTCTATACCGTATGGGTATTTTTCTATGTTAACCTGAAGCGTGTCTTTCGTGATCGAGTAGCTCTCTTTTTTACGTTTCTATTCCCCTTGATCTTTCTGTTTGTCTTTGGTGGTATTTTTGGCGGCAGTAGCAGCAACGTGTCGTTCGACGTGGCTATTATTAATCATTCCAATTCGCAGTACGCCAAGCAATTTGTGACTCAGGCTGAATCCAGCAAGCAAAAAATACTCAAAGTTAATCAAACTATCACCACCCTTTCAGCCGCCAACAATGCCATGTCCCGCGGCACATTAGATGCCGCTATCGAGCTACCGGCCAATTTCGGCTATACTACTCAGGATCAGCTATATCCCTCTGGTCAAGCCATTGTCCATTACACCGAAAATAACCAGCAAGCCGCTGAAACACTAACTTCAGTGTTGCAAGCTGAATTTCAGGGGATTAACACTAAACTGGTTAAAACTGTAACTCCTTTTACGGTCGTCTCGAAACAAACCAATACCCACAGTCTTTCACAGTTTGACTATACCTTTACCGGACTACTTGGTTTTGCCATCTTAGGCACCGGTATTTTTGGCCCAATTAATGTCTTCCCTGAACTCAAAAAAATGGGTATCCTAAGACGCCTTCACACTACGCCGCTCCGAGTCTGGCAATACTTTCTGTCTACTATGTTGGGATATGCCACGCTTGGCATGATGTCCATCGCTCTAATGTTCATAGTAGCTATTGCGGTATGGCATTTGAAAGTAGTTGGTAACTACTTTGGGTTAGCGGCCTTTTTGACTTTTGGTATTGTCATGATTCTGGGAATCGGCTTGGCCCTAGGCGGCTGGGCTAAAAATGAACGCCAGGTAGCGCCGCTAGCCAACATTATCATTTTCCCAATGATGTTTTTAAGCGGGACATTTTTCCCACGCTACTTGATGCCCACTTGGCTTCAAGGGATCACTACCTATTTGCCGCTGACTCCAGTCATTGATGGCGCCCGGCTAATAGCCACCGAGGCTAAGTCATTTATGGGGATTGGCGAACAACTGGTCATTATGGCCATCTGGACAGTGATTATTTATTTCATTGCTTTCCGCATCTTCCGTTGGGAATAAGGCACAACCCTTAAAAACCTTTTATAATTAGATAATATGAATTTGCTCGCTAAACTGCCGAAGCCCTTTTTGGTATTGGCGCCGATGGATGACGTCGGCGATACCGTTTTTCGTCAGATCGTGGCTGATTGTGCTCCGCCGGATCTGTTTTTTACCGAGTTTGTTAATGTCGAGGGCTTACAGAGCCCCGGTCGGCCGAAATTACTTAAGAAACTCCGGTTCAGCCCTAAAGAAACGCCAATTATGGCGCAATTATGGGGCAAAATCCCAGATAATTTTTATAAGACCGCTGTCCAATTGGCTGATGGTACTTTTGCCAAAGAGCTGGGACTACCAGACGGCATTAACTTTACCGGCATTGACCTGAATATGGGCTGTCCGGATAAAGCAGCCGTCAAGAATGGTACCTGCAGTGCATTAATCAATAACCGTGAACTAGCAGCCGATATTATTGCTGCCACTAAGACCGGGGCAGCCAGCAAGTTACCAGTAAGTGTTAAAACGCGTATCGGTTTTAGTGCTATTGATTTGAGCTGGCCGGAATTTTTACTCGGACAAGGGTTGGATATGTTAACTATTCACGGCCGAACTCGCCAGGAAATGAGTAAAGTCCCGACTCACTGGGAAATATTCAGCCAAATCCATCAACTACGTGACCAACTAGCTCCGGACACCCTGATTGTCGGTAATGGTGACATAGTCTCTCGTCGACAAGGGATAAGTTTGGCCAAGCAATATAATCTCGACGGGGTCATGATCGGCCGGGGTATTTTTAAAGACCCGTTTATTTTTGCCAAACACAGTCAATGGCTTAATTACACCAAGGAACAAAAGCTAGCTTTGTTTAAAAAGCATGTACAGCTGTTTGTGAAAACTTGGCAAAACAATGAGAGGGCCAGCATTGAACTCAATAAATTCTGTAAAATTTACATTCAGGGTTTTGACGACGCTAAACAATTACGCGAACAACTAATGGCCGCCAGTTCCGCGGCGGAGCTGTTGAAATTATTAAAAATGAGCCAGCAGCATTTGGCCGGAGTAGTCTCTTAAAATTCGCACGACAAGATAAAAAAAGGTCAAATAGACAACCCGTTTAGTGTGTTATAGTACTAAGGTTAACAATTGAATGATATAAAGAGCGCGGGTAAAGAACTAGCTTGATAATCCGCCAGCAACCTTTTAAGTTGGGTGCTCCATCTAGTCCGCCGGTAGCGGAAAGATATTTAATAGATTTATCCTTTCGGCTTCGGCAAGAAAGGATTTTTTATTTATGAACCTCAGAACGGCCGAAAGTGTATCCCCTAAACATCCCGACAAAATATGTGATCAAATCAGCGATACCATTTTAGACAATGCCCTAAAACAAGATCCTGACTCCAGGGTAGCCATTGAAACGGTTGGCGGCCACCGTTTAGTGGTAGTCATCGGAGAAATTACTACCCGTGCCAAACTTGATTATGAAGCCATTGTCAGACAATTCGTTGGTGCAGATTTTAAAGTGAATATTAAAATTGCCCATCAAAGTCCGGAAATTGCTCATGGCATTAATAACGGAGGGGCAGGTGACCAGGGTATTATGGTGGGCTACGCCACCAACGAAACCGCTAATTTGATGCCGCTGGAAGTTGATTTAAGCCGCTCATTAAACCGCTTTATCTATCAAAGCTTTCCCTTTGACGGTAAAACTCAGATTACGGTTCGAGACAGCCAAGTTGTTGCTATCGTGGCTAGCTTTCAGAACGCTAAACAAGCTGAGCTTAACGACTTAATAATAAATTGGCTCAAAGACAAACAACATCTCGGTACCCCTCAAATATTCGCTAATCCGGCTGGTGATTGGCATATTGGCGGTTTTGAGGCTGATACCGGACTAACTGGGCGGAAAATGGTTATCGATAGTTATGGGCCTCGCGTACCGATTGGCGGAGGATCGTTCAGCGGGAAAGACGCCACCAAAGTGGACCGATCAGCTGCCTACATGACCCGTAAGATTGCCGTGGATTACCTCAAAAAACATGACGCCAAAGAAGTGTTTTGCCAGTTAGCTTACGCCATCGGTGTAGCTGAACCGGTGGAAGCAGTGGTCATTGTTGATGGTAAAGCTGAAAATATTAAAGGTTATGACTTAACACCCAAAGGCATAATTGACTATTTGGAGCTGCGTAAACCGCAATTTGCAGAGACTGCTAAATACGGTCACTTTGGTAACAATTTTCTTTGGGATAACTAAATAATAATTCGGCGTAATCGGTAATATAAATAGCAATTTGGTGGGGATGGCTGGAATTGAACCAGCGACCAATCGGTTATGCGCACCACAGAAACTTTCGTTACCTCTTTCGAGTTTGTGGTTCGGACTGTCTCTTCATCCACTTGGGATGCCTGCCGTTCAGTCTCTACACCTTTCCATGAGTTATCTCCAAGGACTTGGCTCGGGATTACCATTATTGATTTAGGCTTCCCCGAATTTGACAAGATATACTTACTGGTTACCCAATAAGCAGCCCTAAATGTTTTGACGTATTTACGGTATTGTACAGTTACAAAATATATGGTTAACCGCACAATCCCAATCTAAACTTAGCCAAATTATTAAACGAGCCGACTGCTCTAACCGCTGAGCTACATCCCCGCGACTTTGCTCAACAGACAAGAGTATATCAATAATAAGTGTATTAGAATATAGCTTGGTAGTATCTATGCTTTCAAAATATAAATTTAAACAATCAGCTGAAACGATCTATGCATATGTTAACCGGTTGCGCGATGTTCGTTTTGCCGGTCAAGTACTCTTTGTTATCGTGGTGTTACTAGTTAGTTGGAGTGGCGTTAAAGCGATTAATACTAACTATTCTTTACAAAAACAAATTTCCACACTTCAACAGCAAAATGCCATCCAAGCACTTGAGAACAACAACCTCAAACTCCAAAATCAGTACTATAACAGTAACCAATATCTAGAACTCTCAGCCCGACAAAACTTCGGTTTAGCAGCACCAGGCGAAACGGAGCTAGTTGTACCTCAGAACGTGGCTTTGTCGTATACCGCACCTGAACCAAAAACGCCAGTTGCCAAACCGGTCTCGCAGCCACCATTTTACGAACGCAACCTTAAAGCTTGGGTCAATTTCTTTCTACATCGTCAATCGAATGCTGATTGACAAAACTACCCCTGTTTGTTAAGGTTAGGGTAAGCCAATTCTCATTACGAAGCGTAACTAACTCGAGCCTTCAAATTAGGCTCGTATATATCGCGGGGTGGAGCAGCGGCAGCTCGCGTGGCTCATAACCACGAGGTCGCAGGTTCGAGTCCTGCCCCCGCAACCATTGGCTCATTAACCTCCCCAAGAAGGAGGTTTTTTGATTGATTTATCTAATTTGATTTTTTGGATTGCTAGAATGGCCCAATCTGCAGAAATGCCATAGGCTGTAGCCGCCGAAAACCATAGGTGGAGTGTTAAGAAACAAGTAGCAATAACGCAAACTAGGATGGCATTTGTTCTGCTGGTAGATAGTTCGGGTTTACTTTTGCCCATGACGCTAGTAAATAGGGCAAATATTATACAAACTTGGGCGGCAGCTATTAGGTAATCTTGCCAGTGCATTAAGCTTATTCTATCAAAGAACTTTAAAGTTGTTTTTTGTGTAAGAATTTTGACAAATTATTAATTTAATGTATAATATAATATATTGTGATCACAAACAAAAATTTAATAAACCTTAGCTAAGTCGATTAAATCAATAACAAAAGGGGGCAACATGAAGAGTATCAATCAATTAGCATTTGAGTATGTTTACGCCGATACTTTAGATCAAAGAATACTTAAAATAGACAGGATAATTGATAAGCTATGAAATAAATAGTTTGTTAGGCGCCTAAAAAGCTCCGAGACTAACTCGGAGCTTTTTAATAAATAATAATGGTTTACCAGTTTAGTATTTACTCTTGGTAGCGGCGAGTGGATTTGAACCACTGACCCCAGGCTTATGAGTCCTGTGCTCTTACCAACTGAGCTACGCCGCCATGATAAGTCAAAGGCTAATATACCATTCTTCTTATCTGTTGACTAGGTAAATAGATCAGATGATGCATATCTTAAGTTAAATAAGTGCGGTAGTATTTTGGATAATGGATGTTTCACTTAAGCCTGGAAAATACGTAGTAGCTGTTAGTGGTGGCGTGGATTCGATGGTCCTACTAGATTTATTGAAAGATCAACCACACCTTAAACTTATTGTTGCTCACTATGATCACGGTATTCGACCTGATTCGGCAAAAGACCGACAGCTTGTTCAAGATGTTGCTGCTGCCTACCATTTACCGATGGTTTTCGAAAACGGTAAACTGGGTTCCACTGCCAGTGAAGCAACTGCTCGTCAAGCTCGTTATGAATTTCTAGAACGAACTCGCCAAACCCACAGTGCGAGAGCTATTTTAACGGCTCACCATCAAGACGATGTACTGGAGACAGCCATTATTAATTTAATTCGAGGTACGGGTCGAAGAGGTTTAACTGCGTTATCTAGTCAGCCATTAATTATTCGTCCGCTGTTGCATGTATCTAAAGCCGATATTCGAGCCTATGCCGAAAAACAGCAGTTAAAGTGGCATGAAGATAGCACTAATCAGGACGAGAAATACTTGCGCAACTATATTCGCCGGAACTGGCTTCCCCAATTTGATGTAGCGGCCAGACAGCGCCTATTAACTATTATTGAGCAGCTGCGGAGTATTAATTATGAGCTGGATACCCAGTTGGTTGATTTGATGCATATCCAACCCGGATTAGCAGAATTAGACCGAGCCTGGTTGATTAGTCTGCCGCATTCGGTAGCGAAAGAATTTTTGGCTAGCTGGTTGCGTCTGAGAGGAGTCAAGAGTTATGATACTAAGACGCTCGAACGATTAGTGGTGGGCGCTAAAATCAATCGGCCAGGTTCACTAATCAATATCAGCGGTGGGGTATCGTTGGCAGTTCGGAAAGATCGTTTAGCACTCGTAGGGTTAGAGCGCTAGTAAAACTCCGTCAGACACGATATAATACTTCAATAATGGATGACAAGTTTCGGCCTAATCGCAACAATCTAAACACTAAGAATTACCGCAGTGCCAAAAATATTGGTTTTATTGCCTTATTGGTGTTGATCGGGCTGATTATAATTGCGGCTACCAACCAATCAACACCAATGCAGACTATCCCGCTGACTGAAGCTTTACAGCAATCTAACGCCGGCGATTATTCTAAGATTGTGATCAACGGTAACCAGCTGGATATCACTAAAAAGGGTAATAAAACCGCTACTATCGAGACTTATATTGAGCCCAATGCCACCTTAAAAGGCGAAGGTTTTAATTTTTCTAAGGTAACTGTCGAAGCTAAACCAACTTCTTCGAGTGCCTCAGACTGGTTAACTATCGGTAGTTACGTAATCCCAATCTTATTATTCGGCGGTTTGTTTTATTTCCTGATTCGTAGTGCCCAAGGCCAGGGGAATCAAGCTCTTAGTTTCGGTAAAAGCCGGGCCAGGTTATATGGTAATGAAAAAGATCGGGCTACCTTCGCCGATATTGCCGGAAGCAACGAAGCCAAGCAAGATTTACAGGAAGTAGTAGAATTTCTGAAATTTCCCAAGAAATTTGCGGCCATGGGCGCACGTATTCCGAAAGGAGTACTACTGATCGGACCGCCGGGTACCGGTAAAACGCTGTTAGCCCGAGCAGTAGCCGGTGAAGCGAAAGTGCCATTCTTTAGTATTTCTGGATCAGAATTTGTCGAAATGTTTGTCGGGGTCGGCGCCAGCCGTGTCCGCGATCTGTTTTCTAAAGCTAAGAAAAACGCCCCTTGTATTATATTTATAGATGAAATCGATGCCGTTGGCCGTCGTCGCGGTAGCGGCATGGGAGGTGGTCACGACGAACGCGAGCAGACCCTTAATCAAATACTAGTGGAAATGGATGGATTCGAGCAGGGACAGAATGTTATCGTACTAGCAGCCACTAACCGGGCGGACGTACTCGATCCGGCACTGTTGCGCCCTGGACGTTTTGACCGTCGAGTTAATATCGACCTGCCGGACCGTAAAGACCGAGAAGCGATTCTAAAAGTCCATTTTGCCAAAAAACCGCTGGCTAAAACGGTGGATCTAGACTCCTTAGCCGCTAAAAGTGCCGGCAGTTCTGGTGCTGATTTGGCTAACATTACTAACGAAGCGGCAATCATCGCTGCCCGGTATAATCATTCCCAGATTGATGAATCAGATGTAACTGAAGCCTTTGAACGAGTAGCAATTGGTCCAGAGCGCAAGAGCAAAGTTATGAGCGAAAAAGAAAAGGAACTGACCGCTTATCACGAAGCCGGACATGCCATTGTCGGACACGTCATGCCCGATAGCGACCCAGTTCACAAAGTAACTATCATTCCTCGGGGTGGCACCGGTGGTGTGACTTGGTTCCTGCCACCAGAAGACCGGGTTTACACTTCGTTAATTGAATTTAAAGATGTCCTAGCTCGTGCTCTGGGCGGCCGGGTTGCTGAAGAGGTAGTTTATGGTCCGGACCGGATCACCACCGGTGGCGGCAATGATCTCCAGAAAGCCGCCGAAATTGCTCGAGACATGGTAGTTAACCAAGGCATGGGTAAACAGTTACGCGATCAAGTCTTCCATAGTGATGAAGGAATCATGTTGGAACGACTAGTCCATGAACGTGATTATTCAGAAGATACCGCTAGGCAGATTGACCAGGAAGTGGAAGCCTTAATTACTGAAGCTGCCAATCGAGCCCGAATCGTTATTAAAGCCAATTTACCGCGCATCAAGGCCTTAAAGGATGTTTTACTGGAAAAAGAGACAGTCGACGGCAAGGAAGTCGATACCATCTTCAAGGGCGCCGTCTTGCCTAAAGCCGCCGCATTATACTAAATCCAAAACAATCCGCAACTGACTGCGATAAAGATCAACGTTAGGATAAATTACAGAAGCCGGATGAACTGTATTTGTAATGTAAAAGATGAGAAAATAAGGAGATAAAACCACTACCTGGTTTTATTATACCTATGGCTATATTGCGAAATTCAAAAGATACCCCCACACCAGATGATGACGGCGTCATTCTTTTGCTGCAAGTACCACGAACCAATGACAAAAAAGAGCTAGCCGCCGAGCAAATGTTTGCTAGTCTCTATGGGTTGCTGACTATTCCAACCCAGAAACGATTATCTCCAATTAAACGGGAGCGTCTCAGTTTTGAAATAGCCGCCATCAAACGACGGATTGGTTTTTATGTTTGGGTACCGAATTATCTTAAGGGTTTTGTGGAAGAGCAAGTCTATGCTCAATATCCGATGGTCCAAATTTCGGAAATACCAGATTATGCGATGACGCCTGACCATCAGTTTATGACCACTTTGACTACTGAATTAAAACTAATCGCCCCCGAACCTTTGCCAATTAAAACTTTCCAAAGTTTTGAAGTCGATCCCCTAGCTGCGATTACCGCCACATTGACTAAATTTACTGATGAAGAAGAAGCCTGGATTCAGCTGGTGATCCGGCCGGCAGCCGATAATTGGCACAAGAAGAGCGAACACTACATTGCCAATCTCAAACGCGGTGGCACTAATACAAAAATGTCCGGTTTATTTTCGGTGCTGTGGGCTCCGCCGGAAGTTAAAGAGTCAGCCAATAAAGTGGTTGAATATGATCAAGTCCGAGCTACCGGTGCCGAAACGAAAAGTCAGAAACTGGCCTTTGAAGCCATCGTCCGAATTATTTACCGGGGTAATGTGCCCATGCCGCAAGCTAGGTTGCAAATGCAATCGATCATCGCCAGCTATAAGCAATTTAATATGACCTACCTTAATGGCTTTGAACAAAAACGTGTCCTGAATGATCCTTATCTGTTAGCTTCCTATCGGGCCCGGGCTTTCAACCACCGTGGACTGCTCCTCAATATTGAAGAAATGGCCACCATGTATCATTTGCCGCATACCAATGTGGAAACACCCTATATCCTCTGGGCCAGTGCCCAAACGGCTGAGCCACCAGCTAACCTACCGATAGTAACAGCCGTTTACCGCGAAGATCTGAGCCCCATGGCTAATACCAATTTCCGAGGACACAACACCATGTTCGGGCTACCTCGATCGGACCGCAGTCGACACTTGTATATCATCGGACAAACCGGCGTCGGAAAATCCGGTTTACTGGAGTTATTGACTATTTCAGATATTTACAGCCCCTTCGGTTTTGCGGTCATTGATCCACATGGTGACTATGCCCTGAACATCTTACGCCGGATACCGGAGGAACGGGCTGACGAAGTTATTTACTTTAATCCAGCTGATACTGAATTCCCGATAGCTTTTAATCCAATGGAAGTACTCGATCCAAAACTTAAGATGCATACCGTTTCGGAGCTAATCGGGGTCCTGAAACGAATGTTCGAATCGTGGGGGCCAAGATTGGAATATATTCTCAGGTACTGTCTGCTAGCCCTGTTGGATTACCCAGATGCCACCATGCTGGACATCACTCGGATGTTAACTGATAGAAAGTTCCGCCAAGAAGTACTGAAATACGTTAATGATCCGGTAGTCAGATCATTCTGGACAATTGAATTTACCAGCTGGAATGATCGTTTTGCAGCCGAGGCTGTCGCGCCGGTTCTCAATAAAGTCGGGGCTTTTACAGCTAATCCTTTAGTTCGCAATATTATTGGTCAACCGAAGAGCAGCTTTAATATCCGACAGATTATCGATGAGCATAAAATTCTGATAGTCAATCTTAACCGGGGCTTGGTAGGTGAGGATAATGCCAGTTTACTGGGTTCATTGATGGTTACTAAAATCCAGCTGGCGGCAATGAGTCGGGCAGACATCCCAGCTGAACAGCGTACCCCATTTTATCTTTACGTTGACGAATTCCAGAATTTTGCCACTGACAGTTTCTCGACTATTTTAAGCGAAGCTCGCAAATATGGTCTCAATCTGACAGTTGCTAATCAATACATTGCTCAAATGCCGATTGAAGTCAAAGATGCCGTATTTGGTAACGTTGGTTCGCTAATTTCATTTAGGATGAGTGCTGACGATGCCCGTACTATGCTGCGTTATTTTGAACCAAAGTTTACTGAGTACGACCTGGTCAATATGCATAACCGGCACTTTGTTATTAGTATGACCATTGAGGGCGAAAAAGTACCAGCCTATTCAGCTGTCACCTTAAATTTGCCGCCTCAGCTACATGATGAAACGGCCCGGATTATTGATCATTCTAGGGAGCTCTATGCTTCCAGCCGGACTTATGTAGAGCATTATGTCGGCGAGCACTACTTACTGGATATGACTAAACCCTCAGCTGGACCAGCCGCTTCCCAAACCCAGCAACATACCCCAACCGTTCAACCACTCCCTAAACCGTCGGCAACCACATCCAGCATCGACTTGGGGATAACCGCCACCAATGGTCTACAGAGTCCACTGTCTCAGCCCGCAACCCAACAATCCACTCCCGGCTTGCCGCCCAAACGACGCCGTTCACGCCGTCGCCATCGGCATTCATCAGGGACAGCTGAAGTTACCCAAAGGGCCGATAGCAACATTCATGATTTATCATCAGAAGAAGTTATCGACTTAAAACAATAAGTGTTTAGCTCAAAAACATTCGTTAAGGGTGTTCTGAATATCCCATCTGCTTTATACTGTCAAAAGCAGCCCAATTCTAATTAATTTTAGAAACTATATGAATCCATCGGACACAAATAAAAAGACCCCACGAGTTTCGCTCAGCAGTATTGCCATGTTACTAATGGTCTCATCATTAGGTAGCTCACTACTGGGGTTTTTACGCACTAAACTGGTCAATGCTAACTTTTCGGCGCTTGGACCGCATAGTACCGATGCCTATTTCGCAGCCTTTAACATACCGGATTTCTTCTTCTTTACAGTTGCTGCCGGAGCTCTAGGGGTGGCTTTTATGCCGGTATTGTCCGATCACCTCCATAAAGGCGACCGGAACGGCATGTGGGAACTATCATCCAGCCTGATGAATTTATTGGCGGTTATCATGGCCGTTGTCGGTGTGGTGATTTTTGTCTTTGCTAAACCATTAGTAGAATACGTCGTGGCTCCTAAAATGACCGTTACTCAGGTTAATACTACGGTAATGATCATGCGCTTTTTGGCCTTTAACCCCTTACTGTTTACGATTACCGGCATTCTGACTAGTATGCAGCAAACTGTGGGACGTTTTTTCTTCTATGCTATTGCACCGTTGTTTTATAACGCCTCGATTATTATTAGCATTTATGTCTTTCGGGACAATATTGGCATCGTCGGTTTAGGTCTCGGAGCCCTAATTGGAGCGATTGCCGAACTGCTAGTCGTCCTGATTGGTATGAACCGGGTTCACTTTCATTGGCGACCCCGTATTGTTTGGAAAAACCCTGATTTCCATGTCATCTTACATCAGCTCCCGCCCCGCTCGTTAGACCAGGGGATGGATCAGTTGGAGTCAATCATTGAAACCCACTTTGCCCGCGGCTTGGGTACCGGCTTCGTTAGCTACTACAACAATGCCTATATTTTAAGCACGGCGCCAATTTTGCTGGTGGGTACGGCTATCTCTACGGCTACCTTTCCTAGGTTGAATGCCCGATTAAGTCAAGGTCGGCCCGATTTGTTCCGGCGGGATTTCTTACGTATCTTACGAATCATGATCTGGATTACCTTACCGGTTGTGATTATCGGCTTCTTTGCCCGCGGTTACCTGGCGCGTCTAATTTATGCTAAAAACGCTCCGGAGATAGCCCTGATTTTTGGTTACTTAGCTATAGCAATCTTTTTTGGGACTATCTATACCCTGGTCTCCCGCTGGTTTTATGCCCAAAAAGATACTAAAACCCCACTGTTCGTTTCGGTATTTGCCATAGCTTTAAACATTACTCTAGTTTCTATAATGGCCCGACCGAATTCCTATGGTATTGCTGGGTTAGCGATGGCCCAGTCAATCGTTATTATGGCTGAGGTCGTTGCTTTGTTTGTGATCATGCTGATTCGGGATAGCCGTTTATTCGACCGGGAATTTTGGGGAGGTATCGCCAGAATCGTATCGGTTAGCGGCTTCAGTTTGATGGCCGGTTATATTATGCTTTCATTCTTGCCTTTAGGTATTAACGACCGCGGCTTTATTACTCTTGGCGGTAAGTTACTATTTATTTCAGCAGTAGTGGTTGCTACCCATATTGCCGTATCGTTTCTATTCGGTGTCGAAGAGGTTCGACCTCTGCTCAATCGGTTGAAACGACTAGTGGTGAAACCGGTACAGATTGAGTTGTAAGCGAAGAGTCATGGATCTACAGCACATTCGAAATTTCTGTATCATTGCTCATATTGATCACGGTAAATCGACTCTTGCTGACCGCTTGTTGGAATTGACCGGTACCGTAGAAAAGCGTCAGATGAAGGACCAACTGTTAGATCGCATGGATCTGGAACGGGAGAAGGGAATTACCATTAAATTAGCACCGGTGCGAATGCAATATGAAGGTTATGAGCTTAACTTAATTGATACTCCCGGACATGTGGACTTTAGTTATGAGGTGTCCCGCAGTTTGGAGGCTTGCGAAGGGGCTTTATTGGTGGTTGATGCTACCCAAGGCATCCAGGCTCAAACCCTAGCCAATGTTTACTTAGCCCAGGCAGCCAACTTAACGATTATCCCGGTTATTAATAAAATTGATTTACCAGCTGCCGATATCCAAACGGTCAGCGATGACCTAGCCAGCTTGCTAGGGTGTCCTAAAGATCAGATTTTAGCGATTTCAGCTAAAACTGGTCAAGGAATCAAACCGGTTTTAGATCGGGTCATAACCACTGTTCCGGCTCCCCGGTTATCGATAGCCGGTGGTGCTACCCGAGCCCTTATTTTTGACAGTTATTATGATGATTACCGCGGTGTCATTCTCTATGTCCGCCTGTTTGAAGGGGAAATCAGCAAAAACGTTGATCTAGTGATGATGGCAACTGCTGCCCATAGCCAGGTATTAGAAGTTGGAGTACTGAAACCAGATTTACTGCCGGGACAAAAACTACAGGCTGGCGAAATCGGTTATATAGTTACTAACTTACATTCGACCCGAGAAGCTAAAGTCGGCGATACCATCACTTTAGCTGATAACCCGGCCGCTATCCCGTTGCCAGGGTACCAAGACGTCAAACCGTTTGTTTATGCCGGATTTTTCCCGGCTAGTAATGAACAATACCCGGAACTTAAAGAAGCAATCGAAAAATTATCCTTAAATGATTCAGCCCTACAATACACCTTGGAAAACTCCCCGGTGCTGGGATTTGGCCTACGGATTGGCTTTCTTGGTTTGCTCCATCTGGATATTGTGCGCGAACGGCTGGAGCGGGAGTATGGGCTGGAACTAGTAATTACTAATCCATCGACCGATTATCACGTGCTATTAACCAACGGCACGGAATTGGATATTAAATCGGCCTCCGAGCTGCCTGACCCGGTTCGTATTCAAACTATCCTTGAACCGTGGATTAAAGGGGAAATTATCGTTCCGGATAATTATGTCGGTTCAGTCATTCAATTGATTGCTGTTAAACGGGGGAGTTATCAGAATATCAGTTATATCGGTAAGCGAGCGCTGCTGACCTTTGAGGCTCCCTTGGCTAATTTACTGACTGATTTTTATGATCAACTGAAAAGCATCACTAGCGGCTACGGTTCTTTTAATTACGAACTGGATGACTATCGCGAAGCCGATTTGGTTAGGGTTGACTTTTACGTGGCCGGTGAGCTGGTCAGCGTTCTTGGCGTAATGGTGCACCGGAGTGATGCTCAGCAAGTCGGCCGGGAAGTTGTCACAAAACTAAAAGCGGTCATCCCTCGCCAGAATTTTCAAGTTAGTCTGCAGGCTGCTATTGGCGGTAAATTTATCGCTCGTGAAGATATTTCAGCCTACCGCAAAGATGTCACCGGTTATCTCTATGGTGGTGATGTCTCTCGTAAGAAAAAGCTGCTTGCTAAACAAGTGCGTGGCAAAAAGCGCTTGAAGCGGTTCGGTAAAGTTGATATTCCGGCCGAAGCTTTTACGATTATGCTCAAACGGGATTAATCTGCGATTGTAACTGCAATGCCTGAAGGTCCTGAATAATAATTGCGGCATGTGTTTTCGGGTTGACGCCTTGGTATTGTTTAGCGATCTGACCGTCGGGATTGATTATAAAAGTATTACGTTGGATCCCCATTAGCTCATGCCCCATGAACTTGAGGGGCTTCCAGGAACCATAAGCATCAATAACTTGGTGTTGCGGATCGCTTAATAAGCTGAAATTCAAGTGATACTTATCGACAAACCGTTTATGCGAAGCTACCGAATCCTTACTAATGCCCAACACTTGAGCCTTACCGAACTGGGCGATGGCCTCTCGTTCATCCCGAAACTGGCAAGCTTCGGTAGTACAGCCTGGGGTGTTGTCCTTGGGATAAAAGTATAATACTAACCACTGACCGGCATAATCGTGTAGTGACTGCTGTTGGCCGTTTTGATCTAACAAACTAAAATTGGGGGCCTTGAGCATCTAATCCTTAGTGTTTAAATACTGGCTTAACTGTAACGCCGCTAACCGTTGTCAACAGTAAGCTAATTTACAGATAAACTGGTTGATATTTCCCTACGACCTCTGATACCCTACATGTAGATGAACCAACTAGAACATGCTGTCGAGTTTCGTAAGATACTGGCGAATTATCAGATTTCAGATGCCGCTAAAAAACTGCTGGCAGCTGTACGATTAGCACTGTTTGTGGCTCCGTCAGCCAGTGGCCGCAACACTATCATCCAGGAACTGGTTAAAAGCGGTAATTATCACTTCATCGTCTCCGATACCACCCGCCAACCCAGAATAAATAACGGTGTACCCGAACAAAACGGTCGGGAATACTGGTTCCGCACCGAAGACGAAGTATTTGACGAAATTAACCGCGGTGAGTTTTTAGAGGCAGCGATCATTCACAACCAACAAGTTTCCGGTATTAGTTTACGGGAATTAGCCAAGGCCACTCAAGACAATCGGATAGCCATAAAAGATGTAGAAGTTATCGGAGCTGCCAATATTCACCGGTTAAAACCAGACGTTATGGTGATCTTTATGGTACCGCCTAGTTTTGATATTTGGTTGGAGCGAATCCACTCTCGTGGACAGATGCCACCGGATGAAGTAGTCCGGCGCTTGGAGAGTGCCGAACGGGAGTTAGCCACCGCCCTGAAGGCTGATTACTTCCGATTGGTGTTAAATGATACAGTCAAGGGAACCACATCGGAAGTCGATCACTTTCTGACCTCCGGCAACTACGATCCATTCAAGGAACGATTGGTCCGAGAAATTACCGAACGATTGTATGATGATGTGGAAGCCTATCTCGGCGAGCACGCTCACCATACTCAACCCTAATTAGCACTCTTGACTAGCGAGTGCTAATTTTATATGCTAGAATTGTTTTAGCACTCAATGATAGTATTTGCTAAAAGAAGGGATTAATTATGGCAAAAATTATTGGTATTGACTTAGGTACGACAAACTCAGCTATGGCAGTTATGCAATCTGGCAAACCGGAGATTATTGCTAATGCCGAAGGTGGACGGACCACCCCAAGCGTAGTGGCCATCAGCAAGAATGGCGAACGCTTAGTCGGACAATTAGCCCGTCGTCAGCAAGTCACCAACCCAAAAAATACCATTTATGAAGTTAAGCGTTTAATTGGACGGAAGTGGGATGACCCGGAAGTCCAGCGCGACTTGAAACTGTTAGGTTACGACATCGTTAAAAGCGGTAACGGCGTGAAAGTCAAAATGAATGACAAAGAATACAGCCCTGAAGAAATCAGCGCGATGATTCTGACCAAATTAAAGACCGACAGCGAAGGCTTTTTAGGCGACAAAGTTACTGAAGCGGTGATTACCGTACCGGCCTATTTTGATGACAGTCAAAGACAAGCAACTAAAGACGCCGGTAAAATTGCCGGCCTAGAAGTCCGGCGGATTATTAACGAACCAACTGCCGCCGCTTTGGCTTATGGTCTGGATAAACAGAAAACCGAAGAGAAAATTGCGGTCTATGACCTCGGTGGTGGCACCTTCGATATTTCCATATTGGAACTGGGAGATGGTGTATTTGAAGTAAAGTCCACCAACGGTGATACACACCTCGGTGGGGCTGATTTTGATCGTGTTCTGGTCAATTACTTTGCCGAGGAATTTAAAAAAGAAAGTGGAGTTGACATTACCAGCGACCGATCGGCCATGCAGCGGCTACGTGACGAAGCCGAGAAAGCTAAAATTGAGCTTTCCACCGCCCAAGAAGTGGACGTTAATTTACCATTCCTAACTGCTGATGCCAGCGGCCCCAAGCACTTTGAGCACAAACTAACCCGGGCTAAGTTGGAAAGCTTAGTCGGTAGCTTGATTGAGCAAACCGTTGAGCCGTGCCAGAAAGCCCTGAAAGATGCCAGCTTGAAGATCAGTGATATTAACCAAATCGTATTAGTCGGCGGGATGACCCGGATGCCAGCCGTACAGGGAAAAGTTAAAGAAATTTTCGGTAAAGAACCGATGAAAGGTGTCAATCCCGATGAAGTAGTGGCGGTAGGTGCAGCCATCCAAGGCGGCGTCCTCCAAGGTGATGTTAAAGATGTCCTATTGCTGGATGTCACGCCGCTATCACTGGGAATTGAAACAATGGGCGGGGTGATGACCAGGCTAATTGGGCGCAATACTACTATCCCAACCAGTAAGAGCGAAGTATTCTCAACCGCTGCCGACAATCAACCGCAAGTGGAAATCCATGTTCTGCAAGGCGAACGGGAGCTGGTCGATGGCAATAAGAGCTTAGGCCGGTTCATTTTAGATGGCATTCCTCCGGCACCGCGAGGTATTCCCCAAATTGAAGTAACCTTTAATATCGATGCTAACGGTATTCTTAATGTCACCGCTAAAGACAAAGGTACCGGTAAGGAGCAGAGCATTACCATACAAGGCTCCGGTAATCTGGCTAAGGACGAAGTTGAAAAAATGGCTAAGGAAGCTGAAGTGCACGCTGAAGAAGACCGGCAGAAGAAAGAATCCGTTGAAGCTCGTAATTTACTGGATTCGACAGTCTACCAAGCCGAGAAAATGAAGTCAGAGTACAAGGATAAATTGGCCGACGCAGATGTTAAGACCCTTAATGAAGCAATTGATGCGGCCAAAAAAGTGGTATCCGATGAAAAAGCTGATAAGACGGCACTGGAAGCGGCCGCCAAAGAATTAAACGTCAAAATCATGCCGATTGGCGCTAAAATGTATGAATCAGCTAAAACCAATAGCAGTAGCACTGAACCAAAAGCTGAAGATAATAGCACTAAACCCGAAGATGGTCCGATCGAGGGCGAAGTAGTTGACGATAAAGATAAAAAAGAAGAATAAATTAACCGCTAACCGAAGAACATCATTAACGTGTAGAGGAAATATCTACGGATGTTCTGGCGGGCTTTAAATCTGAAGTAGAATTATAAGATGGCTAAACGAGATTACTATGAGGTTCTAGGTGTGGGCAAGACCGCCAGTCCGGACGAGATTAAGAAGGCTTACCGGCGTTTGGCTGTTGAGCACCACCCAGATCGTGGTGGCAACGAAGAAAAATTCAAAGAGATCAATGAAGCCTACGAAGTACTCAAAGATACTGAAAAGCGCCGCCGTTATGATCAATTTGGCCATGCCGGTGTAGGTGGGGCAGCCGGGGATGCCAGTGGCTTCGGCGGTTTCGGTGATTTTGGTGGATTTGGTAATGGTCAAGAGATGCATTTTGACTTCGGTGATTTGGGTCTTGGGGATATTTTCAGCAGTTTCTTCGGAGGTAGTTCGACGCAGCAACGGCAAGCTCGGCGTGGCCGTGATGTCGAAGCCGAAATTGAAATTAGTTTTGAGCAAGCAGTTTTTGGAACTGATACCGAATTGATACTTAACCTGGAAGATAGCTGTGAGCATTGTCATGGTACGACTGTCGAGCCCGGCTATGAAATGAAGACTTGTGATCAATGTCAAGGCCGGGGCCAAGTAGTCAACGTCACACGGACGATTTTCGGCAACATTCAGCAAGCCTCGGTTTGCCCTAAATGTCACGGTACCGGTAAAGTTCCGGAAAAAATTTGTAGTGTTTGTCGAGGGAGCGGGACTCAAGCTAAAAAACAGCGGATTACCCTGAAAATTCCGGCTGGAATTGATGACGGAGCGACTATTCGCTTGCGGGAACATGGCGAAGCGATCGCTAATGGCCCCAAGGGCGATCTTTATGTCCATATACGAGTTAAACCACATAAAAAGTTCACCAGGGAAGGCGAATTAATCCTCAGCGAAGAACACATCAGTATGGTTGAGGCAGCTCTGGGAACTACCATTAACGTTGAGACAGTTGACGGGAACGTCACCATGAAAGTACCAGCCGGAACTCAGTCCGGCAGCGACTTTAAATTATCCAATCACGGGGTACCTCACCTACGCAGTAATAGCCGTGGTGCCCATATCGTTACCTTGATTGTCGATACCCCAACCAAACTGTCTAAGCAACAAATCGAATTACTAGAGCAACTTGCCGAACCGGGAACCCGAAAACGGCATCTATTTTAAGCTTAATCGCTACTTGCAAAAAAGGGTCGATGGTCAGATAATGACCTCAAAATGAATAAAATAATTTCCAAACAAGCCGGATTGATACCTTTACTGATTTTGATAGTTCTTCTGGTTATCATAGTTATCGTTTTAGCCTACGAAAAAGTCCACTCCGCCCAGTAGCAGTAAGTCTTGAAAAATAACAGTAATCTGTTATTGTATGTTATTATGCCATCAAATGAGTATACTCGCGCCGTTGACATGCTTAAGGCTTTTGAACGTGATCCAGAGTTAAGTGGCACTAGCCGGCTTGCTTACCCAAATCTTGAAAAAAGTGCTTTGGAGTCAGTGCAAAAGGAAGGGGCCATCTGGCGTGAATTTTTTAAAAGCGAAGAAGGATCGGTTCTGAAAGAAGACCGGGCACGTGCTCTACGCCTGGGTCATATTGTATTAGCCGGTTATCTGTTGCAACAATGCCCTCCAGAGCACCAACAATTAATCGCTAATCAACTCACTAAAGAATCAAAAGATCTATATGGCGAACCTGAGTCTGAGGAGTTTCAATGGCTTATCCAGACCAAAATTACTGAATTTAGTGGTTATCAAGACAACCCATTAGTAGATCAAGCTTATGTTAATTAAGTATTGGCAATCTTACAGGAGCATGAAGTACTAGATCCGGTTAATCTAAATAAATTACATGCAGTTGAACGAGATCAAGCCCGAGAAGTCGCTGCCAAACGTCTAGCAGATGCTTTAAAAGACCGATTTACTAATGTTCTGGCTGTGTTTAGCGAACTGGAACCTGACACCAAACAAGCTACACCCCTATACTTACCGGTATTCAATCAAGCTATAGCTATACTCGGGGAAAGTGAACCGATCCGGAATACTTGGCAGGTAGAACCTAAAAATCGCATCAGTTTCGCTAGTGACACTAAAAGTCGAACAATCACTTTTGCCATGAATCATCCACCAATGACACCTGCAGATGCCCAGAGATTATTTTGTCACGAAGTGTTAATTCATTCACTTCGGGCCGTCAATGGTAGTAAAACCACTGAACCAATGATGGAGTTTGGTATGCCGGGATTTTTAGATGCCGAAGAAGGGCTAGCTGTTTTTATTGAGTATGGATTAACTGGTAAGTTAAGTGCAGGGCGATCTGACAGATATGTTGATTTTGGTTTAGCACTTGGGACCTCTGGAACCCCAACCCTCACTCGATCACAGATCCACGATTTATATGTTAATCGAGAAATAGTTCGTCAACAAGCTCAAGGTGAACCAGTCGATGAAGAATCTATCCAGCAACGTGGTTGGAGGTATGTTAACAGAATCTTCCGCGGTGCTTTAGATAACAACGTTATAGCGGTTAATACTAAAGATCTGGCCTATTATCGAGGCTTCCAGATGATCGGTGATTATGTAGTCCAATCACTCAACAGCGGTGTAAACATTAAGGAATTATTAGCATATCTGTTATGTGGTAAATTTGATCCAACTAACGAACGCCATGTAGCATTAGTCGCGTCGCTAAGTAAGGCAGAGTTATAACTGAAAATTATAACGATAAATCTTTGCATAAAGTATCTAAAAATGTTATAATTACTACCCTTATATTAACTTTGTAACAGATGAGACTTAAGTATGACATTCAACTCCAAACCAATTGCCACCATTGGCTCCAAAGAGTTCGTAGATTTCCCCAGTCTACAACTTAAGCATGTACCGGCTAAAGTTGATACTGGAGCTTATAGTTCAGTTATCTGGGCCAGTAAGGTAAAAGCCATAAAAGGCGTCTTACACTATGTTTTATTTGACCGACAATCTCCTTTTTATAGCGGCAAAGAACTGGTTAGCCCAACATTTACCGTTACCGCAGTGCGCAATTCGTTTGGTCAGTCGGAACTGCGTTATAAAATTAAACTCAAAGTTGTAATTGCCGGCCGTCCGATTATCACTAACTTTACCTTAGCTAACCGGACCCATAACCGATTACCGGTATTAATTGGCCGTCGGGTATTAAACAGTAAATTCGTTGTTGATGTTTCGCGCGAACAGCGGAAAAACCATCAAGAGCTGTTAATCTTAGCTTCTAATCATGATCTCTCGATAGTTCAGAAATTTATTAATCCCTTACGGGAGTTCAATGACAAATTAAACGTCACTGTTGCGACATATGATAATTTGGACTTTACCCTTGGGAAACATCTCTCCAAGATTGTTCTAAATGATTCAGCCCGAGATATTGCCAGTTTTGATATGGTTTATTTCAAATCGGTTTCCGGCAATCGGCCGAATAAGGATATTATTGCTGCCACTGCCCAGTATTTACAAAAACGCGGTGTTTATTTCGTCGATCAAGTTGCCGGTAATACCCCAAGTGGCAGTAAATTATTTCAGTATGTGGTGTTAAACGACAACGGCATAACCACTCCGCTATCAATATTTGTTGCCAAAAATAAGATCAAGGATTCCTATGAGCGTTTTTCAACAGTATTGGGTTTACCGTTTATTCTGAAAGACATTTATGGCAGTAAAGGGCGGGAGAATTACCTGATACGCAACAAGACAGCTTTCCGTAAAATTTGTAAAGTAATCGATGAAAAAGAGCTACACATGATTGCTCAAGCATATGTTGACAATGATGGCGACTATCGAGTCTTAACCTTTGGCCGTAAGATCGTCCTGGTTATTTATCGCCAGCGAAAAAACAAAGCAACCCATCTTAATAATGTTTCCCGAGGTGGAAAAGCACGGCTAGAAGATACAAGTGTCCTACCGGGAAAGGTGCAAAAATGGAGTGTTTTGGCGGTGAATATATTGCAGCGAGATGTAGCTGGCGTCGATATGGTGCGAGACAAGCAGACCGATTCGTGGTATTGTCTGGAGGTTAATGAAGGTCCACAGATTGCTACCGGTGCTTTCGTAACCGAAAAGCAAGTCGCCTTTGCTAAGTTTATTGATGAAGAATTGAGGAGAGAGTAGTGATGAATATTGTGATTTTATCTAAAGGCCCGGGTAATTATTCGACAAAGCGTCTTAAAGAAGAAGCTGTGGCGTTAGGTCATAATGTCCGAATAATTAATTATGCGAAATGTTATATGTCGGTGGAGAGTAATAAACCAGTCGTTCGATATAAGGGCGAAGAGCTAGTTAATGTTGATGTAGTTATCCCGCGGATTGCTTCTAGTTTAACGCGGTATGGCGCCTCTATTGTGCGACAATTTGAAATGCAAAACGTTTTTACTACTACCACCTCAATTGCCCTGACTAGAGCTCGGGATAAGTTACGGAGTATGCAGTTGTTAGCTAAAGCCGGTATCGGTATTCCTAAAACAGTCTTCGTTCGTGAAACTGCCGATTTTGATAATGTTCTGGATTTAATTGGTGGTGCACCAGTAATTATTAAAGTCGCTAGAGGAACACTTGGTAGAGGTGTGGTGTTGGCAGAGAGCCGTAAAGCCGCCAGGGCAGTGATGCAGGCTTTCAATGTCGAGGAAGTGAGCTTCCTGGTTCAAGAATACATTGCCGAAGCTGAAGGTAGCGACATTAGAGCTTTTGTAGTTAATGGACACGTGGTTGCAAGTATGGAACGCCGAAACCCGGGAGATGATTTCCGATCAAATTTACATCAAGGCGGCATCGGGAAGTCAATCAAATTAAGTGATGACGAACGTAAAATCGCCCAACGAGCAGCTAAAGCTATGGGGTTGCAGGTTTGCGGCGTAGATATGGTTCGGTCAAATCGCGGTTTGCTGGTACTTGAAGTGAACGCCAGCCCAGGATTTGGTATTGAAAAAGTTACTGGGCATAATGTAGCTGAAAAAATAATCGAATACGTTGAACAGAACGCCCGGGCGCGACGCAAAAAAGACAAAGTCGGCGCTTAAAATATCTAGAACGTATAATTTTTAGCTTCTTCCGTCTAGAATTATTCGGTCAATCAAATCCTAAACTGCTCATGCTATACTTTGGCATATGGACCATAATTTCATACTAGTCATTGGGCTAGTGTTGCTACCGATCGTTGTCATAATGTTGTTGCGGATTAACGCTACTATGGTATTCCTGGGATTATGTTTGGGCTACGTGTTAACCCAGTTTTTAGGCAACGACGCCAAGTCCTTTGCCCAAACCTTTTTAGGGCATGTGTCCGTCAGTACCAGTGTTATGAAACTTATTCTGTTACTTTTCCCCGCAGTCTTTACGGCTTTATTTATGGTCCGCTCGGTACGCGGCACAAAATTGATCATTAATTTATTACCGGCACTGGGTGTGGGATGTTTATTAACCTTGTTTGTTGTACCATTATTGCCACCTGGTATCTCACATGCCATAACAAGTATGAAGATCTGGCATCAGGCCATTCGGTTGCAAGATTTAATTATTGGGTTAAGTGCGCTAGCCAGTTTATTGACTTTATGGTTGTTACGCCCCAAGCGACATTCGGACAAAACTCATTAAGCCAGATTACGCTCAGATTGACTTTTACGCCTTTTTGAAGATAATGTAAGGAGTTATTCCTGCCCTTAATTAATATACCCAGTAATACTGGTTAGGAATTAAGGCGAATACAACCAGGGCCCATAGCTCAGCCGGTTAGAGCACCTGCCTTTTAAGCAGGGTGTCGCGGGTTCGAATCCCGCTGGGCCCTCCATTTTATTTATACCCAAAGAATTTCAAGGGAGATCTTTTTGTTATAATGCACCCATGCCTGACACCACTAAACTGGATATATTTGTTGAAAAAATAATGAGTATTAACGTAATGCGCATGGGTGGTGCTTTTGCGGGCATTGTCGGCTCTACGGGCACTGATGGTGATACTGCAAATAACCTAAAAGAGAGCACCATAAACTTCGCCCGTGAATATAATAAATCAACACTAAATCAAGATAAGCTAACGCGTTTATCACAAGAAATCTATGGCTATCTACTAACACTGCAACTAACTTATGCATTATCTGAAAAAGAAACCAACGAACTTATCAATGAACTTCATGATTTAACTGATAGCATTTCATCTTAGTTACAACGTTGCAGACTAAATTAATAATTATGTCTTGATTGATCTTTGCTTATAGTAAATGCTGTGCAGCTAATAAGATTACCGTTTCGTTAGAAAGTCATAAATTAAGAAGATTAGAGTGGTAAAATAACATGGGTATTAAGCAAAAGTAACCATATGATGCTTCTGATCGCTTTAGTTACAGTTGCGCTAATACATTAACAATTTCCCCTAATCAGTTGAGTAATCTTTCGATAAATTTTAAGAATTTGGAACTCTAAAAAAATGTCAGGTCATAGTAAATGGTCAACAATTAAGCGGCAAAAAGCGGTCAAAGATGCCGCCCGCGGAGCAATCTTTACACGGCTAGGGAATGCTCTAGCGATAGCCGCTCGAAGCGGAGCCGATCCGGAAACTAATTTTTCGTTACGCTTGGCGATTGATAAAGCGCGGGCATCTAATATGCCAACTGCTAACATTCAACGTTCCATTGATCGTGGGGCTGGTAAACTAGGCGGTGCCCAGATTCAGGAAGTGATGTACGAGGGTTACGGCCCTGGCGGAGTAGCTATATTAGTGGAATGTGCTACAGATAATCTTAATCGAACTTATCCAGACGTTCGATTAGCCTTTACTAAACACGGCGGTCGCTTGGCAGAAAAAGGAGCAGTGACTTTTCAGTTTGATCGAAAAGGTATGATTAGAGTCCAGGGTACAGGCGATGAATTATTAATGAAAGCCTTAGATGCTGGAGCTGAAGACGTTCAAGAAGAAGGGAGTGAGTCGGTTATTTATACTTCAACTGCTGAGTTAGCTAATGTACGCGATAACTTATCAGCCGCCGGGATTAAAATTTTAGATACAGAGCTAACTTATGTTCCTAACCATACCGTTAAAGTAGATGATAAAGACACAGCTGATAAAATTATTCGTTTAACGGATGCTCTTGATGAGCTAGATGATGTAACTAATACTCACGTTAACTTTGATATTCCGGAAGAGTTATTATAGTTGAAGGATTTGAAAACAAATGCGCGCTATTAATCACGCCGTAACTGGCGCCGTCATTGGGCTAACTATCTCTGAACCAGTGGTAGCAATACCGATGGCAGTGGTTTCACATTACGTTTGTGATGCCCTGCCACATTTCGGGCCGCGTCACCGTGGCGTCACTATGATGCGCTCGACTTGGTTCCACTGGGCGTTAATCACTGATGCCTTATTTTGTTTTGGCTTAGTGCTCTGGTTAGTTATTAGTCGACCGCTCAGTTGGCCATTGGCAGTAATTTGTGCTTTTTTAGCGGCCGCTCCAGATCTGTTGGCAATTAATCGTTATCGGCACGCCCTAAACCAAACAGTCTGGAAGCCTAATTGGTATTCTAGATTCGCTGTGAAGATCCAATGGTTTGAACGTCCCAGCGGTGCCATCGTCGAAATGGCTTGGTTTATTGCTGCCCTAATTATCCTAGTCCCGTTCCTTAGATAATTACTTCTCGCTGTTTCTAAATAACTTGGCCGACTAGCTTATACTATGGGTATGCGAATTTTGGGAATTGATCCAGGTACCGGTATTTTGGGTTTTGGGGTTATCGAGTCGCTGAAGAATAATGTTCAATTGATTGATGCTGGGGTAATTCGAACGCCAGTCAAGGAAAATGACGCCGTGCGCCTGCAGACGATTTACCAGGAATTATCCGATATCATTAAAGCTACTAAACCAACTGTTATGTCGGTTGAAAAGCTCTTTTTTATTCGAAATATCACTACTGCTATGACCGTCGCCCAAGCCAGGGGAGTAGTGTTACTCTGTGGCCAACAAGCCGGGCTGACTATTTTTGAATACACCCCGCTGCAAATAAAAATGGCTATCACTGGTTACGGCCGAGCTGATAAAAAACAGATTCAAGAAATGGTTCGAGTTATCTTAAAGCTTCCCGAGATCCCCCAACCAGATGATTGCGCTGATGCGCTAGCCGCAGCGCTAACCCACTCCCAAACTATGCCATAATAGATACGATGATCGCCACGCTTGAAGGCTTAATTAGTGAAAAGACAATCGGTACCATTGTGCTTAATGTACAGGGAGTAGGTTACGGCTTGTTTGTGACTCGTGAGGATTATGATCAACTAGTCGTTTCCGAACTTGCCAAATTGTATGTTTATGAACATATTCGAGAACAGCAACACGATCTCTATGGTTTTAGAACATTAGACACTAAACAATTATTTGAACAGTTGCTAAGTGTCAAAAAAGTTGGTCCGAAAGTGGCTCTGGCTGTTTTGGATATTGGCACGGCTACCCGTGTCCGAGAAGCTATTGCCTCTGGGGATGTCAGACTACTGCAAAGTGCTAGAGGAGTAGGTAAACGAGCAGCTGAACAAATTATCGTTGAACTACGTGATAAAGTTGGTCAAGAAGTTAGTGAAACTGCTGAAAATATTGTTAATCGTCCTGGTCTCAATCCTAAAGATGAAGCTATCGAAGCCTTAGTCAGTCTGGGTTACACTCCACAGGATGCTTGGGCAGCACTAACCACGGTTGATATTAAACTACCGTTGGAAGAACGGGTTAAACAAGCCCTAAAGAGGTGACACGGGTTTATTTAGCATCATTTAGGCCTATTTTCAAGGTATAATGGAACCATATGATTGAGCGGATTGTGCCGACCAAACCATCGGTGGATAGCCCTGCCGAGGCAGAATTTGAAGCCCGCTTGCGGCCACATGATTTTGCAAACTATATTGGCCAAGAACGGCTGAAACAGAATTTACAATTAGCAGTCAAAGCGGCTACCAAAAGAAAAGAACCACTTGATCACGTACTACTTTATGGACCACCCGGCTTAGGGAAGACCACCATGGCTAGTGTGATTGCGCATGAGATGGGTACACAGATTCGTATTACTTCTGGACCAGCAATTGAACGGGCTGGCGATCTGGCTAGTCTGCTAACTAATCTTCAGGATGGCGATATTTTATTTATTGATGAAATTCATCGGCTACACCGTACAGTTGAGGAGGTTTTATATAGTGCCATGGAAGACTTTAAGCTCGACATTATGCTTGGCAAAGGACCTAGTGCGCGGAGCTTACGATTAGATTTACCTCGATTTACCTTAATTGGGGCCACTACCCGAACGGGCGCAATGGCTGCTCCGTTACGGGACCGTTTTGGGCATGTACATCGGTTAGAGTTTTACACCCCAGATGAGATCAGCCAGATTATTAAACGATCGGCGAGAATTTTGGGCATCAGCATCGATCAGCAAGGGACCGAACTGTTAGCTACTCGTGCCCGGCTGACACCTAGAATAGCCAACCGATTGCTTAAGCGAGTCCGGGATTATGCTGACGTCAACGGCGATGGCGTTGTCGATTCATTAGTTTGCAATCAAGCTCTGAACTTACTGGAAATTGATAAGCTTGGCCTTGATCCGGTAGACAGACTGCTACTGAATGCCATCATTGATAATTACCAAGGTGGTCCGGTCGGAGTCGAAACCTTAGCAGCGCTAACGGCCGAAGAGCGGGGGACAATTGAAGATTTTATTGAGCCTTATTTGATGCAAATTGGTTTATTGGAACGAACACCGCGTGGCCGGAAAGTCACTCCCAAAGCCTACCAACACTTGAACAAATCTCAGACACTCAACAAAAACCAATCAGCACTAATATAAGCCGAACTAATTATTGAAATGGGTTAGTCCGAGCTTGGTTAAATAATGCTTGGACACTGACACTGTTGTTTTGCAGATTCTGGATTTGTTGAACGGTGGCTGGATCGATATGTGGGATAGCCACGCTTTGAGCTTGAGTGCTAACTGCTGTATTACTGGGCTTGGCATTACTTAAAGAGTTAATTTGCATCAGTACAAAACCGTAAATGGCTACCAGAAACACTAAAAATAAAATAATCGCGTAACGGCTTAGATAACGTCCGGCAAAATTTAGCAGTTCGGGTAACGATTTAAAGTTAAGATTAATATTGCTATTCTTCATGGCTTAATGTACTCATTTAGGGTTAAGGTGAAAGATAGAGTATCACGATTTGATTGGTTTGGTTGAATGGAGACATCACTAATCAGTGCCGTTCGCCGATTATTTTCCAGACCAGTTAAGAAATTTATAAAATTGGTATAGGGAACAGGACTGGTGCTATCCGATTCAATGACTAGCTGTAAGTCATATACCCCCGGGATACCTTTAACGGGCGTAAGCTGAGATAGACTGACCGTTGAAGAACTAGCGGATTGACCGGTCTGAAGCCCAAGAGTAGAGGAGGGAAATGTTATCGAACCCAGGACAACATCATTTGCATTGGCAATATTGACAATTTGGAGTACCGTTTCGGCCTGATCTTTATCTTGTGGCACTATGCTTTGGGTAATCGATGCCAGGTTTTGATATTTATTAATGTCTTGTTTGGCTTGGATGAGCTCATCTTGCTCTTGGCCAAGGACGTCAGTTTGTAAGCGATTATTAATTAGTTTTTGTGATTGGTTTTGGAGTAATCGGTCAGCTCCGTAAGCACCAACGATCAAGCCGACTATCAGCAGGACAATAATGCCCAACATTCCGTAATACAAGCGTTTACTGTTCATCGTCTTACTGCCCATTGTTATTAATAAATAAAAATGGATTATTGGCAGCAAACAATGCTCGGATGATGGTGGTACACGGATACTGAGCGTTCGTCGGGCTTCCAGCTGCTTCGGATGCCGACAAGCAGTTAATACTCAAGATATCGGCGTTACTAAATATTTTATTGGCTGGATCGGCTAAATTAACCTGCAGTTGAGTAGCGGCATTGTAATTTGCGGTTTGAGCCGTAATGGTCACGCCACTTTGTGACTGATTTAGATCAAGATTGGTCAGGATGGCACTACTCGGAGTAACTGCTGCCAACTGTTCCAATAGCTTCGAAAACAATACCTCTTGCGATAATACTTGGACAGCCAGCTTTAGGCTGTTGCTAATATTCTGTACCTGAGCTTGAGTTGCTGGCAATTTTTGCTGATTTAATAAATTTTGCTCTTCGGTAACTTGTGAAGCATAGGTTTGGGTGGATTGTTGGATGTAGATAATCCCGGCTACACCGATAACTATTAAACCAATAAAACTCAGACCGAAGACCAATACCCAACGTATCAGACGAACGTTTCGGTAGGCATACCGATAGTCTTGCTTGAGTTCAGGAGGTAATAAATTAATCATGCAAATATCACTTTCGGACTAACTAAAGAAAGACCGGCTACTGTGGCGTACATTAGTCTATCGGCTTTGTTAGGCGTCTGAAAACCGCTAAAATCCAAATACTGCCATGGGTCATGAACACGGACCGGCAAACGCAAGGAGTCTGTTAAATATTCACTCAATCCAGGCATATTTGCCCCGCCACCGAGCATAACGACCTGCTCAATCGGTTTGTCTGAACCGTAATGTTCTTCGTGATAACGGATCATGCGTTGAATTTCTTTAATTAGTTTTTGGAGCGTTGGTTTTAAGGCGCTGGTAATCTCTCGTTGTTTTTTACTTAAACTTAAACCGTACTTGGTTTTAATTATGCCGGCCTCAGCCAGGGTGACATTTAGGCTTTCCTTAATATTGTTAGTAAAGATCAAGCCTCCAGCTGGGACAGTACCAGTAACTAGCGTGTTTTTATTGAAAATACTGATATCGGCCGAAAGTGAACCGAAGTCAATAATAACGCTAGTGTAATTATTATATCGGTCATGACTAAAAAGTCGCGAATCGGCAGCCATAGTTGTTTCGACGAGCATCACTTCTAGCCCTACCATACGAGCTAGTACAAGATAAGAATCAACAATTTCTTTGGGTACAGCAACCGCCAAAAGGTCGTTCATATCTTTACCTTCCCTGGTAATTAGGTAATCTAGATAAAGGTCATCCAGGGGCAAGGGGATATATTGTTCGGCTTCTAGCTTAACGGCTTCATGAAGATCGCCGACTGATAATTTAGGCAACTGCATGGAGCGCGAAAAAGAGCGGTAAGATGGCAGGGCAATAGCCACCCGCTGCGTGGTAATATCACCGATCAATTGCTTTCGAAACAAATGCGCCAGAGTTTCGGCAATCACCTCCGGCTTAACAATAACACCGTTATCCAAAGCACTAGTGTCAAAAGTTGCGGTTCCATAGCCAATTAAGCGGGGCATTGGCGTACTGCCAGTAAATTGCTCAACCTGCATAACTTTCAGTGAGGTATGACCAACATCAAGACCAAAAATTGGTTTATCTCTTAATAAATTCGGCGTATTGGTACTGCCCATCTAGTATCGACCCTTAGCTGTAAGTATATCATTTTCTATCAGATGAACCGAAGCTTATGCTTAAAGAATAGCGGGTAATTCTTGGTAACTAGAGATAGTCCAGGTGCTGGTACCTGATGACAAAGTAGTGCCGAACACAATAGTTCCAGCTCCACTCATATTAATGGTTTGTCCGGCTACTGCGCCGATGTGGCCGCTACCACCCAGCACCAATTCACCCCAGTAAGCTTGGAATATCATACCCGGTAAAGTGGCCGCTCCGCCGATATTAACGGTCTGTAATTGAGAAGAATTGTATAAATCATTGCCAGTTAGCGTTGCACAATAAGTTGAAGCTGAAGTAGAAGTAGTGCATGAATTAGTACTATCAAAACTAATAAATTCGGCACCTATCCCACTACTATCAGCTACCATAGTAGCCGAGCCGCCAACGGTAATTGTCCCGTCGACAATTATCACTGGCGGTGTCGTACCGGCGCTGTTAGCGACGGTGATAGTTGCCGCTCCGCCGATATTTAAGCTGCCGGTAATATAAACATTACCATTGATAGTCAAATTGCAACTACTGCCAATGGTAACATTACCAGTTAATTCCAAATTAGCTGGCCAAGTCCGGTTAAATGGATACTGTTGACAAGTATAAGTATTACTACTTCCGGAAGCCGTGGTAGTTACGGCACTAATTTGAGCTAGCCGGTTATAGGACGGTGTTGATACTACTGGGGCAGTACAGCCTGCCTCTAGCCCCTGGCCACCACTACCGGTTTTGATATCAGTGCTACTGGTCTGGCCGGTAGCGCAAACCGTTCCATAAATAGTTGGACTACCGGACACTGAGATCGGCTGACCAGAAGTGCAAACCTTTGGATAAGTTGAGCCAGGACTGGAACCGGTCGGACAAGCGTCATTGGCAACATTAACCACTAATGGCTGAGAGTTGGTCCCGATTTGGGCGGCTCCACTCATTGTTATAAAACCGTTTACATATACCGGTCCGTTAGTGATGTTAGCACTACCGCTTAAAATTAAACCACCTGGGCCAGAAAACACCGAGTCACTACTGGCACCAGTGCCCACTACGGTTACCTCAATAGTTCGAGAAGCAACCTCACTGGCAACACCATATCGATAAACTATCCCCGTAGAAGTAATAGTCTTGGCGTTAGTACCAGTTACATTTGTTACTTTCGATGTATAGGTTCCGGTCCCTTGGGCGCTGCTGCTAAAAAAGGTTTGAGCAGTTGAATAACCGTTAAAACTACTGTTTTGATTTAGTTGGCTAATCGATTGTTCAATTCCGGCTTCAGCGGTGTAGAGGGCATTAACTGAATATAAATTATCACTTGATAACACAAACTGATCTGAACTGCCACTCAGTAGTGCAAAGGCAATAATAGTTAACACAATTGATACCCATAGAACAGCAACCAAAATATAACCGCTTTGCGAAACCGAGCGGCGCATTATCTTATTAACTATCTTGATAAATAATTTAATCATCTCTAAATACCATTTGTGTAGTATACGTAGCTTTGATCGGTCGGCCAAATGAAGTCGAAGCTAGTGAAACCTGTAGATCAATCGAGCGGGCATTGGTCGGAATAACTGAGTTGCCATTACCATCCAGATAATTAACAGTAAAGCTACTGACATTATTCAAGATAATTTCATCTGCCGGGCAAGTACCGGAAGCATGAGCCGCCGGACAACTAGTCAGAGTCACGTTACCGGTAACTTGTGCTGCTAAGGTGCGCTTATACAATGTTCCATTTTGGACAAAATAGATTAGATTATTTTTATAAGGTATATACTCACTGGCATCTTGCCAGAGAATGTTCCCATGGATATCGGTAGCGGCTGTAGCCAAAATCAGAGTAGTACTGCTAGAGGCCCAGCTGTAAGCGTTACCCGATGTCGGGGGGTAATTATCCGGCCAGCGGTTATTAGCGTCAGCATTTGATGACAACCGGACATCGGTATTAATTCGGTTTAGACCAACCCCAGCCTGGCTTAATAGGGCAGCCTGGGCAGAAGCTACAGTACTCTGGTCAATCTCATTAGTCATAAATCCCATCACCGCCAACATCAGCACCACGCTTACGGTAATGGCAATTAGTAACTCAACTATAGTAAAACCAGCACCTCTTAATTTGTTCATTGTGCTATACCAATAATGCCAATTAGTGAACTAAGCACGACGCTTTGGGTGTGGCCATCCTGGTTGTAGGTAACAGTAACATCCACCCGTTTCAAATCAGCAACCGGCTGACTAATAACTACCGTACCACTACAGGGTTTAGGCAGATTACTGGGTAATTGACTAGTAAAATTGATATTTTGGCCGTTGGGCAACTGATCGTAATTGTTATTACGCAGCGATTCCACTTCCGACTGAGCAGCGGTAGTAGCGATTTCTAGGTAATTAGCATTCCGTTGGACATTTGTAACACCAACAAAAACTTCAGCTATGCCAGCGGCTATCAAACCGAAAACGACGATTGTAATAATCAGCTCAATTATGGTAAATCCGGCAGTGTTTGTTGATTGGGTCATAGTTGTTAAGCTTTATTATACAAAAACCGGGGCAAAAGCCCCGAATTTTTGCTTGTTTTATCAGAAAACAAGGTTTAGGTTAGGCTGTTTTTCGACCAGGTTCCACCACTTTCCAAATCAGCTGTCAGCGTAAAAGCCGTACAACCATTGTTTGATGGAGCGCCACTTGAAATTGTTGTGGCGGCAGTGTTAGTACAACCAGTACCGCTAGCTACATAACCGTAAGCCCAACCACCACTGTCTGCAGCGGCTGCCGCAATACCACCCGTGGTACTGTTGCCCATTGGGCTTTGTAGTGCAGCTGGGTCAAGACCCTGCAAATAGGTCTCAACAAAACTGGCTGCTACGGTAGTACCGGGACCGGTGTTACAGTTGGCTGCGAATCCGGAGCCGATAGTCTGTAAGTCACACAGCGTCGGGTAAAAACCGTACTGTGCATAAAATGTTTCGAGGTGACTATCGATTGCGTCGATGTCTGTTTGTCGCTTGGAATCGCGAGCTTTCGCTTGTACTCCAGCATATGTCACTAAGACCAGCGTTGCCAAAATGCCAATGACAATAATGACGATTAACAGTTCCACAATCGTGAAACCTCTTTGTTTTTTAAGTGAGATCATTAGAGCCCACCCTCCTTATAATTAAATTGTTCTTAATCGTTTTGGTAACGATGATACTTATTGTCCCTGTTCCCAGAGAAGTATCAGTATCTGACTTGATTATAACCATAAGCTGAATCTAGTCAAGGATTAGTCCTAACTTGTTCAACCTTTGTTAATCGATCTTTATTAGTCATTGGGATTAATTTTCTGACTTAGAGTAGCAATCGGTCCCATCACACTAGCCGCAATCAGTCCAACGACACTACCCAAAACAATAATCATCAGTGGCTCGATGATGGAGCTTAAAGAATCAATCACAGTGTCCACATCCTCTTCGTAGAAGTCAGCGATCTTCACTAGTATCGTATCGATTTGGCCGGTTTCTTCACCTACTGCCAGCATTTGCGAAACGATCGGTGGAAATAATTTACTTTTGCTGAGCGGCTCACTAAGCGGACGGCCGTTTCTTACTTCCTTGGCAGCAGCGGTTAACTCAGCTTCAATGACTTTATTGCCAAGCGCACTACCGGTAACATCCAAAGCATCCAACACGGTTACACCCGAAGAGGTCAATGATGAAAAAGTTCGAGCAAAACGGGCCACCGATATTTTGATAATGATAGTCTTGAGCACCGGGATTTTTAAAAGTAAAGCGTGATAGTGCATTTTCCCTTTTGGAGTCCTAATGTAGCGCAGTGTATAAATTGTAATAATAACAACCACAAAAATGATGAACAACAGATTGGGCAACCGATTGATTAGCGGTAATACACTCAAGCCGGGGATCGAACGCATCACGCCACTACCAATACAAAAATTGCTAATACCCAACAGAACGCGGGTATAGATCGGTAATTGTGCATGAGGTCCGCCCAGTTGGGTAAAAATGTTGCCTAGTTTTGGGATAATAAAGGTCATGATAAAGAAGAAACCAATCACCGTAATGGTTAAAATAACCAATGGGTAAGCCATGGCACCCATGATTTTTTTACGGATAGTAGCATCTTTTTCAGCTTGGTAAGCCAAACGCTTAAAAATTTCATCCAGAATACCACCAGCTTCACCTGCTCGAACCATATTGACGTAAACATCTGAAAAAACGTTAGGATATTTGGCAAAGGCATCACCTAATGGCAATCCGGCTTCTATGTCTTTGGATACATCTCCTATAACCTTTTTGAAATAAGGGTTATTGGCATGAAGCATGTTTGATTCTGGGTAAATATTCTCCAGTATTAACGACAGTTGACGAATCTAAATGTATTAAACTACCGCGGTGATACGATAGCATAAAAACGTTTTAAGTGAGGTGAAAATGCGACATGATATTCGAAGAAGAAGATGAATGGGAAGAAGGCGAAGACGAAGAGTGGGAAGAAAAAAAATGGTAAACTAAAGCCAGATAGTATATTTTTTAATCTTTCTTTTGAGACAGAAATAAGTCCGAGCATTTGAGGTTTACTATTTTGAAGAACCGATGAAAAATATTCGTTCTTCAATGCTTTTCGTTATCTTTCAAGAGTTGTATGTTTATCATAGTAATGTTTATAGGTATAGACTTAAGGTATATACTGTGAGTATATATGGAACAGCAAACAGTAATTACCGTCAA